>NZ_CAXAUC010000012.1:0-97419 GCF_963972205.1 uncultured Gilvimarinus sp. | reverse complement strand
CACCAATCCGAATCGCACAAGCCCCTAATCACATTATTTTTACACTTTCTTTAACGCCGGCTAAATCGGGTAAAAACCGACCAAACCAATGCGCAAACTACAGACACAAAAAAGGCGGCTTGCGCCGCCTTTTTATCGCCATTTTGACTCTTACCGGGTCAAGGCTTGGGCTCATCTTTTGGAGCGACACCTTTTGTGTCAGACTCTAGGCCGTCTTCGTTTGATGTAGTCTGAGCAGCAACCGCCGGCTCTCGACGCTTAAACAAGACGTTTCTACGCTGCCATAGCCAGCATACCGGCCCCGAGAAGGCGTAGCTCACCGCCATTACCAACAATACGCGAGCGGGATCGATGGTAATAACAACAAACACCAACACAACCGCAAGCATTGCCACAAAAGGGACACGGCCGCGAAAGTCGATACCTTTAAAGCTGGCATAGCGAACGTTGGAAACCATAAGCAACGCCGCCAAAATCGTAATCAGGGTCGCGGCAGTGGCAATACCCCACTCGACGTCAACGTCGTGCCCCACCCACACCATAGCGGCGATTAAGGCCGCCGCAGAGGGGCTGGCAAGCCCGACAAACTGGCTTTTATCGACAGTGCCGATTTGCGTATTAAACCTCGCTAGGCGCAGTGCGGCACAGGCGGTAAACCCAAAGGCCGCTGCCCAGCCCACCTTGCCGAGGTCAACCAACCCCCAATTAAAAATCACCAATGCGGGAGCCACACCAAATGAAACCATGTCGGCTAAGCTATCGAATTGCTCGCCAAAGGCACTGGAGGTATTGGTCATTCGAGCGACCCGTCCATCTAGGCCGTCAAATACCATGGCGACGAAGATGGCGATAGCAGCCACTTCAAAGCGGCCATGCATAGCCGAGATAATGGCGTAAAAGCCACTAAACAGCGCAGCAGTGGTAAATAAGTTGGGCAATAAATAGACGCCGCGATGACGAACCTTTTTATCGCCCTCCTGCACCTCTTCAACATGTTCGTCAAACGGTAAGAGGCTATCGGCCTCTTCGTCGTCGATACGCTTATCAGGATCTTGGCTCATACATTCCATCTCGCCGGTTTAAAACATTAGCGTAACACAAAAACGACAAACCCCTGCGCTAGGCAAGGGTTTGTGGTCAGAAGCATGCGCCCCTGAATCAAGCAAGAGGCGACTTAGTTTTTGTCTTTGTCGACGATCTTGTTGGCCTGAATCCAAGGCATCATGGCGCGCAGTTTTTCACCCACTTGCTCAATGGGGTGAGCCGCGTTGTTGCGACGGTTAGCGGTCATTGACGGGTAGTTGTGTGCACCTTCGGCGACAAACATCTTGGCGTACTCACCGTTTTGGATACGCTTAAGCGCGTTACGCATAGCCGCGCGCGACTCTTCGTTGATCACTTCAGGGCCGGTAACATACTCACCGTACTCGGCGTTGTTAGAGATCGAGTAGTTCATGTTGGCGATGCCACCTTCGTACATCAGATCAACAATCAACTTCAGCTCGTGCAGACACTCGAAATAGGCCATCTCAGGCGCGTAGCCCGCTTCGGTCAGGGTTTCAAAGCCCATTTTAACCAGCTCAACGGCACCGCCACACAGAACCGCTTGCTCACCAAACAGGTCGGTTTCGGTTTCGTCTTTAAAGGTAGTCTCGATGATACCGGTACGACCACCGCCAACACCGCTGGCGTAAGACAGGGCGACATCTTTAGCGCGGCCCGAGGCGTCTTGCTGAATAGCGATCAAGTCAGGGATACCGCCACCGCGAACAAACTCGGTACGCACGGTATGGCCTGGTGCTTTAGGGGCAACCATGATCACATCCAAATCTTTGCGCGGCACGATTTGGTTGTAATGGATCGCAAAACCGTGAGCAAACGCCAAAGTGGCGCCCTCTTTCAAGTTCGGTTCGATTTCATCGCGGTACAGCTCGGCCTGAAACTCGTCGGGAGTCAGCAGCATAACCACTTCGGCGCCGGCAACGGCTTCGGCTACTTCGCTCACTTTAAGGCCGTGGGCCTCGGCTTTAGCAACCGATGAAGAGCCTTTACGCAGACCAACAGTGACGTTAACGCCAGAGTCGTTCAGGTTGCACGCATGGGCGTGACCCTGTGAGCCGTATCCGATGATGGCTACTTTTTTGCCCTGAATGATGGAAAGATCGCAATCTTTATCGTAATAAACCTGCATAGCAGACTCCTATCAAAAATAAGGTGAACAATAGAACAGCAGCGCCATTCAGCGCTGCCGAAATGAAATTTTTAAGACCCGCGCAGTTTAGTTAATTTTTCACATAACGTAAAATGATATATTCGCAACCTTACATTGCAAAAATGGCAACACACTATGGATACGCAAAAGCTGTCGCTCTTTATCGCCCTAGCCAATACCGGGCATTTTAGCCGCGCCGCGATCGCCTGCCACGTTAGCCCCTCGACCATGAGCCGCAACCTTAAGCAGCTAGAAGACGAGCTAGGCACCCAACTGATGGAGCGTGACAATCGTTCAGTCGCGCTTACCGATGACGGTACCCGGTTTTTGCAGTTTGCCCGCGAGACGTTACAACAATGGGAAACCTTTCAGGAATCACTACTCGCCGATGCTACCGAGCTGCGTGGCCAGCTGAGTCTGTACTGCTCGGTGACCGCCAGCTATAGCTTTTTGTACGACATTCTTACCGAGTTCCGCACTCGCCATCCGGGTATTAACATTAAATTGCACACCGGTGACCCGGCCCAAGCGATTGATCGGGTTACCAGTGGCCTGGAGGATGTCGCCATTGCCACCCGCCCCGAGCGCCTGCCCACAGGGCTCGACTTTAAGCCTATCGCTCACTCGCCGCTGGTATTTATCGGGCCCATCGACAGCCTCCATTTAGGCGGCACCCCCAAACAGTGGCGTAACTTACCTATGATTATTTCGGAGGACGGACTGGCCCGCGAACGGTTTGACGCTTGGTGTCGACAAGAATCGTTAACCCCCAACATCTATGCCGAGGTAAAAGGCAATGAGGCCATCGTGAGCATGGTGAGCTTAGGGTTTGGGGTGGGGCTCGTCCCGCTGATTGTTCTGGAGAATAGCCCACTAAAAGAGAAGGTAAAAAAAATAGCACGGCAACCCGACTTGGGGCCTTTTGAAACGGGAATATGCGTTTTAAAGAAGCGACTAAAAAGCCCGATTGTCTCGGCGCTTTGGCAGCAGATTGCCGACAAAGCACCTTGACGGAATGGCGCAGCTGAACTGCGCCGTGCAAAGTTACTCGAACATTACAGGTATTGATGTAGCGATAATGCCATTGGGGCCATTAACCACTTGATCGCCGCGCTCGGTTAAAGCCTCCCCCAGCACGTCTTCGGCAATAGTCAGCGCTGTGGTGTCGTACCAAGTGCTTGCCGTCCAGCCAAAGGGCACCACATGGAAGCCTAGGCTTTTGGCCGTTAACATACTGCCAGCATCCAACGCACCTGTCGTAAAGTCCACAGCTAGGTCATCCACCGCGCCGGCAATATCAAAGCCTTGTTGGTAGATAGGCTGCAAATCATCCACGATACGATCCCCGACAATTTCGATGTCATCCACCATAAACTCACCTGCAACGGTGTTACCGTACTGAAAGCCAAACATTTGCGGTGACAGCGTACGCGCAAAATCTGCGGGGTAATCGTCATCGGTGATCTCGAACTCCACTTCGTTCCACTCGCCGTAGTTCATCGCGGTCATATCAACTTCGCCAAAAGCAAAGTGCTGCCAGCTACCACTTTGAAAGAAGAACGTCATCCAGAAATCGGTTCCGGAAAAAGCTTCTGGCAAGAAGATATTAGCTTTCACCGTGAGGTTACCGCCAAAATTAATCTCTTGCACCGAATTGACGTCGGCTTTATTGACGGCACCCCCATCACCGGCGGGAACACTAGCCTGCAACGCACCATCGACATTAGCGAGCTCCACTTGACCACCGTCCCAGCCGGCATTTACAAAACCCTCTGTACCGCTGCTGAAAGTCGCCTTGTATTGAGTATCAGTCACGACCTTAGTGGGGCGGGCAGACGGGTCTTCAATCACAAACGAGTCGATCAATATCGGCTCTGACTTGGGCGTAGTGATACCCCCAAACTGCAAGCCAAACGCCTGGGCGGTATAAATATCCGAAGGCGGCTGCACGGTTTCATTAAAGTTTACCGTGTACTTTAAATCGGCCCATTCGCCAGGCACTAATTGCGATGGACTCACCGATATCGAGTTCCATGACCAACCCTCACCAAACTGGCCGAACGCATTCATCCACATATTGCTCAAATCACCCGCATACTCATCAGGTAAAAACATTCTGACAGTAACATTAAGCGTCTTACTAAAATCGATTTGACCAATAGCGTCGCCGTTCCAAGATGCCATTTGATAGTTTACCTGCCCCGCCGTTGGCAAAGCCTGCAAGCTACCCTCCGCAACCCAGGAATCAGCCCCATCGACCATCCACTGCTCAGCATCACCATCAGTGTTAAACTGCGCAGTGTAAACAGGCGGCACGCCGGGGAAGAGATTCATATTATCAAACTTGATCTCGCCTTTGGCGCTGTCCGACTTACCGTTGGCCATTATCTCAACACCCACATGGGTGACCGCCGTCTGATCAAACTCAGTGGCGCCACTCATAAGATTAGCCGGATCAATTTCCGCAGGCACATCAAAGCGTAGCTTGTTCCAGGTATTCTCACGCAACTCGCGCGCTAAAAATGTGCCTAAGCGTAAACGGTTGCCGTTGGTGTCTATCAAGTACATAGCAATACCGGTGGTACCGTTAGGCGCGTAGTTGGAACTGCCGGGGGCCACCCGCATAAACTCCAAGTAACGACGATCCATAAACACATCCAGCGATGAGGCGCCACCACTTAAATCAATGACTTCGCCAAAGGCATTGACATAACCGACGCCATCTTCGGCACTGGACCAGGGGGTGTCCACCGATACGGCAACATTACCAGCGGCCTGCAACATTATGTCATTGTGATCGACCGGAAACTCTCCCGTCTCAGAACCACCGAAGGCATTCATCACAAAAGGCACGCCCTCTTGTGCAAGTAGGGTATTGGCCGAAATTATTTTATCGGTATTATCCCAGCGCTGGCCATCGCCATCGGCTGCCAAAACTAGATTTTTTTCGGGGTCGGCAGATAACAGCTCTTGCCCACGTCCCACTAAAAAGGCATTAAAATCTTGGCCGCAGCCTGCGGCGTCAATCATTAAGGGCAACTTGAAGCCCGCATCGCGGAAGCGACGAATTAACGCTTTATAGGTATCAATATAATCTTGATAACCCAAACTTGCGGCACTAAAAACACCCGTTGGCCCCCAGCCGTCGGCTATATTAATAATGACACGCCCCTGAAAGCGATCTTGCGCTAACACGGCAATCCATTTGTCCAGCCACAAGGTGTTCACCGCATCAATTAAGCTGTTGGGATCTTCTTGGCACTGCAGAGCTGAGCCATCGTCCGTTAGCGTAACAACCGCCACCATATTGTTATTGGCAATAACACTTAAGGCGCCATCCAGCTCATCCTCGGTAACATCTTTATTTACCATCAGGCGCACCGCATTAGCGCCAGTGGCGGCCACGGGCTCTATCGCGTCGATCATCAGTGAAGGATTGCTATAAAATTCTAGAGTAACGCCGCGCAACATCGCTATGTTGCCAGCCACATCCAGCACAAACGGCCCTACTGTGGTCATGGTTGGCTCGCTTTCGGGCGGACGCGGACGATCCGCAGGATCTTCGGCACCCGCCTCCGGGTACATCATATCCACATCGTTATCTTCACCCAGCAGGCCATCGCTGCCGCCACATGCACTTAGCGTTAACGCACCGGTCATTACAACCCATGGTAATAATTTCATTTTCATATCCAAACTCCATCATTATTCTTTTGGCTCCCGCGCTTAACGCGGGAAACGAGTATCTGATTACCGAGCCTTAGAAGGTCAGAGTAAAGCCTGCAGCGTAACGCCGTTCTTGCACATTAATGCTTTGTAACTGGTCTTCGTACTGGGCGTAAGTTCTGCGATCAGTCGCGGTCAGATTGGTACCGTTTAGGTACACACTGACATGCTCATTAATCCAGTAGCTCAGAGACAAGTCGAGATAACCGGCCGGCTCTCCCCAGTTAGCTAACTCCACCGGTGTACCGCTGGTGTTTAACTCCGCGTACCCGTCGTACTGCTTGCTGCGCCAGTTATAGGCAATACGCGCATTCAGCCCCGCGTTGTCATACCAAAGAATCAGATTAGATTGATGTGCAGAGTTAGACTCCAAAGGCAAGGTATTGCCTTCAAGGTCTTTTTGCTCGGATTCACTTTGAGAGTAGGTATAGTTAAACTCAATACCGGTAGAGCTTAAGAAACTGCCGGGAAGGAAGGTAAACGGTTGACGATAACCAAACTCCATGCCGTAAAGCGAGGAGCCGTTTGCGTTGTCGTAGACCCACACGTTACCGGAGTTACCCCGGTCGATACCGTCACCATCAACAAATTGACGTCGCTCCTGAAAGCTTCGCACAGACGTATCCACGTCCATGTAAAACAAGCCCACACCAAGAATCGCATCTTCATCAAAATACCACTCGGCAGAGGTGTTATAGACGTCGGCAAGCCACGGATCGATATCAATACTGCCGTTGTCACTACCACCCCCGACACAAGTAACGTCCTCGCCGACTAAATTACCCGAGGTGTCGACAACCAATACCCGATCGCCATTCTCATCGGTTTTTTCACACTGGGTATACCACAAGTGAAGCCCGGAACCGACACGTTTTAAGTCGTTACGCGATGTAGTGCGCGCCGCCGCAAACCGTACAACAACGTCATCGGCGGGGTACAAATTAACGTTAGCCGATGGTAAGTACTGGGTAAACGAGCGCTCTTTGGTTTCAATGTCGTATACAAAGGCGAGTTTTTGATAATCGACGGAACCGATGGAGTTAAACACATCCAATACTTCGGGCACGGTATTACGCTCCACCGTGCGCTCAGTGTGCATCACTTTTAAACCAACGTTGCCGCTGTAAGGAATGCCAAATAGGCCATCACCGGAATCAAAGTTAAACTGCACCGATGCCTCGGTAGAAGCCTCCTCCACATTGAAGGCGAAAGACGGATCTTCCACCGTGCGAGTGCCAGGGTACAAACGGTTCATAAATGTCAGCGGAGAATCCCACTGCGCGGGGTCAAGCGCCGACACGCCATTATCAAAACCCGAGAAAGGCCCAAAATCGTTAAACACTACAGTATCGGCGGCCGAGAAACCGTTATCGATTAAACCGGCATCACGCAGAGCTTGGCTTTCATCTTCGTAATTAAAATTCCGAAAATCTGGATAGCGTTGCCATACGCGATTACCCGAATATAGCTGGTTACGTTTATCAATGGGAATACGCTGGTTATCAGGATAACGCTCGGTCGGTGTGACATAAAAGAACTCAGTATAATCCGCCTCACGAATACCGTGACGCAGCCCCACATCGACGGACTCAAAAAGGCCACCATCAAAGTCGTAATTCAAGTCAATACGGGCAACATTAAGAGTGCCTTCAGTGTTGTTACCTTTAGCGTCCGCCTGATAGTTGGCTAACAAAGCCGCATCCGAGACATCGCGCTCAAACTGAAAAGATGGATAATCACCGCGGTAGTCAATAATGGCCGGATAAGGGTCAATCGGGTCTTTGCCGGAAATGCCATCCTCATCAACCCACAGCCAAGCAGGACTGCCTTGCTTTAAAGAAGCTTCGCGCTGACGTTTCTCTGCCTCGGCATAAATATACCGCGCCGTTACCGTTAGGTTATCGTGATTGGTGTAATCCAATTGCAAATTGGTATTCAGCGCCGCGGTTTTATCGATTTTATTGGATGATGTGGTTTGAAAGTCCGGCGACAGCAGGTCGGCTACCTGTAAACTATGAATGGTCGCGGTTTGTGATTGGCCATTGTCATCCACGTAGGTGAAATTGCCACCCTCGCTAAACACTGAGCCTTCTTGCAGCGCGTTATTCAGGCCTTGCTCCGTCCCCGGCTCGCCATTAACCGGATAAGAATCCACTGCCGAGTTTCCATTAAACGCAACTTTTACGCCTCGGTCGTATTGATCCATTTGAGTGTAAAATGCGTCGCCGCGCAGCGTGAAGTTATCATTAATTTGCCACTCGCCACTAAACGAGCCACCTTCGCGCTCGCGGGTAACAAAGCTGCTCGTGGCACCGAAGCTTTCCGGCACTAAGTACCAGTCATTGACCAGGTCGCCGTCGCCGTCAAAATCCAGCGGGTCGGTTGGTGTACCGTTTTTCTGGTCGAGAAAACCAAACTGCGGGTTTTCCCACATAGAGTAGTTGGCGTTGTAGCTCTCGGAGGTAAACAAGCCAACATTAAACGCTAAAGCGTCGTTGACTTTAAAGCCGAAAAAGCCGCTTAGATTGTAGTCTGGGTCGCGCGTACCGGTGCTGCCATCTGGATTCACTTCATCTTTTGAACGGCTACCCATAGAGGCTTCGGCGCGCAGATTGGCAGTCACGCCATCATCCATGGCAAGCGGAGACATGGTTTTCAAGTCCACCACGCCCGAGATACCACCGGCCACCATAGAGGCAGACTGAGATTTGTATACATCTACCCCACTGATCATGCCAGCAGGAATATCCGAGTAATTGGCGCCCACCTCGGTAATGCTCCAAGGACTTAAGAACTGCTCGCCGTTTAAGGTGGTTAACACCTGAGGCATACCGCGAATATTAAGTGACGTCCCCTCGTTGGCCTCGCGATTGATCTGAACGCCGGTTACCCGTTGCAGCGAGTCGGTAATCGTCAAGTCGGGCAACTTGCCGATATCTTCCGCTACAATCGAGTCGACGATGCGATCCGAGTCGCGCTTGATATCAATGGCCGCGGCTTGCGACTGGCGAACCCCACGAACAATAACCTCTTCCAATAACGCCTCATCGCCACTGGCCTGCGGGGTGGTATCGGACTCT
This sequence comes from uncultured Gilvimarinus sp., assembly GCF_963972205.1. NCBI lineage: Bacteria > Pseudomonadati > Pseudomonadota > Gammaproteobacteria > Cellvibrionales > Cellvibrionaceae > Gilvimarinus > uncultured Gilvimarinus sp. The sequence continues at coordinate 88,401 of NZ_CAXAUC010000012.1, read as the reverse complement.
TGGGCAAACAGGGCCGAGCTCCCAAGGGCACAACCAATGGCCAATGCCAAGGCACTCCGACGGGGGGAAAATGCACTGCGATCTATCATCTTTGTATTCCTCGCACACTCTTATGTTTTTTTATAGGTACTACCAGAGCCACGCACAGGGTATTCGTCACGGCTCTAGGCAACTAACGGGAAAGCTGGGATTTTCTACTCAGAAAACGCGTTTTTATTATCCTCGACCACTTCATATGATCTTTTATATAAGGCCGGCTACAGAATAAACTGGATAACCTGTAACCGATTACAGCAACAATAGCGCACCCGGCGGCCATGTTCAACAGGAAAACAGGGTTTACATATAAAATGTGTCTAGCAGTAAAAGGCACCAAAAGCCCCTAAAAGTGGGATTTTAGTCGCAGAAATGCCAATAAGTGGGGATAAACAAAGGAGGAAAGCGCTAAAAGAGAGGGCTGACGGGGCTTTTTACACCCCGTCTAGATCTAGCTATAAACTCAGGACTTTTTCGCCCCGGGCAATACCCGACACACCGGAGCGCACTACCTCGAGGATAGAAGCGTCGCCCACAGAGAGCAAAAAGGCATCGAGCTTATCTGAGGTGCCGGTAATCTGAATAATATACAGACTCGCCGTCACATCGACGATTTGACCCCGAAAGATATCCACGCAACGCTTGATCTCGGCGCGCTGTGCGCCGGCGGCTTTTACCTTAATCAGCATCACCTCGCGCTCGATATGGGCGCCCTCGGTCAAATCCACCAACTTAACCACATCAATCAGCTTGTTCAGATGCTTGGTGATTTGCTCAATTTTGTGATCGTCGCCCACTGTGGTCAACGTCAAACGAGACAGGGTTTCGTCTTCAGTTGGCGCTACCGTGAGTGACTCAATGTTGTAACCACGCTGTGAAAACAAACCCACCACGCGCGAGAGCGAGCCGGGGGCATTTTCCATCAGTACAGAAATAATTCGTCTCATAAAAAATTCTCTATTTTATGGAGTGCACGGAGGCACGACCATTTTGCGCCGAGCCAAATGCGAGCGGTGCTATATCGGCAAGAGTGCCAAGAAAGTCGACGTACTTTTGCCAGCGCTCTTGCCTATATAGCGACGCGATAAGGAAAAAGCCATGGACGGCTTTTTCCGCACAATCTAGGTACGCTCCGTCTTGCTTAACCACATATCGCGCATGGCCGCGCCTGCGACCTGCATGGGGTAGACGTGCTCGGAGGTATCCACCGAAATATCCATAAAGACCACCCGATCTTTCATGGCAAAGCACTCTTCCATTTTCGCTTTTAACTCTTCTTTTTTAGTCACGCGGATACCCACGTGGCCGTAAGATTCTGCCAATTTCACAAAATCAGGCAGCGAGTCTTCATACACACTCTCGGAGTAACGGCTGGAGTACTGCATGTCTTGCCACTGGCGAACCATCCCCAACGCTTGGTTGTTCAGGCAAATGATCTTGATCGGCAGATTGTACTGAGTACAGGTCGACAACTCCTGAATACACATCTGAATGCTGCCCTCGCCCGTCACACAGGCGACGACGGCATCGCGATCGGCCATTTGCGCGCCCATCGCGGCCGGCAAACCAAAGCCCATGGTGCCAAGGCCACCCGAGTTAATCCAACGGCGCGGCTTATCAAACAGATAATACTGCGCGGCAAACATCTGGTGCTGTCCTACATCGGAGGTAATGTAAGCATCGCCTCCGGTAACTTCATGCAGCGCTTTAATCACGTCTTGCGGCATGATTTTTTCACCGCTGTTGTCATAGCGCGGCGCCGTGTATAGCCCGTGACGCTCACGCCACTCGTTAATTTGCGTCCACCAAGAATCAACGGCGCCGGCATCAGGCTTTTCGTCGCCCTCCAAAATCAGCGCCAGCATCTCACTCAATACGCTGTCAACCGAGCCCACTATGGGGATATCAGCGGTAACCGTTTTAGAGATAGACGCGGGGTCTACATCCACATGAATGATTTTGGCATTGGGGCAAAATTGTTTAACAGCGTTGGTCACACGGTCATCAAAGCGCGCGCCTACAGCAAAAATCACATCCGCGTGATGCATTGCCATGTTGGCCTCGTAGGTGCCATGCATACCGAGCATACCCAAAAACTGTTTATCGGTACCTGGGTAGGCACCTAACCCCATGAGGGTGTTCGTCACCGGATAATTCAGCTGCTTTGCCAAATTAGTTAACAGCTCTGAGCCATTGCCTTGCACCACACCACCGCCGGCGTAAATAACCGGGCGACGAGCTTCTAATAACAGCTGTGCCGCTTTTTTGATCTGCCCGGCGTGACCGCGTGTGGCGGGTGTGTAAGAGCGAATTTTGACTTTATCCGGATACTCGTACGGGAAAGTGTCAAATGGCGCCGTCAAGTCTTTAGGCACATCGATCACCACCGGGCCGGGACGGCCAGTGCGGGCGATGTAGTACGCCTTTTTAACCACCTCAGGGATTTCGCTCGGGTGCTTAATCATAAAGCTGTGCTTAACGATTGGGCGCGAAATACCGACCATGTCGGTCTCCTGAAAGGCATCTTCACCAATTAAGTGACTCATTACCTGCCCCGAAATCACCACCATCGGGATCGAGTCCATATAAGCAGTGGCAATACCAGTGATGGCGTTGGTCGCGCCCGGGCCCGAGGTCACCAGTACGGTGCCCACTTCGCCCGTGGCGCGTGAGTATGCGTCGGCCGCGTGCGTCGCGGCTTGTTCGTGTCGCACCAAAATGTGCTGAACGTCTTGTTGCCGGAAAATAGCGTCATAAATATGCAGTGCTGCGCCGCCTGGGTAGCCGAACAGGTATTTAACCCCTTCGTCCCGTAGCGAGCGAATTAGCATATCGCCGCCTGATAGCATTTCCACGGTGTATCCCCTTTTAATACAGCTGGTCTCAACAGAATGCGCCCACTATACCAAAGACCGCAGCAGAAAAGGCCGCGCCTGATAGTGGAGCCATAAAAGAATTAAGCAGATTCCCCAAGTTACGCGCTTGTAGCGATGGCGGTTTCTTGGGCAGGCGGCATCGGTGGATGTGCCTACGCGGTGCGGATGGTTCAACAAGCGGGTGACTTGCTGGGCGTAGCGTGAACACCGAGGTTGTCGGCAGAGCTTACGGGCCATCTAGCGAATTCGCTATTGTCCCAATTTGATCATTTTTGTCAAGTATAAAGGCTCGCCTGACGATGTTTGGTGAGCCAAACCATTCGATAAGCGACCGATTCGGTCACAGTTTACGCCAAGCGGTTTTCCGCAAAGGCCGATTAAGCGTTATAGTAGCGTGGCTAACAATGTATCCAAGGTGGGGATTATGTACAGAACATTCGCTCGTATGCTGGGTTTGATCACGCTTTTAGGCGCACTGGGCAGCACCCAGGCAAACGCCAACACCGTTTACAAGTGGACCGACGATGAAGGCGGCGTACATTACGGTACCCGCCCACCCGGCGGGCAAAAAAGTACCGCCATCAAGCCCAAAACCGGCCACAGCGAGCCGGTCGACTACTCACACTTTTCGAGCGAAGCCGAGAAAGAAGCCGCCCAAGCCAAACAAGCCAACGGCGAAAAAGCATCCACCAAAAACCCCGAACGGTGCAAAACAGCCAAAAGCAACTTAGAGATTCTGAGCCGCGGTGGCCGTGTGCGTGAGCCAACCGATGACGGCAGCTTTACCTATCTAGATGAGGAGCAAAAAGCCGCGCGAATCGAGCAGGCGCAACAAATCATCGACGAATCCTGCTAAACCGACCAAGCCTCACAAACGCCCCGTCAAGTACGGGGCGTTTGTTTTTTGCGCCCTCCCCACGTATTAATGAGGCCTAGCCGCGGTAAAGGTAATACGATCTCCCGCTAAATTTGCCTGAATCACATCTCCCGGGGCAAACTTACCCGCCAAAAGCTCTTGCGCCAGCGGGTTTTCGATGGACTGCTGAATCGCACGTTTGAGCGGCCGCGCACCGTAAACAGGGTCAAACCCGGCTTCGGCCAATCGGTCCATCACCGCATCGCTCAAATCTAGCGACAAGTCTTTCTCGGCCAAACGCTTGGCAAGCAGCTCCACTTGGATATCGGCAATGCCGCGAATTTGCGTTTGCCCCAGCGGATGAAACACCACCGCCTCGTCAACCCGGTTGATAAACTCGGGCCTAAAGTGCTGGCCAACGACCTCCATCACCGCTGCTTTCATTGCGGCGTAGCGGTTTTCATTATCGACCGAGTCGGCCAGCTGGCCGGTCGCATCAAACGATACCGTATCAAAAGATTTATCTTCTGCCAGATCCTGAATGCGATCAGACCCCAAGTTCGAGGTCATCACCACCACGGTATTGCGAAAATCTACCGTGCGCCCCTGACCGTCGGTCAAACGGCCATCGTCTAACACCTGCAATAGAATGTTAAAAACATCGGGGTGTGCTTTTTCGATCTCATCGAGCAGTAGCACCGAGTAAGGTTTACGACGCACAGCCTCGGTTAGGTAACCGCCCTCTTCATAACCGACGTAACCAGGAGGGGCTCCGATTAAGCGCGCGACCGAATGTTTCTCCATAAACTCCGACATATCAATGCGAACCATTGCATCCTCGGTGTCAAACAAAAAGGTCGCCAACGCTTTACAAAGCTCGGTCTTACCAACACCGGTGGGCCCTAAAAACAGGAACGACCCATTGGGACGATTAGCATCCGACAAACCCGCGCGCGAACGGCGCACCGCATTGGATACCGCCACTACCGCTTCGTCTTGGCCGATCACCCTCTGGTGCAAAGCCTGCTCCATTTTAAGCAGTTTTTCACGCTCGCCCTCGAGCATTTTACTGACAGGGATACCGGTCCACTTGCTCACCACCTCGGCGATTTCTTCATCGCCCACGCGGTTGCGCAACAGCGTCATCTCCATCATGTCGACTTGGCTGGCCATATCCAGCTGCCGCTCCAGCTCGGGAATAATGCCGTATTGCAGCTCGGACATTCGCGCTAAATCGCCAGCGCGACGAGCCGTTTCGAGATCTAGGCGCGCTTGCTCTAAGTTGCTTTTAATTTCCTGCGAACCATGCAGCGCGGCCTTTTCAGTGCGCCAAATTTCTTCTAGTTCGGCGTAGTGGCGTTCCAGCTCGTCAATGTCGGCCTCAAGCTTCGCCAACCGTTTACGGCTGGCTTCGTCCTCATCTTTTTTAACAGCCTCGCGCTCGATTTTAAACTGAATCAAACGCCGTTCCATACGATCCATCTCTTCCGGCTTGGAGTCGATCTCCATACGAATACGGCTTGCGGCCTCATCGATCAAATCAATGGCCTTATCGGGTAACTGCCGGTCAGTAATATAACGTTGCGACAACTTGGCCGCCGCAATAATTGCCGAGTCGGTGATGTCTACGCCGTGGTGTACTTCGTAGCGCTCTTTCAAGCCGCGTAAAATAGCGATGGTATCGGCCTCGGAGGGTTCATCAACCAGCACTTTTTGAAAGCGGCGCTCGAGCGCGGCGTCTTTCTCGATAAACTTGCGATACTCATCCAGCGTGGTGGCACCCACGCAGTGCAGCTCACCACGAGCCAACGCCGGCTTAAGCATATTACCGGCATCCAGCGAGCCCTCAGACTTGCCAGCGCCGACCATGGTGTGCAGTTCGTCGATAAATAAAATCACCCGACCCTCTTGCTTGCCGAGTTCATTCATCACCGCTTTTAAACGCTCTTCAAAATCACCACGAAACTTAGCGCCAGCCAGTAAGGCGCCTAAGTCGAGCGACAACAAGCGCTTGTTTTTTAAACCCTCGGGCACCTCGCCATTAACGATGCGCTGCGCGAGCCCTTCGACAATCGCCGTTTTACCCACACCCGGCTCGCCAATTAACACGGGGTTGTTTTTCGTGCGCCGTTGCAATACTTGTATCGTGCGACGTATTTCATCGTCACGACCAATCACCGGGTCAAGCTTGCCGGCCTCGGCGCGAGCGGTTAAATCGAGCGTGTATTTATCCAGCGCCTGTCGGTTGCCCTCGGCGTCGGCATCATCCACGGTTTCCCCGCCGCGCACCGCTTCGACGGCCTGCAGCAAACGTTCAGTATTGCCAAATTGCGCCAGCTGCTTACCCAGCTCACAATCTTTGTCTGTCATGGCCGCTAACAACAAAGACTCGCTGGAGACAAATTTGTCTCCGGCTTTTTGCGCGTGCCGATCGGCCAGATTTAATAGCCGGCCCAGCTCCGGTGACATACGAACATCGCCCGAGGGCTCTTGCACCCGCGCTTGACGATCGAGGGTTTTATTGAGCTCGTTGCGCAGACCTTTAACATCAAATCCCGCCTGGGTTAGCAAAGGCTGTACCGTGCTGCCTTGCTGGTCCAGCAAGGCTAACATCAAGTGCACCGGCTCCAGCTGGCTATGATCGCGACCGACCGCCATCGACTGAGCGTCGGATAGCGCCAGTTGCAGTTGGTTTGTTAATCGATCTACTCGCATTCATCATTCCTCGCGATAAAATAAAGAGCCCCGAAGAACCCTGCCACCAAATAAAACCCACAAGAGTATAGTGGTTAATAGATGAGGGCGCGGCGCTCAATATCAAGCTACTACCCGGATAAAAGCCTTCATTCTCGGGGGCGCGTCTCGGCTCAAAGCCAAATCGGCCCAGCCCCGTTATCGACCGCCATATTTCATCATAATTGAACGCTAAGCTGCCTTAATTGCATCACAGACTTGCCCGTTTTTATGTGTGTAATAGCTCCTGAAGCAAGCAAACATCTTTCATCTGTTTAGGAGCACCATCATGAAAAAAGCACTTCTCGCCAGCGCCATCATCGCCAGCACTGCCATCGCCCCCATTGAGGGACACGCGGTTAGCCTAGAAACCAAACAAGCGGGCGTCGCCACCGGTGGCTTGGTGGCCGGCGCACTGATCGGGGGCCCAGTGGGTTTGCTGGCTGCGTTTGTCGGTACGGTTTACGTCAGCGAGCAAATGGAAAACAACGCCGAGGCCGAGGCCCTTGAGCAAAAGTGGCTGACCTCGCAAACAGAGCTAAAAAATATGACACGTCAGCTACACGTCGCCCACAGCACCATCGATAACTTTGAGACCATCACTCTCGATCAACTTGAGCTACAGGTTATGTTTAAGACCGGCCAAGACCAACTCAGCGCGCAAAACACCCGGGCACTAAACACTTTGGCAAAGTTTTTAGTCGAAAACCCTGAGCTGGCGGTACAACTGGATGGCTATGCCGATCCACGCGGCACCGACGAGTACAACAATGTGCTTTCACAATACCGCGCCCGCACGGTTCTGGAGGCGTTAGTCGCTGCGGGAGTCGAGCCCGAGCGCGTCCAACTTAATGCCCACGGCGCCAGTGCCACACGCGCCACCGCTGGCGATATTGAAACTTACGCATTAGAGCGCCGGGTAGATATTCAGATTATTAACCCCGCCGAGCAAAAAAGCTTAGCCCAAGCGCACTAACCCCGCCCCCTCTAGACTCCCTCTTGGGCGGCGCCCGCCGCCCTTTTTTAGCGTATCGCTGCGTATAATGCCGTCACCCGCGCCATTCGTAGAATTTACAATAAAATGTATTTAGCGCCAGCTGATGGACACCGCGCCCTCGCCAACCTCCCCTTTACCGCGATATGCTCTATGGCATAAGGCTTGCTATGCTAAGGTGATTGCCGAGCTGCCGCCCGTGTAATAGCAACGATAATACTCAAACACGAACCTTACTTGTGTGGACACCTTTTATATGAGCACCGCCAAACGTTCTAACCGACTAGATCACCCAACTCGTTGGCCATTGTGGCTGTGCACCAGTGTACTATTGGCGCTCATTACCGGTTGCTCCAGTCAGCCACAGCCAGCCAACGACATTGGCCGCACCTACGTACCCTACGAGAGCGGCGCCAGCGACGGCAAAACAAACACCGATGACGCACAAACAGAATCTTTAGCGACCGATGCACCCGACGGCGGTAAGATTATTAAAGCCCCCGAGGGAATACCGGATGTCGAGCCAACGGTGGTCTCTTATACCGATTACAACGATCCTCTCATTCGCGTTAACCGCGCTATTTTTGCGTTTAACGACTTTTCTTACCGCTACGTGTTGATCCCGCTGGCTAATGGTTACGTTAAAGTGCTCCCCCTACCGGTGCGCGACAGTGTTACCAACTTTTTTTACAACTTAAAATCGCCCATCTATTTTGCTAACAACCTACTGCAACTAGAGGGCAAGCTCGCCTGCCGCAACTTAGCGCGCTTTGTGATTAACTCAACACTGGGCATCGCCGGCCTGTTTGACCCCGCCGAAGCCTGGTTTGGCTTAGAGCGTGCCGAAGCTCACTTTGACGACACCCTAATGGCGTGGGGTGCCGACTATGGCATGTATGTTGTTTTACCACTGCTGGGGCCCTCCGACTTACGCGATGGCGCATCGGCTATTACCGATTACTTTCTCAACCCCATCAATTACTTGCTGGACGAGCCAGAGCGTTTTGGCGCGAGAGCCGTCGATTACTTACAAGACTACGCCAGCGATGCCGAGCGCTACAAAGCCCTGTACGACAAGAGCGAAGACCCCTACATCCTGTTTCGCAACCTATACTTGCAAAGCATCATGAGGGACGCCGATTATGAATAAGCGTGTCGCTCGGTTTTTAGTCGAGCACCATAAATTGGTGCTGATCGCTTTTGCGATTCTCACCGCCGTATTGGGTTACCAGGCGCTGAACTTTAAAATTGACGCATCGGCCGACACCCTTCTCACAAAAGGCAACAAACTGTACCTGCAAACTCAAGTGGTTAACGAGCGTTTCTCGCCACAAGAGTTTTTACTGATTGCCTACCAACCCAAAGACCATAAAGTACTCAGCCAAAAAACCTTTAACGACATCGCCAAGCTCAGTGGGCAGCTAGAGAAAATTGAACGGGTCGAATCGGTACGATCAATTTTAAATGTACCCTTACTAAGTTTGGCCAAAGGCGGCTTAAGCGCCGAAGGTGCCACCGAGAAATGGACGATAGAACAAGCCGACTTTAGCCCGGAAGAGCTTAAAAAGGTGTTTACCGACCACCCCATTTTTGAAGATCTGGTGATCAACCAACCGCAAACCGCCACAGCATTGCAGGTATTGTTTAAAGCCGACCAACAGCTTAGCGAAATCGACAGAAAAGTTACCGAACTGCAAGAAAAAGCGCTTGAGAGCGAGCTGAGCGACGACGACCAAAAAACACTGCAAGCGCTGCAAACCAAAGCCGAGCCACTACAGCGAGCCCTTACCAAGCAGCGTAACCAAGAGATCGCCAAAATCCGCGAGCTGATTAAACCCTACGAGGCAGAGTCCAATATTTATTTGGGGGGTGCACACGTACTGGGCTACCAGCTTATTAACATCATCAAAAGCGATTTAAGTATTTTTGGCGGCGCCATCGCGGCGATGATCTGCCTAGTGCTATTTATCGTGTTTCGCAAAATCCGCTGGGTTCTCATCCCGGTACTGTGCTGCGTCAGTAGCGTTATTTGCACTGTCGGTCTGTTTGGTTTACTGGGACTTAAAGCAACCGTTATATCGTCTAACTTTATTGCGTTGCAGTTGATTTTAACACTGGCGATTGTCGTTCACTTGATTGTTCAGTATCGCGAATACAGCAACGCCAATCCCGACTGGGATCAAAAACAGCTAGTAGTCGAAACCTTCGCCCGCAAGGTTCAGCCGTGCTTTTACGCCGGCATCACCACCTCTATCGGCTTTGCATCGCTGGTGTTTACCGACATTCAACCGGTCATCAGTTTTGGCTGGATGATGATTATCGCCATGTCGCTATCCATCGCCGTCAGTTTATTGCTGTTTCCCTCAACCTTGTCACTATTAAAACGCGAAGCAGCGGGTAAAAAATCCCGCTGGGCCAGCAAGGTGCTGCAAGCCAACGCCAGCTGGATACAAAAACACCCGCGCTGGCCGGTATGCGCAAGCCTTATCGTGCTAGCGCTCGGTGGCAGCGGTTTATTCTTTTTGAGTGTTGAAAACAGCTTTATCAATTACTTTCGCGACTCGACCAAAGTGCACCAAGAGCTGAGCTTTATCGACCAAGAGTTTGGCGGCTCAACACCGCTGCAGCTGGTGTACACTTTGCCAGAGAAGTCCGGCAATACCGACCTGGAGTTTACCGCACGCGACATTCAAACCATGCAGCTGATGCAAGCGGCGCTGGAGGAACACAAGGGCGTGGGCGATACACTCTCTGTGGTTAACTTCACTGAGTTGGCGCAACAAATTAACGACGGAAAGCCACTGACCGAGTACGAGCTTAACGCCGTGTACTGGAGCATGGACGAGAATTTAAAAAACGACTTACTGGGATCGTATTTTAACCAAGAGCATCGTCAAGTGCGTATTAGCACGCGGATACAAGATACCACCGAAGGTCTAAACCGGGCGGACTTACTGGCAGGCATTCGCGCTGACATGGAAAAACTCGAAATCCCCGAAGAGCGCTACCAGCTAACCGACTTGTTTGTGCTTTATCAAAACATCCTCGATAAGCTTTTCCGCTCGCAGATTTTAGCTTTGGGGATCGTATACGTTTTATTACTGCTCACCTTTTGGGCGTTATTCCGCTCGTTTAAAATTGCCCTAATCGGCATTGCCCCCAACATACTAACCACCATCGCCGTACTCGGGTTTATGGGGTGGATGGCGATACCACTGGATTTAATGACGATTACCATCGCCTCAATTGCCATGGGTATCGCCGTGGATGACACCATTCACTATGTGCACCGCTATCGTGAAGAGCTGGCCGAAGGTGACGGAGCACACGCCCTTGAACGAACCCACATGAGTGTCGGCTACGCACTGCTGTACACCACCACAATTATTACTTTAGGGTTTTTACTGCTGGTGTTTTCAGATTTTGTACCAAGCGTGCAATTTGGTTTGCTAACCAGTTTAGCGATGGTAATTGCCCTGCTAACCGATCTTGCCTTACTGCCGGTGCTGCTTAAGCGCTTTATCAAAAGCGCTTAAGCACAATGACCCAAAGTCATTACGTGCCAATCACGCCGCCGTCGTTTTTGGTGACCACGACGGTGGTTGAGCGCGGCCGGGTGGCGCCATCGGACGCGGGATAGCTCAGCCCCGGATGCTGCACGTTAAACCATAAGGTGGTGCCATCAGGTGTGCCAGTCAGCCCGGTTATCTCACTGCCCACCGGGCCGGTCATAAAGCGACGCACCTGCCGGGTAACCGGGTCGGCACATAGCAGCTGATTCATGCCCTGCCCCAAATAGGGCTCCTCTAGCTCGTCGTAATCGGTGCCAATCCACAGGCACCCATCACGGTCAAACCACAAACCATCGGGGCATGAAAAGCGGTCGCCCTCAAGCGGCGCTATCTGATTTTTCGCATCAGGCGCACTGAGGGTTGGGCCGGCCAACAAAAACAACTCCCACTCGAAAGTCAACGAGGCTGGATGCTGACCATGCTCGCGCCAGCGCAAAATTTGCCCGTGGTGATTATCGGCGCGGGGGTTGGCAGCATCCACCGCCTGGCGCTCTGTACTGCCGCGCTCGTCGTTGTTGGTAAGGGCAACGTAGCCGTCAGTCGATTGCGGGTGCACAGCGACCCACTCGGGCCTATCCATTGGGGTCGCACCCACCACATCCGCCGCGCCGCGCAGGTTAATCAACACATCCGCCTGAGTATGAAAACCGCGCTGCGCCATTAAACCGTTTTGCCCCTGCACGAGTGCACGCCACTCGCCGCTACCGTCAGCGTGATAAACCGCGCAATAAACGTTGCCGGAATCTAAAAGGCGGCGGTTAGCGCTGGGGTTGCTCGGGTCATACTTGCCATCGGGAACAAACTTATAAACATACTCGCCACGGGTATCGTCACCCGAGTAAAACGCTAAGCTGCCGTCAGTGGCCTGCACACAGGTGCAACCTTCGCGTACCAAGCGGCCCAACGCGGTACGCTTAACGGGCGTTGCACTGGGGTCGAAGGGGTCAAACTCGACCACCCAGCCAAACCGGTTGGGCTCGTTGACAAAACCACCGTAAGGCAAGCCGGGTTTAAAAGTCGCATCAAAACGCTCATCGACCGACTCCCAGTAATACTTGTGGCTGTGAGCGCCGGCGGCAACCCCATAACGCTGATGACTGGGGCGCTTCTTCCAATCATCCAGGTCGCCGTTTACAAAATAGTTCTTCCAGTTTTCTTCACAGGTTAAGTAGGTGCCCCAGGGAGTCACCCCCATAGAGCAATTGTTTAACGTGCCGAGCACCCGGGTTCCGGTAGGGTCTTGCGCGGTTTTCATCGCGTCGGTACCCGCCGCGGGCCCACTAATGTCCATTGGTGTATTCGCGCTCAACCGGCGGTTATAGCGAGAGGGCAACACCTGCTGCCACTGTCCGTCACTGCGTTTTATCTCAATCACACTAACGCCGTGAGCGGCCTGCTCTTTAGCGACTTCTTGCGCGGGGCGTTGCTTGCTGCCGTCGGCGGCGGTTGTAACCGTAGGGCCACTCGGGTGCAGAGTATCGTTACTGTACTCGTGGTTAATGACCAGCAGCCCATGCTCGTTGGGTGCATCCGAGAAAGGAAAAAAATGCATACCATCGTGGTTTTGACCGGCTTGCAGAATTTGATCGGCCGCACTGTTACTGGCGTCTTGCTGCCAAGCAGGCGAGCCCTCTAAAACCGCGTCCCCCCAGCTGTAAAACGCGCGCGCTGTGTAGCCCTGTGGCACCGTCACTGTATCGACACTGGCGCCTATCGCGGCTGGCACCGGAGTAAACCCAATATCCGGCCGCAGAGTATCGTTAAAGATGTTACGGCCGCTGGTATTGGCGCAGCCACTTAACGAAAAAGGCCCGGCGAGACTCGCCAGGCAAAGCGACAGTGAGCCTGTAGCCAGCTTGCGCCGGCTGCAGGTGAGCGCCCAAAGGGACTCGTTATCTGCGGGGTTGACCGCGATGTCATCGATATCGGCAACACCTTGAGCGGTCAAATCCGCCTGCAAGCTGTTGCCATTTTTTAAGAAGAACCGTTTACTCAAGGCCCAGCTCCTCGGCAATCGCCTGCCAACTTACCGCTTTAAAATTTTGCGGCTGTTCGGGCATCACATTGTGACCGTCTTGCGCCACAAAAGCGCCCGACTCAAATCCCTGCCCGAGAGAGCGATGCGTCACTTCCAGACCATCGGTCTCGGATACGCCATCGATACCGGCGGCGGTATTTGCGCCAACGCGAAATTTACCCAGCGTGCGGTAAGGTGCCTGGCTTTCCAGCACCAGATAAGTATTGTCCCCCTGACTGGAGACGATCAGGTAGCGGCTGTTGCTGGCAGGGTAAAGCGCTAAACCTTCAGCGTCGTCGGCCAACTCGGCGTCGATCATTTTTACCGGCTCTAGGTTTGCGGCGGCATCGGCTTTGGCCGATAACGCCCAGATGCCGACATCTTCTTCACCGACAAACAATTGGCCTCGGGCATCATCGGCCACACAACCTTCTGGTTGCGTGTCAACGCTAAACTCGCGCACTTTTTTACCAGTTACCTTGCCATCATTAACCGCTAACAGGAACTGCTCAAAGCGCCCGCTTTTTCCGTTGGCAATGGCGTAGAAGTCATCGGCGTTTTGGTACATACACAAGCCGTAGATTTCGTCTAAACCGGTGGAAATCTCGGCGCGATGAGTGAGCTCACCGGTTGCGGCATCAATGTGATAAACCGAGAGCGAGTTGTGGTCACGCTGACTGGCCACGGCGATATCGCCGGTGCTACTGCCCCAATTAAAACCGTAACGCAAATCGACATTGTTTAACCGGCCCGTCGGTAACAGCTGCATTTGCTTGCCGTTCATATCGTAAGACAGTAGGCCGTGCTTTTTATCGGTACCAATAATACGGCTCGCGGCGGGCTCGTTTGGGTTTACCCAAATGGCCGGGTCATCAGCGGCATCACCAAAGCGCGCCACAGGCTCTGTTTGCACAGTCGCTATAACGCTCGGCAAGCTGGTTGGCACAACGGCCTGCAACTGTTTGCTGTCAAAGCCTTGCGGTAACGCCCAGTGGTTACGGTGAATTAAACCACTGTCGTCGTCGCGCACTAACGTGTGCAATTTATTATCGCTGCTCGAGTACCAGGCGCGCAGCCCCTCTAACTCACCAAGGCTTTCAAACTGACCCAACACCTTCCCTTTAAAACCATCGTCTGTCTGGGTATAAATAATCAGCTCTTGGCTATCAACACTAACGGCCAACACCGAGCGACCCACTACGGCTACGGTTTCACTGGCGCCGGCCAATGCGCCAAAAGGTACTGCCATATCCACCGCCCGACGGCCGGCGGGCAACTCCGGGTCGGCCGGGTATTGCCAAATACCCACCCCCTCTTCGGTGGCGTACACGCTACCGGCATTATCGCTCGCACAACTGGTTACATTGGGGGCGATCGCCAACGTGCGCACCTTAACCGGATCAATCGGACCGCTACGATCAGCCATCAACCACTGCTCGGCACCACCGCGCTCGTCCACCACAAATAACGAAACATGACCATCACTGTTTTGGTCAAGGCATAGCGCTTCAGGTAAAAATGCCGGTGCGGCGGCTTGCGCGGCCACGACGACTGACTGTGTTTTGGGCTCTACCCGCAGCAGTGTTGGCCGATACTCATCGCCGACAAACGTGGCGGCGTACACGGCACTGTCGGTCGCCATTACATCCAGCAACTCAGCCTGAGTAACATCAAGAGGCTTAGGGCTGGCATCGGCGGCGTACCAGTTTAGGGTGCCGGCATTATCCAGCAACAGGTATTGATTTTTGCTTAAAGGTGCTAAAGCCGCCGCCGAGACACTGCCCGGCAACTGATCTGTGGTGGCACAGGCGTTGATACTGGCCGAGGCCAGTAACACGCAACAAATTCGAACTAGTTTCATGGTTAAGTCCTGTCGTTTTTATTCGCGACACCGGGCGCCCTACATGATTTTTTAGACGCCCGGTTGCTATTTACCGCGTATTAGAAGTTGGTAATGGTCAAACCCAACTTATAGGTCAAGCCGTAGGTTTCGTACTGGGCGTTATAGGACGCCTCATTGACGTAGGCGTAGTAAGGCTCATCGGTTAAATTAGCCGCCTCGAAGTACAGTTGCATACCCTCGGTTAAATAATAACGCGCCGAGAAATCCAGTTGCGTTTGCTCATCGACGTACACGTCTTGCACCGCATCGCTCACATCCTGAACTTCTAACAAATATTCAGATTTATAGTTGGCCGCTAAGCGCATGCTAAAGCGGCTGGCATCGTACCCGATAGATAGGTTACCGGTGGTGTCAGACTGACTGGGCATAGCACTATCGCGCGAGACAACACCGCCGGCGTCTTCATCATAATAAGCCAGCGTGGCATCCGAATCCGAAAAGGTCGCATTGGCCGACAACAGCAAACCGTTAAAAGGCGCAGGCAGTGAAGTAAACTGCTTAGAGAACGCCAGCTCTATACCGTAGATATCGGCCGAATCGCCGTTGGCGTAGGTAATGGCCTCGTCATAATCGGCGTACATCGGCGTGCCGGCCAAGTCCGTTTGATAAATAAAGTTATCGATGTCTTTGTAATACGCAAACGCAGAAACCACGCCGGCCAAGCCCATATAGTGCTCAATACCTACATCAATGTTGCTCGACTCCAGTGGCTCAAGCTCTGGGTTACCAAACTCGGCCTCTTCGTCATCGATAACAAAAAACGGCGCCAGCTGATCAAACGTAGGGCGCACCAGGGTATTGGTCCAGGAGGCCCGCAGCTGGGTGTTGTCACCTAATGCATAGCGCGCATGCAACGACGGCAGTAGGTGGTCATATTGATTATCGGCATTGTTGTCCTCGAAGTTGTCGCCGTCGTAGCGCGTACCCTGCGCACTAAAGTCGGTATCCTCGTAACGTACACCAGCCAACAAGCGCAAGTCGCCCAGGTCGATACGCCCCATCAGGTAAGCGGCCGAGACTTGTTCCGACACATCAAAGTCTTCAATCCGGGAATCTTCTTCAGAGTAAAACTCTGCCTGATCCAGGCCCGAGACCGCATCGGCAACAGCGGCAGAGTTAATCCCCGGCCCAAAGTTACCCAAAGTGTAACCCGGGTTTGATGCGGCGTAGGAGTTCATGGACAGCGCGTCATCGCTAAAGCCATACTCATCTAAATCTTCGTACACCCAGATCTCAACATCGCTGTCTTTATCGCGATCGCTGTACTTACCGCCAAACTTAACCATCGCCGAGCTCGCGCCGATAAAGAAATCTTTAGTGACGTCAAACTGCCAGCTGGTATCTGTGTCATTGGTGTTCGACTGCGCCAACTCGACTTCATCTAGCTCAAAGTTGTTGGCATCCGAAAATGACGCTGGCGCGTTCAAATATGGAGCTGTCGTGTCGCTGAAGGATACGCCTTCAATATCATCGATGCTGGCAAAGGCCGCGCCGCCCAAATGTTGCGGCTCGTCTTCGCCGGATTCAGACAGTGCCACGCGATAATCAAAGGTCCAGCTGTCAACACGGGTACTCCCGCCGAGTGAGCTTGAGAGTATCTCTTGCGTCTCTGAGCGATCTTTTAGCTCGCGCGCCACTTCGGCGTTGGTTACATCACCGGCACCAATAGCATCTTCAAACTCGACTATATTGGACAAGCGCTGCTCGGAGTCGGTGTACTTACTGTACAGATTACGCCAGTAGAGGTCGGTGTTTTCCGACAGCTTATAATCGACGTTAAAAGTCATGCCCGAGCGCTCGCGCTCGATGGTGTAATCGCGCTGCTCGATTTCTTCCAGCAAAGCGGCGCCATCGTCAAAATCCCAAGCGCCACCGGTCTCTACGTTGTCTGAGCCAAACTGGCGGTCGTACCAACTCACGCCCGCGGCAATCCCTAAGTTATCCGTTCCGCTGCCAATGCTGAACTGGTCAGAGGCGGTCAGTGCCAGCTTGGGGCTGGTGTTATCGGTCAGCTCGTTGTAGCTGCCCTCGGCCGTAAATGAATAGAAATTTCCGTCGCGATCAAAAGCCGACAGGCTTTGAATGTCAATACTGCCACCCAGAGCATTGGCATCCATATCCGGGGTTAGGGTTTTGGTTACCACTAAACCTTCAAGCAAGTCCGAGGGAATCACATCCAGCGCCACAGCGCGTCGTCCGCTGTCTGGCGACGGCAAGCTTACGCCATTAATGGTCACCGCATTGTAGTCGGGCCCTAAACCGCGAACCCGAACATATCGGCCTTCGCCCTGATCGCGCTCAATCGACAAACCCGGCAAACGCTGTAAGGCTTCCGACACATTGGTGTCTGGCAGCTGGCCGATGGCATCGGCCGACACCGCACTGACCACATTATCGGCCGAGCGCTGACGGTTCAGCGCCTTATTTAAACTACCCGCTTGCCCCAACACAATCACATATTCCTGCTCTGGGCGCTCGGGCGATATTTTAAAATTGGCCACCGTCGTTTGGTTGTCGGTGACCGTAATCTCGCGGGTCATGGTTTCGACGCCCAAGTAGCTCACGCTCAATGTGTATGAGCCAGGCTTAACACCAGACATCACAAAGCGACCATCGCGGGCCGTGACAGCCGTTTGGTTGAGCTCTTCAATTTTCACCCGGCTACCCTGCAAAGGCATACCGCTTATTTCGGCGGTAAGTTGCCCACTGATGCGGCCATCGGCAAAAGCGTTGCCTGCCGCTAAAGCGCCTACCGCGCAAGCTAAGATATTGCGTGACCACTGTTTTGTGATACTGGATGTCCGACGGTTTTTATAAATCTGAGTCACAACCCTCTCCTGTGATGATAATCGTTAGTTGGCGCGCTTTGTTTGAACAAGCCAAGAGCGCACACCTCGTTGTTTGGTGCGCCGACAATAGAAAGGCAAAGTGACAATGCTGTGACAACAAACGGTAAACACTGGATAAACAGCCGTTTTAAAGCGGTTTGATCTGGCCCATGAGCTAAACCGCCCCCCGCTTCGCTCCCGTTAAAGCGCTCTCGACAAGCCCGCGCCCCCAATGCCGCGCAGCACCACCCGTCTTTTTATAAAAATCTGGTATTTGCCCTGAGCTAATTTGCCCCCGCGGTTTGTCACAAAACCGTTACATTGGCTTGTTATAGACAAACCCTATGTTTTTAGGATGGCATCATGATTCGGTTACATAAGTGGAAGCTCTTAGCGGTTGCGCTGATCACCAACATCACCATAGTGATCAGCCTTGCAGTGGGAGAAATTAAAGCCTGGGAGCATATCGACTGGCTCGACATTGTCGGCGAAGGGGGCGTTAGCTTACTGGCCGCCCTCTGGCTTGGCTTTACCCTTAACAGCCGTCCCAACGGCCCGGTTACTAATTTGCTAACGCTCGGACTCGGGCTCATTTTTGTGGGTACCTTTCAGGACTTGCTCGATGAGGTAGTCGCCATCGACAAGGGTCTCTTTTTAAGTGGCGGATTAGAGTCAACCTTGCTGCCTACCGGCCTGACTGTGCTCACCTTTGGCTTGTATCACTGGCACAAAGAGCAACTGCTGTTTACCGAACAACGCCGCAAGCGCGAGCAAGTGTTTCGGGAATACCGCTTACAGGATGGCTTAACCGGGCTCGGCGATGCGCGCTTTTTGCGTCGGCAACTGGCCTTGGCCCTAAAACACGCCAGCAACCATCAGCAGCCATTGGCGTTAGTGTTGCTAGACATCGACCACTTCGATGCAACCAACCGCCGCTTTGGTCATGCAGAGGGTGATCGACTGTTACAGGAACTTACGGAGATTATCTTGCTTAATTTGCGCCGCACCGATTTATTGTGCCGCTACGCGGGAGATCGGTTTGCCGTGGTGCTACCCAACACCGGCGAGTTAATGGCCGGCGAAATTGCCGCGCAACTGAGCCGCGCTATCGAGCACTTTGCCTACAAAACAGCGCAACAGGGCGAAACGCTGTATCAGAGTATCAGCACCGGCACTTGCACCGCCGAAGAGTACAGCGCCGAGGCAATGATTGAGCGCGCCACTACTCGGTTACTGCAGGCTAAAGACAGCAAAGCTCGTCTACAAGTCGTGGCGGCGTAAGAGAATGGCGAACCACTACGAGATCGACACCGCGTGCATTGCCGCGCACGAGTTTCCCGCCGCACTTATCGACTTGGCTTGTAGCCGCGGCATCGACAGCCATAAGTTGTTGCGCGGCACCGGCATTTTTATGGACGATTTTCTCACCGGTGAACTCACCTTGCGGCCCACACAATGCTTTGCCCTACTCGGCAATTTACGCAAGCTAATGCCCGCTGCCGAGTGCGCCTTTTTAGCGGGTGCGAGGCTATACCCCGGCAACTTTGGTGCGGCCGCCAGCGCACTGCAAAGCTCTGCCAATTTACTGGCAGCGATTCAGGTTGTCGTCGAGTATCAGGCTATTCTATCGCCACTGCTCAGCCCGCGACTTGAGTGGCGCTGCGACGACTTGTTTATCCACTGGCACGATGCCTGTGGAGCCAACGAACACGGCGCGTTTTTAGCGGATATGATGATCAGCGCGTTAGTCGCCATCACCAAGCACTTGGCGGGGCGCTCCCTACCCTGGCAGTTTTATCTGCCCGGCGACCCCAACCATCGTGAACAATACCAAGTGCACTGGGGCCGGCACCTGCACGTCGGCAGCCATCAGTACAGCATGCAAATAAACCGCGCCGAGCTTGAGCAAGCTTGGCCCGGCTCGGCGGCAAATGTCAGCGAAATCGCTCGGCGACAATGTGATCGTCGCCTGCAGCAAAGCCCAGCCGCGGGGTTTATTAGCGTATTCGACGCCTATTTACGCCAGCATTTAGCTGGCAACCCATCGCTCGAATCAGCGGCTTGTGAATTCGCCATAAGCCCGGCCACCCTCAAACGCAAACTCAAAAAACATCACACCAGTTTTCAGCGGCGTTTCGATTTAGTGCGCAAAGAGCAGGCCCTATACTGGCTAACACACGAGCGACTGCCGCTGGCCGAGATCGCGACGCGACTGCACTTTCACGACGCACGCAACCTGCGCCGTGCTTTTAAGCGCTGGACGGGCATTGTTCCCAGCCAAGTGATCGCCTCGCGCTGAGCTCGCGGCTTACTAAACGCAACACCACCCGCCTGCGAAAGCTGTCATTAACGCGTATAATCCGCTCTAAACCCAACGACGTCGACTTGCGAGACATTCCATGACTAAGATCCGCTGGGGCGTGTTAAGCACGGCCAAAATTGCCCGATTGCACACTATTCCCGCCATTCAGTCTTCCGCATTGGGCGAGGTTGTCGCCATCGCCTCGCGCGATGAACAAAATGCCCGCGCGCAAGCCGACCAGCTCGGCATCGCTCGCGCTTATGGCAGTTACGAGGCGCTACTGAACGACCCGGACATTGATGCCATCTACAACCCCATGCCTAACCACCTACATGTGCCCTGGTCGGTCAAGGCGCTTGAGGCGGGCAAACATGTGCTGGTAGAAAAACCCGCCGGTCTTAATGTGGCCGATATGGAGCCACTGCTAGCCTGCGCCGGGCGTCACCCAGAGCTAAAATTAATGGAAGCGTTTATGTACCGCTTTCACCCCCAGTGGCAACAAGCCAAACAACTGTGCGACGAGGGCGCCATCGGCACACTGCGAACGATTCAATGCGCATTCAGCTACAACAACCGCGACGCCGACAACATCCGCAACAGCGCGGCCATGGGCGGCGGCGCACTGATGGATATCGGTTGTTATGGCATTTCGTTGGCGCGTTTTTTACTGAACGCCGAACCGAGCCGGGTGCTTGGTCATATGAACAACCTTGATGAGTACGAGGTCGACTGCGTTACCTCGGCGTTAATGGAGTTTGACGGCGCCATCGCCAGCTTTACCTGCTCGACCAAAACCGAGCCCGAGCAGTGGGTAGAGATCGCGGGAGATGCCGGCAGCATTCGCATCCACATCCCTTTTAACCCGGCTGCCGACAACGGCACTGAGCTAACCCTGAAACACCAGGGCAAAATACAGATGCGCAATATCGAGCCCGCCAACCATTACCGCAACATGGCCGATGCGTTTGCCGAGGCGATCTTGCATAATAAGCCGGTCCCCACTCCCATGACCGATGCGCTTGACAACATGACCGTGCTTAACGCGATTGTGACCAGTGCCAACAAGCAAAGTTGGGTACATTTGTAACCTGCAGCACTGTTGCGGGTTATAGCAAAGGGCCAAAAGCCCAGGGCAGCACGCCCCTATTAATTGCGAGGCAACCCCTCGCTTATACAAACAAGGAGCCAGATTTGAAAAAGATTGTCGTAGTCGGCGGTGGCGCCGGCGGATTAGAATTGGTGACCAAGCTAGGCCGTAAACTGGGACGCAAAAATAAAGCCCATGTTACCTTGATCGACCGCAGCACGACCCACGTATGGAAGCCGCTGCTACATGAAATTGCCGTGGGTACCATGGACGAAGGGGTAGATGCGGTAAGCTATCGCGCTCACGCTTTCGACAATCACTTTCACTTTCGCATCGGCTCAATGACCGACATCGACCGCACCGCCAAACAGGTGGTGCTCGCCCCCATTAACGATGAAGACGGCCAAGAGCTGCTGCCCGAGACGCGCATTGATTACGATGTATTAGTGCTGGCGATCGGCTCGGCGTCTAACGACTTTAATACACCCGGGGTAAAAGACCACTGTATCTTTTTGGATAGCCCGACTCAGGCCCACCGTTTTCGCAATAAGTTATTGGGCCGCTTTTTGCGTATCCAGCGTGTCCCCGAAACTCGCAACAACGTCAATATCGCCATTATCGGCGCCGGCGCCACCGGGGTCGAGCTATCGGCCGAGCTGCACCACGCGGTTGCCAAGTTTCACACTTACGGCTTTGACGCCATCGATAGTGAGCACCTTAACATTACCCTGGTAGAGGCTGGGCCGCGTATTCTGCCCGCGCTGCCCGAGCGAATTTCAGCGGCGGCCAGCCGCGAGCTGGTTAAGCTCGGCGTCAGCATCAAGCTCAACACGCGCATTACCGCCGCCCTGAGTGATGGACTGGAAACCGCCGAGGGTGAAAAAATTGAGTCGGACCTAATGGTATGGGCCGCCGGCGTTAAAGTGCCCGACGCGCTAAAAAATATTGGCGGCATTCCCACCAATCGCATCAACCAATTACCGGTTAACGCTTACCTGCAAATTAAAAACGAGCCCAACTTGTTTGCCATTGGCGATTGCGCCGAGTTTATCCAAACTGACGGCAGCCGGGTACCACCGCGAGCGCAGTCGGCCCACCAAATGGCCGATACTTGCTACCACAACATTCGCGCGCAGCTCGATGGCAAGTCGCTTAAGGTCTATCGCTACAAAGATCATGGCTCGCTGGTATCGCTGTCGAACTTCTCCACCGTGGGCAACCTGATGGGCAACCTAAGCGGCGGCTCGCTTTTTATTGAGGGCCGCCTAGCGCGCCTGGTGTACGTCTCGCTTTACCGCATGCATCAGGTGGCCGTGCACGGTTACCTCAAAACAGGCTTAGTCATGCTATCGGGCAGCATCAATCGCTGGCTCAAGCCCAAACTCAAGCTCCATTAACGTTTTACTGCACGCTCAACCATGGCCGCCGGCTTGACAGCTTGGGCGGCCCTGCCTAGGATGCGCTCTCGCGCTCATAAGGATCTAGCAATGTTGCCGTTTCACGATGTCGTCGCCGACGATTTTAGCGAGGTGAATGACTTGATCATTCGCCAGCTCTACTCCGATGTCGGTTTGGTCGAAAACATCGGGCACTACCTAATAGAGGCCGGCGGCAAACGGCTGCGGCCGCTCATGGTATTGCTCTGCGCCCGCGCCTTAGGTTACACCGGTAAACATCATTTAGATTTAGCGGCCGTGATTGAGTTTATTCACTCGGCCACGTTACTGCACGACGATGTCGTCGACACCTCGACCCTGCGCCGTGGCCGCCCTACCGCCAATGCCGAGTGGGGCAACGCACCGAGCGTACTAGTCGGCGACTTTCTTTACTCGCGCGCGTTTCAAATGATGGTGGCCATCGGCAATATGGACATCATGACCATACTGTCCCGAACCACCAACATCATTGCCGAAGGCGAAGTACAACAGCTGGTTAATGCCAAAGACCCGGACTTAACCGAGGCCGGCTACCTACAAGTCATCGAAAAGAAAACCGCCGTGCTCTTTGCCGCCGCCTGTGAAGTCGGCGCCGTGGTTGCCGGCGCCGACGCCTCCACACGCAAAGCGTTAAGCCAGTACGGCATGGAAGTGGGTATCGCTTTTCAGTTGGTTGACGATGCGCTGGATTACAAAGGCGACGCCGAGGCGCTGGGTAAAAACGTAGGTGACGATTTGGCCGAAGGTAAGCCCACCTTGCCGCTTATTCACGCGATGGCAAAAGCCCCTGGCGCTGATCGCGAGCTGATTCGCAACGCCATCAGCCAAGGCGATGCCAGCCAACTGAGCCAAGTCGTGGCCATCGTCGAGGCCACCGGCGCCATGGAATACACCTTGGCGGCCGCCCGCGCAGCGGTGGCGCGAGCACTCGAGGCCTTAACGGCCCTACCCGATAGTCGCTTTCGCACAGCGCTGGCCGATGTCGCCGAATTCGCCACGGGCCGCAATCACTAAACCTAAGCACCAAGATTGGCCCAGCGGCGCACCACCGGCCGGGGCCCTGAAATAATAAGATTCCCAGACAGAACACTAGACAAGCCAGTGGCACAAGGTAGAATGTGCCCCTTTGCGGCCTCGGATGGCCCCACCCGTTTGATTTACTGCTCAGAGTTAACACTATGAATTCACATGTCCAGCAGAGCTCATACAGCCTGGAAGATCTGATCGAATGCGGCCACGGTCGCCTGTTTGGGCCAGGTAATGCACAGTTACCCATACCCAACATGCTTATGCTTAACCGTATTGCCCATATCAGCGAAACTGGCGGTGAGTACAACAAAGGCGAAATTATCGCCGAGCTGGACATCAGCCCGGACCTGTGGTTTTTCGACTGCCACTTTCCCGGCGATCCGGTTATGCCTGGCTGCCTAGGGCTAGACGCCATGTGGCAGCTGGTAGGCTTCTTTTTGGCCTGGAAAGGCAACCCTGGGCGCGGACGTGCACTGGGCTGCGGTGAAGTGAAGTTTACCGGGCAAATACTGCCAACCGCCAAAAAGATCACCTATCATATCAACCTAAAACGCGTCATTGAGCGCAAATTGATTATGGGTATCGCCGACGGCCGAGTCTCGGTGGACGGTAAAGATATTTATTTTGCCAAGGACCTGCGGGTCGGCCTGTTCTCAAACACCGATTCCTTTTAACAGTAAGGCACTAAGCCCAGCGACCACGGTCGAATCAGTTGTAAATGGCCCCACTGTGGCATAATAGACAAAAATGTAGCCGCTCTTGCTGAGGCTGAGCACTATTAAGAGGTAGCCTATGAAACGCGTTGTAGTTACCGGTATGGGCATTGTTTCCTGCATCGGTAATGATAAATCCACCGTACTGGACGCCCTGCGTCACGGTCGCTCTGGCATTACATACAACTCTAGCTATGAAGAGATGGGCTTTCGCTCCTGCGTAGCCGGTTCGATCAATCTCGACCTAAAAGAGATGATAGACCGCAAAGTGTTGCGTTTTATGGGCGATGCGGCGGCTTTTGCCTACGTCTCTATGGATCAAGCCATTAAAGATGCCGGCTTAACCGAAGCCGAATACTCTAACGAGCGCACCGGTATTATCATGGGCTCTGGCGGCGCTGGCTCGCAAAATCTGGTTGAGGCGGCCGATGTTCTACGCAACCGCGGGCTCAAACGCATCGGGCCCTATCGTGTTACCCAAACCATGGGCAGCACCACCTCAGCCTGTTTGGCGACGCCGTTTAAAATTAAAGGGGTGAACTACTCTATCTCGTCTGCTTGTGCCACCAGCGCACACTGTATCGGTAATGCCATGGAGCAAATCCAGATGGGCAAGCAAGACATGGTATTTGCCGGCGGCGGCGAAGAAGAGCACTGGTCTCTGTCGTGCTTGTTTGACGCCATGGGTGCCCTGTCGACCAAATACAACGACACCCCCCACAAAGCCTCACGTGCCTACGATGCCGCGCGCGACGGTTTTGTGATCGCCGGTGGCGGTGGCTGTTTAGTCCTTGAAGAGCTAGAGCACGCTAAAGCACGCGGCGCCAAAATCTATGGCGAGCTAGTGGGCTATGGCGCCACCTCGGACGGCTATGACATGGTAGCGCCATCGGGCGAAGGTGCCGAGCGCTGTATGCGTCAGGCCATGGCCACCGTAGAGGGCGACATCGACTACATCAACTCCCACGGTACCAGTACACCCGTTGGCGACTTAGCCGAGCTAAAAGCCGTACGCAGTACCTTTGGTGAGAAAATACCGGCCATCAGCTCAACCAAGTCGTTAACCGGTCACTCGCTAGGCGCCACTGGCGTGCAAGAGGCAATTTACTCGCTGATGATGATGGAGAATAACTTCATTTGCGCCTCGGCTAATGTCGAAGAATTAGACCCAGAAGCGGCCAGCGTCCCTATCGTGCGCGAGCGCCAGGACGATGTAACGTTAAACCGAGTGCTATCAAACAGCTTTGGTTTTGGCGGTACTAACGCCTCACTGGTGTTTCAGCGTTACGACGACTAAGCCTGCTTTTCGCAGCAGTTCGCAACACCCACTGAAGCGGCCCCGCCGCTTCAGTGCTTTTAGCTTTAGCCCTGCCAACCGCTACTGATTAACGTGCAACCACTGCTTAACCATCGCCACCAATGTGGTGCGCCACGTACGCGCCTGCACACCAAAATCACCACGAATACGCAGAGCACTGAGCACCGCACTCACAGGCTCATCAGGGCGTGCCTCATCAACCGCCTCAAACCTCGGGGCCGCTCCCTGATAATCCTGTTGCTCCAAAACCTGCGCCAACTGCTCGGCAAACTCCAGCTCAGTACAACCATCGCCACTACAGTAGTGGTAAATACCCCAACATTGCGCGCCACAACTAATTTGCTTAATCAGCGCCACTATAACCCGCGCCACATCAGACAACGCAGTGGGTGCACCGCGCAAACGATTATTGGGACGCCAAGTCTCTCCCGCCTGCAGGGCCGCCAGCAGCCGCGTTAAGTGATTGTCGCCAAAACTGCCAATCACCCAACTGGTGCGCAGCACAATCACACACTCTAAATGCTCGGTAACGGCTTGCTCCGCAGCATAAAACGCCCGCCCAACAGCGCTGTTGGGTACCGGCTCATCGCGCTCGGCGTGCTTACTTTTATTGTCGTCGCCAAACACCCGATAACTCGACAACTGAATCATCGGAATGCCTCGAGCCTTACACACGTGTGCCAACGTTTCGGCCGCTTGCGGCAACAGCGTGCAATCCGCATCGCTCGGCGCGTCTGCCCAACCTAACGTATTAACCACCAGGTTCGGCTTACCTTGCCCGATATAAGCCTCTACCGCCTCTTGGCTACACCAGTCAACGTCCTTTGCCGCCGGGGTCAGCAGCCCAAACGACTCTCGCTCTAGCTCGTGTTCTAGCGCGACACCTAACGAATGGGTGCTATCGGTTAATAACAACTTCAAATCTGATCTCACTTGTTTTGGGTTAGCGGTAACAAAAGCCCTAGGCTACTTCTAGGCAAGAGCCTTGCAAAGCATATAGGGCGCCACAAAAACACCCAAAGGTGTCTTTATATCACACATAGAACCGGGAGCACTTTGCCCGAGCTGCACTAGACGATAAAAGCCTAAAAATTGACCTAAAGATTGTACAGACCCGCCGATAACCCGTTAAGCATTAAAAACTTTGAGGTTATTATGTCGCCTAGCCAAACCGACCTAAACAGCGCTGTGCGCGCTGCCAACCAAGCACCCCAACTGCATTCGCGGCCCAACGTCGTCAACAGTAAAGTGACTCAGGCACTCACTCTGGTAAGTGACAAAGCGGCCGAGCAAATTGGCGTGCCCGAGGTCGGTAAGTTTAAACCGCTAACCGCCGAGCAGGCAGCCGGCAATATTTTAGGCTTTATCCAGCGCCAAATAGAGCGCGATGTGGCGGACGGTGCAACCGACGAAGAGCTAGAGTCGCGCCTACAAGCTGGACTATCGGGCTTTAACAAGGGCTTTAATCAGGCCCGTGACCGCTTAGAAGCGTTAAGCTTACTGGACGATCAGGTGAGCGCGTCAATCGGCAAGACTTACGATTTAGTCACCAACGGTATCGACCAGTTGGCACAAGAGCACTTGGGCCGATCACTCGCCGATGCCGCCCCGCCCAAAACCACGCAACTCAGCCCCAGCGCCTCAGCGAGTCGCACAAGCTATGAATACGCCTCGGCACAAAGCTTTCGCTTTGAGCTCCTCACGGGCGAAGGCGACAAAGTGAGTATTCAGGCCAATGCCAGCCACGGTGAAACGCAATTTTGGCGCGCCGAAGACGGCAGCAGCTCTAGCGCATCGAGTTCAAGCGTCAGTTACAGCCTCAACATCACCGGCGAGCTAAACGAATCTGAGCGAGCGGCCATTGACGAGCTGTTGCAACAAGTTAACTCGCTTGCCGACTCTTTCTTTACCGGCGATATTTCTGGCGCCTTCGAATCAGCCCTAGCGCTCGGGTACGATCAAAGCCAAATTGAAGGCTTTGCCCTCAACCTAACCCGGGTTGATATTCAGCGCGCCAGCAGCGCCTACGGTAAAGAGGCCGCCGCACCTAACGATCTACAACAACGCTTACAACCTGTAGGACAATTTATTAAAGACGCCCAAGCGGCCTTTAACACCGCCGAGACGTTTGCCGAGCCTTATAAATTACTGCTGGATATCGTCAATGGTTTGTACGCGGACCCCGAAGCACCGGGCAATCGCGACGGCAAACAGTTTTCAGACTTTTTAGGTGATTTGCTCGACCAGACGGCCGCCGCAAAAGAAGCTGAGCCAAACGATGGTTAATACCGTGCTTGCCACAGCACATCAGCGCGATTAACTGGCGCGGGTAAATACTGCCAAAGGGTGGGTCGTAGTCACCGCCAAATCAACTCGATCGCCAGGACGGGCGCGATTTTCGTGGCTAACGCGCACTTTAACTGGTGTGCCATCGTCTAACTCGGCCGCATACAGCCGAGTACCACCTTCGTAGCGCACCCGTATAACGGTGCCATTGCCATCACCGCTCGCAAGGGTAAGTGATAAATCATCGGGGCGCAGCAGTAAGTCCACCTCGCCGCAGGCACCGTCCACAGGAGTACCCGGCGCTTTACCCAATAGGGTGGACACTTCGTTTTGCGCTAACACTCCAGGCAAAAAGCTGGCTTCACCTAAAAATCTCGCGACAAACCGGCTGCGAGGCTCGCAAAAACAGGTTTCAGGACTATCTAATTGCTCCAGTCGTCCACCGTTTAAAACCCCTACTCGATCGCCCACCGAGAGCGCCTCTTCTTGATCGTGGGTAACCCAGATGGCGGGTACGCCGGCGGTTTTTAATGCGTTGCGAATTTCCCAACGCAAACTGTCTTTAAGGGCGGCGTCCAAGTTGGACAGTGGCTCATCCAGTAGGATAAACGCCGGTTGGTGCGCTAGAGTGCGAGCCAGCGCTACGCGCTGCTTTTGCCCGCCCGAGAGAGTCGCCGGCTTAGCTCGGCGCAGGGGCGCCAAACCCAGCAACTCAATCCAGTGATCAGCCGGAGCACTGTCGGTCAACCTAAAAGCAACATTTTGCTCAACCGTTAAATGCGGAAACAGGGCGAAGTCCTGGAACACCATGCCCACATGGCGCTTTTCTGGGGGGACTAGCTTGCTGGAGGTAGCGCACCACTGACCCAGCTCGATCTCACCCTCGGTGATCGGGATCAACCCTGCCAGTGCCTGCAAAATAGTGGTTTTGCCGCAACCAGTAGGCCCCACCAACATCATGATTTCATCGGCATCAAGCGAGAGGTTAAGGTCACTCACCACTCGGTTAGAACCGTAATCGACGGACAGGTTACGCACATTCAACATTAGTGGCGGTGATCCTCTGCTACATCAAATTCGCTCCGGCGCTCGCCGGAAAACATCAGCGCCAACCCTAAGCCAGACATCAAGACCAGTAATAAGCCGGGTATAGCGGCGCGGCCAAAATAACCCGCTTCATACACTCGCCACAAGTAAGTCGCCAAGGTTTCAAAGCCGGTGGGGCCAAGCATTAAGGTAGCGGGCAGTTCGCGCATAGCCTCTAAAAATACCAGCGCGGCACCCGCCGTCATCCCGCGCGTGGTAAGCGGTAGGGTTACACGCATAAACGCCTCGCGCGGCGAGGCGCCGAGTAACCGGGCCGCTTTGGCTAAGTTAGGGTCAAGCCCTTCTGCGGTCGAGCGAACCGAGCCTACCGCCAAAGGCAAAAAGCGCAATACGTAGGCGATAACCAACAAGCCTAGTGTTTGGTATAAAAATGGTAGCTTTAAACCAACGTAAACCAAAGCGGTGCCCAGCACGATGCCCGGCACGCCAAATCCCAAATAAGTCACTCGCTCCATTAAGCGTCCCGCCCGGCCGCTGATGGCGGCATGAGCCACCGGCACGGCCAATATCACGGCAACAAACGCGGCCAAGAGTGAAGCGTACGTAGAGTTCCACGCATAACGGATATCAAAGCCGCCGGCACCTTCGCGCAGCAACCATACCCCAAATACCGCCAACGGCAGCACAATTGCCAGTAGCACCACCGGCAGCGCCGCTAGTAACAACGCACTCACCTGCCAACGGTTAGGCCAAAGCGTTAAGCGTCGGCCAGGACGCTCGCGAGTACCTTTTGCCCGCGACTCTAAAAACAAAACCAACACCACAATCACCAGCAGTTGCAACGACAGCATGGCCGCTTGGCTCAAGCCAAAGGCGTTGTACTCGACATAAATGACACGGGTAAAGGTATCGAGACGCATAATTGCCGGGGTGCCAAAATCTGACAGCGCGTAGAGCGAGGCCAACAGCCCGCCGGCGGCGATACCGTTAACCACGCGGGGCAATACTACGCGCCACAAGCTGGCCGCCACCGACATCCCCAATGTTCTGGCCGCATTGACCAAGCTTGCATCCAAGCTCAGCAGTGAAGCGCGAGTGGTTAATAATACAAACGGATAGGTGTACAACACCATAATCAAAGTGGCGCCTGCCAGCCCATGCATTGCTGGAGTGGGCACGCCAATCCACTGATTAAGCTCACCGCCGGGACCAAAGGCGGCGTACAAAGTAAAGGCACCAATGTAACTGGGCATAGCCAAGGGGGCCGCCAACACAATCAGCCACACCCGCTGCCAGGGCAAGCGTACGTAGGCAGTCAGCAGCGCCAAAGGCACGCCAACTAAAGTGGCGCCGAGCGCGGTTAACACCATAAGTGCCAAGGTATTGCCCAGCACTTTGAGGTTGTGGGTATCAAAAAACTGCGCAGAATCTGCGGCTAATACCGTCAACACCCCCACCGGCACCAAGGCCAGCAGAGCAATAACTAGCGCTAGCGGATAAGAGTGTGGCCAGTGCTTCATAGTACGCCGACGTTACGCATCAAGTTCAGCGTAGGGCGCAAATCTGCCAGGCGGGTTAAGTCCATTTTGGGCGGTGAAACTTGGCTTAGTGACGGCAACCCCTCTGGGGTAGGCACGCCAGACACCAAAGGAATTTCGTAGGCTTCACTAGCGAGATACGATTGCACCTCGCGGGTAAGCAAATAGCGAATAAAGTTGATAGGCAAATCACCCTCGCTAAGCGCCAATACGCCCGAGGCATTCACCAAGCAGCCCGCATCATTATTGCTAAAGGCTAAATCAACCTCGGCGTCGGGCTTGCCCGCTTTTAAACGCAACGTGTAGTAGTGATTGGCAAGCCCTACATCTACTTCGCCACGCTCGACCGCCATCACCACGCCCAGCTCACCGGCGTAACTCTGGGCGCGCTGTTTCATGGCTTTTAGCCAACTGGCAGTGGCTTTTTCGCCTTCCAGTAAGCGCATCGCCGTCACAAACGATTGGAACGAGGCGTAAGCGGGTGCCCAGCCGATACGCAAATCACTATCGGGCAGCGCCATAATACTGCTGGGAATTTTATCGGCGGTTAAATGTTGCGTGTTGTAAGGCAGCGTCCGGATACGCCCGGTAACGGGCGCCCAGTCGGGGTAGCGAAACCCCTCTTGTAGCTGGCCGGTCAGATCGGCCGGTAGCGGCCGCGCCAAACCAGCGGCGCCAACCATACCAATCGCACCCGAATCGACCGCCCAAAACAAATCAGCACGGCGAACCCCCGCCTTTGCCTCGGCCACAATGGTGTTAGCCAAGGCCGCGGTAACACCGCGGCGAACCTGTAAATCAAGCTTGGGGTTGCGCTTTTTAATGGCCTCTAGAACATTCTCGTAAAGCCCACCTTCACCGCGCCCTAAGTAGAGCGTAAGCTCGCCCTCAAGCTTGGGCAGGTCATCCACCGAGAGCGATGCGGCCGTCTCGGCCATAGCACGGCTAGCCGCTAGCGGAAAACAAGCCGCTGCGCCCATCCCCGCTAAAGTTTGCAATAAGAGTCTGCGCTGCACTTAAAAAACATCCTTCCGTTCTTGGCCGGCTTTAACAAGCAAAGCTTTGGCGCGATCGAGCTTGCCCTGCATGGCTTGCACGACTTTGCGTACAGCATCTACCGATTGATCACTGTCAATGGCTTTAGGCAAGGTAACATTAAAGTCTTTTTCTAGATCTTCTACCAAATCAGCGTCTTGCTCAATCAAAGCGCCCTCTACCCCT
This sequence comes from uncultured Gilvimarinus sp., assembly GCF_963972205.1. Classification (NCBI taxonomy): domain Bacteria; kingdom Pseudomonadati; phylum Pseudomonadota; class Gammaproteobacteria; order Cellvibrionales; family Cellvibrionaceae; genus Gilvimarinus; species uncultured Gilvimarinus sp. Next base: position 56,609 of record NZ_CAXAUC010000012.1, on the reverse strand, counting down.
TCAAACAAGTTGAGGTAAGTATCGTGTACCAAGGTGGTGGCAACATCCGGCAGCTTTTCTGCGTATTTAGCAACCACTCGATCCAACCGATGCTTGATCTCATCCAAAGTTTCCGGCGGATTAGTCGGGGCCGAATCAGTAGTTTTTACTGTTCCCAGCAGGCCTTTCTGCTGATATTGGGCCGCCAGTTTAACCGCCCCAAGACCTTGCCACAACGACTGCTCCAGCATCTGCTGCTGTTTGCGCACCTCCGCTAGCGGCTTTTTCGCGTCTATGGCGCCTTTAACACCGTATAAGCCTTGCCAAATAGCCGCGTAAACGGGGATATAATTGGTCTCAATGGCCGCATGAAAATTCACCGACTCCCAGTAATCCACCACTTTGTCGGTCTCAGCAGCGTCGGGGCCCTTACTCTCGTAAGTGCTCACCATCACGTCCATTTTGCCAATAATCCAATTCACCTCTTCGGTATAGGCATCAACATGATCGGCTAAGTGGTTAACATGCTCACCCACCGGCCCATTGGCCAAGGCCCCTTGAGCCGCCAACAAGGAAACACAGGATAAAAACAACGAGACGGCAAAATTGTGGCTGCGTGATAGTAGAAGCTTCATATAAAACCCATAGATGACATATCGATGACAAGATGCGCAAATGATACTTATTATCACAAAGGGCGTAAAGGTGCTAGCCTCAATTAACGACAGTAAAGAAGTGCCAAGCTCGATTGCTAGGCGCCACGGCCCACTCCGCGCAATATTACTCGGCGGCTGAAAACAAGAAAGGTCACGCTATACGTGACCTTTCAATACACTCATTACCGCTAGTAAACTCGAGAACTAAAAAGGAATATCATCATCAAAACTATCAAACCCACCGGCCGGTTGTTGTGGCTGCTGAGGTTGCTGTTGTGGTGGCGCTTGACGTGGTGCCTGTTGCGGTTGCGACTGTGGCTGTCCTTGGGGCTGCCCCTGCGGCTGGTTACCGCCAAAGTTTTGCCCACCCCCATAATTTTGGTTGCTCTGGCCATAGTTGCCGCCACCTTCAGCGCCGCCCCGGCTATCGAGCATTTGCATTTCGTTGGCGACGATTTCGGTGGTGTAACGATCCTGACCGTCTTGGCCTTGCCATTTGCGGGTGCGCAGCGAACCTTCGATATAAACTTTAGAGCCTTTGCGTAAATACTCGCCGGCAATCTCAGCAATGCGGTTAAAAAATACCACGCGGTGCCACTCGGTGCGCTCTTGTGGCTGACCGGTTTGCTTGTCTTTCCATTGGTCAGAGGTGGCCACGCTGATGTTAGTCACGGCTCCGCCAGAGGGCATGTATTTTGTCTCTGGGTCTTGGCCCAAGTTACCTACTAAGATGACCTTATTAACACCACGCGATGCCATACTTATCTCCTCGAATTTGTCTAAACTTATTGCGGCTTTTGCACATTAGATAGCGTAAACCGCTCGCTGTCATGTCCGATACTTTAGCATCTGTTGACTTATTTAGCTGACCATTACCGCCAGTATTTGATCGCGCTTAACTTTTTGCGAGTCGACCTTAAGATAAACCATACCCTCGGCCGGCACCGCCAGCACCTCAGCCACGCCTGCAACTTGCGCAAGCTTCTCGCTTACCGCAGCCGGGTCAGCGCCGTTTAACGGCAAAAGCATACTGGCCAGGTAGCGCGGCGGTGTCATGGAGCGGGCAATCAGCCACCACAACGCCACTAATGCAGCGCCGGCGGCCAACACCACCTCAGCGCCCTGCCATTGCAGCAACGCCCCCCCGGCAGCACCGCCGGTAAAGGCTCCCAAAAACTGCGCGGTCGAATAGATCCCCGTCGCTGTCCCCTTGGAGCCCGCGGGCGCCAACTTGCTGACCAACGACGGCAGCGTTGCCTCGAGTAAGTTAAAGGCCATAAAAAACGCAAACAACCCCGGCAGCCACCACAGCAGCGTTTGCGGTGTGACCACCAGCCAGAGTAACGCACTCGCCAAGAGCGCGATTGCCGCTAAAAACACGGGCTTCATCTTGCGGCGCTTTTCGGCAATGATAATCAAAGGCAGCATCGCGACAAAAGAGCCGGCCAGCAAGGGTAGATAAATCATCCAATGATGGGCGCGCGACACACCGAGTGAGCCGACCAATACACCGGGAAGCACCACAAAGCTGGCCGTTAACACACAGTGCAGAGCAAAAATACCGACGTCTAGCCTGAGCAGCTCCCGGTTGCGCAGCGTTTTGGCCAGCAGCGCCGGCACGGCTCCGGTCTCGCGCCGCCTTGCGATACCGCCACCATGGCTAACGGCCGGCACCCGATAAATAATAACGTATACGCCCACCAAGCCAAGCGCAGCGGTCACCCAAAAAATCAATGCTAACCCGCCAACTCCGGCGAGCGCAGGCCCAATGACCAAAGCCAGCGCAAAAGACACCCCAATGGAAGCGCCGATACTGGCCATAGCCTTGGTACGGTTTTCATCGGCGGTAAGATCCGTCACCATTGCCATGACCGCACTGGCGATGGCACCACCACCTTGCAGGATTCGCCCCAGCACCAACTCGTACACTGTGTCGGCCTGAGCGGCCACAATGCTGCCCAACACAAAGATCAACAAGCCGCCCACAATAACCGGTTTACGGCCAATTCGATCAGACAACATACCAAAAGGAATTTGCAGCAGCGCCTGACTAAAACCGTAAGCACCCAGAGCCAACCCCAGCAAAGCCGGCGTCGCCCCGCGGTAGGTATCACCGTATAGCGTGAGCACGGGCAGCACCATAAACAGCCCGAGCATGCGGAATGCATAGAGTGACGATAGCGCCATCACAACTCGGCGCTCAAATGAGGCGGTAGGCTCGGACACGAAAAACCCTGTTGGTTAAAAGCTGCGGATTTTACCACAGAGCGAAGCAAAACGCGTTTGTGATTGGGGCATAGCAACTAACTGGCTCGGGGTACCATCCGCGCGAGCGTAAATACCGTATAATGGTGAGTTTTTAGGCGAAGGGGCCAGCAAACCCCAACAGGTGGTATAGATTGGATACAATTTACGTTCGCGGTGCCCGCACTCACAACCTCAAAAATATCGACCTGGACATCCCGCGCGATAAACTTGTGGTAGTCACGGGTCTGTCGGGCTCGGGCAAATCATCGCTGGCGTTTGATACGCTCTACGCCGAGGGCCAGCGGCGCTACGTTGAGTCGCTCTCTACCTACGCCCGGCAATTTTTGTCGATGATGGAAAAGCCCGATGTCGATCACGTTGAGGGGTTAAGCCCGGCCATCTCAATCGAACAAAAATCCACCTCACACAACCCGCGCTCTACCGTGGGCACTATTACCGAGATTTACGATTACCTGCGCCTGCTATACGCCCGCGTGGGTGAACCGCGCTGCCCGATACACGGCAAGCCCCTCGCGGCCCAAACCGTTAGCGAGATGGTGGACACTGTGCTCGCCATGCCAGAAGGCAGCAAGCTTATGCTGCTCGCCCCTATCGTGCGCGACCGCAAAGGTGAGCACTTACATACCCTGGAACACCTAAAACGCGAGGGTTTTATCCGTGCCCGCATCGACGGACTGCTGGTCGACTTAGACGATGCTCCCGCGCTGGACAAAAAGAAAAAACACACCATAGATGTGGTAATCGATCGGTTTAAAGTCCGCGACGACCTTAAAGTACGCTTAGCCGAATCGTTTGAAACCGCCCTAAACCTAGCGGAAGGATTGGCCGGAATCAGTGATATGGACGGCCAGCAAGAAGATCGTATTTTCTCGGCCAAACACGCTTGTCCAGTGTGTGATTACAGTTTAAGCGAGCTGGAGCCACGACTATTCTCGTTTAACAACCCCGCCGGCGCTTGCCCCACTTGCGACGGTTTAGGCCTCAAACAGTTTTTTGATGAGAGTAAGGTGGTGCTGTTCCCCGAGGCATCTCTGGCCCAAGGGGCTATTCGCGGTTGGGATAAACGCAATATCTACTACTTTCATATGCTTACCTCCATTGCCGAGCACTACGGCTTTGACGTCGACACCCCCTGGCAGGACCTAAGCCAAGAGCAACAACGTGCGGTGCTTGACGGCTCTGGCGATGACGTCATCGCATTTAACTATGTTAACGAGCGCGGCGATGTCATTCAGCGCAAACACACCTTTGAGGGGGTCGTGCCCAACCTTGAAAGGCGCTACCGCGACACCGAGTCCTCTGCGGTGCGCGAGGAGCTGGCCAAGTTCCTCTCCACCCAACCGTGCCCTTCGTGCAAGGGCGCCCGGCTGCGACGTGAAGCACGCAATGTGTTTGTCGATGAGCGCACCCTGCCACAAATTACCGATATGCCGGTGGGCGAGGCGCACCAGTACTTTGGCGCACTCAGCTTTACCGGCTCGCGGGCGGGCATTGCCGACAAAATATTAAAAGAGCTGCGCGATCGTTTTAGCTTTTTGGTCGACGTTGGACTTAACTACCTTACTCTAAACCGCAGTGCCGACACCCTGTCGGGCGGCGAGGCGCAGCGCATTCGCTTAGCCAGCCAAATCGGCGCCGGGCTCGTGGGGGTTATGTATATTTTGGATGAGCCCTCAATTGGCTTACATCAGCGCGACAACGAGCGCTTGCTGGCAACCCTTACCCACCTGCGGGATTTAGGCAATACAGTGATTGTGGTCGAGCACGATGAAGATGCCATTCGCCTCGCCGACCACGTGATCGACATTGGCCCCGGCGCCGGGGTCCATGGCGGTGAGGTAATTGCGCAGGGGACGGTCGACGATATTATCGCGAGTGAAAAATCTCTTACGGGACAATACTTAAGCGGCAGTAAAGAAATCGCCATACCGGCCAAGCGCACACCGGTCGACCGCAATAAGATGCTCAAACTTTGTGGCGCCCGCGGCAACAACCTGCAAAACGTTAACCTCGAACTGCCGGTGGGTTTGATGACCTGCGTCACGGGAGTATCCGGGTCGGGCAAATCCACGTTAATTAACGCCACGTTGCACCCGATAGCGGCGACGGAGCTAAACGGGGCCACCACGCTCAAACCAGCCCCTTACGATAGCATCGAGGGCATGAGTTTGTTCGATAAGTGCGTCGATATCGATCAGAGTCCCATCGGCCGCACACCGCGCTCTAACCCGGCCACCTACACCGGTATTTTTACGCCGGCGCGCGAGCTGTTTGCCGGTACCCCCGAGGCCCGCTCGCGTGGCTACAAAGCCGGGCGCTTTAGCTTTAACGTCAAAGGTGGCCGCTGCGAGGCCTGCCAAGGCGACGGCGTCACCAAAGTCGAGATGCACTTTTTGCCGGACGTATTCGTGCCCTGCGACATCTGCAAGGGCAAGCGCTACAACCGCGAAACCCTAGAGGTGAAATACAAAGGCAAAAATATCCATGAGGTACTGGAGCTAACCGTCGAGGACGCCCGTGAATTCTTTGACGCCATCCCTGCCATTGCCAAAAAACTACAAACCCTGATGGATGTGGGCCTCTCGTACATCCGCCTCGGGCAAGCCGCCACTACGTTATCCGGCGGTGAAGCGCAGCGGGTTAAGCTGGCCAAGGAGCTGTCCAAACGCGATACCGGCCAGACGCTGTACATTCTGGATGAGCCCACCACCGGCCTGCACTTTTACGACATCCAACAACTGCTCACAGTGCTGCAGCGGCTGCGCGATCACGGCAACACCGTGGTGGTGATTGAGCACAACCTGGATGTGGTAAAAACCGCCGACTGGGTAATTGATTTGGGCCCCGAAGGCGGCAGCGGCGGCGGTCAAATCATCGCCAGCGGCACGCCCGAAGACATCACCAAAGTGAAAAAGTCCTACACCGGGCAGTTTTTGGCGCCAATGCTTAAGATTTCTCGCGAGCGGGCCAAAGCTCGCAACAGCTAGTCACAGGGGCCGCAGCGACCTTACCGTTTAGCGCTCGTGCGCATCTACTCCAGATGTACACGAGCTGGTATAATGCCGCCTCCTCCAATGCAGAGGCTTGTGTGCCGAATTGATTGGCGGCCAAAAGCTGTCGATAAAGGGTTGGTGGCACTTGCACGGGAAGGCACTTATCCGTACCTGGCTGACCTTTCAGCCGCCCCCGCTTGCAAGCAGCACCCGCCCGGCCTCTGAAGATACCCTCTTAAAACCATAGGTAAAAGAATGGCTACATCAGACTCGACAATTATCTACACCAAGACCGACGAAGCCCCGGCGCTTGCCACCCAATCGTTACTGCCTATTATTGAGGCCTTTACGCAAGTTTCCGGCGTAGGTGTAGAGCTAAAAGACATCTCCCTAGCCGGCCGCATCATCGCCGCCTTTCCGGACTACCTGAAAGAAGAGCAGCGCCAGGGCGATGCACTCGCCGAGCTGGGCGAGCTGGCCAAAAACCCCGAGGCCAACATCATCAAGCTGCCTAATATCAGCGCCTCGATCCCGCAATTAAAAGAAGCCATTAAAGAGTTGCAAGATAAAGGCTACGCCCTGCCCAACTACCCCGCCGAGCCGAGCACCGATGAAGAAAAAGACATCGCGAGCCGCTACGACAAAATCAAAGGCAGCGCGGTAAACCCCGTTCTGCGCGAGGGCAACTCTGACCGTCGCGCCCCGGCTTCGGTAAAAGCCTACGCCCGCAAAAACCCGCACTCGATGGGCGCTTGGTCTAAAGATTCCAAATCTCATGTAGCACACATGAGCGAAGGTGACTTTTTTGGTAGCGAAAAATCCGTCACCCTACCGGCCGCCACTACCGCCAAAATCGAGTTTGAAAAAGCCGATGGCGGCAAACAGGTACTGAAAGAAGGCCTAGCCCTGCAAGCCGGTGAAATCGTCGACGCGGCCGTTATGAGCGCCAAATCACTGCGCGCCTTTTTGGCCGAAGCCATTAGCGACGCCAAAGAAAAAGACGTGCTCTTCTCTCTGCACATGAAAGCCACCATGATGAAGGTGTCTGACCCGATCATCTTCGGCCACGCTGTTACCGTATTTTTCAAAGATCTGTTTGAAAAATACAGCGCCGAGTTTAAAGAGCTGGGTGTGGACCCCACTTATGGCTTTGCCGATGTATTCACCAACATTCAAAAATTGCCCGCCGATAAGCGCGAAGCGATTGAAGCTGACATCAAGGCCGCTTACGCCGCTGGCCCCGAGATGGCTATGGTGAACTCGGACAAAGGCATCACCAACCTGCACGTGCCTAACGATGTGATCATCGACGCCTCTATGCCCGCCGCGATTCGCTCGTCTGGCAAGATGTGGGGACCGGCAGGCGACCTGCAAGACACTAAATACACCATTCCCGATCGCTGCTATGCCGGCGTCTACGCCGAAACAATTGAGTTCTGCAAAGAGCACGGCGCCTTCGACCCAACCACCATGGGCAGCGTGCCTAACGTTGGTCTAATGGCACAAAAGGCCGAAGAGTACGGCTCGCACGATAAAACCTTTGAAATGGCTGACAAAGGCACCGTGCGCATTATTGATGCCGACGGCAACACCTTACTCGAGCAGCCAGTAGAGCCGGGTGACTTGTTCCGCGCCTGCCAGGTAAAAGACGCGCCGATTAAAGATTGGGTTAAGCTAGCGGTTAATCGCGCCCGCGCCACTGGCAGCCCGGCGATCTTCTGGTTAGACGAAAAACGCGCTCATGACGCCGAACTAATCAAAAAGGTTAACGCCTACTTGCCCGAGCACGACACCGACGGCTTAGATATCCGCATCCTGGCTCCGGTAGAGGCAACGCGCGTTACTTTGCAACGAGCTAAAGACGGCGAAGACACTATCTCCGTCACCGGCAACGTGTTGCGTGATTACCTGACCGATTTGTTCCCCATCTTAGAGCTGGGCACCAGCGCCAAGATGCTGTCTATTGTGCCCCTGATGAACGGCGGCGGCTTGTTTGAGACTGGCGCTGGCGGCTCAGCCCCCAAACACGTCGACCAATTTACCGAAGAGGGTCACTTGCGCTGGGATTCGCTGGGTGAGTTTTTGGCTCTGGCGGCCTCTCTTGAGCACTTTGGTCAAGTGAACAACAACCCCAAAGCTAAAATTTTGGGCGATGCTCTGGATAAAGCCACCGGCAAGTTCTTAGACACTAATAAGTCACCTTCGCGCAAGGTAGGTGAAATCGACAACCGCGGCAGTCATTTCTATTTGGCACTGTACTGGGCAGAAGCTTTGGCAGCACAAAGCGACGACAGCGATTTACAAGCGCGCTTCAGCAAAGTTGCCAATGAGATGGCCGCCAATGAGCAAGCCATTATCGGCGAGTTAAACGATGCTCAGGGCAGCCCGGTCGACATCGGTGGTTACTACCAAACGGACGACACCAAAGTTGCCGCCGCTATGCGCGCCAGCAGCACCTTGAACCAGATTATTAATGCACTGTAAGCATTTTGTGTAACCGCGCTCAAGCGAGCGCATCTGGATCATGCCAAAAGCGACCTCAGTAATGAGGTCGCTTTTTTTATACCTCAGTCCTCTCATCGATTTATTCAATCATTCCCGCCTGCCGCGCCCGGTGTATTTCTAAAAGCTCAAGCGCTATTCTTAACCAGCAGATATACCTAAACAGGCGAAACCAAAAGAGGCTATAGGAAACACTATGGGTTTATTAGTCGACGGGCAATGGCACGACAAATGGTACGACACAAAAGCATCCGGAGGTAAGTTTGTTCGCAGCGAGTCTCAGTATCGGCACTGGATTACAGCCGACGGCAGCGCCGGGCCTAGCGGTGAAGGCGGCTTTAAAGCCGAGGCTGGCCGCTATCACCTTTATGTCTCTCTGGCCTGCCCCTGGGCCCATCGCACCCTAGTTGTACGCACCCTCAAAGGCCTGGAGGACATGATCGAGGTATCGGTGGTCAACCCCTTGATGCGCGAGCACGGCTGGACGTTTGCCCCGGGCGATGACGTTACCGGCGATAGACTTTACCAATCGGGCTTTTTGCACGAACTCTACACCCGCGACAAGCCCGATTATAGCGGCCGGGTAACAGTCCCCGTATTGTGGGATAAACAGCGCGAGTGCATTGTTAACAACGAGTCTGCCGATATCATCCGTATTTTAAGCACCGCCTTTGATCAACTTGGTGCCCGCGAAGGCGACTTTTACCCCGACGCTTTGCGCGATCGTATCGACGAGATTAATACGCAGGTGTACCACAAGGTCAATAACGGGGTCTATAAGGCGGGCTTTGCGACCGAGCAAGCTGCCTATGAGGAAGCCGTAACAGAACTATTTGCTACGCTTGACGAGCTGGAGCGACGTTTGGGCAAGCAGCGCTACTTAACCGGCAGTAAAATCACCGAGGCAGACTGGCGTTTGTTTACCACGCTAATACGGTTTGATGCGGTTTACCACGGTCACTTCAAGTGCAACCACAAACGCATTGTTGACTACCCCAACCTATGGGGCTTTACTCGCGAGCTATATCAGTGGCCCGGCGTTGCCGAGACGGTGAATTTTAACCACATCAAAGGTCACTACTATCGCAGCCACACAATGATCAACCCCACCGCGATTGTACCGACTGGGCCGCTGCTAGAGCTTAATACTGCCCACGATCGAGACTTATAACCTTAAGCCGTGCAGAAGTCCCAGACACAAAAACGCAAAAAAGTCGGCAAGCCGACTTTTTTGCGTAATCCACGATAAAGCGAGTAGTAGTTACTCGGCTTCAGCCGCTTCTTCAACTGCACCTGTAACAGGGCGGTCCATCAGCTCAACATAAGCCATGGTTGCTTTGTCACCGGTACGCAGGCCACACTTAAGAATGCGCAGGTAACCACCTGGACGACTCTCAAAACGTGGACCCAACTCGGCAAACAGCTTACCAACAGCTTTAGGGTCGCGCAGACGGGCAAATGCCAAACGGCGATTTGCAACGCTGTCTTTCTTAGCCAAGGTGATCAAAGGCTCGGCAAAACGACGCAGCTCTTTGGCCTTAGGCAAGGTAGTCTTAATCAGTTCGTGCTCAACCAGTGACGCGGTCATATTGCGAAACATAGCTTTGCGATGTGAACTGTTACGATTCAGTTGACGGCCACTTTGACGATGACGCATGACGCTAAATCCTTCACTTATGATTGCTTCACAGCAATCGCGTTAGCCCGCGCTAGGCGCGGGACAGTCTATTAATCAGTCTTCGTTGCGCAGGCTAGCCGGAGGCCAGTTTTCCAAACGCATACCGAGTGAGAGGCCACGAGAGGCCAATACATCTTTAATCTCGGTCAGAGACTTTTTACCCAGGTTCGGGGTCTTCAACAGCTCAACTTCAGTGCGCTGAATCAGATCGCCGATGTAGTAGATATTTTCCGCTTTCAGGCAGTTTGCCGAACGTACGGTCAGCTCTAAATCATCTACCGGACGCAACAGAACAGGGTCAATCGCCTCTTCTTTTTCTTCCGGTTGTGACAGTTTTTCGCCTTCCAGATCAACAAACACCGCCAACTGCTGCTGCAGGATGGTAGCGGCACGACGGATAGCTTCTTCAGGATCAATGGTACCGTTGGTTTCCAGATCCAAAATCAGTTTATCCAGGTCGGTGCGCTGCTCAACCCGAGCGCTTTCAACGCTGTAAGCAACACGACGAACGGGGCTATAAGACGCATCCAACTGGAGACGGCCAATAGCACGACTTTCGTCTTCTTCTTGGCGACGAGCATCAGCAGGCTGATAACCGCGGCCGCGGGCAACCGTCAAACGCATGGTCAAAGTAGTGTCGCCAGTGATATTGGCAATCACGTGTTCGGGGTTTTTCACCTCGATGTCGTGGTCTACCTGAATATCACCCGCAGTCACAACACCCGGACCTTTTTTGGTCAGCGTCAGTACGGCTTGATCTTTACCGTGCATTACCACGGCAACGCCTTTGAGGTTCAGCAGGATCTCGATGACGTCCTCTCGGACCCCTTCGATATCGCTATACTCGTGCAACACACCATCGATTTCTACTTCAGTAACGGCACAGCCGGCCATTGATGAAAGCAAAATACGACGCAACGCATTGCCCAAAGTATGTCCAAAACCACGCTCCAGCGGTTCCAGCACAACTCGAGCGTGAGTTGGGCTGTTTTCGGTAACGTCGATATGACGCGGAGTCAAAAATTCGTTTACTGCAGTCTGCATAGCCACACCTGTTAACGGTTAATCCCTTACTTGGAGTAAAGCTCTACGATAAGGTTTTCGTTGATCTCAGCCGGCAAGTCGCTGCGATCAGGAACGCGCTTATAGGTGCCTTCCTTCTTGTCAGCGTTAACTTCAACCCACTCAACATCAGCGCGCTGACCCGACAAGGTCAAAGCGTTCTGGATGCGCAGCTGGTTTTTAGCCTTTTCGCGAACCGCAACGACATCACCTTCCGCTACCTGAAAAGAAGCGATGTTAACGGTTTGGCCGTTAACGGTAATGCCTTTGTGAGATACCAGCTGACGCGCTTCTGCGCGAGTTGCGCCAAAGCCCATGCGGTAAACCACGTTATCCAAGCGACATTCCAGCAATTTCAGCAGGTTCTCACCAGTCGCGCCTTTGCGACGAGCGGCTTCTTTGTAGTAGCCACGGAACTGCTTTTCCAGAACGCCATAGGTGCGACGTACTTTTTGTTTCTCGCGCAACTGGATGCCGTAATCAGACAGGCGTCCGCGACGCTGACCATGCTGGCCAGGAGCGGTTTCCAGTTTACACTTTGAATCCAGCGCGCGTGCACCACTCTTCAGAAAGAGGTCAGTACCTTCGCGACGGGACAGTTTACAAGTTGGTCCAATATAACGTGCCATTAGTTTGCCCCCTTACACTCGACGTTTTTTCGGCGGACGACAGCCATTGTGTGGTATCGGCGTCACGTCTGTGATGTTGGTAATTTTATAACCAACGTTATTCAGGGCGCGCACGGCAGACTCGCGGCCGGGCCCTGGGCCTTTTACTTCCACGTCAAGGTTCTTCAAGCCGTACTCTTTGGCGGCTTCACCAGCGCGCTCTGCTGCTACCTGAGCGGCGAACGGGGTGCTTTTACGTGAACCGCGGAAACCTGAGCCACCTGAAGTTGCCCAAGTCAGGGTATTACCCTGGCGGTCGGTGATCGTAACGATCGTGTTATTAAAAGAGGCGTGGATGTGTGCAACACCATCCGCAACCTGCTTTTTGACCTTCTTTTTGGTCGTAGCTTTATTACCTGGCTTGGCCATAGCAATTCTCTTCCTAACTGTTGTTACCGTACTTGAATGTGAGCGAAAACCAGCGAATTAACGCTTAATTGGCTTACGCGGACCTTTGCGGGTACGTGCGTTAGTCTTAGTACGCTGACCACGGAGCGGCAGACTACGACGGTGGCGCAAGCCACGGTAGCATCCCAAATCCATCAGACGTTTAATGTTCATAGACACAACACGACGCAGGTCACCTTCTACGGTGAACTTGCCCAACTCATTACGGATCTGATCTACCTGTTCTTCGCTCAGCGAGCCAATTTTGGTATCTTCCGCAATGCCTGTAGCAGCACAGATCTGCTTGGCAGTGGTCCGGCCTACCCCATAGATATAAGTCAGGGATATAACCGCGTGTTTATGGTCTGGTATGTTTACACCAGCAATACGGGCCATTCAAATTACTCCAGTAACTCTAAAATTGCAGCGTTGACGTGAATTCACACCACCCCGACGCACCATGGTAAAAAGGCGCGCAAGGATAGCGGCAAAAACACAAAAAAGCAATAGCCTGGCGATTTCTCACCAGACGACAGTCAACGCCCCCTATTGTGCAAGCCAGCCGATAGTACTCGTTAGTTTATTCAGCTGACAGAAAAGGCGGCATAGTATGCCACCTTTTCTGGCCAATCGGCAACCAGAGGCTGCCGGATTGTCTTGCTTAGCCTTGACGCTGCTTGTGGCGTGGCTCGGCGTTGCAAATTACTCGCAAAACACCGTTACGACGTACCATTTTGCAGTTGCGGCAAATCTTTTTAACAGAAGCACGAACTTTCATGATCCTACCCTTAAAACCGGGATTAGCGAGCGTTGCCGCTGCCGTATCCCTTTAAGTTTGATTTCTTCATCAGTGATTCATACTGATGGGACATCAAGTGAGACTGAACCTGGGACATAAAGTCCATCACTACCACTACTACAATGAGTAGCGAAGTGCCGCCGAGGTAGAAAGGCACATTAAAGGCCACTACCAAGAACTGAGGCATCAAACACACTACCGACATATAGATGGCGCCCACCACGGTTAACCGCGTTAGAACACTATCGATATACTTGGCCGATTGCTCGCCGGGACGAATCCCCGGAATATACGCACCTGATTTTTTCAGGTTGTCCGCCACTTCTTTTGGGTTAAACATCAACGCCGTGTAAAAGAAACAGAAGAACGCAATCAAGCCGGTGAACAAAATAATATTCAAAGGCTGGCCTGGGCCAATCGCCAAGGCAAAGTCTTGCAAGAAGTTACTCACAACCCCTTCGCCGCCCTCGCCGAACCACTGCGCAATAGACGCTGGGAACAACAAAATCGAGCTGGCAAAAATAGCCGGAATAACACCCGCCATATTGATCTTGAGCGGTAAGTGACTTGTCTGAGCCGCGTAGGCCTGACGACCTTGCTGACGCTTAGCATAGTTCACTGTGATACGACGCTGACCGCGCTCGATCCGGACAATCGCCCAAATCACCGCCATCGCAACTACCGCAATAATCAGCAACATCAATATGTGCAAGTCACCTTGGCGCGCACTTTCAAAGGCAGAGCCAATCGCCGACGGGAAGCCCGCAACGATACCGGCGAAGATCAGCATGGAAATACCATTACCAATACCGCGCTCGGTCACCTGCTCACCCAGCCACATCATAAAGACGGCGCCGGTAACCAGTGAGGTTACTGCAATAAAGTAAAACGCAAAGCTCGGCTCACCACCGTAGGCAAAACCAGAAAAGCTCACCGCCATTGCCATTGCCTGAACAGCGGCAAGAACCACGGTTAGGTAACGAGTGTACTGATTAATCTTACGACGCCCGGCATCACCTTCTTTTTTCAGCTGCTCCAGCGAAGGAGTCACCGCGGTCATCAACTGCATGATGATCGACGCTGAAATGTAAGGAAAGATACCCAGTGCAAGAATACTCATACGCTCAAGAGCACCGCCCGAGAACATATTAAACATGCCAAGCACCGTTCCCTGATTCTGATTAAACAGATCGGCAATTCGCTCTGGGTCGAGACCCGGAACAGGGATGTGGGTACCGATACGGTAAACCACGATTGCCAAAAACAGAAAACGAAGGCGAGCCCAAAGCTCGCCCAATCCTTTTTGATTTGCTAGCGGCTGATTACCGGGAGTTGCCATTGGCACCTCTTACTCTTCGACTTTACCGCCGGCTGCTTCAATGGCAGCTTTGGCGCCTTTTGTTACAGCAATACCCTTAACCGTAACGGCTTTTTTCACTTCGCCTGAAGCAAAGATCTTGGCACGCTTGATGTGCGAACCGATCACGTCGGCCTGCTTCAAAGTTTCCAGATCCACTACTTCGCCTTCAATCAGGTTCAGCTCATTCAAACGCACTTCCGCAGTAACGCGACCGATGCGAGAGCTAAAGCCGTATTTCGGCAAGCGTTTTTGCAAAGGCATTTGACCGCCTTCAAAGCCCGGAGCAACACTGCCACCAGAGCGTGATTTAAGACCTTTGTGGCCTCGGCCTGCGGTCTTACCCAGACCACTACCGATACCACGGCCAACACGCTTCTTGCTATGGGTGCTACCAGGTGCGGGACTCAGCGTATTAAGACGCATGTTATTCTCCCTCTACCTTAATCAGATAGTTCACAGTGTTAATCATGCCACGTGTAGATGGCGTATCTTCAACCTCTACAGTGTGACCGATGCGACGCAGTCCTAAACCAGTAACACAAGCCCGATGATTCTTCAGTCGGCCTGCGGAACTCTTTAACTGAGTCACTTTAATCATTTTCTTAGCCATGCTCGTATACCGCTGTCTAGTAATCGGACAATGCCAATTAGTTCAGAATATCTTCTACGCTCTTACCGCGCTTGGCAGCCACAGACTCCGGAGAGGCCATTGACTTGAGCGCCTGGAACGTAGCGCGAACCACGTTTACAGGATTGGTAGAACCGTAGCACTTAGCCAGAACGTTCTGTACACCGGCAATTTCAAGTACTGAACGCATCGCACCACCGGCAATAACACCGGTACCTTGAGAAGCTGGCTGCATGTAAACCTTAGAGGCGCCGTGGCGACCTTTTGTGGCGTACTGCAGTGTATCACCGTTTAGATCTACAGAGATCATATTACGACGAGCCGCTTCCATAGCTTTTTGAATAGCTACTGGCACTTCGCGCGCTTTACCGCGACCAAAGCCGACCTTACCGTTACCATCACCAACAACAGTCAGCGCGGTGAAGGCAAAGATACGGCCACCTTTAACAGTTTTGGCAACACGATTGACCTGAACCAGTTTTTCCTGGAAGCCTTCGTTGTTGCTGTCATCTTTCTTAGTAAAAGCCATGTCTTTACCCTTAGAATTCCAAACCAGCTTCACGCGCGGCATCGGCTAATGCCTTTACGCGACCGTGATATTTGAAACCGCTACGATCAAAGGCCACTTGGCTGATACCAGCGGCTTTAGCCCGCTCGGCGATCAACTCACCAACGGCCTTAGCGGCTTCTGCGTTACCGGTTTTACCGCTACGCAGTGACTTGTCCAGTGTAGACGCACTTGCCAGAACACTCGCGCCATCTTGCGCGATGATCTGCGCATATATGTGACGTGGGGTGCGATACACGCTTAAACGGTTAGCACCCAACTCACGAATCTTGGCACGGGCACGGCGCGCACGGCGAAGACGAGATTGCTTCTTATCGCTCATAACCTAGCCCTTACTTCTTCTTAGCTTCTTTACGACGTACTTGCTCGTCGGCAAAACGTACACCTTTACCTTTATAAGGCTCTGGTGGACGCAGGCTGCGCATTTCGGCAGCGACCTGACCGAGCAGCTGCTTATCAGCGCTCTTAAGTACGATATCGGTCTGGCTTGGAGTTTCCACTGTTACACCCTCTGGAAGGGTGAAGTTAACAGGGTTAGAGAAACCCAAAGACAGGTTTACAGTTTTGCCTTCAGCTTTGGCACGATAACCAACACCGACTAACTGCAGCTTCTTCTCGAAGCCTTCAGTTACGCCGTGCATCATGTTACCGACTAAGGCACGCATAGTGCCCGCCAATGCGATGGACTGCTTGGCACCGTCACGGGCGACGAAGCGCAGAACGTTTTCGTCCTGTTTCACTTCAACTTGCTCGTGAATTGTCAGCGCCAACGTGCCTTTGCTGCCTTTTAAGCTAAGGTCTTGCCCGTTCAGGGTGACATTAACTGCAGCAGGCACTTCAACCGGACTGTTTGCAACTCGTGACATGATTCTTCCCGTTAGAATACTGTGCAGAGGACTTCGCCACCAACGCCAGCGGCGCGGGCAGCACGATCAGTCATAACACCTTTACTTGTCGAAACGATGGCAACACCTAAGCCGTTACGAACACTCGGCAGCTCAGTTTTACCAGCGTAATTGCGCAAGCCTGGACGACTAACGCGAACAAGTTCAGCGATAACCGGCTTGCCTTCAAAATACTTCAGGTCAATCGTCAGGTCGGCTTTTGGGCCTTCGCTAACGGTGTGACCAGTAACGTAACCTTCGTCTTCCAACACTTTGGCAACACTTACCTTAAGCTTGGAAGATGGCATGGTAACGTCAGTCTTACCAACTTGCAGCGCATTACGAATGCGGGTCAGCATATCTGCTAACGGATCTTGCATACTCATCTGAATCTGCTCCTATATATGGGCCTGAGCTTACCAGCTCGACTTAACCAGACCCGGGACATCACCGCGCATAGCTGCTTCGCGCAACTTATGACGGCAAAGACCAAACTTACGATAAACGCCGTGTGGGCGACCAGTTACACGACAGCGGTTACGCTGGCGAGCTGGACTGCTATCACGTGGCAGTTTCTGCAGTTTAGCTTCCGCTTCCCACACTTGCTCTTCAGATGAAGCAGGGCTGGAAATAATCGCCTTCAGCTCAGCACGTTGTGCGCTGTACTTCTCGACCAGACGAGCACGTTTTGCTTCGCGCGCAATCATTGATTTTTTAGCCATGTCTCTACCCTTAGCCTTTGAACGGGAAGTTAAACGCTTTTAACAAAGCGCGACCTTCATCGTCGTTACGTGCTGATGTGGTGATACAAATATCCAAACCGCGCAGCTTATCGACTTTATCGTAGTCGATCTCCGGGAAGATGATTTGCTCAGTCACACCCATAGAGAAGTTACCACGACCGTCAAACTGCTTAGGGCTGATACCGCGAAAATCGCGAATACGTGGAATCGAGATAGCAATCAAACGATCCAGGAATTCGTACATGCGATCTTGACGCAAGGTTACCTTACAACCGATCGGCCAGCCGTCACGGATTTTAAAGCCGGCAATAGACTTGCGCGCTTTAGTTACCACAACTTTTTGACCTGCGATCTTTTCCAGATCGACAACGGCGTTCTCAAGAACCTTTTTATCGCCCGTAGCTTCACCAACACCCATGTTAATGGTGATTTTGGTGATGCGTGGCACTTCCATTACATTAGCCAGCCCCAACTCTTCTTTCAGTTTGGGAGCGAGCTCTTTGCTGTATATCTCTTTAAGCCTAGCCATGTCACTTACGCCCCTACGGCTTCGCCAGTGGATTTGAAGACGCGCACTTTCTTGTCGCCTTCAACCTTGAAGCCAATGCGATCAGCTTTTCCAGTGGCTGCGTTATAGATCGCAACATTGGAAACATTAATAGCGGCTTCTTTCTCAACAATCCCACCAGGAACGCCCATTTGCGGATTAGGCTTCTGGTGTTTTTTGACGGTATTGATGCCAGCGACGATCACCTTGTCATTCGGTAAAACGCGAACAACCTTGCCACGCTTACCTTTGTCGCGACCGGCGATAACAATTACTTCGTCATCACTTTTAATCTTGCGCATTTGTCTGCCCTCGACTCTCCGACTCTGCTGAAGTACTTAAAGTACTTCAGGTGCCAGAGAAATGATTTTCATAAATTTCTCGCCACGCAACTCACGAGTCACGGGTCCGAAAATACGTGTACCAACTGGAGCATCTTGGGCGTTCAGTAGCACAGCAGCGTTATCGTCGAACTTGATCAATGAACCGTCCTGACGACGCACACCTTTCTTGGTGCGTACTACTACCGCCTTCATCACCTGGCCTTTCTTCACTTTACCGCGAGGAATTGCTTCCTTTACGGTAACTTTGATGATGTCACCCACGGCTGCGTAACGACGGTGAGAGCCGCCAAGCACCTTGATGCACATGACACGGCGTGCGCCGCTATTGTCAGCTACATCTAAGTAGGATTCTGTTTGAATCATCGTCCGTCTCCGAAACTATTTAGGTCGCTAGAAATCGTTAGATTTCAGTAGCGCGCTCTTCGATTTTTACCAAAGCCCAAGACTTGCTTTTAGACAGCGGGCGCGACTCTGCGATAGTCACGGTGTCGCCCATCTTGGACTCATTGTTTTCGTCATGCGCTTTAAGCTTAGATGACTTACTCACATACTTGCCGTAAAGCTCGTGCTTAACACGACGCTCGATCAGCACAGTAATGGTTTTATCCATCTTGTCGCTGACAACTTTGCCGGTCAGCGTACGAGCCAGTTTATCTGCCTGAGTCATCGTTAGTTACCTGCCTTTTGTCTAAGCGCCGTCTTGATGCGAGCAATATCTTTACGAGCCTGCGACAACAAGTGCGTCTGATTCAATTGACCAGTCGATGCTTGCATACGCAGCTTGAATTGCTCTTTCAGCTGTGCAAGCAACTCGTTGTTCAGCTCTTCAACGGACTTTTCCCGGAGTTCTGAAGCTTTCATCACATCACCGAACGTTTAACGAATGTTGTATTAATAGGCAACTTTGCCGCGGCCAAGGCGAAGGCTTCACGGGCCAACTCCTCACTAACACCGTCCATTTCATACAGGACTTTGCCTGGGCAAATCTGTGCCACCCAGTATTCCACGTTACCCTTACCTTTACCCTGACGAACTTCCAGAGGTTTTTCGGT
Source organism: uncultured Gilvimarinus sp. (assembly GCF_963972205.1). Classification (NCBI taxonomy): domain Bacteria; kingdom Pseudomonadati; phylum Pseudomonadota; class Gammaproteobacteria; order Cellvibrionales; family Cellvibrionaceae; genus Gilvimarinus; species uncultured Gilvimarinus sp. The sequence continues at coordinate 37,491 of NZ_CAXAUC010000012.1, read as the reverse complement.
AATTGGCTTGTCCGGGAAAACTCGGATCCAAATTTTACCGCCACGCTTAATGTGGCGAGTCATTGCACGACGGGCCGCCTCAATTTGACGTGCAGTAATGCGACCGCGCCCTGTGGCTTTTAATCCAAAGTCGCCAAAGCTAACCTTGGAGCCGCGATGGGCTAAACCGCGGTTGCGGCCTTTCTGTTGCTTGCGAAACTTCGTACGCTTCGGTTGCAGCATCTTGCGTACCCCTTACTTAGACTTTGAGCCTTTTTTCTTAGGTGTCGTTTCCGGTTGAACATCACCGATAACTTCGCCTTTGAAAATCCAAACTTTAACGCCAATAATCCCGTAGGTTGTTGACGCCTCTGCGGTGTTGTAGTCGATGTCGGCACGCAATGTGTGCAACGGCACTCGACCTTCGCGGTACCATTCAGAGCGTGCAATCTCAGCACCTCCAAGACGGCCACCTACCTGAATCTTGATACCCTCGGCACCCTGACGCATGGCGTTTTGTACGGCGCGCTTCATAGCACGGCGAAACATAACGCGGCGTTCGAGCTGAGAGGCAACACCCTGGGCTACCAGAGCCGCATCCAGATCAGGCTTGCGAATCTCTTCAATATTGATATGGACAGGTACGCCCATTAGCTTGCTGACTTCAGCACGCAGCTTATCAACATCTTCACCTTTCTTACCGATCACAATACCCGGACGAGCCGTGTGAATAGTGATACGCGCAGTGTTAGCTGGGCGTTCGATATCAACGCGGCTAACCGATGCACTGGCCAGCTTATCTTGAATGTACTCACGCACTTTCAGATCGGTGTTGAGTTTATCTGCGTATTCGTCATTGCCGGCATACCAAGTAGAGGTATGGCTTTTGACGATACCCAGACGAATACCTGTCGGATGTACTTTCTGTCCCATAACGCCTGCTCTCTTACTGGTCGGCTACTTTTACGGTGATATGACAAGTGCGCTTGATAATGCGATCAGCACGACCTTTAGCACGAGGCATGATGCGTTTCATGCTCATACCCTCATCTACAAAAACTGTAGATACTTTCAACTCATCAACATCAGCGCCTTCATTGTGCTCTGCATTAGCAATAGCAGATTCAAGCACTTTCTTAACTATCGCAGCGCCCTTTTTTGGACTAAAGCCCAAAATATCAAGAGCATCTTCAACGCCTTTTCCACGAATTTGATCTGCAACCAAACGCGCTTTCTGCGCCGACAGACGAGCACCGCGTAACTTTGCTGCTACTTCCATCGTATTACCTCGTTAGGCACTTAGCGCTTAGCGCTTTTTAGCTTTCTTGTCTGCAACGTGACCGCGATAAGTGCGGCTTGCTGCAAACTCGCCCAATTTGTGCCCAACCATCTCTTCGTTGATCAGGACTGGCACATGTTGACGCCCGTTGTGTACCGCCAGAGTCAAGCCAACCATCTCCGGAAGAATCATGGAGCGGCGAGACCAGGTTTTGATCGGGCGACGATCATTTTTTTCGATCGCTGCTTCGATCTTCTTAATCAGGTGAAGATCGATAAAAGGACCTTTCTTCAGTGAACGTGGCACTGTTGCTTCCTCTTTTGGTTGTTAGGTCGTCAATTAGCGCTTATCGCGACGACGAACAATCATCTTGTCGGTACGCTTGTTCTTGCGCGTTTTATAACCCTTAGCCGGAGTACCCCAAGGTGAAACCGGATGACGGCCACCAGAAGTACGGCCTTCACCACCACCGTGCGGGTGATCTACCGGGTTCATGGCAACACCACGAACGGTCGGGCGAACACCGCGCCAGCGTGTAGCGCCAGCCTTACCCAATGAGCGCAAGCTGTGCTCACTGTTTGATACTTCACCCAATGTGGCACGACACTCGCTCAGTACGCGACGGGTCTCACCGCTACGCAAACGCAAAGTGGCATATACACCATCACGGGCAACCAAGTTGGCAGAGGTACCAGCAGAGCGTGCAATTTGCGCACCCTTGCCAGGCTTAAGCTCTACACAGTGAACCACACTACCGACTGGAACGTTGCGCAGCGGCAAAGTGTTACCCACTTTGATTGACGCAGCGTCGCCAGACTCAATTTTGTCACCAGCAGTCAGGCCTTTAGGAGCAATAATGTAGCGACGCTCACCATCGGCATAACAAACCAGCGCAATATGTGCAGTACGGTTCGGATCGTACTCAATGCGCTCAACAGTCGCCGGAATACCGTCTTTGTTACGACGGAAATCAACCAGACGATAGTGTTGCTTGTGACCACCACCAACGTGGCGGTTGGTAATCCGACCGGCATTATTACGACCACCGGATTTGGATTTCTTTTCCAACAGGGGCGCGTAAGGCGCACCTTTGTGCAAGTCCGGGCTGACAACGCTTACTACAAAGCGGCGACCGGGCGAGGTTGGTTTACGTTTTACAATAGCCATTGCAACAGTCCCCTTACTCAGCTACCGCAAAGTCGATGTCCTGACCTTGCTCAAGGCGTACGTATGCTTTTTTCCAGTCACTGCGCTTGCCGAGACCGTAGCGTGTACGCTTGGTTTTACCTTTAACGTTCAAAATGCGAACTTGCTCGACTTTAGTATCGAACAGCGCTTGAACAGCGGCCTTCACTTCTAGCTTGGTAGCATCCGAGGCGACTTTAAAAACCACCTGATTGCCAGTTTCGCCAGCAGCTGCAGCTTTCTCAGAAACCACAGGGCCTAACAAGACCTTATAAATGCGCTCTTGATTCATCCCAGGATCTCCTCGAATTTCTTCATCGCAGGCACGGTCACAACTACTTTGTCGAAGCGAATCAGGCTAACCGGATCAACTGCGGCAACGTCGCAAACATCAACCTTATGCAGGTTGCGCGAAGCCAAGTACAAGCCTTCACTAACATTCTCAGTGACTACCAGCGCTTCAGACAGGCCGTATTGACCTAACTTTTGCACCAGAGCTTTGGTTTTTGGCGCCTCAAGATCGAAGTCCTCAACCACCACCAGACGATCCTGACGGTTTAGCTCAGACAAAATGCAACGCAGTGCAGCGCGGTACATTTTCTTGTTTAGCTTTTGCTCAAAGCTGCGTGGCTTAGCGGCAAACGTTACGCCACCGCTGCGCCAGATTGGGCTGCGGATGGTACCAGCACGAGCGCGGCCAGTACCTTTTTGGCGCCAAGGTTTTTTACCACCACCGGCAACTTCAGAGCGAGTCTTCTGGGCCTTGGTACCTTGACGGGCGCCAGCCATGTAGGCGACAACCGCTTGGTGAACCAGGTCCTGATTAAATTCTTTACCGAAGGCTACCTCAGATACTTTCAAGGTACCGTTGGAGCCGCCGGGAGTTACAATATTTAATTCCATGGTCGTTTCCCCTCGGACAACTATGCGTTGGTGCGCGCTTTAACTGCTGGACGCACAATGACGTCACCACCCGGAGCTCCGGGGATGGCACCTTTGACCAACAACAGATTGCGTTCGGCATCAACTCTAACCACTTCTAGGTTCTGAACAGTTACCTGCTCATTACCCATCTGGCCAGCCATTTTTTTGCCCTTGAAGACGCGGCCCGGGGTCTGACATTGTCCGATCGAACCGGGAGCACGGTGAGATAGAGAGTTACCGTGAGTAGCGTCTTGCATGCTGAAATTCCAGCGCTTTACGCCACCTTGGAAACCTTTACCTTTGGAGGTACCGGTAACGTCGACAATCTGGCCTGCTTCAAAAGCAGCCACAGTCAACTCACCACCGGCTTCAAAACTTTCTTCTGAGTTGTTGCGCAATTCCCACAAACCACGGCCAGCCTCATTGTTAGACTTGGCGAAATGACCTGCAGCAGATTTGCTAACGCGGGAGGCACGACGAGACCCTACGGTTACTTGCACTGAGCTGTAGCCGTCGGTTTCTACATTCTTAACCTGAGTGATGCGATTGGGAGAAACCTCAATCACAGACACGGGAATGGAAACACCATCATCGGTAAATATACGAGTCATACCGCTCTTGCGGCCGACAATACCAATCGTCATTTTACTAACCTCTATAGTGTACGGGGCTGTTACCCGCTATGGCCGCCCATTTCAGAGCGTTACACACGACCGAACTGGAATGCCCGGTCAACATTTACTTTTTAACCGAGACTAATCTGAACCTCAACGCCTGCAGCCAAATCTAGCTTCATCAGGGCATCTACAGTTTTTTCAGTAGGCTCAACAATATCGAGCAAACGCTTATGTGTACGAATCTCGTATTGATCACGCGCGTCTTTGTTAACGTGCGGTGAAACCAATACAGTGAAGCGCTCTTTGCGAGTCGGCAAAGGAATAGGGCCGCGCACTTGGGCACCTGTTCGCTTAGCGGTCTCTACGATTTCCTGAGTCGAAGAATCGATAAGCTTGTGATCGAAAGCCTTCAGGCGAATCCTAATGCGTTGATTCTGCATGTGAACCAAACTCCAGTCATATACTTTAAAGAACAAACCATCTCGGCAAGACCACCAGGGCCCGTGCAAAATGGAGGCGCAATCTTAATGATCGACCGCCACCCTGTCAACAACAAAACCGAAAAAACTGATAATATTTTAACCAGCCGCGACAAACACCCCCGCAACCACTTAAACTTTCGCAAACATCCACACGATTCACCCCAACCGCCAACAACAAAAGCCGGCGCCACGAAGACCAAACCGCCGCACCGCTGCGCAAAGGCACAGCCAGGCTGCATATAAATGAAAGAGGACACACAGACATTAAAAAGGCGCCAGAGCCAAGCTCAGGCGCCCAGAGGGCAAGCCGCAAACGGCAACAACCTAGCGAGATGCTCGCTCAGCCACGCACACAGCGGCGCAAAACCCTAATCGATGGCACGCAGAATACTTTCCACCATCTTTTTGGCATCGCCAAACAACATCATGGTGTTGTCATTAAAAAACAACTCGTTTTGCACCCCGGCATAACCCGCCGCCATCCCACGCTTAACAAACAGTACAGTCTTAGCGCGCTCGACATCCAAAATAGGCATACCAAAAATTGGACTCGCGGGGTCCGTTTTAGCAGCCGGATTAGTCACATCATTGGCGCCAATCACAAACGCCACATCGGCTTGCGAGAACTCACTGTTAATATCTTCAAGTTCAAAGACCTCATCGTAAGAGACGTTAGCCTCAGCCAGCAACACATTCATATGCCCCGGCATCCGACCGGCCACCGGATGAATGGCATAACTTACCTTCACACCCGCTTTTTTAAGCTCATCGCCCATCTCCCGCAGCGCATGCTGAGCTTGCGCTACCGCCATACCGTAACCCGGCACAATAATAACCGAACCGGCGTTTTTCATAATAAAGGCGGCATCATCGGCACTGCCTTGCTTAACCGGCCGATCGTCAACCTCATCACCCGCTGCAGCGGCCGAACTATCCCCCCCAAAACCGCCAAGAATAACGCTAAAAAAGGAGCGGTTCATGGCTTTGCACATAATATAAGAAAGAATAGCGCCCGACGAACCCACCAGTGCGCCCGTCACAATCAACGCATTATTGTGCAGCGTAAAGCCAATGCCTGCCGCCGCCCAGCCCGAGTATGAGTTAAGCATGCTGACGACCACCGGCATATCGGCACCCCCAATCGGGATAATCAGCAAGAAACCCAACACAAAAGCCAGCGCCACCAGCGACCAAAACACCCAAGGTGACTGATCGAAACAGAAGTAGACCACCAGCGCGAGCGCCAGTAGGCCAAGCAGCGCATTGAGCCAGTGCTGACCGACAAACGTAATCGGCCGCCCAGACACCAACCCTTGCAGCTTGGTAAAAGCGATAATAGAGCCTGAAAAAGTAATGGCGCCGATCATCGCCCCAAGACTCATCTCGACTCGGCTCGCCACATAGATATCACCAGCACTACCAAGCAAACCAAAAGATGCCGGATGAGAGTATGCAGCGCCCGCGACCAACACGGCCGCCAACCCCACCAGGGAATGAAACGCTGCCACCAGCTGCGGCATAGCCGTCATAGCGATACGGGAGGCGATAATGAGGCCAATTGCCCCACCCGCGACAACAGCGACCAAAATCCACGTATACGACTCGATCTCCGGACTCAGCACCGTGGTTGCCACGGCTATCGCCATACCAACCATACCCATTGTATTACCAGCGCGAGACGTTTCGGGCGATGACAGCCCGCGAAGAGCCAGAATAAACAGTACTGCGGCCACCAGATAGGCGAGCGCCGTCACATTGGCTTGTAATTCCATAAGTCCCCCTTACTTCTTCTTTTTATACATGGCCAGCATACGCTGGGTAACGGCAAAGCCACCAAAGATATTGACCGAGGCAAGCATAACGGCCACAAACCCCAACACTTTGGCCAGGCTCGTACCCTCTGGACCAGCGGCAATCAGCGCACCCACCACAATCACACTGGATATCGCATTGGTCACCGCCATCAAGGGCGTGTGCAGTGCCGGCGTGACACTCCAGACAACGTAGTAACCGACAAACACCGCCATCACAAAGATGGACAACTGAGAGATAAAATCACCGTGCATAACCGCCTCCCATTATTGTTCTGCTTGCTCGGCAAACGCCGAATGAACCACCCGGCCGTCGCGAGTCAAGGTGGCCGCCGCCAGGATTTCATCGGCAAAATCTAACGCCAAGCCGGCTGGAGCACCCTCCTCAGCCTTGACCAGCGGCGTCAGGTAATTAAGCAAATTCTTGGCGTACAGCGCACTGGCATCGGCAGCGAGACGACTGGGCACATTAAAATGACCCACCACTTTAACGCCGCCCACATTTACCACCTCACCCGACTTAGAGGCGGTACAGTTGCCGCCCTGCTCGACCGCCAAATCGATAATAATCGACCCCGGTCGCATACTGGCCACCATCTCGTCATTCACCAATGTTGGCGCCTTGCGCCCGGGAATCAACGCGGTACAAATCACAATATCTTGCGTCTTTATAGTAGTCGCCACTAACTCCGCCTGGCGACGCTTAAAGTCATCGCTCATTTCTTTGGCGTAGCCGCCAGCGGTTTCAGCCTCGCGAGTCTCCTCGGAGTCCACCATCACGAACCGGCCACCCAAACTCTCGACCTGCTCTTTCGCCGCCGGCCGCACATCAGTCGCCGAAACAATGGCCCCCAATCGCTTGGCCGTTGCAATAGCCTGCAAACCGGCAACCCCTGCCCCCAGCACCATCACCTTGGCCGGCGCCACTGTGCCGGCAGCGGTCATCATCATCGGCATCGCCCGGTCGTACTCGTAAGCGGCATCCAGCACCGCCCGGTAACCGGCCAAATTACTTTGCGAGCTGAGCACATCCATACTCTGAGCACGACTAATACGCGGCACAAACTCTAGCGCCATCGCCGTCACACCTGCGGCAGCATAAGCGGCGACAGACTCAGGATCATTAAAAGGGGAGAGAACACCCAACAGCAGCGCCCCCTTAGGGATAAGCGCCAGCTCATTGAGCTCACCCTCATCAGCGACAAGCGGACGCTGCACCTTGAGCACGACATCAGCCCCCCGATAAAGCGCGGCCAGATCGGCCTCGACGGTGGCGCCGGCATTAATATACAGCTCGTCCGACACCTGACTCTCAAGCCCGGCGCCAGCCTCAACAACAACCTCAAAACCTAAACCAATGTACTTTTTAACGGTATCCGGCGTGGCCGCCACGCGTCTTTCATGGGCACGACGCTCCCTTGGCACGGCTATTTTCATAGACTTACCCTCTATTGTTATTAGCATGAAAGTATTACTTGAATGTAGGCGCGGGATTGGCAATCCGCAAGCGCCCACCTCATTAGAAATGAATTACACGACAGCGCCGATCTTCCAGGGGTTAAACTCCGCATCCCCATAACCCAGCTCTTCACTCTTGGTTTGCTCGCCCGAGGCGATCGCCAGCAGCTGCTCAAAAATTTTCTGACCCAAGGTTTCTAGCGTCTCATCGCCATCAGTTACGGCACCACAGTTGATGTCAATATCATCCTGCATGCGGCGATAAACCGCCGTATTGCTCGACAACTTAACGCTCGGCACCGGCTTGTACCCAAAAGCCGAGCCGCGCCCCGTAGTAAAAGCCACCACATTGGCACCCGAGGCCACCTGACCGGTCACGGAGACAGGGTCAAAGCCGGGGCTATCCATAAACACCAGGCCTTTTTCGACTACCGGCTCGGCATACTGATACACCGCGGTCATGGTGGTCGAGCCACTTTTAGCCTGAGCCCCCAAAGACTTTTCTAAAATAGTCGTCAAGCCACCCGCTTTGTTGCCCGGCGAGGGATTGTTATTCAGCTCAAACCCATTCGTGCTGGTGTACTCCTCCCACCAACGGATTCGCTCCAACAATTGCTCCGCCACTTCAGGCGTGGCAGAGCGCTGGGTCAACAAGTGCTCCGCGCCATAAATCTCAGGCGTCTCAGAGTAAATCACCGTACCACCGTGACGGATCAAAATATCGCCCGCAACACCGAGAGCCGGGTTGGCGGTAATCCCACTCATGGCATCACTACCACCGCACTGCACTGCCAGCACCATCTCTGAGGCCGGGCAAGACTCACGAGTCGCCTCATTCACTTTGGGCAACATGGCACGCACATACTCCACACCTTGCTCGACAGCGTTGCGGGTACCGCCCACGTTCTGAATATTATAGGCCTTAAACAACTCAGACTCGGCCAGGCCGGCCTGCGCCAACACTCCGTCGACCTGCATGGTTTCGCAGCCGAGCCCGACCAGCAATACGCCGCCAAAATTAGCGTGCGCGGCATAACCTTCAAAGGTGCGCTGCAAAATCTCGTAACCCTCACCCTCGGCACGCATACCGCAGCCCGATTCGTGAGTAAGCGCGACCACACCGTCAACATTAGGGTAATCGTCCAACGCGCCCGGATAACTAAAGCTAGCGGCAATTTGCTTGGCCACGGTTCCCGAGCAGTTAACCGTCGTCAGGATACCGATATAGTTGCGGGTACCCACCTTGCCGTTAGCACGGCGATACCCCTGAAAATGCGCCTGCTCCGCCTCGGGCACGTAAGCCGTTTTTTCCGCGTGCCGGCAAAAACCGTAGTCCTTGGCAAAATCACCCACAATACAGTTGTGAGTGTGTACGTGTTGGCCGGCGTCAATGTCGGCTGCCGCGTACCCAATAAATTGCCCGTATTTGATGATCGCCTCACCCTGCTTAATGGGCTCAACCGCAAACTTATGCATTTCGGCAATCGGCTCTGCAATGACAACCTGGCGCCCACCAACATCGAGCAAGCCTTCAACCGCCAAGTCGCAAACCGCAATCGCGACATTATCGTTTTGATGCAAGTGAATGAACTTACTCACAACCACCCCTAGTTTCTTGTCTGTATTCAGAATTTCTTTTGCGGCTTGACGCAACACATCACACCACAACAACATGGCTGCAAAGTTAACAGGTAATTGGTCAGACCGCAATATTATTTTGGTATGACTAAAAAACAAAACGCTCCCCTTGAGTGGCATAGCCATTCTTGCTAGAATCAGTCAGTCAAACTTTCATATAATGAAGCGTGAACCCATGAACGTATCTATAGACACCGGCAGACTGACCGGTGGCCGACTCTACCAACGTGTAGCCGAGCAGTTAGCCGCGGTCATCAATGGCGGTGAATACCCCCCAGGCTCACGCTTACCAGCCGAGCGCAAGCTCGCCGAACGCTTTGAGGTCAGCCGCCCCACGGTGCGCGAAGCCATTATCGCCCTTGAGCTTGCCGGCTTTGTCGAGGTTCGCGGCGGCTCCGGGGTCTACGTGTGCGACGGCAACAAAGACACACTCGCCAGCAGTACCCTTGACGTCGGCCCATTTGATATTTTGGAAGCGCGCATTTTATTTGAAGGCGAAGCCGCCGAACTGGCCGCCAAAAAGATCACCGACGAAGAAATGGCCGAAGTACGTCAAGCCCTGAGCGACATGGTGACCGAAAACGAAGGCGAGCCCATCTGTGAAAAAGCCGATGAAAACTTTCACATGCTGATCGCACGCGCCACTAAAAACGACGCCATCATCTCCGTTTGCAGCCATTTGTGGGCACTGCGCAACAGCTCGCCGGTATCCGCCCGCATCCTCGAGAAAGTGCGCCAAGCCGGCTCCAAGCCTCGCATTGAAGAACACCACGCTATTCTTGAAGCGCTAGAAACACGCAACGGCCCCGCCGCACGCGCCGCCATGCGCGAGCACTTGACGCGCGTTATCCAGCAACTGCTGGATGCCACCGAAGCCGAGGCCGTAGAAGAAGCCCGACGCAAAGTCATGCACAGCCGCGAGCGCTTTAACCTAATCGATTAACCCCACGCAAAGCCCGGTGCTTTACCAGCGGCACCGGCACCTCCCTCCCTCTGCCTGACAAAAAACCTTCATTGGTATTACCAAAAACAATATTTTGCGTTAACCTTACGCCACCAATAACGAATGCTAAACACAGGGTTAACCATGAATAAGTTGACGCGACGCACCACCCTTAAAGGCCTGGCAGCGCTTCCAATCGCCGGCTGCGCCACACACCACACGACCCAAAGCAGCGCAAGCACCAGCGCAGCCCCCTGGCACCTAGCGGACCAGATCGTAGCGCAAATCACGACCCCAACCTTTCCCAGCCGCGACTTTCCTATTACCCAATTCGGTGCGGTCGGTGACGATGCCACCGACTGCAGCGACGCGATCAAAAGCGCTATTGAGGCTTGTCACAACGCGGGCGGCGGGCGGGTCGTAGTGCCAAACGGCACCTTCTTAAGCGGCCCGATCCACCTACTATCAAATGTTAACTTGCACTTGCAAGCCGGCGCCACCATCGCTTTTTACACCGACCCTAAACGCTTCTTACCTGAAGTCTTAACCCGCTGGGAAGGCGTAGAGTTTATGGGCTATTCCCCGCTCATTTACGCGTTCGAGCAAAACAATATCGCCGTAACAGGCAAGGGCACACTCGATGGCCGCGCCAACGAGACGACCTGGTGGCCCTGGAAAGGCAACGAAGAGTGGGGCAAACCCGGCTTCCCCAGCCAAAAGCCCGGCCGCGATAAGTTATTTGCCGATGCCGAAGCCGGCGTCCCACCAGAAGACCGCCACTATGGCGACGGCTTTTACTTTCGGCCGCCGTTTGTGCAGCCCTATCGCTGCCAAAATATTCTTATCGAAGACGTCACCATTGTTGCCGCCCCCTTCTGGCTGCTAAACCCAGTGCTCAGCGAGAACGTCACCGTGCGCGGCGTCACGCTAAAAAGCCTGGGCCCCAACTCCGACGGCTGCGACCCCGAAAGCTGTAAGAACGTCTTGATTGAAGACTGCCATTTTGACACCGGGGACGATTGCATCGCCATCAAATCGGGCCGCAATGCCGATGGCCGGCGCATCAACACCCCCACCGAGAACGTCGTTATCCGCAACTGCGAAATGCTTGCCGGCCACGGTGGCGTCGTCATTGGCAGCGAGATCTCCGGCGGCGTACGCAATGTATTTGCCGAAAACAACACCATGAGTAGCCCCGACCTTGAACGCGGCTTTCGCATCAAGACCAACTCGGTGCGCGGCGGCGTGCTAGAACACCTCTATGTGCGCAACTGCACCATAGGCACCGTCAAAAATGCGATTGTCATTAACTTTCACTACGAAGAAGGCGACGCAGGCAACTTTGACCCAACGGTACGCCATGTAGAGGTCAACAACCTCACCTGCGAAGAAACCGGCCAAGTCTTTCAGGTACACGGCTTTGAGCGCGCGCCCATTACCGACCTACGCTTTATCGACTGCAAGTTCAAGCATGCCGATAAGCCAGGGGTCATCGAGAATGTCGACGAGCTCGTCATTGAGAACGTCTCCATCAACGGCAAAACCTTTAAAGCCTGATAGTCACCTCGACCAAAAGCGGCCCGACCAATTTGGGCCGCCCACCCCTAAAGCCCTGTACCACCCACCAACCAAGACTCACATCGCCGACCGTCGCATTAATAAACATTTTTTACAAATAAAAAACCCTACCCCTAAGCGGCAAAAATAGCCAATTAGATCATACAATAACCGCAAAATAGCGCCAGATTGGTAATGCAGAAACTATTGATTGGTCTGCCAAACTATGCGACTATCATCCGGCTACCAGAATAATTGGTCTATGCAATACAACTTGCTTAACTACAAAACCGGAATGATGGGGATAAAATAATGAATAGTCCTAAGGTAAAACCTCTCGTCGTCGCAGTCGCCATGGCGGCCGCTGCGTCCTCCTACGCCCAGGAAGAGAGTGCTGATGAAAACATGGCAATGCTAGAAGAAGTGGTTGTCACCGGCTTTCGCAGCTCGCTAGCCACCTCGCTCAACACCAAACGTGATGCCGCCGGCTCTGTCGATGCAATCTACGCCGAAGACATCGCCGACTTTCCCGACCTAAACCTTGCCGAGTCGCTGCAACGTATTCCCGGTGTTGCCATTACCCGCGATGCTGGCGAAGGTCGTAATGTCAGTGTGCGAGGCCTTGGGCCGCAGTTTACTCGCGTACAAATCAACGGCATGGAAGCAATGTCCACCACCGGTGGTACAGACTCCTCCGGCGGCGCCAACCGCTCGCGCTCGTTTGATTTCAACACCTTCGCCTCAGAGCTGTTTACCGAAATGGCAGTGGTTAAAACCTCTTCGGCCAACATTGACGAAGGCTCACTGGGTGCAACCATTCAGCTGCAAACCGCTCGCCCACTCGATTATGACGATGACTTTAACCTAACCGTTAATGGCCAGATCGGTTACAACGACCTTTCAGAAGAAAACGATCCGCGCTTTTCGGCGGTGGTGAGTGGCAAAAATGACGACAGCACTTTTGGCTGGTTGGCCTCTGTGTCCTACTCCAAGCGCGACATCTTAGAAGAGGGCTTCAGCACCGTGCGCTGGCAGACCTCTGACGATTGGCGCTCATGCGGGAACTGTGCCGGTGGCGACGCTAGCGAAGTAAGCAACTACTTTCACCCACGTATCCCCCGTTACGGTAAGCTAACCCACGAGCAAGAGCGCTTAGGCTTTACCGGTACTTTACAGTTCCGCCCAACCGACGCGACTGAGATTACCGTCGATTACTTAGCCTCGCAATTCGACGCCAACCGCGATGAAGAATTTTTAGAAGCGTTGATCCGCTCTGAAGCTGACAGCACAGATTTGGTTAGCTACGGCGTTGACGGCAATGGCACCATGGTGACTGGGGTCTTAAACGACGCCAACATCCGCATCGAAAATCGCCATGACGAGCTGACCACGGACTTCCAGCAGTTGACCGCTGACATCACGCACGACTTCTCCGACAGCTTCCGCGTACACGCCCTGATCGGCACTTCAAAGTCAGACTTTGACAACCCGATCCAAACCACCGCTATTTTTGATAACGCGGTTACCGCCGGCTACGCTTGGGACTTTAGCGAAAACAGTGAACTTCCAGAGGTATCGTTTGGCAACTTTGATGTTACCAATCCAGATAACTTTGAATACACCAATATTCGTCAGCGCCCCAACACTACCGAAAACAGCTTTGACAACTTCGCGTTTGATGCCGAGTGGGACTTTACCGAGTCGCTGTCAGTATCGGGTGGTGTAACTGTCAAAAGCTACGACTTTAGCGTTAGTGAAAAACGCTACGATACAAGCTTAAGCAACATCGAAGGCGTGGGCGGCCCAATCTCCGTTGACGGGTTGTACAACATTACGACGATGGGTAACGGCCTGGGTGCACCAGACGGCACCGTGCTAAGCTGGATCAGCCCCGACGTTGCAGCAGCGGCAGCCGCTGTTGGCCTGGACAACTTAGACGTATCAAATGAGCGCCTGCAAGATAACCGCAGCGTTACCGAAGATGACACTGCGTTGTTTGCACAATTAAACTGGGACACCGAGCTTGCTGGCATGGGCTTTCGCGGTAACGCTGGCGTGCGCTACGTGAAAACCGACCAAAGCTCCACCGGTTTTCAGGAAGCCGGTAGCGGCCCGGTCGAAGTTACCGTCGATCGCGACTACAACGACACACTGCCCGCAATCAATACCGTACTGTCAGTGACCGAGGATATGTTGATTCGCGCCTCATGGGCTAAAGTGATGACTCGCCCGTCTCTAAGCGACGTCACCCCTGGCGGCAGCGTCGACGGGTTTAACAACGTCGTCAGCTACGGCAACCCCTTCCTAGACCCCTTCCGCGCCGATTCATTCGACCTGTCGTGGGAATGGTACTTTATGGATGATGCGCTACTGTCTGTAGCTTACTTCCAGAAAGATATCGAATCATTTATCACAAGCCGCACCGATGAAGGCGTCGCTTGGTCTGATATCGGTTTGCCTGACGACCTGCTTGATGGCGTTCCGGCAACACCGAGCGAGTCATTCGATGTTAACCGTCGCGTCAACGGTGGTGGCGGCGATCTGGACGGCTTCGAAATTCAGTATCAGCAGCCCATTACCGACAATATTGGTGTGATTTTAAACTACACCAAAGTAGATTCAGAAGTGAACTACGCTGCAGACGGAGAAGAGGCGGATTACAATCAGCTGACTGGCATGTCACCTAAGTCCTATAACGCTACGCTGTACTTTGAAAACGACACCTTTGGTGCCCGTATCTCATACGCAATGCGCGACGACTACCTGACTCGCTACCCAGGTCGCAACGGCAATGATTTTGAGTACACCGAAAGCACTGCCAACGTTGATATGGCGCTGAGCTACACTATGAACGAGCACCTTAAGTTTACCCTTGAAGGCGTCAACTTAACTGACGAGTTTAACCATCAAGTCGTCGATAGCTCGGGTCGCGTGAGTGTTTACCACCACACAGGCTCACAGTACTACTTAGGCGCTCAATACAAGTTCTAAGTAAAAGCTCCAAACAAATGGGCACCGCTAGCCGGTGCCCATTTGTTATCAGGGAATCTCTGATTAATGCTAAAGGGCGCGATCCAAAAGCCCGTCCGTAATGTTGATCTTTTGCCAAGAGCCATGGCCCTTGCCCGCAAAGAGCGTCTAACGGCTGAACATTTTGGACTCGCGTACCACTGCAAGGATGCAGGCGGTAGAGCCGCGCAGGAGCCTTTGCCGAGAGGCAATTCTGACTTCACAGCGGCGCCGTTAACCTTATAGGCCTTAACCAAAGTTTTCTTGCAGTTTACGCCCTACTCCCTACAGTTAACATTTGGGCCCAACCCCGACACAATACTCATAATAGGTACCAAGTATGCCAAGACTTTCACGACTTGCACTGTTGATCGCCGTCAGCGCTAGCGCGCTAACTGGCTGCCAGGATGATACCTCCACCCCCTCAGCGGCCAATAAAAAAACCAGCGACGCCAAAGCTCCGGCAACGAGCAGCCAAGCGCCGGTCGCGACCATCACGCTCAGCAACCCATCGGACTTTAAACGCACCGACGAGCCCTACCGCGTTAGCTTCGACGAACTGGGGCTTGCCAACTCAGCCGCGACGGGACTTGGTATTAAACTAAACGGTCAGGCAATTGCCAGCCAAGCGATCGACACCGATAGCGACGGCAGCCCTGACAGTTTATTTACCCTGCTCGACATTAATGCCGGCGCCAGCGTTACACTAAACGTGTTCACCGATATGGAACCAGTTGCCGGGCCCAAACGCGCGCAGGCAGAGATCTCCAAAAAAACCGGCGGCAGCTGGCAAGAAGACCCGGAAAAACACGGCAAACAAATTTATGTCGGCGGACAATTTACCAACGTGGATAAGCTAACGCCGCCGTCACAACACACAGATCACTCCTATTTTATTCGCTACGAAGGGCCCGGCATCGAATCAGACTTAGTGGGCTACCGCGTCTACCTCGACTGGCGCAATGGCTTTGATATTTTTGGCAAGTATACCCACGACATGGTGCTACAAAATGTTGGCCAAGATGGCTTTGACTCCTACCACGAACCTTCCGATTGGGGCATGGACATCCTCAAGGTAGGCAGTTCGGTGGGCTCTGGCGGCTACGGGTTTTGGAACGGTGAGAGTGTCGATCGCGTGTCTAAAGTCGACGGTTGGGACGCTCGCATCCTCGACAACGGCAACCTTTATTCGGCCTTTAACATCGACTACAAAAACTGGCAGATCAACAACCAAAACGTCAACTTAAGTGCCACCTTATCAATGCACGGTGGCAGCCGCTTGGTTCATACCCAGCTAAAACTCGATCAACCGCTGGACAACTTAGCCATCGGCATCGTCAAGCACCCGGGTACTGAGTTGATTGAAGGCGAAGTTAACATCACCGGTAAGGCCTACACCTATGTCGCCAGCTGGGGCAAACAAACCCTCAACGATGACCACTTAGGCATGGCGTTATTGTTTAGAAAATCAGACCGCGAAACACAAACGACCGACGAGCACAACTATGTATCGGTTATGGATGTCGCCGGCGAAGATGTGGATTACTACTTTTTAGGCGCCTGGGAGGGCGAGAAAGACGGCATCAAAAATCGCGAAGCGCTGGTTAACTATCTAGAGCGCGAAGCTGAAAAGCTAACACTACCACTGCGCGAGCAGATCAGCACAGCCCGCAGCGAAACGCAAAAATCTTACCCGGTGAGTGCCGACGAGGCGCTTAACTGGAGCAAACGTTTGGCCGACTCCGAGCTTGAACGAAAAACCATGGGCTACCATCACGGCGGCTGGGACGTAAACCGCGAGCGACTGCCAAAGTTTGAGTACGACATCGTCGGTTTATTACCCATGGCCTACGACGAGCTAAACAAAGTAGCGCCAGCCAAGAAGTACGCCGATGTTATGCCTATGGTGACTGGTAGCTTTATTAACGATAAAGGCGAGATTGCCCGTTACAAGCTCAGCAACTATAACATCGACTCCGTTGCCCCTGGTCGCAACTTAATTCGCCTGTACGAGAAAACTGGCAAAGAGAAATACAAAATTGCTGCAAGCACACTGCACAAGCAGCTTGAGCAACAACCTAAAACGGCTGAGGGCGCATTCTGGCACAAGCAGAAATACGACAGCCAATTGTGGCTCGACGGCGTCTACATGGGCATGCCTTTCTTCGCCCATTACGTCGAGCTGTTCGATAACGGCCAAGGCATTGAGGAAGTCGTTAACGAATTTGTGCTAACCCGCAAGTATTTGCGCGATGCACAAACCGGCCTTTACTACCACGCTTGGGACGAAAAAAAGCAACAAGATTGGGCCAACCCAGAAACCGGTCTATCCGGTTATTTTTGGGGCCGCGGTATGGGCTGGCTCGCCATGGCAGTGGTTGATGTGCTGGACTATATTCCCAAGGAGGATACCGAGCACCGCCAACCGCTGTTAGACATGATCAATGAAATGGCCGCCAACCTAAAGACATACCAAGACCCGGACAGCGGCGTCTGGTGGCAGATCATGGACAAGCCTGATGCGACAGGTAACTACCTTGAGTCGAGCGCCAGCTCCATGTTTACTTACTTTTATGCTAAAGCCATCCGCAACGGCTATTTGGGCGATGAGTACCAGCCTGTGGCGCAAAAAGCGTACGACGGTTTAATTCGTGAGTTTATCACCGTTCACAGCGACGATGCGGTTAGCCTGACTAACATCTGTTACGTCGCCGGCCTCGGTTTTGGTCGCGACGGCAGTTATGGTTACTACATGAGCGAGCCAGTCATTGCCAACGACCCCAAAGGCACCGCACCATTTATCTTGGCCGGTATCGAAATGCACAAGCTTTTACAACCGTGAAATTTGCACCGTAAATAGGTATCAACATGAATATTATTGAAGAGCGCTTTGCTGTTCATAAAGACGACTTCAAACACTACGACACCGAGAAGCTGCGCCAGCACTTTTTGATCGAAAAGATCTTTGCCGCCGAAGAAGTACTGTTTGTTTACACCCATTACGAGCGCATTATGGTCGGCGGAGCCATGCCCATTGCGCAAGCCGTGCCATTAGAGCCGGTGTACCAGCAAAAGGCCGATTATTTTTTACAACGCCGCGAGATGGGCGCCATCAACGTCGGCGGTAAAGGCTCTATTACCGTCGATGGCGAGCGTTATGAAATCGACACCAAAGAGGCCTTATACATAGGCCGTGGTGCCAAAGAGGTTATTTTTGCAAGCGACAGCGCCGATCAGCCCGCGAAGTTTTACCTAAACTCCGCGCCAGCGCACCACGCCTACCCTCACAAAAAAGTCGGCATGGGTGACGCCAATGTATTGGAAATGGGTGCCTCGGAAACCTGTAACGAGCGCAAAATTAACCAGCTGCTCATCAGCAGCGTGGTTGAGACCTGTCAGCTGCAAATGGGGATGACCGAGCTGCAGCCGGGAAGCATTTGGAACACCATGCCGGTGCACACCCATAGCCGCCGTATGGAGGCTTACTTTTATTTTAATATTCCTGAAGAGCAAGCCGTTTGTCACTTTATGGGCCCTGCCGATGAAACTCGGCATATTTGGGTGGGTAACGAGCAAGCAGTTGTCTCACCGCCATGGTCTATGCACTCAGGTGTCGGCACCGCGAACTATACGTTTATCTGGGGTATGGCGGGAGAGAACCTCGATTACACCGATATGGACTTTCACAAGCCTAACACCCTGAAATAACCACAGGATTTACTATGTCTACTGAATTATTCTCTCTTAAAGGCAAGGTAGCACTCGTTACTGGTGCAACCCACGGGCTCGGGATGGCGATGGCCATGGGGCTTGGCAAAGCTGGCGCCACCTTGGTAATTAATGGTCATTCGTCGCAAGAAAAAGTCGATGCGGCGCTTGCCGACTATCGCGCAGCGGGCATCACCGCCCACGGCTACCTATTTGATGTTACTGACGAACAACAAACGGAAGCCGCCGTTGCAAAAATTGAAAGTGAGGTCGGCCCGATTGACGTGCTGGTTAACAACGCCGGTATTATCCGCCGCACGCCATTGCTGGAGATGGAGCTGGCCGAGTGGGAGCAAGTCATCAAGACCGACTTAACCGGCGTATTCACTATGACCAAGCCCGTGGTCGCGCGCATGGTTGAACGTGGCACCGGCGGCAAAGTTATTAATATTTGCTCAATGATGAGTGAATTGGGACGCAGCTCGGTAGGCGCTTACGCCGCCGCTAAAGGCGGGCTTAAAATGCTCACCCGCAACATGGCCACCGAGTGGGCCAAGCATAATGTTCAGGTCAATGGTATTGGCCCTGGCTATTTTGCCACGAGCCAAACAGAGCCTATTCGCGTCGACGGCAACCCAATGAACGAATTTATTATTAGCCGCACACCCGCGGGGCGCTGGGGCGATCCGGATGATCTGCAAGGGGCCACCGTATTTCTCGCCTCCAATGCCTCCAACTTTGTCACGGGACAAATTGTCTACGTTGATGGCGGCATACTGGCGACTATTGGTCGACCAGCCAACGAGCAGTAAAATTTGCCACGGCACGCGCTCAATACGCGTGTGCCGTGTTTACTAGCGCTTTAACCACGTCTCGGCGGCGGCGCGGTCTGCGCGGGCAAACGCTTTTATCTCTAGTCCGGGAATTAACATCCCTTCTAATTCGCTAATTTTTTGCAGCCACGATTGATCGGCCAATACCGCGGCACGATCAAAGCGGCGAATCAACCCCAGCATTGCGGGCATCCGGATAAACTCGGCCAGTATTGCGCGTGGCTCGGGCATTTTAAACTCGACAATGTCATAGAGCATCGTGCCATGCTGAACTCCCTCGGACTTTGATTTCAGCTCATCCAAGCCCCGCTCCATCTGCTCTTTACCAAGCCTACCACTCAAACTGATGTCCAAATGGTGCTCACCTTTTTTCTCAATAACAAACATAATCGCTCCTTTAAAATACCGCAGCGTGATCGCATAAATATTTACCATCGCGATACACCAGCACCATCTCGGCCACAAATTCGCCGGGCGCTTTGGTAAAGTACTGGCGCCAGACGATAGCAGCCGAATCTGGCCGGCGAAAAATCGCCACCAAGTCACGCCGGGCAAAAAAGCCTTTTTCGGCTTGGTACTTCTCACACACATCACGCAAATAATCAGGCATCACCACACGCTTTAAACGGTCGGTAAAGTCCCGAGTGTGGCGCGCGTGATCAATGTCCGTCGAGGCGGCCATTAAGTTATCCATAATGGGGTTGGCAACGGCTAAGATGTCCTCATCGACGGCGGCTTCAAAATCCATAACTGTATACGCCCTTAAGTGCTTGCTCAGATACTCGAAATACCATGCTCTTTTACCACCTGCAAATTAGGCCAAATTTCGCGCCAGTTTTTACGTTCGACTCTGCGCGTAAAAGCCTGAGGGTTGCGACACTTGGTATTCAGGGTAATCGTGCCAGAAAAAAGTGGCGCCAAACCAAAAGGGGCGATAAATTCGACCCTGCCTTTCGCCAAACGGACACCTACTGCCGTTTCCAGCTCTACCCAACAACTCAAGGCGTCCACACTCGAATGGTACGGACGGTCGCCATTGCGTATGTGCATTCGCGCCTGATTCTTTACCGAACAAGGTACAGGGATTTTATCCCGTAAGCGATCTTCATAGGCTTGATCCCGGGATTCGCAGGTCAGACTGGCATCAAAATAAATCACGTCAATATCATTGAGCGGGGATGCCTTCGAATAACCGTGCAACCTATCCCACACTAAGTTGCGAACAAAACCCGCGGCTAAACACCAATCGGGTAAAGCCAGCGCGGCGGTCTCTTTTAAAAGTGCCATGCGTGTAGCATCTTTGCGCAGCCAATCCCTCACTTGCTGAGCATAGCGGGCCTCACTCTTCACGCCAAGGCCTCAATCAATACCGTACCGGAAACAGCCGGGTGGGATTTTCCAGCTTAATAATGCGGCTGCGCGAAGGGGCAAAACTCGCCGAGGGAGAGGTTTGTAAGCTGCCGTCGGCGTGCATCGCCTCTAGCCCCTCGTTCAACCGTGCAATTAACTCGGGGCGCTGATTAGTCACAACCGGAGAGCTCGACAATGGGTAGTAAATCAGAAGATCAGGTACGATGGCAAAGCGAGTTGGATCGTCTGCATATTTGTCTAAAATTGACTCTGCTTCATCCACCCCCAACGGCAGATAATCAACCTCACCTTTCTCAAGCAGTTGGAGTAATGCGGGCAAATCTTCTGCACCTTTCACCGGTAACTCATTTGCCTCATACACCCACATATCAGGCCAGTATAAGCCCTGACCGGCCAGTTTTTTGCGCAGCTCAGACGCGTGCTCGACGTCGGCAAATTCTGACAGCCGATCGCGCCGCACAACCACGTAGCGATAGCCCAGCTTACCTCCGGCAATTGGCACGGGAATTAAGGTTAACTCTTCAGGGGGGAAGCTCAAATACGATGTGGGAACGATATGAATTTGCTCACCCTTAGTCAGTAAATGCCGCCAGTCGCCGCCTAAGGATGCTTCATGAGATACCGTTAAACGATAGGGTCCGTATTGCGCTTCGGTACGCTGTAACGCTTGCGCAATAACCTGTGCTTCGCGCTCGGCACGGCCAGGAGCATTACCGCCCACCCACAGTATGTACTCGGGCACCTCGGTCGCTTGCTCTCGCGCCGCCTCTGCACTTGCCACACCAAGCAAACAAAGGCAGATAACAGCCATACAGCGCATCAGTGTGTTATTCATTATTAACATGCCGGCCCCACCTTTACCCAAGATCTGACGCTTATTGTCACCACAGCTGGCGGTCATCATAACATAGCGGCCCAGGTGTTCACGGCACCTCGAAATTAAAACACCGCAGCGATATTCCAAACCCGTCTAGCGGCCACAGCCCTTGCCACAACTGGGCTGGCGTAAAGGCTTACCGGTTTTCAGACGTCACACTTTGGTTATATCGCAAAGTGTGGCGACCGCCGGTGACGCGACTAATAGCCTGCTTTGGCTACGCCTACCTTAACGCAAGGCTGTGGCATCGTATTAACACCTAGGGGAACCACTATGACAATAAAGTACTCACATCCCAAAGCTCTGCTGAGCGCGGCCCTGTGCGCCAGCGCTTTACTCAGCACCCAGGGGGCATTGGCCGCCCGCTTCCAGGCCGAAGATTATACCGCTTATGCCGATACCACAGCAGGCAATACAGGAGGCGTGTATCGCTCGGACGGCGTCGATATAGAAGCCACCAGCGACGAAGGTGGCGGTTATAACGTCGGCTGGGTTGAACCTGGTGAGTGGCTGACCTACGCCAACCTAAATATTCCCAGCACCGGCCGTTATCTGCTGCGGGCACGTGTTGCCAGTGGTGGTGGCGGAGCGCTGTCGGTTGACCTTAATGCTGGCTCTATTTTACTGGGCGAGCTGAGTATTCCCGCTACCGGCGGCTGGCAAAACTGGCAAACCGTTGAGCGCGAGGTGGATTTGAACGCTGGCAACTACAGCCTAGGGGTCTACGCCAGTACCGGTGGCTGGAATCTAAACTGGTTAGAGGTTGAGCCGCTCAACAATGGCGGCGGTAACAATAACGCCAGCACCACCACTTTTGAGGCCGAAGACTACAACAACGCCAGTGATACCACTCCCGGCAATACCGGTGGCGCCTACCGCGATGGTAATGTCGATATAGAAGCCACTAGTGATCAGGGCGGCGGCTACAGTGTCGGCTGGATCGACTCGGGTGAATGGCTCGCCTTTAACGACTTTAATGTCCCGACCGCAGGCAACTATAAGCTAGAGGCTCGTGTCGCCAGCGGCGGCAACGGCGGTGTGCTCTCGCTGGATTTAAACGGCGGCAGCACAGCCTTGGGGGAAATAACCGTTCCCGCCACCGGCGGTTGGCAAACGTGGCAAACCGTTACGCTTAATGCCCACCTGCCGGCCGGCAACCACAGCCTTGGGGTTTACGCCACCACGGGTGGCTGGAACCTCAACTGGATAAAAGCAACACCGACCGGCGGCACCAACCCAAACCCAACCGTTACCTGGAGCGACGAGTTTGATAGCATCGATTTAAGCACGTGGAGTTTCGAAACTGGCGGCAACGGCTGGGGTAATAACGAGCTGCAGTTTTACACCAATGGCAACAACGCATCGATTCAGTTTGACCCCCAAGCGGGCAGCAATGTTCTGGTGCTAGAAGCACGCCAGGAAACCGGCGGCTCCTGTTGGTGGGGTGGAAACTGTGGCTACACGTCGGCCCGTATGAACACCCGCAACAAAAAGTCGTTTCAATATGGTCGGATGGAGGCGCGCTTAAAACTGCCTAAAGCGCAAGGTATATGGCCCGCTTTCTGGATGCTGGGCGATAACTTTAACACTCAAGGCTGGCCGCAAGGTGGTGAGCTAGACATTATGGAGCATGTCGGCACCAATAATATTACCTCCGGCGCCCTCCACGGGCCGGGTTATTCTGGCAACACGCCAATCACCGGCCATCTGGATCACGCATCACCCATCGAGCAATCTTATAAAACCTACGCGGTAGAGTGGGACGCCAACGGCATTCGCTGGTTTGTCGATGACATTAACTTTTACAGTGTTACTCGCGCGCAAATTGAGCAGTATGGACAGTGGGTATACGATCAACCCTTCTGGTTCTTGCTTAACGTCGCCGTTGGCGGCAACTGGCCGGGCGACCCTGACCACGCTAACTTTAGCACCCAACGTATGTATGTCGATTACGTCCGCGTATACCAATAACCTCAAACGTACAAAAAAAGCCCGCGTTAATCTCGCGGGCTTTTTTATCTGGCATTGGTACTTCACATCAAGCATAAAAAAGGCGGGCAATAAATGCCCGCCAAGTGAGGGTCTAAAAACCCCATGCCAAAGGAGAGAAGGTTAAAACTTATACTTCGCTTTTAGGCCAAAGGTACGGCCACGAGCTTGGTAGGCAACATCTTTAGCAGCGCCACCAAACAACTCTTTCTCAGTTGGGGCATACTCTGAATCGTAATCCACATCGGTACAGTTTTTACACCACAGCTGAAACTCTAGATTATCGTCAAACACATAAGAGATACTGCCGTTAACCAAACCGACATCATCTTGTACATCCTGCCCATCAATCCACCAGTACCGATCTGCGGTATAGCTGTACTCGATCTGTGTAATCAGATTGTCATCACGACCAATCGGCAGATCGTGTCGCGCCGATACGTTGGCAGACTGGTGCGGAAAGTTGGGCATTTTCTCGCCCTGGAAGTTGTTATCAAACGAAGCCTGAGTGCCTGCAGGCAATTTAACGGTATTGGCCGTACGAGCCAAAAGCTCTGACTGCATACGATCGCGAATACCGGAATCGAATTCGGTGATTTCAGAATCCATAATACCAATGCCAGCCGTCAGCAATAGGTTATCGGTAGCGGCAAAGTCTAAGCTCAGCTCAACCCCGTTAATTTCGCTTTTAGGAATGTTATACAAGCTCTGCACAAAAATAGCGCCGTCAAATTCAAACTGTTGCGCGTTCTCGTAGCGTTGATGGAATATTGCACCATTCGCACGCAAGCGATTACCCAGTAGAGTCGACTTAAAACCTAGTTCAAAACTATCCAAGGTCTCTTGATCATAGCTATCGGTCAAGAGCGCACCGGAGGCGTTAAAGCCACCACTCCTAAAGCCACGGGCGGCCGTACCATAAAACGTCCAGTCATCGTTAGGCGTATACGCCAACGACACCTTGGGCTGAAAAGCCGAGAAAGTGCGACTGATCGTTGAACCCGATTCAGAGCAGTTTTCAGGGTCAGCGGTCGAATCGCAACTGCCCACGCCCAAACCAAAGGTATCCACCGTTGGGCCGTCAATACGCGTCACTTCGCGTTCGTCCTCGTCGTACCGCCCAGCCACCGTTAAGGTTAAGGTGTCGGTCATATGGTAATCAGTGCTAAAGAAAACCGCCCATGCGGTATTGTCTTGCTCATTTTGGGTCGCATCAATTAAGCCATTACAAGTGGTAAAGTCCGTTATGATGGGACCACCTGGGTACGCAGGCTGACAGTCAAACGGTTGTCCTTCAGGGCGCTCCCATGTGGTACGCAGAGTATCTGCGCGGTCGGTTAATAGGCCATAGGCGCCGACAACGTAATCAATGTTGTCCGAGACGTTACCTGACAGACGGAACTCTTGCGATACCGTTTGTACATCGTAGTACTGATCGGATCCCACAAAATTGCCGGCGGCCCAATCGGCGAGCGTCGTACTAAAAAATTCGCGATCGACCTCACTATCAAGCCCATCAATAAACGCATTGACGTACGGTTCGGTAAAAAACAGCACATTACCGGTACGGTCGTTGCCGCGAGTTTCACCCGCGACACCATAGCGCTCATTGGTATCTGTGGCCGCGGTAATCGAGGTGAGCGTGACGTCGTCAAAACCGTGCTCAATTTTCAACGATCCACTGTTAATGGTGCGATTAGCCGTAGGGTTACCGTTAGAATTTATAGGAAATTCGTATTCTTGATTGGGGTCAGTCTCCAGGCGATAAATATTGCGGTACCACATGGCGCCAGATTCAAGGTCGTTTTGCGAGTAGCGTAAATCTACCGACGTTCTATCCGTAGGCTCCCACAACAACTGCGCACGGAAGTCACGATTTTCTTCAAAATCCATATAACTATTGCTTGGCGCATCACCTGTTACGCCGCGTGAGTTACGTTCGTACACATCGTTGAGGTACTGGTTCTCGATGGTACCGCCAAAAGAGCGATGATTGCCCGCAAAGCGGAACATCAAGTCATCGGTAAGGGCGCCAGCCAACGAGCCGGTCACCTCAAATAGCTCACCGTTGCCACCGCCAACACTAAAGCGTCCTTCAAGGTCTTCCGTCGGTTTTTTTGAGGTGACGATCAGCGCGCCGCCCAGGGCGTTGCGGCCGTACAACGCGCCCTGTGGACCTTTTAACAGTTCGATTTGCTCCACATCAAAAAACGATTGTGAAATTTCAGAGGCACTACCTACCTGCACACCGTCGACAACAACCGCCACTGCGGGTTCTGAATTACGTACCGAGGAGATACCACGAACGATCAAGAAAGTCGACGAAGGGCTCAAAGATTCAGTAATAGCGACGTTAGGGATTCTAACGGTCACGTCGCGTGCGGCTTGAATATTAGCACGCTCGATTGCGTCACCCGAAAAAGCAACAACGGTATCGGGAACTTGTTGCGAGTTTTCCTCTTTGCGACGTGCAGTAACCGTAACGACTTCGAGTCCGTGTGCCTCGGGTTCGGCGGCTTGGTCGGCATAGCTGGCAGCGCTTGCCAGGGTTCCAAGGGCTGTAGCAACCGCCACAGACAGATACTTTTTATTCATATTATCGCTCTCTTGCGTAGATGGCTCGTTAATTATTGCAAGCTGACCATCCTCGCTGACGCTATACCTCAAAGGTGTACGGTTCAGCATTTGATCCAACGCCTGGGACAAGCTGAAATTACCAATCAAAGCATTGGTAGTTACACCTTTCACCCGATCAAACGGAAACACCAAGGTTATATTCGCCTGCGAGGCAAACTCTGTCAGTGACAGATCAGCTCGACTTGCAGGAATATCAAAGTGATGTCGCCGATCGAGATCTACGCCATACGCATTAACGCAAAGTAATGTCACAGACAAACAGAACGCCACGACTTTGATTTTCCTGGCGAGTAATACTCTCACCAAGGTCAAAGACGAACCTGCGTAAAAATTCCGCCAACCGTTATCTCGCATTATTATTTTTCTCAGTGCCAAAGCTTAATACTCATTAAGTTTGAGCAACATTCTTTGGCTACTACCATTTAGCAAACGTGTCGTAACAACTACTCTTCAAGCGTTTTTAGCTCGATAGAATTATCATCCAGATAGCGGTGACCAATTGAAAAATTACTCTGCAGCCCCGCCAACAGACCATCGACATCTCCGGCCCGAAAAAGCCCGGCAATACGTACCGATTTAAGTTCGGGATCGGCAAAGGTAATACGCGTATCGGTATACCGGCTTACTTCCGCAATCGCCTGAGCTAACGTCTCACCACGAAACACCAGCTCACCGCGCTGCCAACTTAACAGGTTGCTTACCTCGGCATCGGTAACAGGCTCTACCCGATGTTTGGCTTGCGCCAACACTAGCCTTTCACGCGCCGCGACCGGCTGCACGGGGGAACCAATACGAGCGTAATCAGTGGCAAGGCGTGTTAGGCGGTTGTTTGACTCTTGCGCGTTAGCGGTCAACACCTTGCCTTCGGTGACAATCAGCTCAACGCTATCGTCGTCTAACACCTGCACATTAAAAGCCGTACCCACCGCTTCGACGAGCTTACCAGCGGCAAAAACGCGCAGCGGGCGCATCGCATCGTGCGCTACTTGTACGTTTAACTCACCTCGCAACAGCACAATATCGCGGTAATGCTGGTTAAAATCCAGCTCCAACTGTGAGTTTGTATTTAGTGTTAAACGGCTGCCATCACTCAGCAACATGCTTCGTCGTTCGCCGACGAGCGTCGTTAGCAAACCATTCCCCGGCGCCGACAAATGTGCATCATGCAGCCAACGTAAGGCTCCACCAGAGAAGGCCATTAGAGCGAGCCCCATGCAAACCACAAATACAATGGAAGCGGCAGCGCCAAGTGATACTCGGCGGCGCCGCCGGTTTGGGACGACGTCGGGGAACAGATCCGCCAGACGGCTCAGCTGATCCATGCTGTCCCACAGCTCGGCGCACTCATACAGTGCGCGCTCGTGCGCCGAATGTCTCTTTAGCCAGCGACTCAACTGTTGTCGCTCGGCAGCTGTCAAGCCACGGTCCATCGCCGCTACCCAGCCGCACGCTTGCTGGTCAATGTCATCGCGACTTGCAAAACGCAGCACATTACTCATAGCGACTACGCCCCTGAATCACGCCGACTTTTGCATGCATAAACTGACGCGCCTTGAGCAGCCCCGTGGCGATGTGTTTTTCTACGGTGCTTTCGCTAATACTAAGTTCGGCGGCAATTTCCTTTTGGCTGTAGCCATAGACCTTTTTTAACACAAAGGCTCGGCGACACTGCTGCGGCAAATGCCTAACGGCCTCACAAAAAAGCGCAAACTCCTGATCGCCGCTGACGCAATCTAAAGTGCTGTCATTCTCAGAGCCAATCTCAAACTCACCGTCTCCCGCGAGTTGGGTCATAGAGGTCGCGAGACGGTACTCCGCCCGCTTGACATGATCCAGAGCGAGGTTACGGGCCATTTTCAACAAAAAAGACTGAGGGTTTCTAATCTGCCTTAAGTCCTGAATTTGACAGGCTTTTACATAGGTTTCCTGCACTATATCTTCCACATCGTCAGGTGGTACCACTCGTCCCACGGTTCGTCGCATTAAACCGAGAGCCTTAAAATAGATGCGTTCCATACCATTTGAATAGTGCATGCTCATACCTGGCTGTATTTCTTATTAGTAATCCGGCCGCCATCGAACTGACGCGATTGAGAGCGCTGGCAATATTCTTCTGGTCTAACTACCATGACGAACTGGGCGCGAATTTCCCCCAGAGATCTAGTCCACACTCAACCCGGGCTTATAACGTTTCGCCCTATTGCAGGCTGTACGTGAATATACGAAAGCAACTCTCAAGCTTTATTCCCGATCTCGCACCAAAGCGCGCGAGGGTTATCTCAATGAGTATCCGTATAACAATATTCAGCGTACTGATCAGCCCATGTTTGGCATTTGCGCAAAGTGGCAATGCTAAAGTTCCGGTTTGCCTACACGATGAGATCTGTGTCACCTTGCCTGGCACGGTGCAATTGCAACCAATAGAAAGCTCGCCCAGACAAGCTCAAATAATATTTGCACGACACAGTGGATCAGTGGCACATGCCCAGGCCGCGCAGTACCTATTGCAAATCGTGCCTATCCGGCGTGAAACCAATGATCGTCGCTTGTGGCTAGATTTAGCACAACGTATTGGCGCGCAACACTCTCGGGTATTACTGCTGCCACAGCGCCCGGAGCGTTATAGCATTAGCAGCTCGCCAGAGAGCTATGGCAGCTATCAACGCGCAAGCTGGCCCACCCACAACGGACAAGCGCAGGCGCTCTATCATTTACTAAAAGTCGGCCAAGAGCGCTATTGGGTTGTGGCGACGGCGGTCGCCCCCGCCGAGATTGACAGCTACACTCAGGAGCTACTGCAGCTAATGCGCAACATCACCCCCAGCCCGTAACAAACAGCACAGCGGGCAAGCAGCTAAATAGCAGGCAATAAAAAACCCTCTCCCAACGGGAGAGGGTTAATAACGATAAAGGCTATCGGTTAACGCCTAGTCTTCAGAGGTCCACTCAATTGCCTTGCGGATCATCTCGACCATATTGGGGTCGGAGAAGTTCGCATCAACGTGACCTACCGCTGTATAGAATGCGCGGCCTGAGCCCACGGTATTTTTAAACACGACCGGATGATCTTCTACCGGGTAGTTGGAGTTGTAACTACCGCGATCCAAATTAGCCAACACCTCAATGTTGCCCACATTGCGAGGATTGCTCTCCCAGAAGTACCACTCATCATCTAAATACCAGTCAGAACCAATATGATTCATCAATGGGTCATTCACCGCTTCGATCTCTACACGGGCGTAAGGAATACCGTCACCGTGGTGAATAAACTCGGCACCGCCCATTAGCGTATCGGTGTACCAATCCCAACTGTGCTCTGTATCAGCGGCCGAGTGAGTACCAACGAAGCCACCGCCATTTTCAATGTAGCTTTGGAAGGCCACTTTTTGGTCGGCAGTAAAAATATCACCGGTGGTATTCATAAAAACTACCGTGCTGTACTGCGCAAGGTTAGCACTGGTGAACAGGCTTGAATCTTCGCTGGCGGTAATGCTGTAACCATAGTCCGAAGCGATCTCTTGCACCATGGCGATACCGGCGGGGATGGACCCGTGACGGAAGCCCGATGTTTTTGAGAACACCAAAACGTTAGGACAATCATTACCGCAGTTCACCGAAAACTCGGTGGTGCGAGGAATACTTACCTCAGCGCCGCTTGCGTCCAGCAGGGTTACTTGCAAGGTGTGACGGCCTGTAGCCAAGCTGCCAAGGTTAATCGCGTTAAGGTTGGCGACATCAATTGCCGCGCCCCCATCTAGGCGATAACGGTACTGACCACCGTTGGCAAACCAGCTGCCATCGGTAACATTAACCTGCAAGCTCACCTCATCCGTCTCGGGAATACTGGCACCCGCCGTCGGGGAAACAATATTCACCAGAGCAAGGTCAGGATCGGCTGCCATGCCGTAAGTTTCCACCTCAAACAGCGAGTAGCCATAGCCGGTAGCGCGACCCGTGCCGTGCATGCGAATGTAACGACCAGACTCACCATTTAAGGTAATGTCATCGACGCCACCGTTGCCACTATCGGTCGAGAACACGGTCGTCCAGGTGTTGCCATCATCCGAAACATCGATGGTATAGACGTTACCGTAGGCGCCCTCCCAGTCCAGCATAATACGGGTAAAGTACGTCAACTCGCCCATATCCAATTGCAGGTACTGCGGGTCGCTTTGCTCACTTTCCCAGCGCGAGGCCTCGTTGCCATCGATGGCATTGGCCGCAACGCCGGTGCCCACACTACTTGACGCCGTAACATCAATAGGTGTGAGTTTTTCTGGCGAGCCGGTTGGACCACCGTTGTTATTGCCGTCGCTATTAACAATAAACTGTACGGTATCGCCACTGCCAATCACGACCCCATTGGCGTCCAATAAATCAACGCTTAGGCTGTGAGTGCCCACACTGAGCACACCAAGATCGACGGCGCCTGCTTGAGTAACGCCAACGGCGCCGTTACCGTCCAGGTAATAACGGTAACTGCCACCATTGCTAAACCAGTCGGCATCGTCTACCGCCACCATCAAACTAACGGTATCACCTTCAACAAATGCTTGATTGGCAAACGGCGCGGTGATGTCGATTTGTGCCTCGAGCGCGACATCGCCTTCGCTGTAAATACGCATTTCCCAGATTGAGTAGCCATAAGGCGTGGCACGTTCGGTTGCATTTAAGCGCACATAACGCCCTTGCCCGGCTACATCCAACGTCTCCTCACCGCCAGCACCAGAGGTCGTACTGTAAATTGGCGTCCAGGCATTCCCGTCTTGCGACACTTCAATGTTATACGCAGTGGCGTAGGCGGGCTCCCAATCGATTTGTATACTACCGATCGCGTAACTCGCCCCTAGATCAACCTGTAAAAAGTGCGTATCGGAATGCTCGCTACCCCAGCGGGTGCCCATATCACCATCAAAGGCATTGTTGGCAACGTGCGGGCCTTCTACCTCTGACGAGGTAGCAGACTTATTCAGACTCAGCAACTCGGCATCGTTGATCTCACTCGCCTGCACGGTAAAGTTCACGTTGCGTGCAGAACCAACCGCATCGCCCGCGGCATCAACCAGCACCACCGTCAAGCTATGTGCCCCTGCGGCTAAAGCGCCAAGGTTGACACTGGGGTTAGTCGCCGTGAGTTCGGCACCACCATCCAAGCTGTAGCGAATGCTACCGCCCGCCGCAAACCAGTTGCCATCACTGACGGATACCGACAGGTTTACGGCCTCCCCTGCTTGCACAGTTTGTCCGGCACTTGGCGATTGAATCGTGACACTAGCGGTCGGCGCCTGAACGTCGCCATACCCCCAGACCTCCATCTCAAACAGTGAATAACCCCACTCGGTACCGCGCTCGGTACCGTTCAAGCGTACATAACGATAATCACCCGAGACATTAATGGTTTCATCACCACCGGTACCACCACTGACACTGGCAAGAACCGTCCAGTCACTGCCGTCGACAGAGCCTTCAATCGTGTAGGCGCTACCGTAAGCCGCCTCCCAACTTAGATTAACCGACGTTAGAGTTGATACCTCTTCCAAGTCGACCTGAATCCACTGAGGATCGGCAAACTCACTGGCCCAACGGGTAGCTGGGTCGCCGTCAAACGCATTGGCCGCAATCATATCGCCCTCAACATCTGAGCTACTCGCCGGTTTATTAAGCGATAATAAACCTTCCTCTGTGGCGACCGCCTCTTTACCAAATACTTCGACTTCAAACAACGAGTAGCCCCACGGCGTGCCCCGCTCGGTCCCCGTCAAACGAATGTACTGATAATTACCCGACAGGTTAGTCAGCTCATCAACACCGCCATCACCATTGTCGTTAACCACAACCTCGGTCCAGGTCTCGCCATCAGTCGAGCCTTCTATGGTATAGGCGCTGCCGTAGGCTGCTTCCCACGTTAACGTCATAGAGTCGATGGCATACACACCGCCCAAATCGATTTGCAACCACTGTGGGTCTTCGGCAAGGCTTGACCAACGGGTGGTTGGATCGCCATCGGTGGCAAAATCAGCGACAAACGCATCTTGCACCGAAGACGCCTGAGCGCTGGCACCACCAGAGATTAAACGCACACCCTGATCTGGATTACCTTCGAGCGATTCAATCCACTGCTCTAATACATCAATGTACTCTGTGTGTTCTAACGCGCGACCCAGTGGTGGCATGCGATCATCTGGGTTTTCACTTTTATCGCGGATATAAAGTACAGACTCGTGTGGTGCGCCCGGCGTTACTACCTCGGCATCGGCAATGCCATAATAATTTTCGTAGTTACGAATACCGGTGGTTAGCTCGCTGACAATTTGCATCTCAGCCAGCGGGGTATTGAAACGCGCATCCCACTGAGAGCCACCGTTGCCGGTACCGTGACAGTGTGAGCAGTTGGCGTCCAGGTATGATTTAACCCGCTTTTCTAAGGTCGCACTGGTATCGCCAATCGCCACCATACGATCAAACGTATCTACCTGAGCATTGTTAAAGGCCGGATTAAACAGATTCAGGTTATTAAAGTGAACCAGCTGATTCTCTGTCCCACCGGCATAACTGTAATCGCTGTTTAACTGGCGGGTATTCATGCCTAATATTTGGCTAGAGCCGGCGTTGTGACAATCAATGCACTGGGTCGGGCTTGGGTACGCCCAGGTTTGCGTCCAGCTATTGCCGTTGGCATCGGTCACATTAATATCTTCCAACACCTCAGTGGTCAGCAAGTCAGCATCACTGTTGTCGGCACGCCACTTATAGGTAAGCCCGTACACCTTGCCGTTTTCTTGCATCACAATAAGACGGGTTTCTAGGCGTTTAGTGACACTGCCATCGTCGCCCACCAGCGGTAATTCAAAATGCTTAACGGCAACGGTACCAGCGGGAAACTCCCAAAATTCTTTCTCGTCCCAACCGATTTGCTGCCCCGTCGGTATTGAGATCCAGCGCGACTTAAGTGCCCGATCCGACCACAACTTCGTGTTGGGCTTAAACGGAATTAAGTTTTGCGTGGGCACCATGTTGGCAGCATCGCTAAACACGCCGGTTTGCGACAACAAAGTCGGCACATCGGTAAAGTTCGCATCGAGCTTGCAAGGCATATTTAAATACTCAAAGCCTGTTGGCTCGCACACCTCAGGCTCATCCGTACCAGCGCCAAACATTTGCATCTCAAATAGCGAGTGGCCATACCCGGTACCGCGCTCAGTACTGGTCAATCGCACGTAGCGATAAGCATTGTTATTTTCAATAATATGCAGCGCAGTACCGCCAACGCCGTTTAGCTCTTGAGCTAAAGGCTCCCAATTTGCATCATCGTTAGAGCCTTCAATCACATAGCGCGAACTGTAGGCTCCCTCCCAGGTGATTTTAATGGTGCTGATAACAGAACTATCTTGCAGTTCAGCTTTTAACCATTGGGGATCGGACTGTTCACTCTCCCAGCGAGACGCTTCAAGGTCACCATCAAAGGCATCCATCGCGACATTGCCGCCAACTTCACTACTCGCCCAGGCACTAATGACCGGCAACAGTGGGCCATCATCGCGGCCGCCAACGTAATCAAAACGATACAATGCACCGCCGCCATAGGGCTCTTTATCACAACAGCCAGAACCCCACTGCAAGACATACAGCTGATGGGTGCGCGGATCCAGCTCAACATCAATCGCGCCCTGAAAGCCTGCAGTATTTAACGGAAAGTCTTCGGCAACCGGTGGCGTAGAGCTTGAGGCAGGGTCAAGCACCGAGAATCGGCTGCTATTAAAATCCCAAAAAATCAATTTACCGTTGTAGTAAGCCGGTAATTTAAAGTCGTTCTCGACACTTTCATCGTAACGATACACCGGACCAGCCATAGTCGCCTGATGCCGGACCGTCCAGATTGCCCCAGTGGAGTTCGGCAGATTAGTCGCGCCGGTATTGTCCGAAGCATTGTTAACAATGTTATTGGGATCAAAGCCAGCGTAAGGCTGGTTATAACCGATAATGTAGGGCCAGCCATAGTTGCCAGCGCTACAGATTTCATTTAATTCATCAAGTCCGCCAGGACCCTCGGCACTATCAGTCGAGGCGTCTGGGCCGATATCACCAACGTACAAACACCCTGTCAACGGATCCATGTTTAGCCGATAGGGATTACGAAACCCCATGGCGTAAATCTCGGGACGATGCAAGGCATCACCGGCAAATAAGTTACCCGCCGGAATCGTGTAGCTACCGTTTGCGGTCGGGGTAATACGCAACACTTTACCGCGCAAATCGTTGGTGTTGCCCGACGTGCCCTGTGCCGCTGGCTGAAAATAGCCGCCCGCCGCTTTGTTATCACCGGTGGTAATA
The DNA here is from genome assembly GCF_963972205.1 of uncultured Gilvimarinus sp. NCBI lineage: Bacteria > Pseudomonadati > Pseudomonadota > Gammaproteobacteria > Cellvibrionales > Cellvibrionaceae > Gilvimarinus > uncultured Gilvimarinus sp. The sequence goes on along the minus strand of NZ_CAXAUC010000012.1, from coordinate 2,863 downwards.
ATTAAATTACCCGCCATATCGAACTGCATAGAGCCGCCCATGTGGCCATGGGCTTCATCACCGGTAATCCACTGCAGCACAACGGATTCCGAGTTGTGATCAATCGAGTTATCCGGGTTAACCGTAAAGCGCGATACCCGGGTAATGCTACCGGGCGATGTGTACTGAAAGTAAATATAATTGTTTTGCGTAAAGTTCGGGTCTAGCGCAACACTCAACAAGCCGTCTTCAAACACACAGCGAACATTGGGCACCGTATCAGTTTGGGTTGGCGTACCGTTATCAATATCCCAAGCGTAAAGAGCCCCACACTTGCTGGCAATAAACACGCGGCCATCTTGCGAGATTTCGAACTCCATCGGCAAGTCGAGATTTTCGGCGACCACCTGACGCTGAAAATCAGCATCAGAGGGCGCCGACTGCGCGAGTGCAGGGGTTGCGCCGAGTGTCATCAGCGCACAAGCGCCAAGCAACGACCTCCAACCAATACGACAGTGCCGCGATAGCGACTCTGCAACGCTTGGGCATTTATCTGGTTTATTCATACTGTATTCTCCAGTGCGGTTGCTGTGCGCGTTTCCCTGTGTGGCTCTCACCCGGTGCGCTACGAGGTTCACTGTGATCCATTAGTGTTGTTATTGCTTTTGTCGCGCTCAAAAAATCGAGCACATTGACAGTTACAGCCCATCGCTAAAAAATAGAAACACTTATATCATTAGGCGAACTGCGCTTTGATCTGACATTCAAGACGAGCGACTTGATAATATCCGCCATGATAAGTGTCAGCACCAAACCCTAGCGGCATTTAGGCAGTCCTTAAAAACCTCGCCAAATCAAAGGCTTAGAAGAAGTGCCAAGGGAATAGACCATTGTCGTTTATCGGCCAAGATGAGAAATTGCTCACAAATAATTGACGAGAGAAACAAACTCATTCGCTAACCGTTTTATCAGCCTATTCCCGACAGTTAACGTGGCCTTACTGAGATCAAATTATAACCAAACCTCACCAACATTAACGGTCGGCAATGTCCGCACTATCGCCCAGCCAGCCCCACCTAACGAAAAACAGCACTGCACACCAGAAACTTATAAAGAAAGACCCTCATAAAAAAAGGCCATCCCTCTTGCCCCTATAAACCACCCCGAATGAATTTAAAGAGCCACAAATGAAGGCACTCATTAGCTATCCGAGTTAGGCGCGAATACAAGAGGCTTAAGCATAATGATCAGATTTAAGGCGGACATGCACGCCACACCAGCGAAGGGCGTAGCGGCAGCATTAAAGGCACTGACCTAAATTAGTATCAACATCAGTTAACGCCACAACATTTCAGAAGAAATGTATTAGTCGTAAGGTCAAACCTTTAATTAGATACTTTGACCTCCAACAACCAGTCTCTACTCGGAAAACGACGCCCAATAAGCGGTCTCACCCTCCGAAATTTCGTGACACTAATGAGTTTTGAAAATAGTGACACTCCCATTTCGCTAATTGTTCAAATGTGAGACGACGAAGAAAACGTTTCCGCGCATATTTGAAGAATAAATTATTAGGAATGGCTCGCATGCCTTAAAACGCACCTGTACATGGATGAATGCATGAATATACAACTAGTTGCATGTGGCGCTCTTATTTATTCGATCGGGTTCGCAACACATCTACTGTGGAGCCACAACACAAAAGACCCTATCGATGAACCTCCCTTGCCTGCTGCCGCGCAAGAGCCGTCTAAACATCATGACTGTCAATTCGAAAATACGCAGGTTCGCACTGGAAAGTCAAAGGACAAAACAGCTAACGAGGCAACGAGCCTCTCTAATGTCGACTACTTGTCGTCCGAAACACACGATAAAAATGCAAGATTAAGCGACACAGAAAAGGAACTAGCCGAGCTTCGCAGAGGCAGGTTCAACGATGAAGCCAAAAAATACGCCAAGCTCAGACGGTTATCTAGAGCCCCCTTCAATCAGCGCCTCGATACCAATTTCCAAAAAGAAGAACGAGACGCGTCATGGTCTCTACAGCAGGAGTCTTTGATCAGCCAGAAACTTCAGTCGGCAGACGACAGTATTTCCATCGTAAATAGTGAATGTCGAAAAACGCAATGCCGTCTATCAATAATCACACCCAGAGATGATCAGAATTCAATCAATCAAATACTCAGCCACATCCTCAATGATCGAACCAATAAGCTTGAGCTCGGAACCTACGTTACTCAAAGAGACACCAGCAGCGGCACTACCTATGTATACATAGACCGCACAGGAGATGACATTAACTTTTTAGACCAAATGCAATAAAGCACCCACTTTGGGGCACCCCCCCAAAGAAAAGCTCTCAGCTAGCTTTTACTTGTTAGGATATTTTATAAACTATGGAGATACATATGAAAACACTAAAACTATCAGCGATCTTTGCGACGTTAATGCTAGGATTTAGCTCGTCTGCTTTGGCGTACGAGTATCCAGAAGTTGAGTATATGAGTCAAACGAGTCCTACGCCGTATGAGCCAATGTTTCTGAATAGAGCCGGCTGCGAATGGAGCTTTGTCACCAGCTACGGAGGTTGGGGCGGTTATATGTTCGTGTACGAGCCTATCGGGAGTTGTGCGTACTCCGAGCAGCATGTAAGTTGGTCTGGGTACCGGACCCAAGGACCTGGCCGTTACGGCTACATTACCATCACTTACGAAGACTAACTTGCGGTAAGTCCTCCTAAAGCCAGTGGTACATGTGCCACTGGCTTCCACACAAAGCTCTAATCATGAAATTTTCTAAGCTGAGCTACCGCATAAAACTAACTACCCTTGTAATCCCCCCAATAATCCACAGCGGTTATTAGTAGAAAATTCCATTAAAATAG
>NZ_CAXAUC010000011.1:0-99750 GCF_963972205.1 uncultured Gilvimarinus sp. | reverse complement strand
TGTTAAGCGAATGTGGTTGAATGATGATCAAACAAAAATCAAAGAAGACGGCTGTGGTGTATGTTTGTGAAAAATGTATTTCTACGGTCTCGTTAGGAGAATAGATGAACATAAAGTTTAATAAACCAATGGTAGCTTTATCTGGAGGTGTACTAGCATCTTTTGTATCGTTGGGCTTGTACTTTCTTATTTTAAATAGACGGCTTCCTTTCTTGAAAAATGAAACTGTCTTTTCTGGTGGTAAGGAAGTTCCAACCGAAGAATTTATAGAGCTAACTTCTCCAATGTTTTTATATGTTGCACCAGTGTTTGTTTTGGTTGGTTTGGTCAATTATTTTATACTAAAAAATAGAGCAAACAAAATTTGAAAAATTCACCTAACAAGGCGAAAAACCTCCACTACGCGTCTTTGTGTATTCGCTTCGCTCATTGTTGCACAAACCCACTCCATTGCGGTTTCCGCTGTGCCGGGCGTTGAGAATTGAGGTCTAGACATGGAAGAAACGGTTGGTTTTTTGTTTATATAGATAACGATAGAGCTATTTTTTTTGGTTGAATATACTTCACGGGTTTTGCGTTGGTGCTCATAATCTCTTTCGGTAAGTTAAAGCCTGATATTCTGTCTCGACTGGAGTCAGGCCGTGTTTCAAAGAAACAAAGCGGCTTTAGAGTGTTCGAGCGGGAAGGAAAAAGTATTTAGGTGCGTGGGCTGTAAGCGTCATGGATTTATTGTTTTGGATCGCTGTCGTAACAGCAATAATAGTGCTTTAGCAAATGTCATATAACAAAGTGTGGTTGCCACCTTGGGCTGGGCGGCGCAAGAAAAGCGTGCAGCCCCAATACGTGGCGTTTGCTCCAAGTTACCCATAGCCAGTAGGTACACAGTTGAATTTTGGTGTACCCCGTACCCCGTACTTAAAGCTTCGCCATCGCCTTAACATGCGCCACCACACTGCGCCCCAGCGCGGGTAAGTCGTACCCACCTTCTAGCATCGAGACGATGCCGCGACATTGCTCGTGCTCGTCGACGTAAGCGCGCAGTTGTTCACTGACCCATTGGTAGTCTTGCTCGGTTAAGCTGACCGACGACATATCGTCCAGTAAATGCGCATCAAAGCCGGCTGACACCAGGATAAGCTCGGGTGCGCAGTCTTCTAGTGCCGGTAGCCAGTGTTCGCTAATTGCTTGTTGGAAGTCCGGGCCTTTGGTGGTGGCTGGTAGCGGTACGTTAACGATGTGTGAACGCTTAACGTCGATGTTGGTATCTGGGTAAAACGGGTACTGAAAGCTGGAGCAAAAGAGTACGCGCGTTTCATTGAGGAAGATGTCTTGGGTGCCGTTGCCGTGGTGTACGTCAAAATCGACGATGGCGACGCGTTTTAGCCCGTAGGCGTCTAGTGCGTGGTAGGCGGCTACGGCGATGTTATTGTACAAACAAAAGCCCATGGCCCGAGCGCGTTCGGCGTGATGGCCCGGTGGGCGCACGTTGCAAAAAACGACTTTGGTGGTGCCTTGCATGACTAGATCAACCCCTTGGACACCGCTGCCGGCGGCGTAACGGGCGGCCACTAAGCTTTGCGGGCTAAGAAATATATCGTCGCCCAGGCTGACAATACCTTCGCTAGGCAAGTGGGTATTAAGCCAGTGCAAGTATTGTTGGTCGTGCGCGCGCGCCAGCTGTGTGTCGGTTACCTCGATGGCATCGCGCTCGGTGAGTACAAACTCCAACCCGCTGCTAAGCAGTTGGTTGTGGATGGCCTCTAACCGCTCGGGGCTCTCGGGGTGGCCGTCGGGCATAGAGTGCTCAAGGCAGGCAGGGTGGCTGATAATAATGGCTGTCATAATTATTATTGTTACATATTTTTTGACGCAATGAATGGCGTTATTTTTGTGGCTATTAGCTCAAATGTAACACTTTGGTGGGGACCTTGTGGCGTGGGGAATGTTTGTCTATTGGTAAGTGGGGCGCGCTAACGCCCCACTTACCATGCTTTTAGCGCCCGAGTAATTGCTCTAGTTTTTGGTTTTCGGTTTCAATGTGTTTGTAAAAGTCGGTATCGCTTAACTGCGAGGCGGCAGCTTCGTCAATGATGATAACCGCGTCTGGGTGCAGCTGCAGGGCCGATGCGGGGCACGCGGCGGTGAGTGGGCCTTCGACGGTGGCTTTGATCGCCTCGGCTTTGGCCTCACCGGTGGCCAGTAGCACGGTTTTTTTCGACTCTAAAATAGTGCCGATGCCCATGGTGATGGATAGCTGCGGCTGGTATTCATCGGCGCTAAAAAAGCGTGAGTTATCGGCGATGGTTTCTTTGGTTAAGGTTTTAATGCGAGTGCGCGAGGCCAGCGACGAGGAGGGCTCGTTAAAGCCGATGTGACCGTTGCGGCCAATGCCTAGCAACTGTATATCAATGCCGCCGGCGTCAGTGATGTCGCGCTCGTATTGCTCGCACGCGGCGCGCGGGTCTTTGGCGTTGCCGGGGGGGACGTGAGTGTTGGCCTTGTCGATATCCACATGGTCGAACAGGTTAACGTTCATAAAGTGACGATAACTTTGCGGATGATCGTCAGCAAGGCCTAGGTACTCATCCAAGTTAAAGCTGTGTGCGTTGGCAAACGATACGTCCCCGTTTTGGTTGCGGGCGATAAGCGCTTTGTAGAGCGCGACCGGAGTCGAACCTGTCGCCAGACCCAGTACCGAATTGGGTTTTTGTTTGAGCTGTTTGCTAAAAATATCGGCGCCATAAGCGGCGACGGCGGCGGCATCTTTTAATATGACGACTTTCATGTTGACTCCACAGATGTATGAGATTGGTGTGCACCGGCAACCCAGGTGTTGCGGACGTTAAAATCATTGTCAAAGTGCACAAGATCGGCGCGCCAACCGGTGGCGATTTGGCCGAGCTGGTTGTCTAACTGTAAATACTGCGCGGGGTAGAGCGATGCCATACGCAGGCATTCGCCCAGCTCAACCCCGACGTCTTGATGGCAAATACGCACCGCGTCGATCATGCCGATGGCGCTGCCGGCCAAGCGGCCCTCGGCGTTTACCAGGGCGCCGTCTTGCTCATAAATAGTTTCGCCGTAAATGCTAAAAGACTTCTGTGTGCTGCCGACGGTCGACATCGCATCGGTGACGAGGTAGAGCTTGCCGTTGGGTTTAGCGTTTAAGGCGGCGCGCACGGCACCTGGGTGCACATGATGGTTGTCGCAAATAATCGCGCACCAGGTGTCGTCACTTGCAAAGGCGGCGCCTACCACGCCCGGATCGCGACCGGTAAGCGGGCGCATGGCGTTGTATAAATGGGTAAAGCCGCTGATGCCTTCATCAATGCCGGCCATTACCTGCTCGTAATGCGCGTTGCTGTGGCCGGCGCAGACAATTAAGCCCGCCTTGACCAAGGTTTTAATTTGGCCTGTGTGTGCGTGCTCGGGGGCCAGAGTAATCATGGTGGCAAAGTCACCGCTGATCTCGGTGAGCCACTGGGTGTCGGCTGGCTCCATCTCGCGAATATAGCGGGCGTTGTGTGCACCGCGCTTGTCCATATCAAAAAATGGTCCTTCGATATGTATGCCTAAAATCCCGCTCATGCCGGAGGTTACGGCATCCGCGACAGCTCTTACTCCAGCTTGATGAGTGTCGCGGGTATCGCTGATTAGGGTTGGCAGCATACTGGTGGTGCCGGTAGGGCGGTGACCATCGAGCATGGTTTGCAGTGCGCTAACACTGGTATCATTAGTAAAGAAGCTGCCGCCGCCGCCGTTGACCTGTAGGTCAATAAAGCCGGGGGCGATAATACCGCCGTCGAGGTCGATTATGTCGGCATCGTGGACAACGTTGTCATTTCCGGCCGTAAAAATCAGCTTATCGCCGTCAATAATCAGTACCTGATTATCCAAAAACTTGTCGCCAGTAAAAATTCTGGCTCCTACAAGTGCTTGTTTCATAAGAATATTTACCTGTTTTGTGGGTAAACAAAGAGGTTTGCTGCTAGTCGCGGCGCCACTTTGGTGCTTACTCTTTGGGCTATTATCGAACGTTTTTGGCCTTGGTTGCAATCAATTGTGTTTATTTTTGCCCGTCTCCTAACTCGTAGGGTGGGACGTGATGTATACTTTGATGATTGGTAAGACCACAAAGGTTGACCAAAATTGGTAAAGTTGTTAGGCTGTCTGCCTTGTGGCGATGTTACGCCAAGCCTGCGGTGAGCATCCCAAATTCATTTCTGTTAAAAAGTCAGAGAGTTGTCCATGAAAATTGCATTGATGAACGAGTTCAGTCAAGCCGGTAAGAACCCTATTATCCTGAAAGAGCTGGAAGGCGTCGCCGCGGAGCAAGGTCACAGTGTGTTTAATGTCGGTATGTCCGGCGATAACGATCATCGTTTAACTTATATTCACTTGGGCATTGTTGCCAGCTTGTTGCTTAATTCTAAGGCGGTGGATTTTGTGGTCAGCGGTTGCGGCACCGGTCAGGGTGCTTTGATGTCGTTAAATGCTTACCCCGGCGTTTGCTGTGGTTACTGCATTGACCCGGCGGATGCGTATTTATTTGCGCAAATTAATAACGGTAACGCGCTGGCGCTGCCTTTTGCCAAAGGTTTTGGTTGGGGCGCCGAGTTGAATGTGCGCTATATCTTTGAAAAGGCCTTTACCGGCGTGACCGGCCAAGGTTATCCGCCAGAGCGCCGCGAGTCGCAAGTGACTAACGCGGGTATCTTAAATGGCGTGAAAGAGGCAACCAGCAAAAGCTTTTTGGATGGTTTAAAAGCCATTGACCCAGAGTTGGTTAAAACCGCTGTGGGTGGCGAGCGCTTTCAGCAGTGCTTCTTTGATAACTGCCAGGATGCCGAGATTGAAGCGTTTGTACGCGAGGTGTTGGCGGCTTAAGTTAAGCCTGCACCCAGTACAAAAAAGCCCAGCATTGCGCTGGGCTTTTTTGTGTCTCTATCTTGTTGCTTTACTTGCGTGTTTTATTCACACGCATCAGCCGTGGTTAATCACCATAACATCGGTGTCCAACGCGTCGATAAGGCGCTCGGCGGTGTTGCCGCGGCGTGTTTTCGTCATGCCGTTTTGGCCTAGCGTACCCATCACGACTAAGTCGGCATTAATATTTTCTGCCACCTTAGAGACCACATCAGAGGTGTAACCGTTGTCCACATGGATACGGTCTGTGGGCACCCCGGTCTCGTTGGCTAAGCGGCCGCGGTCTGGGTAGCTGTACGAATCCATATAGCCGTTGACGACATGTAGCTCAGCGTCATAAACCTCACAGAAGTGACGAGCTTCGGCCAAGATTTTCTCGTTTAGCTCAACTTGTACATCGCGCGTCGCCTGGAAGTTAACGGCGGCCAAAATCTTTTTGCGCTCAGTGCGGGCACTTGGGCGAATCAATACGACAGGGCATGCAGCGCCTTTTAATAGCTCCCACTTAGATTCGGTAAAGAAAAAGCGGCGGTTGCTGGTGTTGGCGTGAACCGGTAGGTAAATCAGGCTGGCATTGGCACGCTTGGCCGATTGCATGATTGACTCTTGCCACTCGGATGACCAAGAAACCTCAATCAGGTGCTCGACGCCAGCGTTGTTAAGTACCACGCGAATTTGCTCTTCAAACCAGCTTTGGTCGCGCACCAGGTTGGCGTTATAGGCGCGAGTGTCAACGGCGTTGCCATCGACCGCGACAAACACATGGACAAAGGGCTTAACCTCTTGCAGTTGTGATGTCAGCGCAACGCGCTCCAGAGCGACGTGTTGTTCGTCGTTGGGATCCACTACTACAAACATTATTTGCTGCTTGGACATGGGTTCTCCTACTGTTTCCCTTTGATCGTACCGTTCTATGTTATTGATTATCGCGCATTAATGGCGCGCTGTCAGTGGGCCAAGCATAGCAAGTTGGCCGCCGTGTGAATAGCGGCGCGCCGCATTGGTTGCGGTACAATAGCGCGTTTTAATCACTTTTTAGGAGTAGGCCTATGCCGCAATTGATTTCGACCGGCTTTAGCGAGCTAACCGAGGGGCAGCAAGCCCGCTTGGAACGCAGATTAACCACCGAGGTTATTCGCCAGTATGCGGCGGTGAGTGGCGATGTGAATCCTGTGCATCTGGACGCCGAGTACGCGGCAACCACCGCTTTTTGTGAGCCTATTGGCCACGGTATGTGGCTCGGGGCGTTAGTGTCGGCGGCCATTGCCACCCAGTTGCCGGGGCCAGGCTCGGTGTACCGCGCTCAGCAGCTGCAGTTTAAGCAGCCCATCAAGGTTGGTGATACGGCCGTAGTGACGTTAACCGTTAAAGAGCTGAAAGCGCGGATGCGCTTGGTAGTGCTTGGCTGTGAGGTGCACAACCAAGAGGGCACGCTCTTGGCACGCGGTGAAGCTGAGGTTATTGCTCCGCCCGAAAGTGCAACCATGGAGGCGCCCGAGCTGCCCCGTGTGCAGGTAGATTAAAGCTCTAGTGGCGACCAACCGCCCAGCTCTTGCCAACGATTGACGATCAGGCAAAACAGCTCGGCGGTCTTTTCGGCGTCGTAAGCGGCTGAGTGCGCGGCGCTGTTGCTAAACTCAATGCCCGCCAGTTGGCAGGTTTTGGCCAGAACCGTGTGGCCAAAAGCAAGGCCCGACAGGGTGGCGGTGTCAAAGCACGAGAACGGGTGAAACGGGTTGCGTTTGATCTCGCAGCGGTTGATGGCGGCGTTGATAAACCCCAGGTCGAAGTGGGCGTTGTGGCCCACCATCACCGCCCGGGTGCAGCCTTGCTCTTTGACCGCACGTCTAACCCCTTGCAGCAGTTCAATCATTGCCATGGGTTCTGGGTCGGCAAAGCGGTCCGGGCTATCCAGATCGATGCCGGTAAAATCCAGTGCCGACTGCTCGATATTGGCGCCGTCAAAAGGCTCAATATGGTACTCCAGAGTTTGGTCTGGCAGGAGTAGGCCGTTCTCGTCCATGGTTAGGGTGACGGCCGCCACTTCTAACAGTGCATCGCGCCCACTGTTAAAACCGCCGGTTTCCACGTCCACCACCACCGGCAAAAAACCGCGAAAGCGCTGGGCCATAGGTGAGCTGGTGTCTCGGTCAAACTCGGGGGGCGTGGGGTTCACTGGGTTTCCTTAAGTTGGGTTGACGTTAAATGCTGAAATAATAATGTCTGGGTTGTGCCGGGCTGTTGCCCGACACGCCATTAAACGCTGTCTTTTACTTGCCAGTTGAGGGTCTCGCCGGCGCATAAAGGAACGATTTTTTCGTCCAGATACGCTAATGAACTGGGCATTTCCCAGGGCTGGCGCACTAATGTGATGGTATCTTGGTTGCGTGACAAGCCGTAAAAATCCGCGCCAAAGTGACTGGCAAAGCCCTCTAGTTTATCCAGCGCGCCGGCCGCATCGAAAGCTTCGGTGTAAAGCTCGATGGCGCTGTAGGCGGTGTAGCTGCCGGCACAGCCGCAAGCGGCTTCTTTTTTGCTTTTGGCGTGCGGCGCCGAGTCAGTGCCTAGAAAAAACTTAGGGTTGCCGCTGGTGGCGGCGGCCATGAGTGCTTGCTGGTGGCTTTGACGCTTTAGAATGGGCAGGCAGTAATAATGAGGCCTGATGCCACCGGCCAGCATGTGATTGCGATTGTAGAGCAGGTGGTGGGCGGTAATGGTCGCCGCTACGTTAGCTGGTGCCGCCAGGACAAACTCGGCGGCGTCGCGGGTGGTAATGTGCTCAAGCACAATATTCAGCTCTGGAAAGTCGTTGACGACTTTGGCCAGCGAGCGCTCTAAGAAGGTTTTCTCCCGGTCAAAAATATCAATGCCCGAATCGGTTACCTCGCCGTGTATAAGAAGGTGCATCCCCTCGCGCTGCATGGCTTCTAAGGCCGGATACAAGTGTGCGAGGTCGGTGACCCCCGAGTCGGAGTTAGTGGTGGCGCCAGCGGGGTATAGCTTACCGGCCACCACGCCGGCGGCGCGCGCGGCGCTGATGTCGGCGGCGCTGGTGTTGTCGGTTAAGTAGAGCACCATCAGGGGTTCAAACTGGCGGCCGGCCGGTATCTGTGCGGTAATCCGGTCGCGATAAGCCAGTGCTTGCTCGGCGTTCATGACTGGCGGCACCAAATTGGGCATTACGATAGTGCGGGCAAATTGCCGGGCAGCGTCGGGCACAGTGCGTGCTAATGCGTCGCCATCGCGCAGGTGAATGTGCCAGTCGTCCGGGCGGGTAATCGTTAATTCTTGAGTCATGATGTGAGCTTTTGTCTGTAAAGGCTCGCATCCTAGCAAAAATGCCGCTAAAGCGCAGCCGTCTCGGGCCGATACCCCTTACAGACCCCTTGTGGGTGATATAACTGACTGGTGTTAGGGGCGAGGTGGATGAGCGAGGTAATAGGTTAATGGTGTGGCGTAAGCTCCGACAGCGGCTTGTCTCGCGCTCTGTGCTGCTGGCGTTAGGCGTTAGTGCCGGCCCCGTGCTGGCTATTACCTTTGAGGCGCCGATGGAGCTTAGCCGCTGGCAGGTGGATGCCAGTGCTTTTGCCTGTAAATTGTATCAGCCGCTTAATCGTTATGGCGAGGCGGTGTTTATGCGCCGCGCCGGCGAGCCACAGCGCTTTTATCTGCGTGAGCAAAACCGTCAGTTTGCCGAAGGTGAGGCTCAGTTATTAGTGCAGGCGCCGCGCTGGCAGGGCAGTGGCGCAAGGCGTCCGCTGGGCACGGTGCCGGTGGTGTCCGGTGAAGAGCCCATTCGTATGGATTGGCAAGCCTCCCAGCGATTGATCGGCGAGTTGCAAAATGGTCAGCAGTTGTTGTTTTCCCATCGGGCCTGGTACGAAGAGGCAACACCGGTAAAAGTCGTACTTGAGCCGATCCGGTTTCGTTTGGCGTTTAGTGAGTTCCAGCAGTGCCTTGGCGGTTTGTTGCCGGTTAACTACGATCAAATCCATCGCAGTAGTGTGGTGTTTACCGGCGGTGCACCAGAGTTTGACCCTGATCAGCAGCCGCTATTGGACAACTTGATTCAGTACGTCTTAGCCGATCAGTATGTCACCACGGTCGTGATTGATGGCCATACGGACGGCCAAGGGTTGCGTGCCGACAATTTAGAGTTGTCTAAGCAGCGGGCCGAGTTTGTCGCCGACTACCTTACTACCCGCGGGGTTCCGCAAGAGCTGCTGCAAGTTCGCTGGCACGGCGAGCGCTACCCAGTGGCGTCTAACCGCTCGGCCGAGGGGCGCGCCGAAAACCGCCGCGTTACCTTGCGCATTGACCGGTTCGAACCTAAATCACAAACCCTTGAGGCGCGCGGTGACGATAGCGCGCAAGACTCCGATGCTCCGGAGCAGGCGACAACACAATCGTAAACGTTGGCGGCGATGAGAGCTTGTTAGAGTTTTCCACCGTCGTTTTTTGCGTGTAAATATTTATAAACCCTCGGAATCTTTGCCTCTGTGCTGTGTCCAAACGCCCGTAACGCAATCATGCCTGCCTTCGGTTTTATACCCGTGGTACGTCGTAACTGGAAGACACAGAGGTGATACTTAAATGCAGCAAACCGTGTTAAATGCCCGAGCACTGATGGGCGTATTGGTATTGTCCATGTTGGCACTGACGGCCCGTGCCGCCGCACTGCCTGAATTTACCGACTTGATCGAAAAGAGTGCGCCGGCCGTGGTGAAAATTACCACGAGCAAAACCGTCAGCAGTGGCGGGCCCAGTATGGATCAGCTACAGGATTTACCCGAGGCCTACCGACATTTGTTTCCGCAGCCTAGTCCGCGCGAGCGTCACGCTCAGTCGATGGGGTCGGGTTTTATCATTAGTAACAACGGCTATATCTTGACGAATAACCACGTAGTGGATTCCGCCGATGAAATTAACGTGCGCTTGTTTGATAAGCGCGAGTTGATGGCTGAGGTGATTGGCGTTGACCCGCTATCGGATTTGGCGCTGTTAAAAATCGACGCCGAAGATTTGCCGACGCTAAGCTTGGCAAAAAATGACAATTTAAAAGTGGGGCAGTGGGTAGTAGCCATTGGCTCGCCATTTGGTTTGGATTACTCGGCCAGTGCCGGCATTGTCAGTGCCATGGGGCGCTCCATTCACGCCCATGATAGCCAGTATGTTCCGTTTATTCAGACCGATGTGGCGATTAACCCCGGCAACTCCGGTGGCCCGCTGTTTAATTTAAAAGGTGAGGTGGTCGGGATTAACTCGCAAATTTACAGTCGCTCGGGCGGCTCGAATGGTTTGTCATTCTCGATCCCCGCCGACGTCGCCTCTGAGGTGGTGGCGCAGTTAATGGATAGCGGCAGCGTGCAGCGCGGTTGGTTGGGTGTTGCCATTTCTGATGTGAGCCGCGATGTGGCCATCTCGTTTGGGTTGTCTAAACCGATCGGTGCCCTGGTGAATGATGTGGAGCCGGGTAGCCCGGCCGAAGAGGCCGGCCTTAAGCCCAGCGATATTATCGTTTTGTTTGATGGTGCCGAGGTACTTGATTCAGGCGTTTTACCGCAACTGGTGGGGCGCATGGCGCCGGGAACCGAGGTTGAGCTGACGGTAATGCGCGGCGGCAAAAAGCAATCTTTGGATGTAACGTTGGGTGAGCGCGACTCTGATCCGGAAGAGGTGGCAAGCTTTGGCGATGCCGCCGGTCTCGACCGGTTGGGGCTGAAGCTTGAGCCCCTGAGTGAACAGTATCGCGAGCGCTCGAATCTGGATGGTGGTGTGTTGGTGCGCCAAGTCGAGCCCAATTCGGCCGCGGCTGCCACCGGTCTGCGCCCTGGTGACGTGATTGTTCAGCTGGGTTATGACGGGGTGCAAGATCTGGATGAGTACCGCAAGATCGTCAAAGGCTTAGATGAAGACAAGTTAGTGCCTATTCGCTTTTACCGTCGCGGCCAATCGATGATTCGCACCATCAAAATTGAGTCAGACGATTAAGGTGTTTGATCGCTTTTAGTCCCTAGTACTGAGGCAGCCTAGCTGCCTCTTTTTTTGTCCGTTGATTGGTCATCGCCCAGTGTGGTTACGGCGAGCTGTGCGTTATACTGCGGCCTGCTATCGTTAGATATACATTAATACGGGGTATGTACGTGGAGCGAAATCGCTTATTTTGGGGCAGCCGGCGCGGTATGCTGGAGTTGGATCTGATTCTGCTGCCTTTTTTGGATAATGTTTACCCGACACTCGCGCCGGAAGATCAGTTGCGCTACCAGCAGCTGCTAGAGTGTGAAGACCAAGATATGTTTGCCTGGCTGCTGCACCGCCACGAGCCAGACAACCCCGAGCTGCAAAGGATTGTACAAATTGTTCGCGACAACACCGGAATGCCAGACGACGCCTGAGCATCGGCGACCCTCTCTGCGGGCAGAGCCATTTACCATGGTCGTGCGCCCGTCACGTTATCTGCGCAATTGCTATTTAATCGTTTACGCTGTCTTGACGTTACTCACGTTGGGCTTGACGGCCTTAGGGGGCGCTTTTGCGCTGCTAGCGTTGACGGTCAGCGTTTTGCTTGTCTGGCAGCTGGCCTCTAGATTGCGCTGGCAAGCCGAGCAGTATTGGCGTGTGCAGTGCGACTCGGAAGGTTGGTGGCTGGGGCGTGTCGGCGCAGAGCTAAAGCCCGCCCGACTCGTCGGTGGCACTCGATTATGGCGGACACTCACCTTTTTGACGCTTCTTGACGAGCAGGGTACACACCCGCTGCTGCTCTGCCCCGATAGCGCGGCGCCCGATGAGTTGCGCCGCTTGCGGGTGTGGTTGATTAGTCGACGGGGCTTTTGCTGACAATAATGTCTTGCCCGGCAAAATTGGTGGGTACCAGCATAGTGTCGCGGGCGATTGTGCTTTGACGTGGATGATCCAGCGAATAGTGCAGGCCGCGACTCTCTTTGCGCTCCATGGCCGAGCGAATAATCAGCTCGGCGACCGTGGTTAAGTTGCGCAGCTCGATTAAATCACTGCTGACTTTGTAGTTGCTGTAATACTCGGCAATTTCTTTTTGCAGCAGTTTAATCCGGTGGGTGGCGCGTTCCAGTCGCTTGTGCGTGCGCACGATCCCCACGTAATCCCACATAAAACGACGCAGCTCATCCCAGTTGTGCGAGATCACCACATCTTCATCGGAGTTGGTCACCCGGCTTTCGTCCCAGTTGGGGGATTGGTCCGGCTCGTTTAGGTCGTCCATTTTAAGCAAGATATGCTCGGCGGCCGATTGTGCGTAAACGATACACTCCAGCAGTGAGTTGGATGCCATGCGGTTGGCGCCGTGCAGACCGGTAAACGAGGTTTCGCCAATGGCGTACAAATTTTGTAAGTCCGTTTGGCCGTTGCGATCCACCACTACGCCGCCACAGGTGTAATGGGCGGCCGGCACCACGGGTATAGGGTCGCGGGTAATGTCGATGCCGTATTCTAGGCAGCGCGCCTTAACCGTAGGGAAGTGCTCGGCAATAAAGGCCTCGGATTTGTGCGAGATATCCAGGTAGACGCAGTCGCAACCCAGGCGCTTAATCTCGTGGTCAATGGCGCGGGCGACGATATCGCGTGGTGCTAGCTCGGCGCGCTCATCAAAGCGCGGCATAAATCGCTCGCCATTAGGCAGCTTTAAATAAGCGCCTTCACCGCGCAGGGCTTCGGTAATCAAAAAGGTGCGAGCTTTAGGGTGGTACAAGCAGGTGGGGTGGAATTGGTTAAATTCCATATTGGCTACCCGGCAGCCGGCTCGCCACGCCATGGCGATACCGTCGCCGCTGGCGCTGTCGGGGTTGCTGGTATAAAGGTACACCTTGCTGGCCCCACCGGTGGCCAAAACCACCACTTTAGCCTGAAACACATGAACGTGATCGGCCTCGCGCGATAGGGCATAGGCGCCGCTGCAGCGCAGCTTGCGTGAGTCGGCATCCGCCTGGCTGATTAAGTTAAGGGCTACGTGGTGCTCAAAAATTTCGATTGAAGGGTGGCTGCGTACTCGGTCGATTAGAGTGCTGTGCACCGCTTGGCCGGTGGCGTCGGCACTGTGAATAATACGCCGATGGCTGTGGCCGCCCTCCTGGGTAAGGTGATAGCCGTTGGAGTCATGCTCGCGAGTAAAATTGACCCCTTGGTTGATCAGCCACTTGATGGCTCCGCGCGAGCGCTCGACGGTAAAGCGCACCGCGTCTTCGTGGCATAAGCCAGAACCCGCGACTAAGGTGTCGGCGACATGGGCCTCTACTGAGTCTTGATCGTCGAGCACTGCCGCAATGCCGCCTTGGGCAAACCAGGTCGAGCCCTCGTTAATGGCGCTTTTGCTTAGTACCGCGACGCGGGCGCGGTCGGCGAGCTGCAGTGCGAGGGTGAGCCCCGCAGCGCCCGAGCCGATAATAAGCACATCGTGACTGTAGTGTTGGTTCATAGTGTGGTCTTTGATCCAAGGGGGTCAGCAGTATATCAAGATCCGAGTTTGGGGTGGGCTATTATCGCCTCTGCGGTTGTCGGGCCGTAAGGCGTTAGTGTACACAGTTATAAACACGTATAATCAGCGTGGAACTTCTTATAGCGCCGGCATGTCTATTGGGCACTAAATTCGACATTGCGCTATAGAGTGAAGGCAGTGCTATATAATGGCGGCGTAACAGGTGCTACCGGCGTCGCATAAAGATGCCACCCGCTGATCTGGCTTTTGCAGGTTGGTTTGCTCACAGTTTTGTAAGTCACTTCGCGTGTGCGGGGTGTTTTGGGGGTTAGACGATGACAGCGCAATCTGCGCCGGATACTGATCAGCAGTTAGTCGAGCGTGTGCAAAAAGGTGATAAGCGCGCGTTTGACCTGCTGGTGGTAAAGTACCAACACAAAATATTTTCTATTATTGGTCGTTACATTCGTGATCATGCTGAAGTACAGGATGTCGCGCAGGATGCGTTTATCAAGGCGTATCGTGCGCTGGGCAACTTCCGTGGTGAGAGTGCGTTTTACACTTGGCTGTATCGCATTGCGATCAATACGGCGAAAAATCACTTGGTGTCACGCTCGCGCCGGCCGCCTTCGTCAGATGTAGAGGTCGATGATGCCGAGTATTACTCCGGCTCCGATCTGTTAAAAGACGCGGACACCCCCGAAAGTAACCTGCTGTGCGATGAGATCAAGGCGGCCGTTGACGAGGCGATATCGGCGCTGCCAGAAGATCTGCGCTCGGCGGTAACCTTGCGCGAGATGGAAGGGCTAAGCTATGAGGATATCGCCGCGATCATGGATTGCCCGGTAGGCACGGTGCGTTCACGCATCTTCCGTGCGCGTGAGGCGATCGATAAGCGCATTGCGCCGCTGCTGGATCGGGCAGAATAAAAAATGATGCGAACCTGAATCTTGGCTGAACCTTTTACGAAAAGCTGTGTCAGACAGGATAAGCAAGATGTAAATCTTTGTAATCTCGGTCGGTGTGGGGTATGTTTAGCAGCCCTAAACACGTTCTACTTAACGTTGTAATCGGCGAGCTTGGTTGTCACCCATTTGGCCCATATTGGGCATGTATATAGGTAAACGCGAGCATGACAGAGCAGTCTTTAGATACTCAGTTGGCAGAATCACTATCGGCACTGTCCGATAACGAGGCGTCCGAGCTAGAGCTGGCGCGAATCCTCAAAGCCAGCGAGGGCGATTCGCTCAAAGCTAAGTGGTCCCGCTACCAAGTGGCGCGCTCGGCAATGCGGGGCGACTTGCCCGCCGAGTTGGCCCCCTCAGGTTTTGCCGATCAACTGAGTGCAGCGCTGGCCGAAGAACCAACCCCTGAGCTTGAGTCCAGCAAAAGCGCCGCGAAACAAACGGCAAGCGGCACTGTCGCGGGCGTATCGCGCTGGTGGTTAGGCTTGGGTCGGGTGGCGGTAGCCGCCTCAGTAACGGGCGCTATTGTTATCGGTGCTCAGCTTTATCAAGCCGGTGGTACTCTGCCAGAGACTAACACCATGGCCGCCGACAGCGGCGAAAAAACCATCAGTGCTCCCGACAACTCGCTGCCTATTGGCTATGGTGCGCCGGCCCTGCCTGCGCAGCAGGTCAGTGCCGAGATGGGCGGTTATCAACCGCAGCGGGCTCGCCAAGTGGTGTTTGAGCCTCGTCGCGCCGATGTTAAGGTATCGAACGAGCAGATTCGCGCCTATTTAAATCAGTTGGTCGAAGAGCACACCGATCACGCGGCGGTTAATAGCGCACAGGGCATGCTGCCCTACGCCCGGGTCCCTTTAATCGAAGAAGAGTAATGTATGTCGCACCGTCGGTTCGCCGGCTTCGTGCTGTTGCTGTTGAGCCCCTTGGGGTTTGCCCAGATTCAGAACGAGAGCAGCCCCTCCGAGCCGCCTGAGGCGGCCTCTGTCAATGATTCCTCGGCCGCCGCTCCCGATGCGGCAGAGCCTACCGCTGGTCAGCCCGCACCCGAGCAAGAGCAAATGGTTGATACCGGGCTGGACTCCAGTCCTCATCAGCTGCCCTCGGTACGCGAGTTGCTGGAGCACATGTCACAGCGTCAGCAAAGTTTGAATTATCGCGGCACTTTTACCTACCAAAACAATGCCGGCACCGAGAGCTTTCAGTTACAGCACTGGGTGGATGGCGATACGGAAAATCAGCGACTGTATTATCTAAATGGCCCCGAGCGCGAGGCAGTGATGCGCCACACCACCCAGTGCGAAACACTGGCAGAGCAGCTGATTGCCGGTAAGCTTAGTGGTTTGGCAGACAATTTTTCCAGTTTAGATCGTCTGTATAGCTTTTCAATTCGCGGGGTCGAGCGGGTGGCCGGTCGGCTGGCTACGGTGCTGCAGGTGGTGCCGCGAGATACGTTTCGTTTTGGTTACTTTTTTAGCGTCGATCGCGAGACCGGGCTGCTATTAAAAACACTATTGGTGGATGAACATCAGCGAATCGTCGAGCAGTTTCAGTTTATTGATTTGCAAACTGGCCTTGCGGTGTCCGATTTTGCCACGGAGCGCGATGCCGGTATTGTCCACCGGGTTGACGCCGATAAAGTGTCTGGCTGTAATAAACCGCTAGCGTCCGCACCGTCGCAGTGGGCATTGAGCTGGCTGCCAGCAGGCTTTGCGTTTTCGGGGCAGCGAGTAGTGCATGCCGATACCGAGATGCTAATGTATACCGATGGTTTATCGACGTTTTCGATATTTTTGGATCCCGTTGAAGGCAAACTGGTGATCGAAGGGCGCGCTCAGCGCGGCGCGACAAATTTTTATATGCAGGGGCTGACCCGTGCCGGTCAAACATACCAAGTGACGGTCGTGGGCGAAATTCCGCTAGCGGTTGCCGAAAGAATGGCGCAGTCTATCGGTGTGAATGACACAGCGCCTGCCCAGCCCCAACCGAGAGGTTAGCTATGCTGCTTGAAACCGGTAGTGTCGTTGCTGTCGAGCCAGACGGCTTATGGGTAGAGACGATTCAGCGCTCTACCTGCGGCAGCTGCGCAGCGCAAAAAGGTTGCGGCCAAAGCCTGCTGGCTAAGCTCACCGGGCATACGAGTTATTTGTGGGTGTCATTGGCGGGGCGCTCAGCGGACGATTACCACATCGGCGATGAAATTCAGCTGGGGGTGCCGGAAGAGGTGGTCGCTAACGGCTCGTTGTTTGTGTATTTTTTGCCGCTGCTGACACTGTTAGCGGCAACTGTGGCGGCACACTACAGTATTGGCCGTGAAGGTGTCACTGCGCTGGCGGCGATTGCCGGATTATTGGCCGGCGGCGCGCTGGTGCGCTGGCGAGCTTATACCACCCGCCACGACAGCCGCTTGCAACCTGTGTTAGTCGATGATCGGCAAGTGGTTCAACTCGTTGGTTAGCCACTGAGCGGGGCCGCCTTGGCCTTGTCTTGTTTTACTCTCTGTTTTTTCAATCGTGCTGAATATTTTCAGAGGTCGACGACCCTCAGAGGCTCGCACTTCGCTAACTCCAATTTATTTGGTTGGGTCACTCCGGGGACTTGTTGCCACAACTTAGCACTAAGTGCTGGCAGGTTTTGTGCGCTGTCGTTAATAATCCATTCCACAATGGCCGCCGATACGTCGGGGTAGGGAATCGCCTCGGGTATCGGTAGTTGCAACCACTGCTCAATTACCGCTTGAGTTAACGGCGAAGCGGTTGTCGCATAACCCAGTTGCGCTAATGCGATGGCGTTGGATTGTTGCTCCATTTGTCGTACGACCGGCTCGACGAGAATTTTTTTGCCAAGGCCGATGGCCTCGCTTGGAAGTTCAAAGCCGGCGCTGCAAATCACACCCTCACAACTGTGCAAATGATCTTGAAAACCGCTTCGAGAAAACGGCCGCAGGTGTAAGTGCCCTTGATCAATGGGGTGATCAAGTTTGTGGTAAATATAAAAGTCGACGTTTTTGACCGGCTCAAGCAGAGCCACAATATCATCCAGCTCGGCAAAGGGCAGGTACACTAAAATTTGTCCGCAAGTGACGCTTACCGCATGACTCGATGGTTCGACGATAGGTGGTAATAAAGGTTGATTAAAATGGTGCCAGTGCACGCCAACCGGTGTGTCGCAGGGAGCAAACCAGCGCATAAACAGATCGGTAATAATATTGTTGGCGCGCTTGGGGATCGGGTATAAAAAAGCGCTTTGGTGAGAGATGCCTAAACTTCGAACCCCCGCGCGTTTTGCCGCCCACGCACTGACGGGCTCGAAATCGCTGATGACTAAATCGTACTGTTTGCAATCGAGTGTCCGGGCGTCGCGCCTTAGTTGCAACAAATCACTTTTAAACAGGGTTTTAAGCATATTGACTTTACCCTTAAAGGTCTGCAGCGTCATACCTTTAAATAAGCGGTAGTGGCCAAACGCCTCCATATCAAAAAAGTCGCGGCGTGCCCGTCCGGAAAACACCCAATCAACATCAATGTTGTGGCGGGCAAATGCCCGCGCCATAGAGCGCGCGCGCGTTAGGTGACCGTTGCCCGTGCCTTGAACGCCGTACAGAACCTTCACCCAATGACTCCTGTATACAGTAGGCTGCCCAAAATAGCGCAGCCGGTGCCCAGCGCTGCGCCGGCTAAAATATCCGTGGGGAAGTGCACACCCAGCAGTACCCGAGACACCCCAATCAAACTGGCCATCACATAGGCGGGGATGGCAAATAATGGGTAAAAATTAAGTACCAAGAATGCGAAGACAAACGCTGCAGCGGTGTGGCCAGAGGGGAAGCTAAACTGATCGGAGGGGGTAAACCACCCCTCGTAGATATCGATGGCGGCGGCAGGGCGGTTGCGTTTTATGGCATTTTTAAGCAGCAGATAAAGGCTGACGTCCAGCGCGTAACACGCGAGTCCCATATACAAAAACGCCTGACTGTTTGGTACCTCAAAGGCCACTAAGCCCAAGGCGATTAGGGTGTATAAAGGGCCATCGCCGCAGCGAGAGATCCAGCGCACTGTGCGCCGGTAAGGAAACTGCTTGGTGACGTGTAGCCAGACAAACGCCAAGGTGTCGATCTGGTGGACTCTTTGCAAAAAAGCATTCATAGTTTCACCCGTTTTTGCCGATCCGTTTGGGTTGGCTAAGAGATACCACCGGACTGTGACGTTCGTGTGACAGAGTGAAGGAGTTTTATTGCATGAATAAGCCCGGCAAGCGCGGTTGGACGCGCTTGAAGCACGCGACAGTGTATTCACTGCAAGGCTTGGCGGCGGCCTGGCGCTATGAGGCGGCGTTTCGTCTTGAGGTGGTTTTAACGCTTTTGGCGTTACCGCTGGCCTGGTGGTTGGCGCAAACCCATATCGAGTTAATTTTGCTGGTGGCCAGTTTGTTTTGGGTTTTGGTGGCGGAGTTGGTTAACTCGGCGGTGGAGGCGGTGGTGGATCGTACCGGCTCGGAGCTGCATGAGCTGTCAGGGCGGGCAAAGGATATCGCCTCGGCTGTGGTAATGGTCAGTCTTGCTTTGTGTGTGTTTGTCTGGGCGGTTATCGCCTGGAATCGCTTTGTTTAGCCCCCTCAAGCGGTAATTCTCTCAATCTGCGTCTATCCTAACGGTAACAACGACAGAGCAAAGTGGATTCGCTTATGAAGGGTGCAGTTGGGGCAATAGATCTGGCGGGTAGGGAGTGCGTCGATAACAGCAAGAGGGCTCGCATTGCGGACGCTTTGCTGTTTAGTATCGCTGTGATTGCGGCGGTTGGCTGCTCCGAGAAGGCGGATCACGCCGCCAGTGCGCCTGCTCCGGCAGTTGTGGTGTATGAGGTTACGGCAAAGCCTGTGGGCACCTACCGAGAATTTGTCGGTCGCACTGAGGCATCCAAAAAAGTCGATTTAAAAGCCCGGGTAGAGGGCGAGTTGATCTCGCGACACTTTGTCGAGGGAGCGTTAGTGAGCGACGGGCAGCTCTTGTTTGAGATTGACGATGCGCCTTATCGTGCCGCCTTGCAAAGTGCCGAGGCTGAGCTCGAGCGCGCTACGAGTGAGGTGGAACGCACAGAAAAAGAGTTCGCCCGCGGCAAACAATTGGCTCCGGACGGTTATCTGAGTCAACAAGACCTCGATAAGCTGAAAGCGGCGGCAAGTCAGGCAAAGTCGGCTTTAAAAGCCGCTCAGTCAAACCTCAAAAACAGCCATATTAACTTAAGTTACACTCGCATCAGCGCGCCTTTCTCGGGCCTTGTGGGTAAAGCACGGTATAACGTGGGCGAAATCGTCGGGCCCACCAGCGAGCCCTTGGCTGAGCTCAGCGCGTCCGACCCAATTTACGTTAACTTTCAGCTGGAAGAGAGTGCGTACATATCCTACCTGCAACAGCGCCACAGTGCCGACAGTATTAATCAAGATTCGCCGGTAGATATCGCTTTGCGTTTACCTAACAACGATATTTACCCCCGCCCCGGAACGCTCACCTTTGCAGATACTAAAATTGACGCAACCATGGGCTCTGTGAACTTACGTGCCGAGTTTGCCAATAGCCGTGGGCTCGTGATGCCGGGGATGTATGTGACGGTGCTGGCTGAAGGGCGTGATAAGCAGACGATGCCGGTTATCCCTCAGGCGGCAGTACAGTCCGGGCAAGATGGCTACTCGGTTTTGGTGGTGGACGACGACAACAAAGTCGCGCAGCGTATCCTGCAAATGGGGCGTCGTTTGGGGCCAATGTGGGCGGTTACCAATGGCTTAGAGGCGGGCGAGCACATCATTATTGACGGTTTGCAAAAAGTGCATGCCGGAATCGTTGTTGCACCTGAGGTGCGTGATGTGGACCCGGTGACCGGCGCAATTGCCGCCGATAGCGAATAATCGCCCGATAGGGAATTGCCATGATTAGCAGGACGTTTATATACCGCCCCAAGTTTGCCTTTGTCATATCGATTGTCATCACGCTAGTGGGGTTGTTGGCCATCACCCTGTTGCCGGTGAACCTATATCCAGAGCTCACACCACCTAAAGTACAAGTGTCCGCCACTTACCCTGGTGCTAGCGCTCAGGTAGTCGAAGACTCACTGCTGCGACCACTGGAGGAGCAAATTAATGGCGTAGAGGACATGCTGTACATTGAATCTACCGCTAACAACAATGGTGCCGCTAATATCATTATTACCTTTGCCGCTGGTGCTGATGTGGATATGGCGCAGGTGAATGTGCAAAACCGAGTTGCTTTGGCGGAGCCTTTTTTACCCGAAGAGGCTAAGCGGCAAGGGATTCGGGTGCGCAAGCAAGCCACTAATATGCTGCTGGGGATTAACTTGATTGCCAAGCCCGGCTTTGAGCATATGGATGCGCTGTATTTAAGTAACTACGCGACTAATAATTTAGTCGAGCCGTTAGCGCGAGTCCCCGGTGCCGCCAACGTCAACGTGATGGGCGATAAGTCTTATGCCATGCGCTTATGGTTAAACCCCGACCGTATGAGCGCACTCAATATTACAGTAACCGATATTACCAATGCGCTGCGCGAGCAAAACCTGATTGTCGCTGCGGGTAAGTTTGGCCAAAATCCTGCCCCCGATGCACAACAATTTGAATACAGTATTCAGGCGCGGGGGCGACTGGAAGATACCAAAGAGTTTGGCGATATTATTTTGCGAGCTGATGATGAAGGCGCCTTGGTTCGCGTTAGGGATGTGGCGCGTATCGAGCTGGGCTCAAAAAGTTATGGTATTCAATCTAAATTAAATAATAAAGAAACGGCATTTGTTGTGCTGTACCAGTTGCCAGAGGCAAATGCCACCGCTGTTGCTACAGCGGCGCGCAAGGTAATGGCTAAGCTCGGTGCCAATTTGCCAGAAGGGCTTGAGTTTAAAATTATTTTTGATTCCACCCGGTTTATCGAACGGTCGATTGAGGAGGTGGTGAAAACACTGGTACAGGCGATATTTCTTGTAATTGCGGTGGTGTTTTTATTTTTGCAAAACTGGCGTGCGACTTTGATTCCAACCGTTGCGATTCCGGTTTCCTTAATTGGTACCTTCGCTTGTATGCTGATTTTGGGCTACTCAATCAATACCATTACACTTTTTGGCTTAGTGCTCGCTATCGGGGTCGTGGTCGACGATGCCATTATTGTCATCGAGAACGTAGAGCGAATTCTGGCCGAAGAGCGCTGCAGTGTTCGCGAGGCGACCTTAAAAAGTATGAAGCAGGTTACCGGCCCCATTGTTGCTACCACCTTGGTGTTGTTAGCGGTATTTGTCCCGGTGGGGTTTATGCCCGGGATAACCGGCGAGTTATACAAACAGTTCTCGGTGACGATATCGTGTGCAGTGCTAATCTCCTCCATTAACGCATTAACCTTAAGCCCCGCCCTGTGTGCTGTTTTGTTAAAGCCTGAAAACAAACCGATTGCGGTAATGGCGCCGGTCGAGAAGGGGCTGGCAGCATTAACTCGAGGCTATCAAGCACTCATTGGCGGTTTGCTAAAGCGCGCTGGGCGTATGGGTGTGGCTGTCGTTTTATTGTTTGCAGCGTTGGCCTGGTTAGCCATAAATGTGCCCACTGGGTTCGTTCCCGATGAAGACCAAGGCTACCTGTTTGTCGATGTCCAACTGCCCGATGCTGCCTCTAGCCAGCGCAGCGTGCGTGTACTGGAGGACATTACCGAGATGACGCTGCGTCAGCCTGGGGTGAGTGATTTTATTTCGGTTGCCGGCTTTAGCTTGCTGGGTGGTGTGGGCTCTAACAATGGCTTTGGCATTGTGGTGTTGGATGACTGGGAAGATCGCACCGAGCCTGCGCTAAGCGTTGCCGCGTTGCTGCAAAAGTTGCAGGGTCTATATTGGGCTATGCCAGAGGCGCGGGTGATGACTTTTAACTTGCCGCCCATTCCCGGCCTGGGTGCCTCTAGCGGTTTTGAGTTTCAGCTGCAGGATACCGCTGGACGCTCGCCTGAAGCGCTGGCCCGAGCGCTAAATGGTTTAGTGTATGCCGCCAATAGCGACGCGGAATTAAGTCAAGTGTTTAGTACCTACCGCGCTAATGTGCCGCAGTATTTTCTTGATGTGGACCGCACCAAAGCCAAGGCGCAAGGCGTATCCATTGGCGATATTTTTACTACCTTGCAGGCGCATCTGGGGTCTCTTTATGTCAACGATTTTAATCAGTTTTCACGCACCTACCGGGTGATGATTCAGGCCGATAGTCAGTACCGACTTGGGCCAGACGACTTGCGCCACTATTACGTGCGCAATAACGCCGGTGAGATGGTACCGCTTATGACCTTGGCAAGCTTGTCGCCTGTGCAAGGGCCCACCAGTATTAATCACTTTAATTTGTATCGCTCCGCGACGGTCACCGGTGAGGCCGCGGCCGGTTTAAGCTCCGGTCAAGCGATTGCCGCGATGAACCGGGTTGCGCAATATCTACCCGAAGGGTTTGTCTATGAGTGGTCGGGGCAGTCTAAGCAAGAGATTGATGCCGGTAATTTAGCGCCGTTTTTATTCGCCTTGGCGCTATTGTTTGTTTACTTATTTTTAGTGGCGTTATATGAAAGTTGGACGATTCCGGTTGCCGTTTTGTTGGCAGTGCCGGTAGCCATTTTCGGTGCTTTTTTTACCTTGCAGTTGGCTGGGCTCGACAACAACATATACGCGCAGATTGGCATGGTGTTGCTGATCGGTATGTCGGCAAAAACGGCGATCTTGATCGTGGAGTTTGCGATGGAGCAGCGCCGCGAGGGCAAGTCGATTTTTGATGCCGCTTATATCGCCGCGCACTTACGTTTTCGCGCGGTGTTAATGACGGCGCTGTCATTTGTTCTGGGCGTACTGCCGTTGGTGTTCTCGTCCGGTGCGGGTGCGGCGTCGCGAATTTCGCTGGGTTTTACGGTGTTTGGCGGTATGCTGGCGGCCTCTGTGTTGGGCACTTTGTTGATTCCGCTATTTTATTGGGCTGTGCAACACCTACGTGAGCGAATTGGCGGCCCGGCCAAATCGGGCCAGCCGGAGTCCCAGACCGCAGTCTAAGGTTTCGGCTCTAGCGCAGCGTTCAGCTGTGCTCGCCTGGAGTGTTAGGATATTTACAGTTCCTTACCTGTTTCGTGTGTAACTTCTCATTCCCACCCGTAAAATAGTTTTATTACTAATAATGCTCTGTGATAAGGGCCTAGATTTGGAGTGCCTCTGTGCCCAATAAACCGTCGACCCGTTTACCTGTGTGTATGCGTGGCAAACTATTACTCGCTTTTGCCTCACTGTGGTTTTTGGCCGGTTGCACTGACGAGGCCACCCTTAAGCCCGGCGCTGGTGGTTCTAAAGCGCGACCAGTGATTGCTGCCAAGGTCGCGTTAAGTGCCGAGCAAGTGAATGTTGAGGCCGTGGGTACGTCCCGTGCGCTGCAGTCGGTTGCCGTGCGTCCCCGCGTGGCGGGGCAGGTGACCGAGGTGGGTATCGAGCCCGGACAAAAAGTTACCGAAGGGCAGGTGTTGTTGCGCTTGGATGCCCGCGATGAAGCGCTGGCGCTGCGCAACGCCGAGGTCGAACTGGCCGATGCCGAGCGCTTGTTAACCCGTTACCGTCAAACCAAAGACAGCGGCGCGGTAACAGAGTCGGCGCTCGACGACGCCGAAAGTGCGGTGGCGCGCGCACAAATTGCCGTTGATCGCGCCCGTGTCGACTTGGAATACCAAAAGGTGGTGGCCCCATTTGCCGGTTACGTTGGTTTAAGTGATATTGATCCGGGCGCCTGGGTTGATAACAGCACTGTGATCACCACCATTGATGATCGCAGTGTATTGTTGGTGACCTTTGCTTTGCCGGAGTTGTTGTTGGGTCAGATCCAGCCGGGCCAAAGCATTGAGCTTGCGACCTGGCGCGAAAACTCGGTAACGGCGCAGGGGCAGGTGGTCGCAATCGACAGTCGGGTCGATGAGAATGAGCGGACCTTTAAGGTGCGAGCTCATGTGGATAACAGTGCAGATTTACTGCGCCCCGGGATGAGCTTTCGTATCGCTTTATCGCTGACCGGTAATACTTATGTTCTGGTGCCCGAGGTGTCCTTGCAGTGGGGAGCGCGTGGCTCGTTTGTCTGGGCCATTGAGAATGGCGTGGCTAAGCGAAAACTAGCGACCATCGTTCAGCGCCGCGCGGGTGAAGTTTTGGTGAACAGCGAGTTGCAAGATGGTGCGCTTGTTGTGCTGGAAGGCATCCAAATGGTTCGTGAAGGTCAACCGGTTAAGGTTGCCGAAGTGCGTGAGTTAAACAGTCAGTCCTCTAATACCGCAGCCTCAGATGCCGCCGAGAATAAAGAGGTGAGCGGTGAGTGATACTTCTGGTTCGCTGCATAAAGAGGATTTGGCCAGCCTAAGCATCCGGCGCCCCATTCTTATTCTGGTATTGAATCTCTTAATTGCCATTGCCGGTCTGGCGGCGATTCTGGCGGTCGAGGTGCGCGAGTTGCCGGACGTCGACCGACCGCAGGTGTCCGTGCGCGGTGTATACCCCGGCGCCTCGCCCGAAACCATGGATGCCGATGTCACCAGTATTGTCGAGGGCGCGGTGGCACGGGTATCTGGCATTCGCAATATTCGCTCGTCCAGTGAAGAGAATAACTTTCGCCTGCATGTCGAGTTCTCACCCAGTGCCGACTTAAACAGTGCCGCCTCGGATGTTCGTGAGGCGGTAAGTCGGGTCGAGCGGGATTTGCCGCCGGATATGGAATCTTTGACGGTGGTCAAGGCCGATCCTAACGCCAATCCGATTATCAACCTAGCGCTGGTCAGCGAGCAAATGGGGGAGCTGGAGTTAACCCGCCGCGCCGAGAAGGATTTGATTCCCGAGCTTGTTTCCATTGACGGCGTGGCCGATGTCGTTCTGTTTGGTCAGCGGCAAAAAATTCTGCGGGTGGTGATGGACCCGATCCGTTTGGCAAGCTTTGGTTTGGGCGTCACAGATGTGGCCGATGCCCTGCGACAAGCTCCGTTCGATGTACCCTCCGGAAGTTTTCGCTCGGGCGATTTGGAGTTGCTGGTACGCGCCGATGCCTCGGCGGTGACCGAGCGCGAGCTGCAAAGTATTGTGATTGAAGGCAATACCCGCTTGGCCGATGTGGCTCAGGTGTTTTTTGCGCCGGAAGACGCCGAGTCTTATGTGCGGCTCGATGGCCTGCCGGTGGTGGGGCTAGGGGTGGTGCGTCAGTCGCAATCCAATACCCTGGAGATCGCCGAGCGTGTGCATCAGGCGGTCGGGCGTTTGAACGAGCGCTTTAATGATTTTGAGTTGGTGGTAACGGAAGATAGCTCCAAGTTTATTAAAGGCTCAATGAGCGAAGTGCTGTTTAGTTTATTGCTGACGGTCAGCATCGTTATTATCACCATCTGGTTGTTTATTGGCTCGTTTCGGGTGACCTTGATCCCCAGTGTGGCGATACCGGTGGCTTTGATCGGCACGGTTGCGG
The DNA here is from genome assembly GCF_963972205.1 of uncultured Gilvimarinus sp. Classification (NCBI taxonomy): domain Bacteria; kingdom Pseudomonadati; phylum Pseudomonadota; class Gammaproteobacteria; order Cellvibrionales; family Cellvibrionaceae; genus Gilvimarinus; species uncultured Gilvimarinus sp. The sequence continues at coordinate 73,923 of NZ_CAXAUC010000011.1, read as the reverse complement.
CGATTTGGGCCATGGGTTTCTCGCTCAATATTTTGACGTTATTGGCGCTGGTGTTGGCCACCGGCTTGGTGGTGGATGACGCAATTGTGGTGCTAGAGAACATTCAGCGCCGCCGCCATCAAGGTCTCGGTGCAAGGGCGGCGGCAGTGCTCGGCACCCGGCAGGTTTTCTTCGCGGTGATTGCCACCACGGCGGTGTTGATTTCAGTGTTTGTACCGGTGGCGATGCTGCCCAGTACCGCGGGGCGCTTGTTCCGTGAGTTTGGTTTTGTGTTGGCGTTTGCGGTGGGGATATCTTCGTTTGTTGCTTTGTCGCTAGTGCCGGCAATGGCGGCGCGTATTGTGCCGGAGCGCAGTAACGAATCGCACCCGATACGCGACCGGCTGCAGAGCTTTGGTAATCGTATCGCAAAGGCGTACTCGCGCGCGCTTGCGTTGGTTCTGCGCCATAGTGTGATCGCGGTGATTGCTGCGGTATTGGCTATTGCCGGCAGTGCATTGTTGTACCAGTTTATTCCTCAGGAATTATTGCCGGAGGAGGACCGCGGTGTTATCTACGTCGATGCCACCGGCCCCGATGGCACCGGGCTTGAATACACTGAGCGCCAAGTCAACGCGATGGAGGCCCGGGTGCAACCGTTGCTGGACTCCGGGGAGGCGACGCAGTTATTTTCGATTGTGGGTCGCTATGATCCTAACCGCGGCCGGGTGATTTTACCGCTGGCCGATTGGGAAGCTCGCCGTCGCACACAGCAAGAGATGATGGACGAGCTAAGTGGCGCGATGAGTGAAATCCCCGGCGCTTTTGTCAGGGTTTCCAGCACCAACAGCCTTGGCTTATGGAACGGCGGCGGGGGCATAGACATAGCCCTAGTCGGTAGCGATTACGATGAGATTTTTGTCGCGGCAGAAAGTTTTGCGCGCGCGATCGAAGAGCAGTTGCCTAACCTTTCGCAGCCTGATGTTCAGTTCCAGCCGACTCAACCCCAGCTGTCTGTCACCATCGACCGGCGCCGAGCATCGGACTTAAATATCCCGCTGGACAACATATCCGCGACTTTGCGGGCGATGGTCGATGGTTACGACTTGGTTGATTTAAGTGTCGAGGATGAGGCGATTCCGATTATTTTGGAGTCGTCCGGCAATCAAATTAATGATCCGGGCGATCTGGTTAATTTGTTTGTTAGCACCCGCGACGGGCGTCTACTGCCATTGTCGTCGGTGGTGACCTTAAGCGAGCACGCGGTAGCGGCGGAGCTGGATCGGCACAAACAAAGGCGCGCTATTGAAATCGACATAAACCTCGACAGTGGCTATCCGCTGCAGTCGGCGGTCAACGATTTGCGTGCATTGGCCGAGCGTGAGTTACCGCCGGGGATTGGCTTGATCTTTTTAGGCGAGGCCGAGACCCTGGATGAAACCGCACACGAGGTCACTGTGACCTATATCATTGCACTGTTAGTGGTGTTCTTGGTGCTCTGTGCTCAGTTTGAAAGCTTTACCAGTGCGGTGATTGTAATGTTAACCGTGCCCTTTGGTATTGCTGCGGCTATCGTAGCGCTGCTGCTAACGGGCACCAGTATTAACGTCTACTCGCAAATTGGTTTGGTGATGTTAATTGGCCTGATGGCCAAAAACGGCATCTTATTGGTGGAGTTTGCCGATCAGCTGCGCGATCAGGGCCGCTCGGTACTGCAAGCGGTGCAAACGGCCGCCGCCGTGCGATTGCGCCCGATTGTGATGACGATGATGTCCACGGTGTTGGGTGGGCTGCCGTTGATTTTGAGTGCCGGCCCCGGCGCCGAAGCCCGACGCGCTATTGGCTGGGTGGTGTTTGGTGGTCTAGGTATCGCCGCCGTGTTTACACTGTTTTTGACGCCGGTGGTGTACTTACTGGTGGCGTTGGTCTGCCGCCCGCGCAACCCAGAGCCAGCGTTTGGCCTCTGAGTTGGAAGAGGCGGCGAGTATTCCCGATGATCACAGTGAATATCACTAAACGCGCAGGCCCGTCCCTGAGGTACAATGGCGGCTGCAATTTTGCGTTAGTGGAGGCGTGATGAACCCCGTACAAGCCAGTATTGAGCAGGCGTTAACCGAACAATTTAGCCCGGCTTACTTAAGGGTGGTTAACGAAAGTCATATGCACAGCGTGCCGCCCAACTCGGAGACCCATTTTAAGGTTACCTTGGTAAGCCAAGCGCTGGAGGGCAAGCGCCAAGTACAACGCCATCAGTTGGTGTATGGCGCGCTCACCGAGCAGTTAAAAGGGCCTGTGCACGCGCTGGCGCTACACACCTTTAGCCCTGATGAGTGGGTGGCCGAGCAAAACGTGCCCGATTCACCCCACTGTTTAGGGGGCGGCAAGCGCTAATACCGCCAATAGTCGGGCGGGCAAACACAGCGGTACTAGCGGCAAAAATGCTGGCTGTACAAAAAACAAGCGGTTATAATGCTCGCGATTTTAATCCGCCCGTCCTGGGCAGCTTTTAGGTAATTGTTTTTCTTATGAATCAGTATGTTGTCGCTGCGCTGTACAAATTTGTTGAGCTTCCCGATTACGAGGCGCTTAGTGTCCCTCTTAGAGCCGAGTGTGATCGTTTGGGTATAAAAGGCACTTTGTTGGTGGCCGCTGAAGGTATCAACGGTACCGTGTCCGGCTCGCGCGCAGGTATCGATACGCTGCTGGATTACTTGAAAAGCGACAGCCGCTTTGCTGACATCGAGCACAAAGAGTCGCTCTATGACGAACAGCCGTTTTACCGTATGAAGGTAAAGCTGAAAAAAGAGATTGTCACCATGGGGGTCGAGGGTATCGACCCCAAACAGATCGTGGGCACCTATGTAAAACCGCAAGACTGGAACTCGTTAATCAGTGACCCGGATGTGCTGGTGGTGGACACGCGCAACCATTACGAGTATGCCATTGGCAGCTTTGAGCGCGCGATAGACCCCGAGACAGAGACGTTTCGCGAGTTTCCCGCTTACGTTAAAGACAATCTAAACCCCGCCGAGCACAAAAAAGTCGCGATGTTTTGCACCGGTGGTATTCGCTGTGAGAAGGCCACGGCTTACATGAAAGAGCAGGGGTTTGACGAGGTGTACCATCTAGAGGGTGGGATTTTAAAGTACCTCGAAGAGGTCCCGGCCGACGAGAGCCTGTGGCGCGGCGAGTGTTTTGTGTTTGATAACCGTGTGGCGGTCAATCACGATCTGGAGCGCGGCTCGTTTGACCAGTGTTACGGCTGCCGCCATCCTATCACTGAAGATGAAATGGCCTCCGAGCTGTATATGAAGGGCGTGTGCTGCCCTCGTTGTCATCACAGTTTAAGCGATGAGCAGAAAACCCGATTTGCCGAGCGACAAAAACAAATGGAGTTGGCTAAGGCGCGCAATGAAGTACATTTGGGAGCGGAGCCGCCTGCCCGGCAAAAAAATCGCCGAACGGCTGGCTAATACCTAGCTCTGGTGCGATTGTCGCGAAAGTGTCACAATTGCCGGATACCCTCTTTCATCCCCTAAGCGGTCGGCTTGCTCGATGGGGTTTATTTGTAGCAGAAAAGGTCAAAGCAATGGATTTTGAATCCTGGGACGTCGATTTGCCAGCGGGCGAAGCGCGCCATAGCAGCGGTTGTATCATCCGAGTCGAGGGCGATCCGCGCAATCCGTCGTCGGTTGACCCGAGCCACTTCCCCAAAAGCCTAAACTTTATCGATCAGGCGCGGCTGTTACGCTGTGGCGTTGAGGCTTTAGCCAATGCCGCCGCTGAGGGTGGTGCACCAATCGCGCGCGAGCGCGATGAAGGTACCAGCGTTAAGGTAAAAAGCCGCACGGTGCAAGATCTGGAGCAAAAGGCAAAGATGTTTGCCGACAACCCCGATAAGCCCAAACGCGCGGTTTTGTCGCTGAAAAAGCGTGAGCGTGTCAGCGACTAAACCGGTCGGTTGGATTAACGAATGACCAGCTGGCCGCGCAGCTGCAGGTTGGTTTTGTGTTGATCTAACACTGTGAGCATTTTATCGAAGTCTTGCTCGGCAATATCCAGACCGTTTGTGACGATAACCTCTTGGCTGCCGTTGTACACCAAGGCGTTTAGCTCTGTGGTGACTTTGTCGATGGCGGCAAAAACGGTTTGGGTTGTTTCGGCGTTGTAAAATACTCGCCCTTGCTCGGTTAGGCGCAAGTAGTCGTCACATTCGGTCAACCACTCTTTGCGCTGCTCAAGCATTTTTCGAATATTGTTCATCCCCCCTTTGTGACCCGTTGGCAGACGATCATTACGGTACTTCTCTAGGCTGGCGTAATCGCGCAGCAGAAAGTCGACGCTGGTTGTCTCGCAAAATTTTGCGTTGAGGTAACTTGGGAATTCGACATTGTGCTGTTCCATAGCTTGCTTGCGTTTGCAGTCCTCATCGCACGCATTTACCTGACTGCCGGCCAGTGCCATAAGCAGCAGGACTATCGGTAGTAGCAAGTTTTTCATAAGACGGCCTTCTTGTTTATCATTTTTGTTATGACGATCACACTTTTGGTATAAAGTAGATTGCCTCTTAGGTCAAGGTCTGGCGGAAAAATATTGTATTTTTATGGGTTTCTGGGCTGATATCTGCTTGATTTATTCTCTTTGGTTGTAAAAGTCCGATTAAGCGCCTAGCGCTTTGCCTACCAGTTGCTGTAAATGAGGCGGTAAATCGATTTCGAGTGCGCTGGCGTGGCCTGCTTCGGACATTTTGTTCCAAGTCTTGCGAATAATATCAATCAACTTTTCTTCGGTGTGTTTGCTGGCAAAGTCATCTAAGTAGTGGCGCAGAAACACTAGGCAGATGACGTCTTCTAGCGTCTGGACTTCAGCGTCGCGCTTTAGCTGCTTTTTTTGCAGCATGGTGGCAACTCGCTCGCAGCTTTCATCTTGGTAGCCGTGCTCGCGCATGATGGCGCAGGCGCGGTCGGCGTGATGTTGCCCCAAGGTGACGCGCCAGCGCTTGTATCCCGAGCGGTCCATCGGGTAATCGGCGCGGGGAATAACCCAGCGTTCAATGTGTTGCGCGCGCGCGGCCAGCTGCAATTCATCGCTGGCCTGGGGGGCAAACGCGGCCAATTCAGCGCTCATGCGCTCGGCGTACAGCAGCTCTTTGGGGCGTTGCTTGCCGTCCAGGTCGGTCTCAAGGTTTGGATCTTGGCGGTTGGCATCGTCAAAAGCTTGTAGTGTAGCGTTTAAGCGGGCGGTGCTATTGGTCATGGCTGTTTCTCATTGGGTCAGGTCCGCGACGTAATGCCTGTCATGCCGGGCTGCCTACCGGCTGCGCGGCGCATGTCGGGTAACCTGATAACGACTGGGAGCGATTGGCTATATTACGTTATCTACCGTGTGGATTTAACCCCAGCGTGTCTATGGTTTGCACCTTTACAGTCACCAAAAAGCCGGTTTATAGTAAGTTTCTCTGGCCTGTGGTGTGTGGCAGGCTTGAGTTTTCTATGGAGCATAATCCGGCTTGGGCCGGCAAAGGTTATTGATATGTCAAAAAGTACCGGTGTGGTTAAGTGGTTCAATGAGTCCAAAGGGTTTGGTTTTATTGAGGGTGAAGGTGGTCAGGACGTGTTTGTACACTTCTCGGCTATTGTTGGCTCCGGCTTTAAAACCCTAACCGAAGGCCAGAAGGTAACGTTTGAAGTAACTCAAGGGCAAAAAGGCCCGCAGGCTGAAAACGTCACGCCTGAATAAGAACCCCAGTATTACGTAAAATGAGCGCCTGTAGTTTGGGCGCTTTTTTTATGGCTCTCAGTTAAGGGTGTTGGCCCTTACTTAAAGGCCGGGTTAACGCATCAGTGTCGATGCGCAGTTGATACAGCTGTGACCAGTGTTTGCCCGTCACCCAAAAGCTTTTGTTGCGGCTATCAAAAGCAATCCCATTGGCGACGGCATTTGGGTCCGGGTTATGCGCGCGCTCGCGTTTGGCAAGCTCGGCAATATCCACTACCGCCTTAACGGCCCCGCTGGCCGGATCAATGGCGATGATCTCGCTGCTAAACCATATGTTGGCCCAAATTAAGCCTTGGGCGAACTCCAGTTCGTTGATGTTTTTAACCGCTTGGCCATTGCGTGTGACTTGTAATCGGTACTTAAGATCGAGCGTCTCTGGATCGTGAAAAAACAGCGTATCGCTGCCGTCGGAGCGAATAAGATGTTGCTGGTCGTTAGTGAGGCCCCAGCCTTCACCTTGGTAAGTGTTGCGGCCAAGAAGCTTGCCCGTGGCGACATCGAAGCGCCACAGGGTTTGCTCACGCCAGCTTAGTAGGTAGACCGTGTTATTAAACACGGTTAAGCCTTCGGCAAAGTATTGCTTGTTTAACGCGTGTTGCCATGTCGCGCCGGCGGTAACTGCCGTATCATTTAGCGGACGGCTAACTAATTTGGATTTGCCGTAAAGTCCACTGCTTTGCAGTAGTTGCCCCTCGTGGATTTCCAGCCCCTGAGTAAAAAAGGGTGACTTGAGGGGCCGGCTTTGCAGCAATTGGTAGTTAAGTTTTACCGGCGCTTGGTCGGCGGGATCGGCATGGCTGACGGGGTTAGCTAGGCTGACCAGCGCCAGCAGTAGGTAAGCGACGGGATACTGCCAGCGCTTCTTGCGGGGCCGATTATGGCGTTGAGGGTGCGGTAAATCGTCTGGTTCTTGGGAGTTGGCCATAATGGCTGAACTTGCTCTCGTAAACATCTATTTAAGGCTCGTTTATGTCTCGCGTTCGCTCGTTTCTGATATTAACCCTGCTCGGTGGTTTGGCAGTGGTGCTGCCTATGACCATTTTTGTGTTTTTGGTGCAGTGGCTAGTGGGAGTGGTGGGTACTATTATTGCCCCCTTGAGCCGCTGGTTGGCTCACTATATCACCATCGGTGAGCACAGCGCTGATGTGCTCAGTTTTGCACTGGTCTTGGGCGTGTGCTTTGCCATTGGTTTATTGGTAAAAACCAGTGTCGGCGGTTGGTTGCACAGTAAAATTGACGGGTTATTTTCTCGTTTGGCACCCGGCTATAGCACCATTCGCGAAATGGTGACACAGGTGATGGGCGGCGAGGGCAATGCTTCGCTGCTTAACGGCAAAGTGTGTCGCGCTTATATTATGGGGGCGCAAAGTCCGGTGTCAGTGACGGGGATCGTCACCGCAGAGCACAGCTCGGGTGATTACACCGTTTATGTGCCGACAGCGCCGATTCCCACGTCGGGTTTTGTGTATCACTTACCTGCCGACTGCGTGGTGCTGCTGCCAGAGGTTAGCGTCGAGACGGCCATGCGCACGGTGATTGCCTGCGGCAGTGGCTCGCAAGTTATGTTGCCGTCTAATGATGAGACTCTGTCTGGCGGCCGCGAATAAGATCGCGCAGCGCAAAACGCGCGGGGTGCAGCGCTTGCGCTAACGGCGCGTCTAGGGGAGCGCACTCACGGTTAATAATATCGGTAAGCAGTTGCGCGCACAGTGGTATATAGGCCAGCCCGCGAGAGCCGTGACCGCAGTTAACATATAAGCCACTGTGATAACTGGCCGGAGTCTCGATCACGGTTTTAGCGTTGCGGCCTAAGGCTGCGCACTCGCGCTTGAGGGCGGGGTAATCGGGCACCGGACCAACCACAGGTAGGTAATCGGGCGTGGTGCAGCGAAATGCCGCCCGGCCCCCTGTGACAGCATTTACGGTTGGGTGGTTAAATGCTGCGCTTACATGCTCCCCCAGTTCGTTTAAATGCTCAAGGTTGCATTGGTGGTCTTGCGGGTTTAGCGCCAAGTTATTTTCGCCTAAATTGAATGTCGCTCCCAGACTGTGCTCGCCTCCATGGGCGGGTGCTAAATAACCTTTGGCGCACAGCGCGGTTTTAAGCTTGACGCTCTTGGCGGTGGCGCAGAGGCTGCTGATTTGGCCGCGAATGGGCTTTAATGGCAGTGGCGCTAGTTGTGATAACTGTCCACTGCGTTCGGCGCAGGCAACAACGGCAATGGCAGCATGGCCAATGCTGCTGCTATTGGCTGTATCGGTCAGCGCGTGCCAGTGTCCCTCGATTTGTTTTAGCTCGTGCACGTATTGGTTGCTGTGCACTTTTATGTTGGGGTGATCGAGCCGCTCTGCGCATAGCTGGCGCGGGTCGAGCCAGCCACAATCGGGGAAGTACAGCCCGCCTTGCGCAAGCGTCACGCCGCTTAGGTGGCTCGCCTCGGCGGCATCAACAGACTGAACTAACGCAGAGGGGTGGTGCAGCGCGGTAACCACTTGGCGCTGCGCAGCGGCTTGCTTATCGTTATTGGCGAGCTGCAGCAGTCCGCACTGCTCACCGCCACTAGGTTGATTGCGCCAAAAGCTTTGATAATGCCGCTGGGCGTACATCAGCGCGTGCAAGTTAAACCGTGGCAAGGTTTCGCGCCTATGGCTTAAGCGCGCATACAGTAAACCCTGCGGGTTGCCGGAACCTCCGCTGGCGGGCGTGTGTTGTTCCAGTACGGTTACGTGCCAGCCCGACTCAGCCAATGCCCTTGCGGTGTGACTGCCTGCGAGGCCTGCTCCGATAACCAGTGCGGTTAGCTCGTTGCTTGCCCGGTGAGTGGCTTGCTGATAATAAAGCTCAGATGCTCTTTCGCACGCGGGTGCGACTGTCTCAGGGCGAGGCTCTCTTGCTGCGGTAACCATCTCGCGTTTTTTTCGATAGCCAGGCTCGATAGTCACCGTAAAGCCCGCACTTTTAAACCCACGCTTGACGACGCTGGCAGCGCTAAAGGTCGCAGCGGTGGTGTTAGGCCCAGACAGTGAGGCGATGGTCGAAAATAATTCTTCACTCCACATCGCTTGGTTTTTACTGGGAGAGAAACCATCTAAAAACCAAGCGTCGACACGGGGTTGTCGCGTAACACCGGCGCTCGAAAGCTCGGGCCATAACAGCGATTGCAAGCCGCGGTTGGCGTCATCAGTAATTAAGGTGAGGCTCACGTTGTCGCTAAAGTGTAAACGCTGAATGCCGCGCCCAATAAAAACGGGGTACTGCGCCGTCAGTTGTTCGGTTAGCGGTGCGAGCTCGGGCCAGGGGGTTAAAGTGCGGGTTAAATCGTGCAGCGTTAAAGGGTGTTGCTCGACGGAGATAAAGTGCAGCCGATGATTGCCGCGCGGATGCTCACGCCACAGCTGCCAGCTGGCTAAAAAATTTAAGCCGCTGCCAAAGCCGGTTTCGGCGATGGTAAACGTGCGCTGGGTGTTGTCGCTGCTCAGGGCGTTAAAGCGTTTGGGCAAATCATTGCCGTCTAAAAAGACGTAGCGGCTTTCGGCCAGCCCGTCGTAACGAGAAAAATAGAAGTCGCCATAAATACTGGATAACGGCTGCCCGTCGTCGTCCCAGCGCAGCGTCGCGGGGCCCGTATCTGGGGTGTCGTTCACAGCTCGAACTCGGCCTTAACCTGCTCGCACCAAGTGGCGATACGCTCGTCGGTTTGGCTGAATTCGTTTTCGTCATCCAGTGCTAAGCCAACAAATAAAGTGTCGTTGGCTATTAATGCTTTCGAGGCTTCAAACTCATAACCGGTGACGGGCCAGTAGCCACAGGGCTCGGCACCGAGCTTAGCGACTTTGGCGTGCAGGTAACCCAGCGCATCCAAAAACCATTCGGGGTACCCGATTTGGTCTCCTAAGCCAAAGTGTGCAACTTTTTTTCCCTGCCAATTCAGCTGATCGATTTCGTCCCAAATCTCGTCCCAATCTTCTTGCAGCTCGCCGTAATCCCAAGTGGGAATGCCGAGAATGACACGGGGGTAAAACTCGGCCTCGATAATGGGCGTGTCGGCGATGTTAAAAACGTCGACCATGCCATCACCCAGTTGCGCGCGAATCTTTTCGGCCACGATTTCGGTGTAACAAGTAGAGCTGCCGTAGAACAGACCGATAGGTGCTCGGCTGCTGGCGGCTTGGCTCGTTGGCGTTTGGCTCATAGTTGCGCAGCCCAGTTCTCGATCCACTCAAGCGCCAGCTCGGACGGATCGTCGCCGCTTATGGCGTCGAGCACTAACGGCTCGCCGATGCGCGTAGCGCCTAGCTCGCTCATGGCGTGGTCGATAGCGCGACCAGCTTCACCGAAGGTGGTGTAGCTACTGTCACCTAAATTAATCACGCCGTAACGGCGCCCGGCGATGTTGGGATTATCGCGCATTAAGGCTAAATACAATGGCTGTATATTGCCTGGCAAATCTCCGGCGCCGGTGTTGGCAGTGCAAATTAGCAGGGTGTCATCGGGGTTGTCGAGTAGGTCTTCAATCTCGGGCAGCGGATTGACGATGGTAACGATGCCTTTACTCTCGAGGCGATCTTTAAGGTCGCCGGCGACGGCTTCGGCGGTGCCCATTTCGGTGCCGACTAATATTTGCACACGTGTCATAGCGTTTACCTGTACTGACAAAAGGCGTTTATTGTACGGGGTTAGCGGGCGCTTTTAAATCGCGCCGCTGGGGGCAATGTTTAGCGGTAATCCAGTTGACGCCAAGCTTCGTACACCATGACCGAAACCGCGTTAGACAGGTTCATACTGCGGCTGCCCTCCCGCATGGGGATGCGTAACACCTGCTCTGGGGGTAATGATTCGCGAATGCTGGGGGGCAAGCCACGGGTTTCTGGGCCAAATAATAAATAGTCGCCTTGCTCAAAGCGTGCTTCACTGTGACACTGGGTTCCCTTGGTGCTAAGGGCGTACACTCGCGTAGGTTGTGCTTTAGCCAAAAAGTCATCCCAGTTACTATAGGTGACGAGGTCCTTCCACTCGCCATAATCAAGCCCGGCGCGGCGTAGGCGTTTGTCGTCTAAAACAAAGCCTAGAGGCTCTATTAAGTGCAGCTGACAGCCGGTATTGGCCGCCAAACGGATGATGTTGCCGGTATTGGGGGGGATTTCTGGTTCAAATAAAACGATATTGAGCATGGCGCAATCCAGTTCCAAAAGGCTATAGTCAAAATAAGGGTTAATAACAGGCTATGATTATAAACGGGCTTGATAAAGAATACTGTTATTAGCCTATAGAGAAATACGCGCCACGCTGGCATAGTGTGGTGTCTCATAAAATAAGGTTTGGAGAACATTGGCTTGAAGTTGATTCGTGCTAAGTCACGCAAGTACGAAACATTAGGGGTAGAATTCACCTCGGAAGGTGTCGCTTTGGCGTTGCTTGAGCGTATTGCCGGCCAACTGCCCCGCTTGCTCGCCGCTGAGTTTATTCCCGGCTCCGATACTCCTGCTGTTGCCCTGCGAGAACGACTTGCCAAGCTGGGCGGGCGGGCGCGCCCCTGTAAACTGGTAATGCCAACAGCGGGGTATCAGCTATTGTTGGGCGATGCACCGGACGTCCCGCTTGAGGAGCTGAGCGAGGCGCTGCGCTGGCGGGTCAAAGATCTGGTTAGTTTCTCGGTCGCGGACGCCATCGTACAGGCATTTTTACTGCCCGAATCCTGCACCCGTGGCGGCACCCGGCTGGCGTATGCGGCCGTTGCCAAGCGTACCGCCGTGGCCGATCAAGTCGCGCTGGCCCAAGAAAGTGGCGTAGCGCTGCAAAGTATTGACATCCCCGAGTTGGCGTTGGGCCAACTGGCAACAGCTTGTTTGGACACCTCCCGGGCGATCGGCTTAGTCCATCTTATTCCCGGTGGGGGAACCTTGTTATTGATTCGCGATAGTGAGCTGTATCTGGCGCGCAATTTCAAATTAGACTTTAACGGCGGTTTGCTGGATGACTTGCCTGCCGAGGCGTTGGTATTGGAATTACAGCGCTCGCTCGATTACTTTGAGCGGCAGATGCGTCAGGTCCCGCCGTCGCACATCTATTTGTGTGGTGAAAACATTACTGAGGATAAAATCACGCCTGCCCTTAAAGACGGGCTCTCCGCGCGGGTCGAGCTTTTGCCCCTAGGGCAGGGGTTAAGCATCGCCGATGATATCGAGCAGCACACGCTACCTCTGTGTTTACGGGCCATTGGCGCGGCTTTGGCCGAAGGCGGGGGGCGCTAATGCAAGTCGTTAACTTTTATACCGCCGAGTTTCAACCTGACCGCTCTGCGTTGCGTGCGGCCCATATGCTATGGGCGCTAGGGTTAACACTGGTGTTATTGTTGTTGTACTCGTTGTGGTATCACTCGCAAACGGCGCACTTAATACGTGAGCAGGCCGAGTTAAGACAGCGTACAGATGATGCCCAGATAGCCTTGATGCAACTGCTGGATAGCCAAAAAGCGCTCAACGCAGATGCATTGCGGGCGCAACTGGCCGAAACTCGCGATGAGATCACTCAGCGTAAGCGAGCGCTTGAGTTGATCGAAACACAGGATATGGGCAACACGACTGGGTTTTCGGGGCAACTGCGCGCTCTTGCGGCGCAGTCTCAGCCGTCTGTGAGTCTAGAGGCGTTTACACTACTTGCCGGCGGCGCCCAGGTTGAGTTGCACGGCAAAACTTCCGAGCCCAAAGCTGTACCACGATACCTTGCGCTGCTGCATAGCACGGGCGCTTTTGCTCGCAGTACATTTGGCGTACTGAATCTGGAGCAAAATGAAGGTGCCGGGTTTCCTTTTTCTGTGACGGCACCAACACTCAAGGAGGCCAAAAATGAAGAGCCTTGAGTCAATTAACGCCTATATCGATAACTTATCACTGCGTGAACGGGTGATTGTTCTATTGGCTGCGGTGCTGGTGCTTTATGGCTTCTGGTTTTTGCTTTGGTTTAATGGCGCCAGCCAAGTGCGCGAAGCAACCAATCAGCGCATTGCCGAGATATCTGCCGAGCAGCAAAAAATTTCCGCTCAGATCGAGCAGTTCTCAAAGGCCGGCGGCGGCACCGCAGAGGCGTTAGCGGGCGAGCTGAGCCGGGCACAGCGCGAGCTGATTCGCACCGATGAGCAGCTGTCGCGCTCAAGTTCGGCGCTCGTCAATGCCGATCAGTTAGCGTTAGTGCTGCAAGAGATGTTAGCCGAGAGCAGCGCGCTATCGTTGATGTCGATGCAGACCTTACCGGTTGCGCCCATTAGTTTGGCGTCCGCCGCCGAAGCCGATATGGATGAGCTAGCCGATGCTAGCATTAATGTCTATCAACATGGCGTGGTGTTAACGGTGCGCGGGCGTTATTTTGAGGTGTTGGAGCTACTCGACAAACTCGAAGCCAAGCAGTGGAAGTTTTACTGGCAGTCACTGCGTTACGAGGTACAGAGCTACCCCGAGGCAGAAGTGCAAATACGCGTGTTTAGCTTGAGCGCCGAGGAGGGCTTGCTGGGTGTGTAAGTGGCCGTTATTTCTCGTGAGTTTGCTGGTGATCCAGGTCGCGTCGGCGCAAACGCCGCTGCGCGACCCGACGCGGCCTTTAGTGAGTCAGCTTAAGGGAAGCGTTGATACATTGGCTTTGCACTCGGTACTGATGAGTGCCAGCCGCAAAATTGCCGTCATTAATGGTTTTACCGTACGCGAGGGGGAGGCAGTGCCAAGCGCCGAGCGGTGGGTTGTGCAACAGATCGAACCGGGCGCCGTAGTGATTAGCGATGGGCAACAGCGCCGCCGTTTAGAGCTTTCCAGCCGTATCAACAATGTTAAAAGCAGTGTTGATCTGCGAGCTGACGGTATACCAAAACATAATATACAAAAACAGGGCTGCCGAAGCAGCACTTGTGTCGAGGTGAAGCAATGAATTGGCGTTTTCCCACTCTAATGAGTGTGGGCGTATTGGTTTGGTTAAGCGGTTGCACCCAGCCACAGGAGCGCACACTGAGTATTGAAACCGAAATGGCGAATGTCGCCAAAGCAGCGCAGCCTGCGCCGGTGGAGGTGCCCGAGCAGGTCAGTGCCGAGTTGTCGGTTGCCCCCGACGCTAATTCCCGCGCTGACGTTGAACGTTTTGATGTGGAGGTCAGCGAGGTGCCGGCCCGCGCGTTCTTTTTAAGTTTAGTTGATGGCACCGACACGAATATTGTCGTGCATCCCGAGGTAACGGGCACCATATCGCTTAATTTACACGGTGTGAGTGTGGATGAGGTGTTGGAAATCGCGCGCGATATTTATGGCTACGAGTACAAGCAGCGTGGCGGCATTTATACCATTTACCCCAATCATTTGCGCACCGAAGTCTTCCATTTAAATTACTTGGATGTTCAGCGGGTGGGGGTGTCGGACACCAGCGTGATGATTGGTCGGGGTGAATCACAAGGTGGTCAGGTTGGTGGCAGTGCGGGCAACCAAAGTACGAGTCAGGGTGACACCGCTAACTTACTGAGTATGTTGTCGTCCGAGTCGGGCAATAACTCTACCGCGCTAACGCCAGGCTCGAGGATTCAAACCCTTAACCGCACAGACTTTTGGGTGTCTATTAAAGCGGCAGTGTCGGCCATCGTGGGCGGGGAGAGCGACGACCGTATGGTGATGGTGTCGCCGCAGGCAGGCATGTTGGTAGTCAAAGCGTTGCCCCACGAGCTCAATGCGGTGCGGGAGTTTCTAGATCGCTCTGAGTTAAGTGTTAAACGCCAAGTGATTTTAGAGACAAAAATTCTAGAGGTTCGCCTAAGCGAGGGTTACAACACGGGTATTGACTGGAGCCAAATAAACGGCCAGTTAAATTATGGTTATCAAGCTGGGCGCGATCATAATACCAACGATACGGTATCGTTTACCGATTTTGTACCCGGCGGTTTTGAGGGGCAACAAAACTTTGTCGACGGTGTGGTGGAGACCTCGTCGCAAATGTTCACCTCGGTACTCGGCGTGCCAGATATCAGTGAGCTGGTGTCGTTGCTGCAAACGCAAGGCAATGTGCAGGTGTTATCCAGCCCGCGAATATCCACCGTAAACAATCAAAAAGCGGTGATTCGGGTCGGCGCCGATGAATACTTTATTACCGGTATTTCGAGTAATACTACAGCCAATGCATCGGCTGTGACCAGTACCCCTAACATCGAGTTGTCGCCGTTTTTTAGTGGCATCTCGCTGGACGTGACGCCGCAAATTTCAGAAGACGACAGTGTCATTTTGCATATTCACCCGGTGGTGAGTGATGTTAAAGATCAGCTTAAAAACTTTACTATTGGCGATGAGGACTTCTCGCTGCCGTTGGCCAATCGCGGCGTGCGTGAATCCGACAGCATCGTTCGGGCGCAGTCGGGCCAAGTGATTGTCTTGGGCGGTTTGATGCAAGAAACTAAAGTGAACGAAGATGGTAAAAACCCGGGGCTGGGAGATATCCCATTTTTTGGCTCGATGTTTCGCACCACCAGCCGGCTGACCGAAAAAACCGAACTTGTGATTTTGCTGCGCCCTATTGTCGTTAATGACGATGCGTGGAATGCGCAGATCGAACAATCTGTGCAAGGGATTGGTAAATTGGGCGAAGACTACCGAAAAATGTTTGAAGGCAACCTCGAGACACCATAAATAGCGATCAATAACAGGAGCACCGTGCGTGTACCGACAGCACTTTGGTCTGCGTGAGCAGCCGTTTTCACTCACGCCGGACACCGAGTTTTATTTTAACCACAAAAGCCACCGCGAGGTATTGGGCACTATTTTATTGGCACTGCGTCACGCCGAGGGCTTTGTTAAAGTGGTCGGCGAAGTGGGCACCGGTAAAACGTTGCTTAGCCGTAAGTTGCTGGATGCCTTAGACGCGCAATACCTCACCGCTTATATTCCCAATCCGTATTTAAGCCCCGACGAGCTAAAGTGGTTTTTGGCCGAAGAGATTGGTGTCGAAACCGAGGACAAACCCGCCCATAAACTATTGGCGGACATTAACCAGCGTTTGATCGAGCTGGCACTTGCGAAACGCCAAGTGGTGTTGATTGTCGATGAAGCGCAGGCTATGCCACGTGAGACGCTTGAAGCTCTGCGCCTATTAACCAATCTCGAAACCCGCAAACGCAAATTACTGCAGGTGGTACTTTTAGGTCAGCCCGAGTTAGACGAGATGCTTGAGCGGGCCGACTTACGCCAACTTAAACAGCGAATTGTTTTTGCCGAGTACCTTCAGGCGATTCCGTCGGCAAATGTCGCTGCCTATGTTGACTCTAGGTTAGCCGTGGCGGGATACACCGGCGCGCCGCTGTTTACCCGAGCCGCGGTGCGATTGCTTGCTAAAGCCTCTGGTGGTGTACCGCGTCTACTGAACGTTGTGAGCCATAAAGCGTTAATGGCCGCCTATGGCGAAGGCGCACGACAGGTGGGGCGCGCGCATATGGCGCGTGCGGTACTCGACACTTCAGAGTCGCGACCGGCGGGACGCCGCGCCGCACGCCGTGTATGGTTGTGGCTAACGGTGGGCGCGGGAGCCGCCTTATTGCTGACTGGCGTTGTTTACTGGGGTTTGCAGTAGTGAGCTTGGTTAACGATATGCTGCGCGATTTGGATGCGCGACAGCCTCAACCGTCGCACAACAGCGATCATTTGCCCAGTGGGCTAAACCGCCGGCCGTCGCGAGGGGCGTGGCGACTTGTGTTACTCGGGTTTTTTGCTGTGTCGCTACTGGCGGTTTTGGGCTATTGGTATTTGTCCGCCAAGTCGTTATTGGCCGAGCGCGCGCCCGAAAAAACGGTCTTAGCCGCGCAGCCTGAGCCAGCCCTTGATACGAGCCTTGTCGCTACGCCCTCGCTGGGCCGCGAGGAGCACGCGGCAACAGCGCGAACAGCGCCGTCGAGTGTGGCCTCGGAGCAGCTTACAGAGCTGAGCCAAAGCTTGCGTTTGGCACAAGCTGCATTGGTGGCAGGACAACTCACGACACCAATTGACGCCAGTGCTTATTGGTACTATCAAAAAGCACTACAGCTCGATCCCGATAACCGCAAAGCGCGCGCGGGCATCGAACAAATTGCCGCGCGTTACTTAGAGCGTGCCCGGCGCGCGCAGAACCGTGGCGATTACGCCCAGGCACTCGAGCTGTTGGATCGAGCGCTGGCGGTAAGTCCCGATAATGCGACAGCACAGGCACTGCTTGGCGAGCTCCAAGTCGCAGGCGCCGCAAGTGCCCCTGTGGTTGCTAACAATGCGCCCGCCAAGCCGGCGAAGTCAGTTGCCCCGCCAGTGCGGCCGGCCAGTGAAAATAACCCAGTGCATGATAGCGTTGCCGCTGAGTCTACCGATACAGAAATGGCGGGGCAGGACACCGGGGTGAGCACGAGCTGGGCGACCCGCGACCGACAAACTCAGCGCGATGCTGAGCGGTTAGTGAGTCGCTCGCAGCCGGGACGCGCGCAGCAATTACTTAACGCGTTTATCGCCGAGGCGAGCACAGAGAGCTTTAGTGCACCGCAATCACGGCGCTATTTACAGTCTTTGCTGTTGCGCGCTTCAGAATTTACCGCCGCTGAAAATTTAATAGTGCCCACGCTTAGCGCGCGCGATAAGCATTACCTGCAAGCGCGCTTGTACGAGCACCGTGGTGAGTTAACAAAAGCACTGCAAATACTCGAGCAAGGTTACGCCAGCGCTGAGAGCGATGAAGCGTACCGTGCGCTTACCGCGTCACTGTATCAAAATACCGGCAACTATAGTGCGGCCGAAAGTCATTACCGTCGCTTGCTAGAGGTGTTTGGCCCGCGGGCGCGCTATTGGTTGGGATTGGCGTTAGCACTCGATCAGCAGCAGCGTTACCAACCCGCCAGTGTCGCTTATCGTCGCGCCCGGGAGGCGAGCGACGCCACCGCCGTGATCGTTAAGTTTGCCGATCAACGCCTGATTCAAATTGCTATGTGAGAGCTGTTATGAGCCCAACTGCCCCTAAAAAAATTCGCTTAGGTGATCTGCTGGTCAGTCAACAAATGATCAGCCAAGCCCAGCTTGAGCATGCGCTACAAGAGCAAAAATTAACAGGCCGAAAATTGGGCCACACACTTATTGAGCTAGGCTTTGTCGATGAGACCGAGCTGCTAACGCTGCTCTCCGATCAGCTGGAAATTCCGTTTATCGATTTAAAGCAGTTTCGATTTGATCCCGAGTTGGTTCGGCGTCTGCCCGAAATGACGGCGCGGCGCTACCGGGTAATGTTGCTGCGCGAAGACGCCGACGGCCTGCTACTGGGGATGGCTGACCCAACCGATATATTTGGTTTAGACGATATTCAGGCGCAAGTCGACAAGCCGTTAAAACCCGCGGTGCTGCGCGAGGCTGATTTACTGGATGTGTTAGATTTAGTCTACACCCGAGCTAGCGAGATCGCCTCCCTGGCGGGTGAGCTGGACGATGAGCTGCAAGAGAGCGCGATGGACTTGGCCGATGTCGCCGATGCGGTGGGCGACTCGGATGCGCCAGTGGTTAAGCTCCTGCAAAAGATCTTTGAAGAGGCCATTAATGCGCGCGCATCGGACGTGCACATCGAACCGGATGAAACCGTGTTGCGTATTCGCAACCGAATTGACGGCGTGCTACTAGAGCAGGTAATGAACGAAAAACGCATCGCCTCGGCGCTGGTGGTGCGTTTAAAGTTGATGTCGGGTTTGGATATATCGGAAAAACGTATTCCGCAAGACGGCCGTTTTAACCTGAAAGTATCCGGGCGCAACATCGACGTGCGTTTGTCGACCATGCCGGTGCAGTTTGGCGAATCGGTGGTAATGCGCTTGCTTGACCATACCGACGGTGTACTGCCTCTCGATAAAGTAGGGATGCCGCCGGAGATGATGGCGCGCTTTCGCCATATTATTACCCGCCCGCACGGTTTGGTGTTGGTCACCGGGCCGACCGGCTCTGGTAAAACCACTACGCTTTACGGCGCTTTGTCCGAGCTTAATCAACCCGAGAGTAAAATTATCACCGTAGAAGATCCGGTGGAGTACCGCCTGCCGCGCATCAACCAAGTGCAATTACACGAGCGTATAGGTTTAACCTTTAATAGCGTACTGCGCGCGGCATTGCGGCAAGACCCGGACATTTTGCTGGTGGGCGAGATTCGCGATGCCGAGTCGGCCGAGATCGCTTTGCGCGCCTCTATGACGGGCCACATGGTGCTGTCGACGCTGCACACCAATGATGCAATCACCTCGGCTATGCGGTTAATTGATATAGGCGCCGATGGTTATTTGGTCGCGACGGCGCTAAAAGCCATTGTTGCACAACGCTTGGTGCGCAAAATTTGCAGCAGCTGCACACAGGACTACCAGCCCGACGCTAACGAGCGACAACTGATTGCCTCGCTGAGTGCGCGGTGCGATGCGACGGGAGTACAGTTTAAAGTGGGCACCGGCTGTCCGCATTGCCACAACACCGGTTACCGTGGTCGCATAGGGGTGTTTGAGATGCTCGAGATTAACTCGGCGATGGCCGAGGCACTGCGCATCAATGATATTAGCGCGTTTGGCCGGGCCGCCAGCAACAGTGCGCGGTTTGCGCCCCTAAGCGAGGCCGCGTTTGGCTATGCCATAAAAGGCGTGACCACCCTTGAAGAGGTTATGCGCATCAGCGCGCAAGTGGATGACGAGGCCCCGGGAAGCGCCCTGGCCGGTGTAGCGGCGGGTGCTGCCGACGCAAGCGAGCAAGATCATGCCGGTATTTGAATACAATGGCCGAGACGGTAAAGGCCGGGCGGTAAGCGGCCAGCTGGAAGCGGGTTCGCCCGAGTTGGCGGCGGGTACGCTCGCAGGGCGGGGCGTAACGCCAACGCATATTGCCGAGTACCACGCCAAAAAAGATCCGCTGCAATGGCTCGGGGTACTCAATCAACAGAGCAAAGTAAAGCTGCCCGATTTAATTGTGTTTTGCCGGCAAATGTACACCATTACCAAAGCTGGTATTCCATTAGTTAAGGGCATTCGCTCGCTGGCGGCATCGCTTAAGCACTACACATTGCAAGCCACCCTTAATGACATTGCCGATCGGTTAGAAACCGGCCTGGAGCTTTCCGTGGCAATGCGCGCTCACCCTAAAGTGTTTAGTCCGCTGTTTATCTCGCTGGTATCCGTGGGCGAGAACAGTGGTCGGCTCGATCTAACCTTTATGCAGTTGGCCGAGTACATGGAGCGTGACTTGCTCACCTCGCGAAATATTCGTCAGGCTTTGCGCTACCCGACATTCGTTATTATCGCGTTGGTGCTGGCTATGGCGATTATCAACATTAAAGTGATTCCCGCTTTTGCCGGAATGTTTAGTAAATTTGGTGCGCAGCTGCCGTTGCCCACACGCATACTCATTGGCGTCTCGGATTTTTTTGTCGCCTATTGGCCACTTATGTTAGTAGCAATTATCGCTGTATCTATCGCTGTATGGCGCTATGTTAAAACCCCGGCCGGGGCCAAGTTATGGGGCAGAAAAAAGCTAAGCTTGCCTATTATTGGCGACGTGATCGAGCGAGCGTCTATGGCGCGTTACTCTCGCTCGTTTGCGCTAATGTTGGATGCCGGTATGCCGTTAACCACGGCGCTGGACTTGTGTGCCAAAGTCATCGATAACGCTTATTTGGCTGAAAAAATTAATGGTATTCGCAGTGGTGTTGAGCGCGGAGAGAGCTTGTATCAAACTCATTTAATGAGCGGCATGTTCACACCTTTGGTATTGCAGATGATCGCCGTAGGTGAAGAGAGTGGTCAAGTTGACACTTTATTGGCGGAGGTGGCGGGTTTCTATGAGCGTGAAGTCGATTACGATGTGAAAAAACTGTCAGATAAAATTGAGCCATTACTGATTGTGATTATGGCCGGTTTTGTTTTGGTACTGGCGCTCGGCATCTTCCTCCCCATGTGGGAGATGTACAACATCCAAAAATGATGATGTATGGAGGCCGTAACCGGCAGCAAGGCCTAACCCGCTATGAGTTTTTGTGGGTTAGCATCGTGTTTGGCGTACTGCTAGCGCTGGCCCTTGGCTATTATCAGCGCCTAGCGGCGGAGTCCCAGCGCTTTACACTACAGTTGCAGGCGCGTAATTTTGCCCAAGCCGCCACAGTGGTCCGAGCCTTTTGGCAGCTAAAAGCAAAGCCTGCCGATACGGTTGAGCTAGATGGCTTTGTCTACCGGGTTAATAAACGCGGCTGGCCCCTAGACGCCCACCCAGTAGCCCCTGGCGCAGGGGCGCTCGGTGGTCCTAAGCGCTGCGAAAGGTTGCTATTTTCGTTGATTATTGCGCCAGAGTCTGCCACAGTAAATTCAGGGAGCGGCACTAACATTAGTGCCAAGCCCGATACCGAAGGGGGTTGTCGCTTCTACGGCGCAGGCGCCAGTAAGGCTCTATACTATGAGTATAGCGCTCGTGATGGGGGCGTGACTCAGGTGTTTGCAAATTAGCCGACACCGTCTAAGGTTTGGCTGCTACCGCTCGGCAAATCAAGCGGTTAAAGTGATTGGCGTGAAACTTGTATGCTGTTATAAGTAAGTGGCTGTATCGCCAAGATATTGGCGGCCCACAACCGTTACAGGGACGACTCAAATACTTTTGGTGCGCTTGGCGTGGGAAGCGGCGAAGCGAACTAACTTTAAACAACCGGCGCAAAGCCGGTTAGCATAACTGGAGAGACACTATGAAAAACCAACAAAGTGGTTTTACCCTGATCGAGCTGATTGCGGTTATTGTTATTTTGGGCATTTTGGCGGCTGTCGCGGTGCCACGTTTTGTGGATTTGTCGACTGCCGCCGAACAAGCCGCTGCACAGGGGGTCGCCGGCGGTCTTGCTAGTGCGTCTGCCTTGAATCATGCGAATAATATCGCTAACGATGCAGGGTTAACGACTACAACCACCATTACTACGATTGCTACTTGTCCCGCAGTTGCTAATTTACTCGATGGCGGTTTACCAGCTAATTACACCATTACTGCAGGCACTGGTACAGCGCTTGATGGCGGTGGTGTGGGTACTGAAGGCGGATCTTCAACGTGTACTCTTACTTTAGATACTAATGCTGATGGAACTGCTGAAGCAACACAGACTTTCACAGCTTACGGTGTTACCGCACCATAATTGGCATGAGTCAGTGCTCGAAGGGCTTTACGTTAATCGAGCTGATCGCCATTATCGTTATCCTTGGCGTGATCGGGATAACGGTTAGCTCGCATTTTACCGATAGCGACACTGCCTCTGTACAAACAAGCCGCGACGATCTCGTCGCGGCTTTATTTTTCGCCCAACAAAAAGCTATGGCGCAGTCGGATATTACGTTGGCGGTAAGCGCCGGTGGGGTTGATGTGCAACAGGCTGGCAGTTCAATAAGGCTACACAAAGATGCCTACCCATTAATGTTTGTTAATGGTGTCAGCGTGTCCCCAAGCCAAAGCTACACTTACAATAAGCTCGGTCAAATCACCAACTTAGCCGCAACTGCTCAGTTAACGGTACAAAAGGGAGGCACTTCGGTGGAGGTTACCGTTGAGCCCAGTGGTTATGCGTACTAATCCCTTGCCATTCGTTTTACATAGCCGGCGCGCTAATCGCGGCGTTACTTTGGTGGAGTTGATTGTTTTTATCGTTGTCATCTCCGTCGCCCTTGGCGGTTTACTTGGGGTGTATCAGTTTTCGGTAGTTAACAGCGCGGACCCAGTTAAACGCTTAAAAATGTTGCAGTACGCTCAGGCACGTTTGGATGCGGTTATGGCGCTGCGATACGACGAGAACACCCCAGCCGGTGGAGTGCCTGCCTGTGATTCAGCGGGTGCATTACCTTGCAACAATACCACCGAAACCGATTATGACGATGTGGACGATTACCATGACGTTACAGATTGGCCAGACTCAAGCTCAACATTTTATAGCCGTACTGTAGCGGTAGAGTTGACCAGCTTAAATGGCTTGCCGGCTAAATTAATACAGGTAACCGTTACCACCACCGATGGCGAATCACTAACGTTAGCCGGTTACCGGGTGAACTTTTAATGCGACACTCACGGGTGGCAAAAGGTTTTACCCTTATCGAGCTGATCACCGTTATTGTGATTGTGGGGGTACTGGCGGTAATTGGTACACAGTTTATTGTCAGTAGCGCCGAATCTTACGACGCCACACAAAAGCGTGCGCTGTTAGTAAACACTGGTCGCCAAGCGTTAGAGCGAGTGACACGCGAGCTGCGTGGTGCCCTGCCATACAGTGCAGTGCATTTAACCAGTGGCGCGGGTGAGTGTATTAAATTTATGCCGATAGCGGGTGATGGTCACTACCAAAACCCTATAGTTGCGGGCGTTTCTACAACAGAAGTTAATACCAGCTTTTATCGCGTTGATGCAAATCAGGCGCGTTATGTCTCGATCGCGGCGTTAAGTAGCGCAGAGTTAACGTTAAGTGCATCGTCGTCTCTCGCGGCATTAGCGGTCACTATGGCACCATCGGCTACTAGCGATAGCGGTGATTTAGCTTTGGCCGGCACTCATATGTGGCTTAGAAACTCTGCCAGCCAACGTTTTTATTTGCTCGATGCACCGCGAGCTTTTTGCCTGCTTGCTGGCGAGCTTAGGTACTTTAGTAGCGTGGTTGTCGATGAACAAACGGTGCCGCCAGCAGGCGGTTCTACGTTAATTGCACATAACGTTACCGGTGAGGGCACGGGGTTTACGATTGGCTTAGACACCGTGACCAATCGTTCAGTAGTAACATTAAGCTTGCGCTTCTCTCGCCGTGGTGAATCGGTTGCGTTGCAGCAGGAGGTTGCGCTTCGTAATGTCCCCTAATGTGAATCATACTCTTTCTAACTCCCAGCGTGGTTTTTTGTTGCCGGTAGCAGTTTTTATTTTGGTGGTCATGAGTGTTGCCGCCATTGCCCTGTGGCGTTCTAGCATCCAGTCAAGTAACTCCACTGTCCAAGAGCTGATTAGCACTCAAGCACTATACGCAGCCGAAAGTGGCGCCCAAGCGGGAGTGGGTCAAATATTTACGGGTGCCGATCGCGATGCTGTAAATGCCCAATGCGATGCCTTAAATCTGACGTTAAACTATTCCGTATTAGGCTTACGGCAGTGTTCGGCTCGGGTGAGTTGCAGTTTCATTTTGAGCCCGCCGAGTCCTAATGATACTGGTAGCGTGTACGTAATTGATAGTGTAGGTACTTGTGGGACTAGCATAACGGCTGAGCGCACGGTGCGGGTTGATGCCTACTTGGGCGAGGAGGAATAAGCATGGCTGCCTCTCGTCGTTCAGTTTATGTGTTTTTGTGTACCTTGTTTTTGTTCGCATTGTCGTCACCGGCGTGGAGCGTGTCTTGCGCTGCTGTATTTACCAATGGTTGGCAAACTAACACCAGTGGCGGACAAATTGGGGCGGGTTATCAAGCGCTGGTTACCGGTGGTAGTAACATTATCGACTCTCCTAATTTAAGTGTGCAAAATCCGCCGGGCCAGCCAAGTTGTGGCGGTGGGACGTGCACGATAAGTGGTAATCCCGCAGCGCCAGCGCCAGTAACCTTTATAACAGGCACCGCTAGTAATGGCGCTATATCTGTGGGCTATCAAGGGAGTGCATCACGAGCTGAAGGCGACTATGGCAATGTCACCTTAGAGAACCAATCGCAATTTACTTTTACTACCAACAACGGTACTTACTACACAAAGACTTTTGTGGCTAGGGACAGAGCTACCCTTAACTTAGCGCCGGGTAGTTACTGGGTTGATGGAAATTTATCGCTGGCTAACGATGTTGTTGTCAGAAGGCAAGGTGGCTCGGGCACTGTTCGGTTGTTTGTTAAAGGCAATGTTACGATTAATTTTGCAGCGAGCTTTGCAAATTTTTCAGCGGGTGATTTGTTGATATACGCCACGGGAAACGTGAGCCTGCAAACTCGTTTAAATATTCCCGCATTTGTTTATGCCGTTGGTAGTGTGCAAACTAATAATTATCAGGGGCAATTAACGGGTGCTATGTCGGGGGCGCAGTTAACGATTGGCCAAGAGCATCGCGTTAACTTTGCCGGTGGTGTGTTAAATAGTGTTGACTTTGCGCCTTTCTGCGGACAAACAAATCCGCCCGCCGTACTTCAGGCAAACTGGCGTTTTGATGAGTTTAGTTGGCAAGGCAATGCCGGTGAGGTATTAGATTCTAGTGTTAATAATCGTCACGGAACGGCCTCTGGCGATGCCAGCACATTACAGGATAACCCTGCTATTGCCGGTGACCCGGGCACTTGTCGCTACGGCACTTTAGATGGCAATGGTGACTACGTCACCGTGGCGGGTTTATCTAACACGCTAAACGATAGCGCAAGTTTGGCGTTTTGGATTAAAACCACCCAGACAGGGGATGACGTCGGCTGGCGTGCGCCCGGTATTACTGGCGTTGAAGTGGCGGGCGGTTCTGATGATATCTTTTGGGGCTGGTTAGATAGCTCGGGGCGAATTGGCCTATCAGTTGGTAACACTTATAACACGAAGTCCAACTTATCGATTAATAATGGCACTTGGCGACATGTAGCGCTAACGCGTAACGCCGCGTCTGGTGATTACAAAATTTATATCGACGGCGCATTGGATTCAAGTGGTGCAGGCCCGACCGGAATCATTGGCACCGCTTACAATCGGTTGGGGCGCATCGAAGATACCGGTGGCACGCCAGTGGATTTTGCCGGCCAGCTTGATGAGGTGTACTTGTATAGCGGTGTGCTCACTGATACCGAGGTAAGTGAGTTAAGAAATAGGACTCATCCGTGCCCCGGTGAAGTTTGCCCGACTGATGATGGTGAGCCTCGGGGGGGGCTGTTGGGGGACTATTACAATACTCGCGATTTTTCTGGCGCATTGGCCGGGCGCCGTGTTGATGCCCCTATCGACTTTAATTGGACGGATGGCCCGCCAGGCGTTAACGGTGTTACACAAGATCAATTCTCGGTGAGGTGGAATGGCTCTATTCGAGCCACAGAGACGGGCGCTTATCGATTTCAGACTGCATCGGATGATGGGGTTAGATTGTGGGTCGACAACCAATTGGTGATTAATCGTTGGAATGATCATGCCGTAACCACTGACACCAGTAATGCGGTTAATCTCGAGGCCGGCGGTGTCTATCCGGTGCGAATGGAGTTTTACGAAAATGGCGGTTTGGCCGAAATTCGCCTGCGTTGGCGTACCCCGTCATCTAGCAATTATGTGCCTATTCCCGCGGGTGCTGACGCTCCCAGTTTAACCTCGGGCCTTTATTACTGTGGCACCGATCAGGTCGCTTATTATGAAATTGCTCATGCTGGGCGCGGCCTGACTTGTGAGGCTGAGCCTATTACAATCACAGCGTTTGATAGCACAGGTACGCCGGTTGCACCACAAGCCGGTACGAACTTAAGTTTAGGCACCTCTCCGGCAACCGGCGTTTGGCCGGAGGGAGAAGTTTATATTTTTAACGGCACTGAATCGCAAATTATACGTTATTTACGACAAGATCAGCCGGCCACTTTGAACATTAATGTTTACGATGGATTAGCCAGCGAATCGGCCGCGGCAGACCCTGATATCGAATTTTCTGATGTCGGTTTAAAGTTTTACCAAAGCCAAGGGCTGGAGCCTGTTGCCAACCAAGTTGCTGGCACTGCCGACCCGAACCCAGTGTTGCGAGTGGTGCAAACGGATGATGATTCCGGCGCTTGTGTTACGCGGGTACAAAATCGCTCCCTTGATGTCGCTTTGGGTTTTGAGTGTGTAAACCCCAGCAATTGCGTTGCTGGGCAAGCGCTTACTCTTGCTGGAGTGAGCGTTGGTGCTAACGCACAGGGCGCAAGTGGCAATTTGACGGCCGTTAACCTAGGTTTTGCTGCAGACGGGTTTGCCGCTATCCCCCTTATGTACACGGATGTTGGGGAAGTGCGTTTGCATGGCACGCTAACGTTGCCGGAGGATGGTAATAACCCTGCGATTACGGTGACAGGCGCGAGTAATTCTTTTGTGGTTAAGCCGTACACCTTGGCAGTTAGCGACGTAAGCCGAGCAGATGCAACCGCAAACCCCAAAACGCAATCGACAGGCGAGGGTTTTGTGGCGGCCGGCGAGGCTTTTTCTGTGACGGTAGAAGCACGCAATAGCTTGGGCAATGTCACCCCAAACTTTGGTAATGAATCTACGCCGCAGAAGCCGGTGCTAGACGAGGCAGATTTAACGCTGCAATACCCTTCAGGCGGTTCGAAAGGTACTTTAAGTGGCACGGGTGCCTTCACCAAAGTGAGCGGCAATAGTGGCCAGTTTAACAATATCTCACTGCGCTGGAGTGAGGTGGGTAGCTTTACCATTGAGCCGCGACTCAATGGTAATAAATACTTAAGCGCGGGCGATATTGTCGCGCCAACCTCCAGTGAAACGGTTGGACGCTTTTACCCCTACGAATACGTGCTTAATTCTGCGACCTCGACCAATGCCTGCGAGGCTGGGGGGCTGTCCTTCAGTTATATGAGTGATCCGACTATAGGTTTGGACTATCAGTTGCAGGCTAACAACCTTGGCGGAATTATTGTCACCAATTACGATCAGCCTTTAGGTTATTCCGGAACTGCAAGCGTTGAATATGTTTACGAAAACAATGGCGAGTGCTTAAGCAGCTCTGGAAGTTGTAGTTATAATCGGTTAATCGCTGGTGTAGAGCCGTGGAAAGCGGGGCAAGTGGAAGTCTCATTAACTAATGTGAGTTTTCTGCGTGACTCCGCCCCCGAGGCGCCGTTGATGAACTTACAATTGGCGCTCAATGTAAATGATAGTTTGGATGGCAGGTCGCTCACCGGAAAGAACGTGAATCCTGAGGCGAGCGGAAACTGCGCCGCCGATGACAGTTGTTCGGCCGTGGCATTAGGTGAGCCGCTCAACTTGTTGTATGGTCGCCTTTTTTTGGGCAGTGCTTATGGCCCGGAAATTCTCGATTTACCCGTAAAGTTTGTCACCGAGTATTACACCGGAGCGCGTTGGCAGCGCAATGACGATGACAGCTGTACACGTATTGCTCTTAGTGATGTGACATACCCCAGTGGCTCGATTGAAGTCGATGCCAACCGAAACGTTACTTTAGGTGCCGGTGCCACTCGCGGTGAGTATGCCGACGGAGGTATTGAAGCCGGTGAGCTTACTTTCGCTGAGGGGCAACGGGAGCATTATTTCTCGGCTCCAGGCGGGGGTAATACCGGCACCTTTGAGGTTAATATCGCTATGACTCCCTATCCTTGGTTGGACTTCGACTGGAATAACGATGATTCGGATGATGGGGCGATCACAGGTGAGTATCAATTTGGCTCTTACCGCGGCCACGATCGCATTATCTACTGGCGCGAAGTTTTAGAATAACTCCATCAAGGCCCCCTCCGGGGCTTTTCAGTCAGCGGTACAGCCCTGCACCGCGATAGAACCTGTGGCGGTGCGCCGCTTATTGTTCCCCCGATACTCGTTGGCCTGCCTTTTGCTCTTTACCTAGTTAACCAGAAAATTCCTTTAAATAGAGAGGGTTGTTGCGTCATGCGGGTGCATGGTTACGCAGCTTTGCACTCAAATGGTGTTTGGTGGTGTGCAGGCAGGTGAGCTTTAGTGGTGCGCCTGTTGCGGCAACCTCACAGGGTTAGGTAAACGATGCAGACAGGCGATAAACCCAGATTAGTGATTGTTGGTAATGGCATGGCCACGGGCCGTTTTTTGGACGATGTGCATAAGCGTGCACCGGGCCAGTTCTCGATTACTGTGATCGGCGACGAGCCCGAGGGCAGTTACAACCGCATTATGTTATCGCCGGTGCTGGCCGGAGAGACGAGTGCATCCGATATTATCGGTAAGCCCGCGCACTGGTATCGCGAACAGGGTATTGAGTTTTTAGGTGGGGTGCGCATTGCCCGCATCGATAGGCAAGCGCAGTGCGTTGTGACCAGCACCGGCAAGAGCTATCGCTACGATCACTTAGTGTTGGCGGTGGGTTCGCGTCCGGCGCGTATTCCGGCCAAAAATCAGGATGTAGACAATATTTATGCGTTTCGCACCTTGCAAGACGTTGACCGTATTATGGCATCTGCTCATAGCGCGCTTGAGTGCGGCAAATCCGCTGATACCGATGCCCTAGTGATCGGCGGTGGTCTACTGGGGTTGGAGGCTGCCTATGGCTTGGCGCTAAAGGGGTTGCGGGTAATGCTGCTGCACCGCTCGGGCTGGTTGCTTAATCGTCAGTTAGACCCAGCCGCCGCGCTTTTATTGCAGCAGGTGATGGAAAGTAAAAACATTAACTTTATTTTGTCGGACGAGGTGGTGTGTTTTACCGGTACGGATCAAGTTGAAGGTGCTCAGTTAAAAAGCGGTAAATCACTAAGCTGTAAACTTGCCGTGATTGCCACCGGTATTACCCCGAACGTCGAACTAGGGTTAGAGGCGGGCTTGGTTGGTAAGCGTGGCATCGAGGTTGACGCGTGCATGGCAACCTCTGACTCACATATTAGCGCTATTGGCGAATGCACTGAGTTTGAGGGAGCCACCTTTGGTTTGGTTGAGCCTATTTGGCAGCACTGCGCGGCGCTGGCCGATCGTTTGTGTTTTGCTAAGACAACACGGTTTGTAAACTCGCCAGTACCCACCAAGCTAAAAGTTTCCGGTGTGCAGTTGTTCTCGGCCGGTGATTTTATCACTACCGGTGCGCACCGTGAGTTGCTCTATGAAGATGCGGCAAACGGCGTCTACAGAAAAATCCTACTAAAAGATAACCGGATCGTCGGTGTGGTTTTGTTTGGCGATACCCGCGATGGACCCGATTATTTTGCCATGTTACAGGATCAACGCGATGTTTCTGACATTGCGCCGTTTTTACTAATGGGTCGCGCGTTTTATGCCGCCGCGCCTAACCAACCGGTAGCAGCCTAAACCTTATGACTTCTACAGCACACATTATTACGACCGATAGCACTATTGCGCCGAGCGCGACGGTAAACACCACATGCTGTTACTGCGGTGTTGGCTGCGGTGTTAGCGCTGAGGTGAAAGACAATCGAGTCGTGGCGGTTAAAGGCAACCAAGAGCACCCGGCAAATCTGGGACGCTTGTGTGTCAAAGGCTCGTCTTTGCATGAAACGCAGGCATCGCCTGACCGTTTGCTAACACCGATGCTACACGGCAAACCCGCCGATTGGGATACTGCGCTGGGTTTTGCTGCCGAAAAATTTCAAGATATTATCGCCGAGCACGGCCCAGATTCGGTGGCGTTTTATTTGTCGGGCCAACTGTTAACCGAAGACTATTATATTGCCAATAAGTTAATGAAAGGCTTTATCGGTACTGCCAATATCGATACTAATTCGCGCCTATGTATGGCCTCGGCGGTGGTGGCCCATAAGCGAGCCTTTGGCTCCGATGCGGTGCCGGGCTGCTATGAAGATTTAGAGCAAACTGATGTGCTGATCTTGGTGGGTTCGAATACCGCTTACGCGCACCCGGTGGTGTACCAACGTATTGCTCGGGCCAAAGAGCTGCGCCCCGAGATGCGAATCGTGGTGCTTGACCCGCGCCGCACGGCCACGTGCGAAATTGCCGATGTGCATCTGCCGATTAAACCCGGCTCCGACGCGTTCTTTTTTAATGGGTTATTACAGTACCTGCAGCAGCATAACCATGTCGATCACGCCTATGTTGCCGCGCACTGTAACGGTTTTGACGAAACCTTAGCTGCGGCCAACCAGCAAGTGCCAACCCCTACGGCAGCCGCCGATTTTTGCGAAGTGGACCCCAAAGATGTCGAGCGGGTTTACCGTTTGTTTGCCGAGCACGACAAAGTTGTGACGGTATTTTCGCAAGGGGTTAATCAGTCTTCCTCGGGTGTCGATAAAGGCAACGCACTTATTAATTGCCATTTGGCTACTGGTAAAATCGGCAAGCCGGGCGCCACGCCGTTCTCGATTACCGGCCAGCCCAACGCTATGGGCGGCCGTGAAGTGGGCGGTTTGGCCAATCAGCTTGCCGCGCACATGGGCTACGACAACCCTGAAAGTATCGAGCGGGTAGAGCGCTTTTGGCAGGCGCCGAATATGGCTCGCCGCGAGGGGCTAAAAGCGGTGGATATGTTTGATGCTATCCATGACGGCAAGATTAAAGCCGTGTGGGTTATGGCCACTAACCCTGCAGTGACTATGCCCGATGCCGGCAAAGTGCGCGAAGCGCTGAAAAAATGCGATTTAGTGATGGTGAGCGATTGTATCGGTAATACCGACACGGCCAAGTTGGCCGATGTGGTGCTGCCTGCCTCTACCTGGAGTGAAAAGCATGGTACCGTGACTAACTCGGAGCGCTGTATCTCGTTGCAACAAGGCTTTTTGCAGCCTCCCGGTGAGGCACTACACGACTGGCAAATTATTGCCCGTTTTGCCGCCACATTAGGTTTTTCCAAGCATTTTAATTATCGGCATCCGGTCGAGATCTTTCGCGAGCACGCGGCGTTATCGGCGTTGGATAATACTGATTCAGTGGCCCGGCGCGGGTTTAATATCGCCGCGTTGGCGAATATTAGCGAGCAAGATTATCAAAACCTATCGCCCATTCAATGGCCGGTTACCGCCGACGCCCCCGAGGGTACCAAGCGACTATTTGCCGACGGGCAGTTTTTTACAGCCGATCGCCGCGCGCGATTAGTGCCGGTAACCGCCCGGTTACCGGAAAAAACGGCGCTGCCCAATCAGGTGATTATGAACACCGGCCGTATTCGTGATCAGTGGCATACCATGTCGCGCACCGGTACTGCCGCTAAGTTACTGGGCCATGTGGATGAACCTTATATTGATGTTCACCCCGATGATATTGCGCGCTTTGGTTTGTGCGCGGGTGATTTGGCTGTACTTAAAAATCGCGGCAGCGTGTATTACGGTCGCGTTAAACCGTCCGAGTCGCAGCGCGTGGGCGAGGTATTTGTGCCTATGCATTGGAATGGCAAATACGCCTCGTCTAGCTGTGCTGATGCTTTGGTAAACCCAATCGTCGATCCGCTGTGTGGCCAGCCAGAATTTAAACACTCGCCGGTAATGATTAAACCCTTTCGTCAGGCGTGGAATGGCTTTTTGATTTGCGCTGATGATATTAGCCCTGACTGTGAATACTGGGCCAAAATCACTCTAGATGACGGTTACAAGTTTCGCGTGGCCGATGGCAAGCGGCTGCCCTCTTGGCGGGATTGGGCGCACTCACAGTTTTTGGCGATTACCGATTGGGTCACAGTGGAAGACTCCGACCATCAGTTTTTTCGTACGGCGGGCTTTATAAATGGCAAGCTCGCGGCGGTATTTAGCGCCGCAACCGATAAAAAAAGCGCGCCTGAAATGCGCTGGCTGGAGCAACAGCTAGGGCAAACCATCGATGCCGCGGGGCGCTTTGCTATACTGGCAGGGATACCCGGTGCGGGCGTTGAAGACGAGGGCACGATTGTCTGCTCGTGTTTTCAGGTCGGCGAGAATACGATCCGCAAATCCATTAGCAATGGATGCGGTAGCGTCGAGGCGCTGGGTGAAGCCATCAAATGCGGTACTAACTGTGGCTCGTGTATCCCCGAGCTGAAGGCGATGCTGCGTTAAGTTCACAGCCATAGCTGCTTTGGCTGCAAGGTTTTTGCTTATGTCGTCACCCATTACCCCCGCCGAGCGCGAGCAGTTAATGGCTCGCCACGCCCCGGCGCGAATCGCTAAGAGGCTGGCCCAAGGGCCCTCACAAAACTACCTGCGCGATTTTATTTACGGCGCCATCGATGGCGCTATTACTACCTTTGCGATTGTGGCCGGCGTTGCCGGCGCTGGCTTGTCGGCGACGGTGGTGATTGTACTTGGGCTTGCCAATCTGTTGGCCGATGGTTTTAGTATGGCGGTGAGCAATTATTTGGGTGTGCGCGCCGAAAACCAACTCCGTGACAAAACCCGGCGACAAGAGATGCGGGAAATTGCGCTTTACCCTGAAGGTGAGCGTGAGGAAGTTCGGCAGATCTTTTTAACAAAAGGTTTCGAGGGAGCGGCACTTGAGTCTATTGTCGATACCATAACCGGCGATGAACGGCTGTGGGTGGACACTATGCTGCAAGACGAGCACGGTTTAACACTGGAGTCGCCAAGTGCCTATAAAGCTGCCGCAGTGACTTTTGTGGCATTTATTAGTTTGGGTGCATTGCCGCTGTTGCCGTTTTTGGTTAACGCAATGAGCGCTGGTGTTATTGCCCAGCCCTACCTATACAGCTGTTTGCTAACGGGTGTCAGTTTTGTCTTGGTTGGCGCCGCCAAAGGCGCTCAGGTAGGCAGTTCGCGTTGGGTGGCAGCGCTCGAGACGCTGCTAATGGGCGGCGCCGCCGCGCTACTGGCCTACGGCGTTGGCTACGGGTTGAATGGTTTGATCGCGTAGCCTGCAGGGCGGAGGTATGTAAAGCGTAAGTCAGAGTTAATGCTTAAGTTCGGGCGCCTCCGGTTGCTCAATACGAACATCCACCGCAAGCTCGTCGGCGATTACATCAAGCTGATCGTATAAATCATCCATGTCCACATCGGCGGGTACGCGGATAAACCCCGTAGCCTCAAACATCGGGTCGCCCGACCAAGGCATACTGGAGCAATCGGTTTCTAGCTCCTCCACACTGATGCCGCGCTCGGCAAAGGCCTCGGCAATTTCGACCACAATGCCGGTGCGATCTGGGCCTACCACGCTAAACGCAAAGTGATGATCGCTACTGTCGGTTTCTTTGTCGGCGAGCTCGGCCACGATGTGCAGCCCATCGTTTGACAGTGCTTTTAAGCTGGCAAGCAATGCAGAGTGATTTTCATCGGGCACCGCGACCTGTAGAATGCCGGCAAACTTACCGGCCAAGTGGGCCATCCGGCTCTCTAGCCAGCTGCCTTGATGGGCGTGAATGGTTTTGGCCAACAATTGCACAACCCCGGGGCGGTCTGCGCTGATAACAGTGAGTACAAGATGCTGGTTCACGTGATGTCCTTTTATTGTCATGACTCGATTATGATATACGGCGCCGCTAGGCGTAAGCCGCCACTGAGCAAAACGCACCCCTAAGATAACACAGGCAAACATGATTATTCCCCATCAGCAGCTAGCGCCCGAAACCCTCGATGCGCTGATCGAAGAATTTGTCACCCGCGAGGGTACTGAATACGGCGAGCAAGACGTGCCGCTTACCACTAAAGTGAGTCAGGTGCGTGGCCAGCTAGAGCGCGGTACCGTGGTGATTGTGTTTGACCCTGCAATCGAAACCACCTCGCTGGTGTCGGCCGATCAACTGCCTCCAGGAATCTAGTCGGTGGCGTTATTGATTGATCGGGCGCGAGACGATGCGCCAGCCCTTGTTTTGGCGCACGGCGCTGGCGCGCCGATGGATAGTGGCTTTTTACAGCGCTTAAGTGAGCTGCTGTGTGAGCTGGGTATTAATGTCGGCCGCTTTGAGTTTCCCTATATGGTCGAGCGGCGCCTGAACGGTAAAAAGCGCCCACCCAACCGTCAATCCGAGCTTATCCAAGCCTGGCATGCGGCATTAGCTATGGCTAAGCAGGAGTTTAACGGGCCGGTGTTTATTGGCGGTAAATCACTGGGAGGAAGGATGGCGGCGGTGTTAGCAGCAGATATCAGTGTGCCTGGCGTGATTTGTTTTGGTTATCCTTTTCATCCTCCTGCTAAGCCCGATAAATTGCGGGTTGATACCTTGCAACAACTACCTTGTGAGACGTTGATCATCCAGGGCACGCGAGACAAACTTGGCGACCGCCAAGAAGTGACGGGTTATGCGTTGCCCGAGAATATCGCGCTGCAATGGTTGGAAGACGGTGATCACGATTTTAAACCCCGGGTTCGCTCGGGTTACTCGCAGGAGCAGCACATAGCCACGGCCGCACGAGCGGCGGCGGATTTTATTGTGAGTACAACCGTTAGGAGCCTAACGTGAATCACCTTTATTTGCACTGTCGCAGCGGCTTTGAGAAAGAATGTGTGGCCGAAATAAATGATTTGGCCGCAGCCTACGGCATTTATGGTTTTAGCAAAACGGAGCCTGCAAGTGCATTGGTAATCTACGTCACCCACGAGCCCGATGGCGCGGAGCAGCTAGTTAAGTGGCTCGAATTTAAACGCTTAATATTTGCGCGCCAGTGGTTTGTCGGGGAAGGGATCTTGCAAGAGCTGCCAGTCAATGACCGGTTAACACCGCTGCTGGCGCAGGCGCAAGCATTGCCGGTGGCCTGCGATCTATGGCCCGAAACCACCGACACTAACGATGGCAAGTCGCTCACGGCGTTGGCGCGTAAGTTTAGTAAGCCGTTTATTCAGGCGCTTAAACGCCATCAGCGCTTAGCGCCTTCGGCAAAGTGGCGTTTACACGTGTTGTTTTTATCGGGCACCAGCGCCGTTGTGGGCGTGGCGCCCGTTAACAACAGTGCTAGCGTGGCCATGGGCATCCGACGGTTGCGCCAGCCCTCGGCCGCACCGAGTCGGGCGACCTTAAAGTTAGAGGAAGCCTGGCACCATTTTATCCCTGCGAATGAATGGGATGAACGCCTGGCCGGTGGTATGCGTGGGGTTGATCTTGGTGCCGCGCCGGGTGGCTGGACGTGGCAATTGGTGAATCGAGGTATGTTTGTCGATGCAGTCGATAATGGGCCAATGGCGCAGTCGCTGATGGAGACCGGGCAGGTGATGCACCATGAAATGGACGGTTTTGTCTACGAGCCGAAAAAAGCGGTGGATTGGCTGGTGTGCGATATAGCCGATAAACCGGCACGTACGGCCAGCTTAATAGGTCGCTGGGCCGAGCGGCGCCTGTTTCGCGAGGCGGTGTTCAACTTAAAGCTACCGATGAAGCAGCGTTACGCAGAGGTAACGAAACTGACCGAGCGGCTAGCCGATACGATGGCGGCCGCTGGGATTAACGCGGATATTGCGTTTAAGCAGTTGTACCACGACCGTGAAGAGGTTACCGGGCACATCCGCTTGCTAAAACGCTAGCGCTCTAGCAGGGTAATTTTTTCAAAGTCTGATAAAGTTGGGTTGAGCTGGTTCATGGCCTCGTGCCGCTCATCGCTGTAATACCACTGTTTCCAGTCGTGTAACGAGCGCCACTTCGAGAGCAAATAGCGGTGGTTGCCGCGTTGCATATCGCTCAATGTTTCGCCAGAAATAAACCCAGGTGCACGGTGGGCTGCCTCGAGTGCCATCTGGGCGGCCACATCGTAAGTGCTTTCCATTGTGTCGGCGATGTGTCTTTCGACTAAAACGTAAATCATGGTTTACCTTTTTTGCGCGGCTTTTCAGCTCTTGGTTGGCGCCTCCGTTTGGCGCCTTTATTTTATTGTAACGCAAAAATTAATGGACTGCTGCCGTGTGAACCAACCAATCGCCAAGCGCTATCCATTCGTCCAGTAGCTGTTTAAGCGGTCTGGCGCTGTGACGCTGGGGCGGTGATTGCTCCAGCCACAGCGTACCCATTGCGGTAAGGTTGGCAATAATACGGGTAATCGATTGGGCGCCCAGCTCGTTGATTAGGGGGTAGAAACCTATCTGACGACGATCAATACTTTGGTGGTAACTGCCGTGTTGGTTTGTTTGCTGCAGTAGTTTACAAACTTGCTGGGCCAGCGCGGGCTCGGTATCGCGCAGTAAGTCCTGTGTAAGCAGTAAGTTTTGGCAGCTAAACATTTGCTGTGAGGCGGGCGTGAAACCGTTGGAACCTGGCTCGCAGCCGTACAAATGTGCCATAACAACAAGCTCCCGCGCCATCTGACGCTTAGGAATCATAGGCTAAGCCTGCGTGGCAGGCTTTTCCGGGGTGGCATCTGATACTATATAAAAAAGTCACTGGTAAAAGCACGGTTTTGCATGCCTTGGTGCGATGACAAAAGCGATGCCGCCGCCGCACGTGACTAACATTAAGTTTAGCAACCGCTCAGGCCGTTGCTTGGCGGTTTTAAGATGATATGACGCTATGAATGAGAAAGTTGATAATATTTTGGACACCAAAGGCTTGCTGTGTCCAGAGCCCGTCATGATGCTGCATCAGGCGGTAAAAAAAATGGCGGTGGGTGATGTTATTGAGGTGCAGGCGACAGATCCATCGACGACGCGTGACATTCCTAAGTTCTGTTTGTTTTTAGGTCACGAGTTAGTCGCAGATAAAGAAACGGACGGTGTTTATTATTACACCATCCGTTTGGCCGAGCGATAGATTACAAAAGTTTGGTTTATGGGGTTTCTTCGACGAGCATCGAGATGGCCGCGAGTGCTTCTGGGTCTTCGGCTTTGATCTTGTTGGCAATTTGGTGCTGAAAAAAGTAGCGAAACTCATCGTGCTGTTGCGCTGAGTATAAGCATTCATCACCGGGGAGCACCGGGGTGCTACTAACCTTGTCGGCATCGGTAAGCATGCCGTAGATACTGCCGTCGTGCAGTAGCCGCCAGCTTACTACCTCCACCAGTGTTAGCTGATGATTAGCAGGGTTGGCCAATACCGCGTGCGTGCCGATGGTGTCGGGCAGCTCTTGGACCACATCGTCGTCGTTTTCGCACTCTAGCTCGTAGTACTCAGCCGCTGTTTCCAGTTCGATGATTTTGTGCATCGGGGCATCAAAAAAGACTTCGTCGATACCGGCATCGTAATAGCCTTCCCACTGACCGTTTAACGGGTCAAAGACGTCGGTACACGCGACAATGTCATTCAGCCAGGGGACTAGCCCCACGACATCACCGTTGGCCCTAAGGCCCCAACATAAAATCTTTAAACTAAAGAGCTTGTCTGGGTTACTTTCGTTGGAGTAGAGCATTTCCAGTCCGTCGAGCTCGGCCGACAGGCGTATAAAACGCTGATCGTGGAGTTCGCTGAAGGATTTGCCAGAAAAGAAATCAACAACGTTATCTGAGTTGTCGTTTTTGACGGGGGTCTTCATAATACACACCTCCTAGATGAGGCCGGGGACCGGACGAGGCTCTGATTGAGAAATACATAAGGGTACGATTACACGCTATTGCGAACCGATACCCGCAATAACAGGGCCATCACTACATAAGGTATATGCTTATCTGCTTTAGCACAATACCTGCCTGACAAAAATTAATGCCCTGGCGGTTGAGGCCGCCGCGTTGAACTAAATTCGTCCCACCACACAGTGACGATTTTGACCGCGAGTTGACGAAATTAACGACATTTGGCCTGAATGTTTGACTGGGTAAAGTGCCGCAGGAGTGCCGGCTGTTGAGGGTTATTTCGTGCGTTGGGGCAGTACTGGGAGCATTTCCGTCACCATAAGCGCCGCAGCTGATACGCCGTATATCGTTAACCTGCGACCTGAGCCAGCCGCGCCCGGTGGGGCGAGGGCAATAGAGACATTGAAATGAGTTTGTTTGCAAGTGACGATGACGCCTGTAGAGCTCTGATTGGGGTGTTGAAAGAAATACTCCCGGAGGTGAGCTTTATTGGCGGGGCAGAGGAGCCTGTTTATGTGGCCCCTAAGGGTGGGGCTCCGGCAGAAGTTCACTTTAGGAGCAACTACCCAAGAAGCTTGCTGCACGAGCTATCACATTATTGCCTAGCGGGAGATCGTCGCCGGGGTTTGGACGACTTCGGCTTTTGGTACACGCCTTGTGGTCGGTCAGAGCAAGAACAATACGAGTTCGAGATGGTTGAGGCTAGGCCACAGGGCCTAGAAAAAGCGATGTGTGAGATCGTCGGACTGCCGTTTACTCCCAGCTTAGATGACTTTTCCGGCCGTCCGCCATCCGATAGTTTTGTGGCGGGCATGCACGAGGCCTATTTAGAGATGACAAGCAACCCGCCGCCAACCGCTAAAAAAATACTACTAGGCCTTAATGGCTTGATAGCGAAAGCCAAATAAGGGCCCGTCGCCTAGTGTTATAAATGTGTCTGCTGATTAGGGTTGCGGGCGCGGCAATATGCTTACAGGTTATGTCCTGCATAAACGGCTGCCGATAGCCTCTTATCGGTTCACTCTTATAAGTCCCGCTTGCGGAGCGCGCTTATCAACGG
Source organism: uncultured Gilvimarinus sp. (assembly GCF_963972205.1). NCBI lineage: Bacteria > Pseudomonadati > Pseudomonadota > Gammaproteobacteria > Cellvibrionales > Cellvibrionaceae > Gilvimarinus > uncultured Gilvimarinus sp. The sequence continues at coordinate 35,071 of NZ_CAXAUC010000011.1, read as the reverse complement.
CTCTTGAAGCTCTGCATCTCATGGCGCGCGTCACAACCTCTTCGAGCCGTTTAACTCGCAAGGCCAGATGCGGCCGCGCTGTGTTTGGGGGCGGCGTTGAAGGTGGCGCCGGGTTGGCTGGTTACCGGTATCGTTGGCGCCCTGTGGTCGCATTCTCGCCTTTTTATTGGTAATACACTCTGGTTGCTATGGCTCAGCTTGCACTCTTTGCGATGTCTAGGAGTGCCAATGGCTATGGGCTCGATAGGGTTTGCCGTTGCTCGCGTCGGCGCGTGATCAAAAGCCCAGTGGCTGCAAGCTGCGGCCCAAGTAGCGACCCATTTTGTTGTTGTCTTGCCGAGTCGGCATTACCGTGGGCTAATGAAAAACAATCCGGTAATAATAATTGGTTGACATATTGGGTGCGCTGTTGGTAGTCTAAGCGTGCGGTCGAAGATGATGGCTGAATTTAGCTTAGGACACCGGTTGGTGTTGACGCTGTTAAGCGTCGTTAGGTTCGGCGGGTCATTTCACGCTGATCAAAGCTAGAGGTCGACGTGTTAGTTGTTCTCTAGTGTGTGGCTCTCCTTGGGTCGAGCCTTTCTTGCGAGTAAGGCTCGGCCTGTTTTTTTGAGCGCAACAGTGGTGTGGGCGATATGAATAATAAGAACTTGGCTTTCTCGGTCATGATTTTCTTTTCCTTTGCTTCGAGCAGTGACAACAACGAATCACTTTGTGACGGATTTTTTCGAAAGACGCCAAATAGTTAAAGGCCGGAATTCGTTAGCAATGGCTGCTCACAGTCACCTTAATTTCTGTGAGAGCTAAGTGTTCTACCTATTACATTGAGTTTGAAAAATACATTTAAGGAGTCAGACATGGCTAAACCTGTCGTTGGATTTATTGGCTTGGGCCTTATGGGCGGTAACATGGTTGAAAACCTGCAAAAGAAAGGTTTTGAGCCAATTGTAATGGACTTAAACAAAGACGCCGTAGATGCTGTTCTGGCTCGAGGTGCGAAAGAGGCTAAGTCAGCTAAAGAGTTGGCGCAAGCCAGTGACGTCATCATGCTTTGTCTTACCACCTCTGACGTGGTTGAGAAGCTGATGTATGCCGATGACGGCATTCTAGCCGGCATTAAAGAGGGCGCTGTGGTGGTTGATTTTGGCACCTCGATCCCGGCGTCCACTCGTAAAATTGGCGCAGATTTGGCCAAAAAGGGTGCGGGTATGGTCGATGCACCCTTGGGTCGCACACCGGCGCATGCAAAAGATGGCTTGCTTAATATTATGGCCTCTGGCGACAAAGCAACCTTCGAGAAGGTCAAGCCTGTGCTAGAGATGCAGGGAGAGAATGTGTTCTACCTGGGTGCGCTTGGTGCAGGTCATACCACTAAGTTGATCAATAACTTTATGGGTATGACGACGGTGTGTGCCATGTCGCAAGCGTTTGCGGTTGCCGACCGGGCAGGGGTTGATCGCCAGCAATTATTCGACATTATGTCGACCGGGCCGTCGAGCTCTCCTTTTATGCAGTTTTGCAAAAAGTACGCCGTAGACGGTGTAAGCGACTTGGGTTTTTCAATCGCTAATGCTAATAAAGATCTGGGGTATTTTCTGGAGATGGTCAAAGATCTGAATACTAAAGCCCCGATCGCCGAGGGCACCTCATCGCACTTGCAGGCTGCATTTGATTCGGGAATGGGGGATGGCAATGTTCCCGAGATCTTCGATTACTTTGTCAAGTTAGAAAAGTAATTTGACGATACGTTAAAAAACCGCGCTTTGGTGCAACAGCCAAAGCGCGGTTTTTTTGTTTGTAGCTTTTCTCGCTTCAAATTGGCAAAGACTTGCGTTTTTTACGGCACCTTCCTGCTCATCTACCCCGCTAGCATTTACTTTTTGTTCGCATCTGTTGCGGGTATTAACCTTTATCATCTGCGCTGACTCGTGCGGTGGGCGACAAAATAAGCGAGCGCCCATGTAGCCTATTGCTCACCTGAGGGGGCAGTTTTGTGGCTGGGCGCATGGGGTAGGTCGTCTCGGTGCGCTACTGAGTGACGGTCAGGGGTGGGGGTAAAGGTTGTTAATGGGCCGAGCATTTAGGAGTGCTATCAGGTTTTTTCGAAGGCGTAAAAAAGCCGCCCGAGCCAATACCAGTGATTGATTCGAGCGGCTTAGGGAGGTGCGAGCCGCCTGATCAGCTCGCGGAACGTCCTAAGACTTACTTTTAGCCTTTAGCGGCTCAACGTTTGGAATTAGAATCCAAACAGCGGCCAGAGCAATCAGCGCTAGAGAGGCGCCAATAACAAACGCAGGGGTATAGTTGCCGCCTTGAGTTAACCAGGGAACAAAAACAGTAAGCCCCCACGCTGAAAACTTCGCCGCCATACCGGCAAAACCCGACAATGACCCCACAGACTTTTGGCTCAGCATATCAGCTGGCAGTGTTTGTACGCTGCTGATGGTGGTTTGGAAGCCGAAGAGAATAATCCCCATAAGCAATACCGCATTAACCGGACCGCCGGGGTTGGCCATTGCCAGTAGGCACGGCAGCATGAGTAAGCAGCCAAGGGTAATAACGAACTTGCGGGTTTTGTTGATTGTCCAGCCGGCATTGATTCGGTTTTGCGAGAGCAAACCGCCAAACCAAGCGCCGAACATCGCGCCGACATAGGGAACCCAGCCGTATAAGGCAATACCTTTAACGTCCATGTTGTACACTTCGGCAAGATACGTGGGTATCCAAAAAACAAACAGCCACCAAATTGGATCAATAGCGGCAGAGGCAATGATAACCCCCCAGCTTTGTTTGCGTGACAGCATTTCTTTGGTGTTGGGGGCGTATTCAGTTTCGACGTTATTATCGTCGGTTGCAGGCGTGGTTTTTTGCCCTGTCAGAATGTATTCGCGCTCGGCCTCGGTAATCCATGGATGGCTTTTGGGTGGTGCTTTCACCAGAACCAGCCAAGGAATTAACCATAGCAGGCCGAGACCGCCGACGATGACAAAGATCGCTTGCCAGCTGAAGTGGATCGCCAAGTAAGCGATAATCGGGATCGAAACCAAGCCGCCGATGGCCGCGCCCGAGTTAAAAATACCCTGAGCCAGGGCGCGCTCTTTGGCTGGAAACCATTCGGCATTGCCTTTGGCTGCACCGGGCCAGTTACCGGCCTCCGCTATCCCGAGTAGGCTGCGGAAAATGCTTAGGGAGACAACGCCTTGACCAAAAGCGTGCAGCGCGGTGGCAATGGACCAGGCCCCGATCGAAAGTGCAAAGCCGATGCGGGTGCCCACCCAGTCAAAAATTTTACCGAATATGGCCTGACCCAAAGCGTAAGCCAAAATGAAGAAGCCAGAGATTGTGCCGTAGATCGCTTTACGGCCATCGGCATCTAAGTCTGGGTATAGCTCTTCGCCCATGCTGGTGGCCCAGAGCACGTTCATCGTTTGGCGGTCAATATAGTTAATAATGGTGGCTAGCGCGATCAGGGCAATCACCCACCATCGTAAATTTTTAACTTTCATTATTGTACTCCCTAAGAAGTTGTTTAACTGTGAGTTCGGTATTTATGGATAAAGGTTTAGTTATTGCTCGGGTGAATATTTAATTCTGCTTAGCGAGAATCTTTCTCGCCGTTCGGTTAGCTGCCGCTGGACTTCTTCGACGGCGCGCTGCTCTGTGGTTTCGAGCAGTGCATCAAGTGAGCGCGAAAAATGATTACGCATAGCGATACGGGCCGCGTGACAATCGCGGGCTCGCAAAGTGTTAAGTATGTCGCGGTGTTCCTCTACACGCTTGGAGCCATCGGTTCGGCAAACCGATTGGTGCGCTCTTTTTATGTCGGGTAGGTTGGCCTGGATATCCCAAAGGTGTTGAATAATGCTAATAAGCGGCCGGTTCTGGGTCGCGTCGGCAATAACCGAGTGAAATTTCTTGTCGGCAACTTCAGAGGTTAAGTTGCCGTTTTTGTTTTCCAGTACCATCTCCTCTAAAGCGGCTGCTAATTCGTCCAGTTCATCTTCGGTCATGGTAGAGGCTGCCAGGGCAGCAACTTCTGCTTCCACCAGCACCCGGGCTTCAGTAATCTCAAATGGGCTGTATTCGCGCGGGTTGAGGCTTTTTGTTTGCGACGACTTTAGTGCGTACACCCCAGAGCCGGTTCGCACTTCTACCAGGCCCATTACCTCTAAGGCGATTATAGCTTCGCGGATGGTTGGGCGGCTTACGCCGTACCGTTCTGATAGCTCTCGTTCTGGGGGCAGGCGAGCGCCGGCCGGGAATTCACCAGAATTCAGCGCCTGCAGAATTTTTTGTGCAACCTTGCGGTATGTGCGCTGGTTTTTTGTACCACTGGTTTTGCTCATTGGCCGTCTCCCGCCTTCCAGCTTGATTATGTTATAGCTATGTAACCAATCCTAACACGACTAAAGCTAATTGGTAATGAGTTTTGGTAGACGATTTTGTTATTGTTGTGTCGTAAACCATCCTTTGTGAGCTTTACATTTCCGGGCTAAAAGCTTTTATAGGCGGCTAAGCCGTTGTTATTGCCGCTAAAAACCTTACTGCCAACCACTAACCGCTGGGGGTGGCAGCAATTATTTGTTGTTCTGAGACACCCTTAATCCTGTGGGTTTTAGGTATAAGCTAGTTTGAACTCAATGTAAACCATTTCTGTAATAATAATTGGTTGACACTATTGTTGTACCGCTGATAACCTGTGGTCAGAGTGGTCGAGAGGGGTGAATGTGGCAGTTTTGCGGTTTGTGATGCCGCCCGATATGCGTCTGTTTGCCTTTGTAGGGCCGTTAATGAGTCCTAGTGTCGACCAAAATAAGTGGATATGAGCACCGGTCCCAAGCTAGAGGTCAGCGTTGCCGCTGGTTCCGATATGTGGCTCTACCATGGCCGGGCCTCCTTAATGATAGGAGGCCGGGTCGTTTTTTTGAGCGAAATTGTGGTGTGATTGCTATGAATAATAAAATTTCGATCTTTTCTAGTGTGTTTTTACTGTCTTTAGTCCCCGCGCTGTGTGCGGCAAAAGATTACCCTGTTGCTGATTTTTCTGAGTATCAGCAAGTGGTGGGTGACCTGGCGCCTGGCGATCGGATTTTGCTGCAGGACGGTGTTTGGCGTGATGTCGAATTTGTATTTACCGGTCGCGGAACGAAAGCGAAGCCTATTACATTGGCCGCCGCAAATCCCGGTAAGGCGATTATCAGTGGGCGCTCCAACCTGAAATTGGCGGGCGAATACTTGGTGGTTCGCGGATTGGTTTTTAAAGACGGTTATACACCCTCCGATGCGGTCATATCCTTTCGCACCGATAAACCAGAAAATCCGTCGGATTACTCAACGATTGCCGTTAATACTCGTTTAACCGAAGTGGTAATCGACGACTTTAGCAACCCTGATCGTTATGAGACCGATTACTGGCTGAGTGTCTACGGCAAAAATAACCGTATCGATCACAACCATTTTAGCTTTAAGCGCAATAAAGGTGTGACCATGGCGGTGCGGCTCGATACCGAGCACAGCCGGGAAAATCGCCATGTCATTGAGTACAACTATTTTGGTCCGCGACCGGTGTTGGGTTCCAATGGTGGCGAGACACTGCGGATCGGCACTAGTCACTATTCCTTAAGTGATTCTTTGACGACTGTGGCTCATAACTACTTTGACCATTGCGACGGTGAAGTCGAAATTGTATCCAATAAATCTGGCAAAAATACCATTAAGAATAATGTGTTTTTCGAGTCCAGAGGCACACTTACCTTACGTCACGGTAACGGTAACTTAGTCGAAGGCAACGCCTTTATCGGTAATGGCGTCGATCATACCGGTGGTATTCGCGTCATTAATGCCGATCAAGTGATTAAAAATAATTATCTATCAGGGCTGACCGGTTCGCGCTTTGGTGGCGGTTTAGTGGTGATGAACGGTGTGCCTAACTCGCCTATTAATCGCTATCACCAGGTAGATAATGCGCTAATCACTGGCAACACACTCGTCAATGTCGAACGTATTATCTTTGGCGCCGGGAGCGATGAAGAGCGCAGTGCTGCGCCGTCAAACAGCCGTTTTGTTAATAACACCATTGTTAATGACTCTAAAGAGTCACCTTTTGAGTTGCACGACAGTGTAAAAGGCATCGATTTTAGCGGCAATAAAGTTAACTTTGCGGTGGGCGACGAGTTGGCAGGTGGCTTTGAAAAGTCCAACAGCTTAAATGTGGCGGCGCCTCCATTACCGGTGACTAAAGAGCAAGTAGGTGTTTCTTGGTATCCAAAGTATCAGAAGTCGGATCGCTTTGCTGTTGCTAAAACGGTTAAGGTGAAGCCAGGTACAGACACTCTTACCGCAGCCTACAGTGAATTAGAGGGTGCGGCTGAGCTGGTGCTTGCCGAAGGTGACTACCATGTGGCAAAAACCATTTTGTTGGATAAACCTTTGATTATACGCGGGGCTGGTCAGGGGAAAACCCGACTGACCTTTGGCCGTAAGTCACTTATTGATTTGATGAATGGTAGCTCTGTTCGCCTGCAGGATCTGTCGATCAGTGGTGCGCGCGCCCCTGACGATAAGGCTAACGCTGTGATTCGCTCCGATAGCGCCCCAATGAACAAAAATTTTGCACTTGAGCTGTTGGGCGTCGAGGTCTCGGATTTAAATATCAACAAAGATTTTGACGTTATCAAATTGCGCAAGAGCACGTTTGCCGATTATGTCTTAGTGAGTGACTCCAGCTTTAGCAATATAACAGGCTCAGTGTTAAAACTAGATTCCGAAAAAGACGATTATGGCATGTACAACGCTGAGTACATTACCGTGAAAAACAGCCAAGTAAGTAATGTTAATGGGGGTTTGATGACGGTGTATCGAGGTGGTACCGATGAAAGTACTTTTGGTCCGCATGTAAATGTCGACCAGGTCACCGTAACCAAGTCTCCGGCTGCTGGCGCCAAAGGTAACAGCATTTTGCTCCACGGTGTGCAGCGCGCCATGATCCAGAATAGTCGCTTTGATAACAGCGCCCCCGTTTTGGTTCAGCACACGGTGGGCGGTCCTGTAATTCGGGTTAAAGATAACGACTACAACCATAAGCCGCTGTATCGGGTAGAGAGTATCGTGCCGGGTATGGAGTCGACGTTCACCGCTGACAACAATAATTTTTCTGAGTAAATGGCTATGAAGATTCCTTCTTTTATCGTTAAAACCAGCGGCATAGTCTGCTTGCTACTTGGCGGGATGAACCTTGCCGCTGCCGAATCGCCGTCGCTGGTAATCAGTGAAAGTGATATCACTGCGCTGCGCCAGGCTTCTGGCGGCCTGCTGGAGCAATCCATGCAGGATAATAAACGTTTGGCTGATGCGGCGTTAACCGAGGGCATCGTGGTACCTTGGCCCAAAGACGCCGGCGGTGGATATACGCACGAGCAGCATAAGCGAAACTATAAAGCAATGTACGCGGCTGCCTTGCAGTTTCAGTTGAGCGGTGAAAGTCGCTACAGTAAATATGTTACCGACATGCTAAATGCTTACGCTAAAATGTATCCGACACTTGGGCTACACCCTGAGAAAAAAGAGCAGACACCGGGTAAGCTTTTCTGGCAGAGCCTGAACGAGGCCGTGTGGTTGGTTTATACCATTCAGGCATACGATATGGTGGCCGACGCCCTTACCGATGAGCAAAAAAGCCATATACAAAATAACCTGTTGTTTCCCGTAGCGGACTATTTGTCGAAGGGGCAGCCGCAGACTTTTGACAAGATTCACAACCATGGCACATGGGCGGTTGCAGCAGTTGGTATGGTGGGCTATGCAACGGGGCGTGAAGATTATGTCGCCCAAGCGCTTAAAGGCTTGGATTTAAGCGGTGAGTCGGGTTTTTATAAGCAGTTGGACAAGCTGTTTTCTCCCGACGGCTATTACACCGAAGGGCCTTACTATCAGCGTTATGCTCTGATGCCGTTTGTCTGGTTTGCTAAAGCCATTCAAACCAATGACCCGGACAAAGCTATTTTTGCATATCGCGACGGCATTTTGCTAAAAGCGATCTATACCGTCATTGAGTTGAGCTATAACGGCCTGTTTTTGCCCATTAATGACGCGATTAAAGACAAAGGCATTAAAACCGAAGAGTTAGTGCAGGCACTCGCTATTGCCTATGATATTACCTCCGACAAAAGTTTAAGTGATATTGCGAGGCAGCAGGAGCGCGTCAGCCTTAGCGCCGGAGGGGTTGCTCTTTCTAAAATTATTGCCAGCAACTCGGTGGCGCCATACCCGTACGAGTCAAAAATTTATCGCGATGGAGCTTCGGGTAAACAGGGCGCCTTAGCATTGATGCGCTCAGGTAATAACGAGACTGGCACCTTGGTGGTCTCCAAGAATACCAGCCAAGGCATGGGCCACGGCCATTACGATCGTCTCAGCTGGCAACTCTACGACAATGGTAAGGAGGTCGTCACAGATTATGGTGCCGCTCGCTACCTTAACGTCGAGGCGAAGTACGGCGGCCATTATTTGCAAGAGAATGATACTTGGGCGAAACAGAGTGTTGCGCACAATACTTTGGTGGTTGATCAAAAAAGCCAGTTCAACGCCGATTTGAAAGAAGCGAACAAAAAGCCAGCCGAGCAGGTCGATTTTGTGTCCGGTGAGTTAGCCGATATAAGTATCGGTCGCATTAATACCGCTTATGAGGGCGTCAATTTTTCCCGGGTGCAAGCTCTGATTAAGCCTGAGTCAGTGGAGCCTTTTGTTATTGATGTGGTTTCGATTCAGTCCGATGCCGCGCACCAGTATGATTTGCCGCTGCACTTTAATGGTCAGATAATTGATCACAATTTATCTGACTACCAGAGCTTCAATACCTGGAAGCCTATGGGCGAGGATAATGGTTATCAGCATATGCTGTTGCGTGGTCAGGGCAATAGTGCCTCGAGTAAAAATCGATTGACCTGGTTGCTCGTTGATCGCTTCTACTCATATACCTACGGGCATTACTCTGACAGCGACGATTCGGCGAAAACATTATTCTTCCAGCTTGGCGCTAACGACCCCAATCACAACCTCCGTCGTGATCAGGGCGCAATACGTCGCCTAACGGCGAGCAATGTTGTGATGTATTCCGTCATCGAGCCTCACGGTGAATACAATGGTACCGCCGAATATGTCACTAATGCTTATAGCCGTTTAAAGTCATTAGATTATAAAGTGACACAATCTGGTGCGGAGTTAACGGTAAATATGGGTGAAACGGGAACGTTTACTCTGGTTTTGGCTGGTGGTGATAAGAGCTCCGGTCCAACCGAGGCTAAGGTCGTTAAAGCAAAAAACTGATTTTTATCGCAGTGGATTTTAGTGGTGCGAACAAACGATATCCAATTTTTTTGATAGATGCAGGTGATGATGATGCTGATTGAATCTAGTAAATTTATTGAGATGGATACCATCGAGGAAGAGGATGTGGCGCCCGGTGTGAAACGTCGCATTATGGGTTACAACGAGCAGATTATGGTGGTTCGTGTGACATTCGAAGAGGGTAGTGAGGGCTATGTTCATAGCCACTTTCACTCACAAGTAGCCTATGTCGAGCGCGGTAAGTTTGAAGTCATGATTGATGGCGAGAAAAAGATTCTGAAAGGTGGCGACTGTTTTTATGTCCCACCCAATGAAGAGCACGGAGCGGTTTGTTTAGAGGCTGGTATCTTGATTGATATCTTCAGCCCCATTCGCGCGGATATGGTGGGTGGAAAGTAGTTGACCTTTGTTGATGGCTTGTGTCAGTAGGCGAAGTTGTTGTTTTGCTGACGTTTGCCTACCAGCTTGGTACCAAAAACAGTTTATCTTGGCGGCAAGGTTTCACCTCCGCGACAACAATTGATCCTTAGGTGGGTGTTATATGAAACTTAAAAATCGTGTTTGCGTTATTACCGGTGGCGGTCGTGACATTGGTAAATCTATTTCTTTGAAGCTAGCGAAAGAAGGCGCCAAGCTGGTGATCAACTACTTTGGCAGTCAAGATCAGGCTGAGAAAACCTTAGCCGAGGTTAAGGCGCTAGGTGCAGAGGCGATTTTGGTTCGCGGTGATATGGGAAACCCAGACGAGGTGCAAAACCTTGTGGCTAAAACCCAAGAAGCTTTCGGTGAGAAAATCGATATATTGGTCAATGTGGCGGGTGGCTTGGTTGCACGTAAGACTATTGATGAAATGGATTCCGAGTTCTTCGACTTTGTCGTTCGCTTAAATTTAACCAGTACTTTTTTATTGACTAAATTCGTGACCCCACACATGAGTGAGGGCGGCTCTATCATCAACTTCTCTTCGCAGGCAGGTCGCGATGGTGGTGGCCCTGGTGCGTCAGCTTATGCCACAGCAAAAGGTGCGGTGATGACGTTTACTCGCTCGATGGCCAAGGAGTTAGGTGGTCGTGGAATTAGAGTGAATTCGTTGTGCCCGGGTATGATTAGCACCACCTTCCATGACACTTTTACCAAAGACGAAGCTCGTAAGAATGTTGCCGGCGCAACGCCTCTGGGCCGTGAAGGCTCTCCCGATGAGGTGGCTGATGTGGTCGCCTATCTAGCGTCCGACGAGGCATCATTCCTTACTGGGTTAAATATGGATGTTAACGGCGGCTTGCTGTTTTCCTAATTGTTAGCTTATCTGGCCCGTAGAATGACCGGGCCTATTCTACGAAAGAGGTAGTGTGTGAAGATTGCAGCTATTGGGGAATGCATGCTGGAGATGTCCAGCGGTAGTTTGGCTCCGGATCTGGCTAAGGTGCCTGCGCTTATCGGCTACGGGGGCGATACCCTGAATACCGCAGTTTACTTGGCCAGACTTGGTAGTAAGTCTAGCTTTGTGACGGCGATGGGTAATGATAACGCAAGCGACTGGATGATAGCCCAGTGGGAAAAAAACGGTGTCGATACCAGTTTAGTGAAAATCGACTCGACTAAGCGGCCCGGTGTCTACCACATCAGCAACGATGAGTCTGGTGAGCGTCACTTTATCTACTGGCGTAACGATGCTGCGGCCAAATATATTTTAGATAGCGATGCGAAACAACAACGGCTTACCTCGCAGCTGTCTGATTTTGATTTTATTTATTTATCTGGAATCAGTCTGGCGGTTATTGATGCCGCGTCTCAGGACAGGCTCTTTGCTATGTTGCAGGAGCTGCAGATAAATGGAAAAAAAATAGTCTTTGATGGCAACTATCGTCCGGTTTTATGGGAAAGCACTGATCTTGCTCAAAAGGCGTTCAGTCGGGCTTACGCTATCAGCGACATAGCCCTACCCACCATAGACGACGAATCGATGCTCTATGGTGAAGCCGACAAAGATGCTGTGATTGACAGAATACGCCAGTGCGGTGCTCGGGAGATTGTGCTTAAGATGGGCGCAGAAGGTTGCTGTGTCGACGACGGTATAACTCGGGCGATGGTTATTGGCCGCCGGGTTGAGGTGGTAGATACCACATCGGCAGGGGACTCGTTTAACGCTGCTTTTTTACACTATCGCTCACAAGGTGAGAGTCAAGAAAGCGCAGCAAAAAAAGGCCATATCCTGGCCTCAACGGTGATACAGCATAAAGGCGCCATTATTGCTGAAAGTGACATGCCCAGCTTTCAGTCAATCTAGCCTGCGTATCCAGCAATCCACAAGAGAGTTGTCCATGATTAATAAGCTAACCTTACCTGAAAATGTCATTCTTGGTGACGCCGTTACTAAAACGTTTGCCTATGCCAAGGCCCAGCATATGGCGTTGCCAGCCGTGAATATTACCAGCTCGAGCACCGCTAATAGTGTTATGGCGGTAGCGGCCGAGCTAAGTGCTCCTATTATTATTCAGTTGTCTCACGGCGGCGCCGCGTTTTACGGCGGAAAATCAGTTGCCAACTCAAACCATCAGGGCTCTATTAAAGGTGCCGTCTCGGCGGCTTTGCACGTGCATTCAATGGCTCCAACCTATGGTGCTAACGTGATGCTGCATACAGACCATGCTGCACGCAAGCTGCTTCCCTGGCTCGATGGGTTGCTGGACGCTGGTGAGGAGTTTTACCAGCTGCATGGTAAACCGCTATTTTCTTCACATATGATTGATTTGTCCGAGGAGCCACTAGAGGAAAATATTGCCACCTGCTGTGAGTACTTAAAGCGGATGAGTGCGATAGGTATGACTTTGGAGATTGAGCTGGGTGTGACCGGTGGTGAAGAGGATGGTGTGGATAACACCGATATCGATTCGTCACGTTTGTATACTCAGCCTTCAGAGGTTGCGTATGCTTATGAAAAGCTTAGCCAAATCAGTGATAAATTTACCATCGCGGCTTCTTTTGGCAATGTTCACGGTGTCTACTCTCCGGGTAATGTTACGTTGCGTCCAGAAATATTGAGAAACTCTCAGGACCACCTCAGCCAACAGTTTGGCTTGAGTCATAACCCTGTAGACTTTGTTTTTCATGGTGGGTCCGGATCGTCAGCTGAGGATATCGCCTTAGGCATTGAGTATGGTGTTATTAAAGTAAATGTCGACACTGATCTGCAGTGGGCTTACTGGAATGGCGTTCGCACCTTTTATGAAGATCGTCAAGATTACCTTAAAGCGCAAATTGGCAACCCTGAAGGGGCGGATGTACCGAATAAAAAGTTTTACGATCCCCGCGTTTGGCTGCGTAAAGCTGAAGAAGGTTTCTCATCGAAGCTGACCGACATTTGCCGCGAGCTGAACTGCGAAAGCGTTTTCTAGCCTATTCTATTTCGTTATTTTGGTGGTGACAGATAGATGCAAACACAGCCTTACAGAGTTTTTATATCAGATCTACATGGTCAAGGGGATGTGTTTGCCTCTCTGGTCAGCGAGCGCTTTGGGGTGCTCGAGGCGTTAATCAGTGACTATTTGTCTTGCAACCCTGACGCACCCTTGGGGGCACTGCGGCATTATTTACTAGGTGAAGAGGTCTCATCCATTGAGGTGTCGGATCACTTCAGAAACCTGACGTCCATGATGGAGGTGCTGCTCACCTTCAAGCAGGATCGACGTTTTTGGCCGGTGGGAGTGGACGCTTTTGCCACCTGTAGCTGGTTCTTAAATATTCTGGATGAGTACGCTATAACCGGTGTGCTTGATGAGCAGCGCCGAGAGGCGATCGCGCTGCTGGACGATCAGGATCGTGAGCAGCTTTGTCGCTATATCGCCAATGCAGTTACGGCCTTACTGCGTTATCGCTTGCATGTGGTGGGCGACGTATACGATAGAGGGCCTGATGCGCCGCAGATACTTGAGCAATTAGAGAGCCTTCCCGCTGTGAGTATTCAGTGGGGCAATCATGATGTGCTCTGGATGGGGGCTGCATCTGGCTCGTTAGAGTGTATCGCAACTGTTGTGCGCCTTTGCTTGAAGTATGGCCATATTAACACCTTGACACAGGACTACGGCATTTGTCTGGAGCAACTGTCCGAGCTGGCCGACGACTGTTACAAAAGCGATCCCTGTGTAAACTTCGCTCCGAGCGAAAACACCGATAATTGTTCTGCAAAGTCTTGGTCGGCAATGCACAAAGCTATCGCCATTGTGCAGTTTAAACTGGAGCAGCAAATCATTGAGAGGAACCCACACTTCTCTCTCGAGCATCGGGCCATGCTGAAAAAAGTTGATTTTGCCTCAGGCGTCATTGAGCTGCAGGGAAGCCTGGTTAATTTGACAGACAAACTTTTTCCAACGCTGAATCCAGAGTCAACCGCCTCTCTTACCGATCAAGAGTGGCGCTTGATGGAAGATTTGAAATCGCAGTTTATTCGCTCTAAGCGTTTGCAGGCCCACATAAACTTTCTTTTTGCCAATGGCAGTCTGCTGCACACGGATGACGGCTACACCATGTATCATGGTTGTCTTCCGGTCGATGCCAATTTACAGCCGGTTGCGTTTTCGGTCAATGACCGCGCGTTAAAAGGGCGGGCTCTGTTTGATGCGTTAGAGCTTCAGCTTAGAAAATCTTACTCGCGCCGCGAGACAAAAAGCTGCCAGTATCTGTCGGATATTGCGTGGTACTTGTGGTGTGGCCCTTGCTCGCCCTTGTTTGGGCGAGAGAAAATGACGACCTTTGAACGTTACTTTGTTGCTGATCGGCAGTATCACAAAGAGGGGAAAAATCCATACTTTGATGCGCGGGATACCCCCGCGTTTGTTGCAACGGTAGCCAAAGAGCTCAGTGGTGATGAACACAGCATTCTTGTAAATGGCCACGTTCCGGTAAAACTTAAAGATGGCGAATCACCGCGGCACGCCAAAGGTCAGCTAATATGTATTGATGGTGGTTTTTCCAAGGCCTATCGATCGGTTACTGGTGCTGCGGGCATGGTGCTTATTGCAGATAAACAAAAAAACTATTTGTTTTCCGTTGAAGAGCACATCGGCGGTATGTGTTTTCATGAAATATAGCGAACTATTTTAACCCTAAACATTCGTGGGAGAAAAAGATGATAATAAACTTAAAAAAATCAATGCGCAGTGTGCCGGTTGTGGTTGTGGCCGTAGTGTCTTCATTTACGCTTTTGACTGCGTGTGAGGCTCCTCCTAAAAAAAGCGCCTATACCGCAGAAGATCTTGCCGGCAAGAGAATTCCAGGCTCGGTTATGGATCTATCCCGCTGGAAAATAACACTGCCCATGGACAGTAATCGCGACGGTAAAATTGATGAAGTAGAGCCTCCTAGCATTAGTCGGCTGTTAGAGCCTAGGTTTTTTTACGCTAATGAAAGTGGCGGAGTTGTTTTTACCGCACCCAATAAAGCAAAAACAACCTCCGGCTCTACCAATACCCGCAGCGAGCTGCGCCAGATGATAGACCCGCAAGGCTCAAAAACCAAAGCACCAGGCAATAACTTTGCATTGGCGGCGCACTCCAAGGCGTCTCGTTATGGCTCTATTGGCGGGCGCCTGTCGGCCACCCTGGCGGTTAATCACGTTGCCGTCGAGGCTAAAAACCCTGATAAAAAGCCTGCTTTCTCTGTGGTAGTAGGACAAATTCATGCAGGTAAAGATGACAGCATGGCCAGAGGTTTTGGTTACGGCAATGAGCCGCTGAAGATTTACTACAAAAAATGGCCTAATCACGACCGCGGCTCTGTTTTTTGGACCTACGAGCGAAACCTTGAGAAAGACGATGCCAACCGCACGGATATTGCGTACCCCGTGTGGGGTAACGTATGGGACTCTTCCCAAGACCCGGGCGGGCAGGGGTTGTCACTCGGCGAGACGTTTAGTTATACGGTTGACGTCGACGGCAATGTAATGAAGCTTACCTTCGAGGCGGCAGGCAAGCCGAAGGTTGAGTATGCGGTAGATCTATCAAACAACGTCAATCCTAACGGTAAAGTTGATGAGCTAGATAACCCCCGTGGTTACAGCGGTGACTGGTTTTACTTTAAGGCCGGTGCCTACAATCAGTGCAGTAGCAAAGATCAGGATGGAATGTGGTACGCGGGCTGTGCCGGGTCCGGGGTGTGGGAAGAGGATTCTCGAGCCGGTCACTATGCTCAGGTGACTTTCTCAAGCATTACCCTTGATTAGTACCTCTTACTATTTTTGACGGTTGAGCAGTCACTGCCCGCGCTAGTGGCTGCTCTCCTGTTTTTCCGTTCCCTCGGTCTATCCCGTCCTATTTTTTACGCAGATCCTCAGGTGCTATGTTTCGCGCGCTTTGTTATGCGCAGAATCAATGTATGCCTATTCTGGTCAATCGTGTTTTAACAAATTTTAAAAGTTTTTATGGTCAGATAACACACTGATTAATAAGCCAATTTACTTCCATAGCCTATCGTTTTCCATTTGGTTGAACTGTTTGTATTCCAAATGGGTTGACAATGATGTTACCAATTCGGTAATGTCTTGGTCAGATGAACGAGCTTTCCTGCTAATAAACATAATTTAGGGAGTATCAATATTGATCGGCCCAAGTAAAACCATCTTGTTTAAGTTTGTTGTCACAGTTGCCAGTAACACTCTGGCGGCACTTTTGGTGTGCGCATCTCGTATTCGAGTATTTAAATTCGCCTGGTAGGTTGATTCGACCTTTAGCCGGTTGTGCGGTTGGCCTCACAAAAGCAGAAACCCTGGCAATAACCTCGAGGGTAGGGCGAGCTAAGTGGCGATACTCGATAACGTACAGGTTGCTCTTGATGGCTTTGAAATAATCTATAACACGGCGAGCACGGCAGACACTGAAATAAGTGTAGAGCGTGTTAAAGAGGATCGTCGGGGCGCGAATAACGGTCATGTAACGTGCAAATAGCGATATCGCAAATGGGAGTAGCCACGGGCGCTGTCGTATAAAATCTCTAACTAAAATAAGGATACAGTCTTATGAAAATGAAACTTTTAACAGCCTCTGTGCTGGCCGCAACCTTGGTGGGTTGTGGTGGTGACGGCGATGATGTTTTTGATGTTCCCGACACCTCAGGTAACGGCAGTTCAAGTTCAAGCTCAAGTGCGGGGCCAGCCGAGAATACTCCGGCGACTTTTGGTAACTTGGCCGCCACTATGACCAACAGTACCGAAGATGATTTGGCGGGCACAGTATCGGTTACCGACGAAGATGACGGTGAAGATACCGTTCAGGCTCTGAGCGACGAAAGCACCATGTATGGTACTTTCTCTATTGATACCGAAGGGTCTTGGGTTTACTCGCTAGACACTTCAGATACTACGATCGCGTCACTGTCGGGGGTCGATGATTCCGTTGTCGACGCCATTGAAATCCAATCTGCCGATGGCACTACCGCTAATCTGGAGATCACTATTACCGGTGGCGATACCGTTGTGACCACCACCCAGGCGGCGCGAATTACGGATCATATGATCGATGATGCGGGCGAGCTAAGATATAAGTTTAGCGAGGCGATCTCTCAAGGTAAGTTGACTGTATCTTTCCTGAAAGATGCCGATGCGGTAGATGAAAGTGGATCAGCGAAAGACGCTTATATCGGGCTGTACGGCTCATCCACGAGCACAAGCCAGGCTCTTGTCGATTTGCGGATTCAATCGGATCAATATGTGATTCGCGGTCACGATGATATTGATGTGGCGATTCCATTTACGCCAGGTGAGTGGACGGATGTGGAGATGACCTGGGATGCCTCAGCAGCTAGCGCCTCTGAAACTCCGCTGGTGACCATTACCATTAATGGCACAAGTGTCACCACCGAACCTTTCTCTTCGGCGGCGGGCATTGCAAGTAATGTAATGGACGGTGTTGAGGCTGTGATCTTTAAGTTTGGTGATGATGGCGCTGTTATTCCTCATGCGGCCTATCACGTCGATGATGTGAAAGTTTATTCCGATCTAGAAGGCTCGGCGCTTGCATTTGAAGATGACTTTGAAAGCTATGAAGTCGGTGACTTGCTTGATCCAGATGACAATGAAAACTCTATCTATCACAGCAATAGCGCGGAAGTCACGGTAGCGAATGTTGCCTCTTCTGGCACTGGCGGCCCTACTGGCCCCGAATCCGGCCCTGGTGCGGCGGGCAATAAAATAGCGAAAATTTCCGATAATATGATTGATGACGCCGGCGAGCTACGCTACCGACATGATTCGACCATCCCAGCGGGTAAATTGTCGGTATCTTTTTTAAAAGACGATAATGCGGTTACCGAAGACGGTAGTGCTAAAGACGCGTACATTGGCCTGTACGGTACCAGCACCAGTACCAGCGATGCCATCGTCGACTTGCGGATTCAGGGTGATAAGTTTGCGATTCGCGATCAGGATGATATCGACGTAACGGTACCCTTTACCCCTGGTCAGTGGACCGAGGTGGAAATGACCTGGGACGCATCGGCCGCCTCCGATTCTGTGCCGCCAATGGTCACCATTACAATCAATGGCACAAGTGTCACTACGGAAGCGTTCGACTCGGCGTCTTCAAGTCTTGCCGATGTAATGAATGGTGTCGAGGCTGTGATATTCAAGCTGGGCGACAATGGCTCAACCATTCCGAATGCCGCTTACCATGTTGATGAGATAAAGCTTTTCTCTGATCTGGATGGAACCACCGTGGCCTTTGAAGATGACTTCGAAGGTTACAGCGTGGGTGACTCTTTAGATTTGGACGATAACCCCGACTTGCCTTACCACGGCAACACCGCTGAAGCGGTGGTTGCGCAAGAGTAACGGCGTATCTGTTCTGTGTAGTTGTTTTTTCTGCCCCCGTGTACACGGGGGCAGACTTTTTCCGCAAAATTGTGTGCCTTCCCCCCTTTAGCTTCTCTCCTAAACTGACGCTGTGTTTGCTATCTACGTTACCGCGAGCTTCATCGCGTCAATTGTTCTATTGCTTGGCGTTATTATTGGTATTCATATTGGACTACCATTTTTGGTGAATTATTTTACTTGATGGTAGTTTTGACCATATCTTTTTCTGAGTTGGCGCATAAATATTTACTTGTTTATCCGTGTAAAGCTCCGTCAGGAGCGCTGCAATATATCTTTAAGTCGTTGAAAAATAAGTGGTTTATTTGGTGGCCAGGTTATATTCATATTGGTTTCCACTATATGTATTCAAAGTGGTTGACAATCATGCAGAATATTGGGTAATGTCTCTATGGCGAGTGAGGTTGTTCTGCCAATAAACATAACTATGGAGAATGAGAAGTGAGCGACGATAATAAATTTAATCTATCCAAAGCCGTTGCGGCCATCAGTGGTGCAATGATGACGGCATCAACACTGGCTTTTGCCCAAGCCGCTGTTGCCCAAGAATCTGAGATGCTAGAAGAGGTGGTCGTAACTGGCATCCGCGCCTCTCTTGAAAGTGCTATTCAAGAAAAGCGCGCTGCGACTAACGTAATGGAAGTGATTCAAGCTGATGATATTGGTAAGCTTCCAGATCAAAACCTGGCGGAAGTACTCGAAAACATCACCGGTATTCAAATCACCCGCTCGGCAGGTGTAGGTACTGGGGTCCAAATTCGTGGTACCAATGCTAACCGCACCGAGATCAATGGTGTTTCTACTGTAGGCTCGGGCGCCGGTCGTAGCGGCATTAGCTTCGATGACGTCTCTGCCGCTATTATTTCTGAAGTTCAAGTTATTAAAGCCCCCGACGCAAAAACCGTTGAAGGTTCTGTGGGTGGCACTATTAACTTAAAAACCATCCGTCCTCTTGAGCTAAACGAGCCGCTGATTGCGGTGCGTGTGCAGGGCGAGCAAAGTAGCTTGTCGGACGATGGCGGTTGGAGCCCTCGTCTGTCTGGCTCTTTTGGTAATAACTGGAATACCGATGCAGGTGATTTTGGTGTAGTGCTCAGCGGGAGTTATACCGAGCAGGACGTATCGGCTTTCCGTCCGCGCGCGGACCGCGATAACCTGGATACCTTGGCTGATGGTACCAACTATTTGCCGATTCAGTTCTTTGTTCAGGATTACGATAACTACCAGTACGAAACGACGAACTTGGCCGGTACCTTTGAGTGGGCACCGAATGACGCCTTCACCTTTTACTTTGATGCGATTCTCAACGAGCAAGACCGCTTTCAGGAAAGTACCCGTGTTCAGGCTTCTGGGGTAAGTACTCTCATCGGTACGTCACTGCCCGACTCGTATGAGACCGTTGATTTTGGCTCAGTCGATGGTGAAAACGGCACGCAAAATTTAGGTTCGATCCAAGCTGCTCTGACCGGTGTGATTGATGCGCAAAATGATGGTCGTTACGATCCGAACTTGCGCCTGTCTACCGATACTGGTTCGCGTGAAACCTCGAGCGAGATCTTTAGTTTGGGTACCAACTTCGAGTTGGGTAAGTTTTCGGGTAAGGTTGAATTGGCCAGCTCGACCAATGATACGATTAACCCTGACTTCAGTACTACGCTGAACTTTATCAACCCCAATACCGCTGTGGGCACCGACAATGACAATGGTACGCCAATCGAGTACGACCTGTCTGGCGGCTCTTTGGCGTTTGGTATTGCCGATGTTGCTAACGCGCCTAGCACGGCAGATTTGCTTGATCCGGCGAATTACGTACTGCGCGACGTTAACCAATCTCACGATGTGGTTAAAAACAGTGAAGACGCCTTCCGTATCGACGTAAGCTATGATTTAGATATGTCGATTTTCACCACTATCGACTTCGGTTATCGCTTTAACAGCTCGCAAAGTGTGAACAACGATAACGCGTCGAACGTTGGTTTGCGGACGTTAGCAGAGTCACCGTCCGGTAACTTGTACGCCGAAATTCTGACCGCTGGCCCTGACAATTTTAATGATGCAGACGGCCGCGAGCTGTATGTACGCGACTTCCTGACCATTAATCCTACATTGTCAAACTCTAATCCTGATGGTGTGTTGGCAGCGTTGAACTCGGCGATGTCGGCTATTGGTCAAGACCCTATCAGTTCGCCAACCTCAAGCACTAACGCTTTCTTTGATATTACTGAAGAGACCAATGCTCTGTACGCCCAGGCGAACTTTGCCGCCGGTATCTTCCGCGGTAATTTTGGTTTGCGTTACTTAGAAACTGAAATTGACTCAGTGGGCAACCGTACGACTGACGGCGTGGTCGAGCAAACCTCAACAACTGGTAGTTACGACTTTATATTGCCTCGTATCAACTTGGTCGCTGATTTGACCGACGATATTATGCTGCGTGCGGCTTGGTCGAAAGACATTCGTCGTCCGGACTTTGATGACCTGTCTACCTCGTTCTCGTTCGAAACTAGTCCCAACCCAGCGGCTGCTATTGGCAACCCGGGTCTGGAGCCAGAAGAGGTTGAGTCTTTCGAAATATCTGCGGAGTGGTATTTTGCACCATCAAGCATGGTTAGCGCGGGTTACTTCCACAAAACACGTACTGGATTGTTCGTAGGTCAGCAGGAAGATCCGGCGGTCGATCCTGATACAGGATACCGTGACCTGACCGCTCCCTGTGAAGGCGGTGGTATCTACAACCCAATCGCTGATCCGAACGTGTTTGGTCCAGCAGGCTCGTCTCCGGGTGTTTGTGTGCCAACATCGATTACCGTTAACGGTGATGGCGAAACCACGCAGCAAGGTATTGAGCTGGCGTTCCAATACGACCTCGCAGGTTTTGAGGATGTCTTGGGCTGGGCTTCTGGCTTCGGTATCGTGACTAACTACACATGGCAGGAGTTTGACGGTGGTGACTCGTACTATAACGCGACTAGCCGTGCGGCTACTGTGTTCTCTTCGCTGGGTGCCGATGATGTAACCATGCGTGCAGCGTTACTCGATAACTCTGAAAATGCGTACAACTTTACTTTGTACTATGAGAAGTATGGTCTGTCAGCTCGCGCGCGTTACACCTGGCGCGATGCCTTCCGCTCGGATGACTTTGGTAGTACCTCAAGCTACCCATGGGGCTTCCCAGTGGTGCAGGAAGCACGTGGTCAGCTGAATGCGAGTGTCAATTACGACATCACCGATCAGTTCAGCGTGGGACTTGAAGCTGTCAACCTCACTGAATCTGAAATTGAGCAATCTTGTGTGAACGAAGGCGCACTGTTGTGCTTCCAAGGTCTCACAGATCGTCGCGTTACTCTTGGCGCAAGCTATAAGTTCTAATTTGACGATTAGACGTAGTGAACAGAGTCGGGAATTCGCTCCTGGCTCTGGCGGACACCAAACCCCGTTTTCGGGGTTTGGTGTCCTTTTTATGAAAACGTAAAAATAACAATAACGGCTGCGCTACGGTTGTACAGCAGCTGCGGTTTTTCAGGGCGGAGCCCTCTCTATCTGCTGGGTCCGATCCTTTAGGAGTAAACCTATGTCTCAACTGAACCCTTTTTTTGTAATGTTGCCGTTGGTCGTTGCGGTGTGCTCAGCCTGCTCTGGCTCATCAAGCTCCACTGGCTCATCGGCGTCTACGTCATCAAGTTCATCGGTGGCGAGCACCGATGAGTGTACCGGCACAGGGGCTCTGGTAATTAATGCCGCCAGTGATGATGGCAGCCACGACGGCCACAGCCCGGCCAACACAATTGACGGCAGTCTTGAGGGCGAGTCCCGCTGGTCTTCTCAGGGTGACGGCAAAACATTGCTATTGGATTTGGGCGCCGAGGCAACCATTGCCGAGGTTAAAACCGCTTGGTTTAATGCCGACGAGCGCACCTCGTTTTATGATATCGAGGCATCCACTGATAACAACACCTGGAGCACTTTGGTGGCCAATGGGCAATCTCAGGGCTCTGAAGAATTTACAACCGATTCTTTTGATCGGCTCGATGCTCGCTATGTGCGCATTATTGGCCATGGCAACTCGGAAAATTTATGGAACAGTCTGCTCGAGGTCGAAGTGCATGGTTGCGGCGGGCTGGATGCGCCTACGGCGCAGCCCAGCGGACCTCTCGCTATTGCTGAATTGGACCCCGCCAAGCCACCCTCGGATAATTTCGACTTATCGCGGTGGTATGTGAGCGTCCCAATTGATGATGACGGTAATGGCCGCGCGGACAACATTAAAGAAAATGATTTGAATGACGGCTATGAGCTGCCAGATTACTTCTTTACCGGTTCTGATGGCGGTATGGTGTTTCGGGTTTATCCGTCAGGTTTTAAAACCTCGACTAATACCAGCTACACTCGTGTTGAGTTGCGGGAGATGCTGCGAGCGGGCAATACCCGTATTGATACTCAGGGCGTTAATGGCAATAACTGGGTGTTCGGTAGTGCGCCAGCCTCCGATCGCGCTGCCGCCGGTGGTGTGGATGGCAATATGCGGGCGACGCTCGCGGTTAATCGTGTGTCCACCACTGGGGAGGCATACCAAGTTGGCCGGGTGATTGTTGGTCAGATTCACGCAAATGATGATGAGCCTATTCGACTGTACTATCGAAAATTGCCTGACAACAATAAAGGTTCTTTGTATTTTGCGCACGAGATTAATGGCGGCGACGATATCGGTTATGAGTTGCTTGGTGGCAGCGCTAACAGCGCATCAAACCCTGCCGATGGCATTGCTCTTGATGAAACCTTCGGTTACGAAATTGATGTCAAAGGCAATGCATTAACGGTGTTTATCTATCGCGATGGCAAGCCTACCGTCAGTAAAACCGTGGATATGAGCGGCAGTGGTTACGACGAAGGTGGCCAATATATGTATTTTAAAGCCGGTGCCTACAACCAAAACAACAGTGGCGATGACAACGATTATACCCAGGTCACGTTTTACGCTCTGGAACATTCGCACAACTAGTCGTAGCTTGCGGTGGGGCATTACTGCTCCATCGCTTTTTTAAACCCGTCACTTCCGCCTAAAAATATTTAACCTCTTCGCTGTTTTTCTGCGCGCCTAGATGGCGATCTCGTATTTAACTCCTCGTCCTCGTGCCCCGCGTGTGATTCTCGCGGTGCTATCCACTACCATCATTCTATCAGCCTGTCGGCGGCAGGGCGGTAGAGGCGCGGTTGTTTAACGAGGGCGGCCTTTAATTATCACGCTTGCGCCTTGGTTTATTGCTGATCAGTCCGCCGGCATGGGTATGCGGGGCAGCGTTGATTGGTGTCGGCTTATCCGTTGCGTGTTCTGTGAGAGCCGTAGAGCGAGAATGTTATTGTGTTGATCGCTATTGCTAGGTTGTTACGGTTTTTTTCGGAAAAGATTGTGGTGGTGGGCGTTCAAGTTGGGAAAATAGAGGTAAAAAAGGGCCCGCATAAGCGGGCCCGAATGGTTGCCGTCCGACATAAGACGGCAGGGATAGTAGGTTAGAGGAACTTAGCTTTTACACCAAAGAAGACACGGGGGCCGTAGCTGTTCACTTCACCCAAGTTGTCTGTGGTGTAGTGATACTGGCGCTTTGGCTCGTCAAATAGGTTGATGCCTTCTAGGCTAAGGCGCACATTGTCGGTGATGTAGTAAGACATACGAGCTTCCCAGACTCCGGTATCACCTACATAGCGCAAGCGGGTTCCGTTACTGGTGTAAGGCTGGAAGTATTCGCTGCGGTACTTGTAGATCAAGCTGCCGTCAAAATCGCCGGCCGAATAATACAGCTGACCCGAGAATACGTGATCCGAGAAGCCGGGTACGTTGCCTGGCTCGACAATCCCCTGCGATTGCGAAACGATATTTCCCTCGTCATCGCGAACCGTAATGTCGCCGTAGTTGCTGTCTTCAAACTCGAAGTCGGATTCGGCGTAGTTGTAGCTTGCTTTCGCACCAAAACCGCTCAAGAAACCTGGCAAATAAGAAAAATTGTGCGTTGCCGTAATTTCGATACCGGTCAGGTTGCTGGCGTCGTCGTTGGTTTCAGTCAGGTCAAAGTCGGCCGGAACCACTTGCCCGTCAATCAGAAACTCCTCGGTGGTTCGAGTGGTTTCAAAGCCGCCCTGAAAGCTTTTGTGGTAGAGCCCAAACGCCAGCATGGTGTCTTGGTTTGGGTACCACTCGATAGCGGTATCGAAGCTCCAAGAGGTCAGTGGTTGCAGGTTGGGGTTACCATCACCGCTCACATTCTGAATTAACTCATCCAGCGTGGTGATGTCCTCTTCGCTGCTGACGGTAAAGCCACGCTGATAGCTCATATCCGCCGGCTCTGGACGAGACAGACCACGATAAACCGCACCGCGCAACATCAGGTCATCGGTCAAGTCGACAATCAGGTTTACGCTTGGCAATACTTCTGTGTAATCGCCGCCGGCTTCAACGCGCTCAAGGTCCGCGCCTTCGATGGGCACCAACGATAAAATGCCGGTGTCCGACGTTTCAATCGTGTAGGGCGTGCGATAGCCAATAGACTCAACGTCAGTTTGTACCACGCGCAAGCCGAAATTACCGCGTATGGTTTTGTTCATAAACGCGCTATCGAAGTCGGCCATAATATAAGCGGCTTTCGTCGTTTCGGTGACGTCGGTGACGCTCGCTAGCGATTCTGGCATTTCTGGGAATTCGGTCGACTCCCCGGTAAAGTCCGCGAGCATTGAAACGGCGCAAGCGGTGTCGAACGTAGCCCAGCTGTTGACCTCTTTAGTGACGTTGCCCTGATCGTCAAGGATGGTGATTAAGGCGCCGTCGCGTTCAGACGACAAAAAGTCACTCTCAGGGAATTCGATAGCACAGGTTTCGTTGATGTTTGACAGTGTAGGGAAGTCGCCAATGGTCACTTCAAATTCATTGCGAACGGTTGGCCCCATGTCGAGGTATTCTAGCTCTGAGTAGCGCGCGCCGCCTTTAATAGCGGTAATCACGCCATCTAGGCGCCAGTCAAAGTCGGCCCGGAAGGCTTCAATGGTGTTGGTACGGTCGACATCACTGTCGATGCGTGCACGGTAGCGATCAGAGAAGAGTGAGTGATCGGTGACGTCGAATCCTGTTATCTCATACTGACGAATGCCGGAGTCCCGATCCCACTGCACCATCGGACGATATTGCGAGGTAAGCTCGCCGTAAACGTCGCGATCATCAGACTGAGTGCGAAGCAGCATCTGATTTTCGACGCGAGTGGTTTCAGAGAAAGAGTAGTCGGCTGAAATCGTTAAGTCGGTGGTGAGGTCGTAAGCGACGTTTATGCCGTACCCGGTGTAATCTTCATCGCGACGGTAAAGCTCGCTGTTAGACTCAATGGCCGTTTCACCTTTCCAGTTGGTGATGGCGCCAGAGTCGCTTACCACCAAGCTTTCTGGTGTAACCCCTGGTGTGGTGCGCTTCTGGTTGGCAAAGTTTAAGTCATGACGTTTCTCAGCCTGGATACGCTCTGAGGTTTGGTAATCGATATTAATATCGGTTTTGTTGTTCGGTTGAAACTGAATTGCCGCAAAAATAGCCTCGCGCTCGTCAGAGGTGTCGTTTTGACGGTAGCTGTTAGAGCTAGGTGCGAACGCAAAGTCTTTACCGGCATCGTAAGCTTCGCCGGTTTCGGGGTTAATCTCGGTGTTGTAATCCCCGGAGTTAGACGGGCCGCTAACCGGGTCCTCACAGTCGCCGGCTGTGGGCATGTAGTAACCCCGGTCGGTAACGCTCGGGTCGTTGATGCACGCAAACAGCGAGGTGCCGCTAGGGCTGGAAGCACGCATTTCAGACTCTGGTTGAGCGATATCGCTTTGCTCGTACCCCAAAGAAATACCTAGTGCCATGCCGCTATCAAATTCAAATTGGTCAACATAGCTGGCGCTACCGCGAAAACCGACATCGCCGGCCATTGAATCTTTAATGTTCTGCTGGTTGGGCTGAAAGCCCGCCTTGGCTTCAATTTGTAAGCGACGCTTGTTGTAGTCGAGCGGTTTAACCGTCTCTAGGGCGATCAAGCCGGCCACGCCGCCTTCTATCAGGCTGGCGTCCTGAGTTTTATAAATGGCCACTTTGTTTACCAGCTCGGACGGAAACTGAGAAAAGTTAACCGAGCGGTCACCGCTGCCGTTAGAGGCGTTACGGCCATTAAAAGTTGTGGCGCTTAGATAAGGGCCAAGGCCCCGAATAGAGATCTCGGTGGCGCCGCCGTTTTCACGGTGCGAAGACGCGCCGGTGATGGACTCGAGCGCCTCACCAATAGACAGTGCGGGCATATCGCCGATATCGTTGGCCGACATGCCGTCGACGATGGTGGTGGAGCTGCGCTTGATGTCGATAGTTGTTTGAATTGTGGCGCGAGTGCCTTGTACGACCACTTCTTCGAGCATCAGATCGTTGTTTGACTGCTCCTCTTGTGCCTGCGCCAGGCTTGCACATGAGGCCGCCGCTAAGGCGCTAGCCAGCATCGTTTTTTTAAAGTGGCGTCGGCTTGCCACGACTTTGGATTGCTTATTTTTATACAGCATGAATTCCTCCGGGGATGCCCATTATTGATTATATTAGCGTAAGCGCTCTTTGGCGCCCAATTTACTTGTATATGGCAGATACTATTGTTGACCAAAGTGACTGCACAATGCAAGACCTTTGGTTGAGAAAAAGGTTTTTAACGTTAAGAGCTTTGGCCGCTTGCTTTGCCTAATCCAGCTGGGTAGCCCACTGCCATTTTTGATGCGGCCAATTAAAAGCTTTAAATACAGTAGCTTGTGGCTTTTTTAGGGGGTCGCGCTAGCTGCGCCAGTATGTTTTCGGGTGATTGGTTAACCAGTTTTGTTTTTTTAAGCTTGCCTCAATGTCTATGCGCGGCGCTTAAGGGCGAGATGGTAGAATATAAATTGTAGCGGGTTGCGCGGCGATTGCCGCTTCAGTGCTGTGTCCTGCTTAATGTTGTATATTCCCCACGCTTAATATCGCCGTTTGAAGCGCTGCTAAAGTCGATAGGAAAGGTCGGCTCACGGTTTAAATCTGTACAAATAACGTGTAGCGCTGACGTTTTTGTAGGTTTTTGCGTTTTTATTCTCGGGTGCTTTTTGGGTGGCGTGTCTAATACGATGTGTTGGCTATGTGTGTATTTAAGGTTTTGGGTTTGCTAAAGGCTGTTTGCTGCCTGCGCGGTGGTTTCACTGCTGAGGCTCTGGTTAGTGGCCGCGTTGCGAGGTTTCAGCGTTGACGGCTTCTGCTGTATGTCTTATCGATGCTTCTATTTATATCTTCCGCTACTATTTTTCGCTGCCCGAGCGCCGCTTTAGTGAGCCAGAAGCCTATGGAACCGATGCCGTCTATGGTTTTACCGGGTTCGTACTCCAGCTTTTGGAGCGCCACCGGCCTCAGCGGCTGGCGGTGTGCTTCGATGAGAGTCTGGAAACGGGTTTTCGTCACCAGCTGTACCCACTGTATAAAAGCTCCCGGGCTTTACCCGATGCGGCCTTGGCATTTCAGCTAAAAGCCTGTGCGCAAGTAACGCAACTGTTGGGGTTGGCCACGTTTGCCAGCCAGCGCTATGAGGCCGACGATTTAATTGGCAGCTTATACGCTAGTTGCTGTGCCGAGCCTGCACCGATTGCGATATTGAGCCGTGATAAAGATTTGGCCCAACTGCTGACGCGCGAGCAAGATTGTTTGTGGGATTTTAGCGCCGATGTGCGTTACCAGCATGACGACATTAAAGCTAAGTATGGCGTGGCTCCGGGGCAAATCGTGGATTACCTCGCGCTGGTCGGCGATGCCGGGGACGACATTCCCGGTGTGCCCGGCGTTGGCGCTAAAACAGCCATAGGGCTGCTACGCTATTTTGGCTCGATCTCGGCGCTATTTCAGCGCCTGGACGAGGTGGCCCACGTGCCGGTGCGCGGCGCCCGCACTCTGGCGGCTAAGCTGCTTGCCGCGCGCGAGCAAATACAGCTGGCGCAGCAGTTGGCGACGATTATCTGCGATATTCCGCTGCTGCAAAAGCCTGCGCAATTGCAGCGCGCCCCGGTGGATATTGCCGCATTTACTGAGTTTAGTCGCGCCATGGGCTGGACTGACGCGCTTGCGAAGCGGGCGCGTAAACTGACCTGAACAGGATTTACCTAAGCATGAAAATAGTGATCGATGAAAATATTCCGCTGGCGGAGGACTTCTTTAGCGCCCATGGCGAGATCGTGCGCTTGCCGGGGCGACAGATGAGCGCCGCCGATGTCGCCGACGCCGATGCGCTTTTAGTGCGCTCAGTAACGCCAGTGAATGAGGCGTTACTGGCGGGTAGTCCCGTTAAGTTTGTTGGCACCTGCACCATCGGGATGGACCACCTCGATCAGCGCTGGCTCGACCACCAGAGTATTGCCTATACCAATGCGCCCGGTTGTAACGCCAATTCGGTGGTGGAGTATGTGTACGCCGCGTTGGCGCACTTAAATATCGACTGGCGCGATAAAACCGTTGGCATTATCGGTTGCGGCAACGTCGGTGGGGCTCTGCATCGGGCGCTTACGGCGCAGGGCGTCAGTTGCCGCTGTTATGACCCGCTCTTAAGTATTGAGCAAAACCCCGACCTGTGTGAGCTTGAGGATGTATTACAGTGCGATATCGTGAGCCTGCACACGCCGCTAACCACCGTCGGGCCGCACCCGAGTCGTCATTTGTTGGCCAAAGAGCAATTGCTGCAGTTGGCGCCAGGGGGCGTTTTGCTTAACTGTGGTCGTGGCGCGGTTATTGATAACAAAGCCCTGCTGCAAGTGATGCAAAATCGCAATGACCTGCAAGTGGTGTTGGATGTGTGGGAGTGGGAGCCCAATATTGATCTGCAGTTGTTTGAGCGGGTGGTGTTGGGCTCGCCGCATATTGCCGGTTACAGTTTTGATGGCAAGCTAAAAGGCACAGCCATGATCTATGAGGCATTTTGTCAGCAGTTTGAGTTTGCGCCTAGCACTAGGCTGGCCGATGTCGTCCCAGCCGTCGCTGACAATCAGGTGTCGGCCCCGGTTGGGGTTGACGACTGGCAGGCCCTGCGCGAGGTAATCGCCGCCATTTACGACATTGCCGCCGATGATCAGCGTTTGCGGCAGGTGGCGTCCGAGGCGGGCGCGCAGGGCGAGGCGTTGTCGCAAGGATTTGATCGGTTGCGTAAAAACTACCCGGTGCGGCGCGAGTTTGGTAACTACCAAGTGACTGGGCTAGATAAAAATACGCCGCTGGCAGAGACGCTAGCGGCGCTGGGCTTTACCGTTAAGTAAATCCGAATAAACCAAAAGGTTTGACTGACAAAGACACGGGCTGCGGCAGCCCAAAGATGTCTTGTGGCGCAGCCTAACAATGCAATATGACGATTTGGTGACAAGTGCTTAAGCTGGGAATCATTATTAACCCCTACGCTGGAATCGGCGGTAGCGTCGCTTTAAAGGGCAGTGATGGGCGGGACACCCGCACCCTCGCGCTAGCGCGTGGCGCACCCTTGCGGGCGGCTGAGCGTATGGCGCGGGCGCTGGCGGCTATTGCCCATGCGCAGGCGCCGGTACAGTTGTTTGGATTTGACGGCGCCATGGGAGGCGACACCGCGCGAGCGCTGGGTTTGCCATTTGCGTCGTTGGGTGCACCGGCGGCCGCGCAAAGCGACGACTCAGATACTCAGCAAGCGGCCGTGCGATTACTGAGTGCCGGTGTTGATGTTATCGCCTTTGCCGGTGGCGATGGCACGGCGCGTAATATTGCCGATGCCATTGGGCTTGCGGTGCCGGTGGTGGGTGTGCCCGCAGGGGTCAAAATCCACTCGGGCGTTTACGCCAATACCCCCGAGGCGGCCGGGCATATCCTGCAACGTTTAGCTCAGCGTCAGTGGGCGCCCTTGGTGGAGCGCGAGGTGCGTGACATTGACGAGCAAGCTTTTCGCGCAGGGATGGTGCGGGCCAAACATTATAGTGAGCTGCTGGTGCCAGAAGAGCCTCAGTGGCTGCAAGAGGTAAAAAATGCCGGGGCAGCGGTGGATGAGTTGCAGCAGCTTGATGTGGCGGCGAGCGTTATCGAGCAGCTGGACGACGACGTTTTGTACTTGGTGGGCCCAGGCTCTACCACTAAGGTGTTACTGGAGCAGCTAGGTTTAGTGGGCACCTTGCTGGGGGTAGATGTACTGCGCGGCGGGGAGTTAATTGCCAGCGATGTAACCGCCGACACTATTCGTCGCATTATGGGGGCGCACCAGGGCCCGGTGCGTATTGTCGTTACCTCCATCGGAGGGCAGGGGCATATCTTTGGGCGAGGCAATCAACAGCTTGCGCCAGACATTATTGCCCAGGTGGGTCGAGACGGCATTATGCTGATCGCTACCACCGAAAAGCTACAGATGCTTAACGGCCGGCCGTTGCAACTTGATACCAATGACCCGGCGCTAGATCGACAATTGGCGGGCTTTTTTCCGGTCATTACCGGCTACCAACAACAAATTTTATACCCCGTGGGCGATACCGCGATTAATGAGACTGCACTGTGACTACCTCAACCGCTTTAACCATTGATTTACAATCGCTGCGCACACTGGCTGACGAGGCTCGCTGCGCGCCTGAGCAAACACTCGATAGTCGTCGGTTATTCCACGGCCGTGGCCAGTGTTATCCGGGGTTGGAGTTTGTCTGTATCGATTTTTTTCAGCCAGTTGTGCTGGTCACTTTGTTTGCCGAGCCACCAGAGGGTTGGCTGGCAGAGTGCATCCCCGAGATAACCGCAATAGCGGTTGCCGCCAATTGGGCTGTGGTAGTGCAGCGGCGTTATTGGCAAGGGGCGCCCTCGGAGGTTGTGGTGGGCGAGGTGCCCGAGCGCTGGTTGGCCGCCCGTGGCCCGCTGCGCTTTTGGCTCAACCCGCTCACCCAGCAAAACGTTGGTTATTTTTTGGATATGGAGCCCGGCCGGCAATGGTTAGAATCTAAGGCGTCAGGCAAGCGGGTGTTGAACCTGTTTGCCTATACCTGCGCTTTTTCGGTGGTGGCGGTAGCCGCTGGTGCCGAGCGGGTGGTGAATGTGGATATGAGTAAAAAAGCGCTGGGGCAGGGGCGGGCGAATCACCACTTAAACGGTCTTGATAAGCAGCGCAGCGCGTTTTTGCCGGAGCAAATTTTAAAATCCTGGAGCCGCATTCGTCGGCAGGGTCCCTACGATATTGTGATTTTTGATCCGCCGAGTTTTCAGCGCGGCAGTTTTGTCGCCAGCAAAGATTACGTTAAGTTGGGTCGACGTTTGCCAGAGTTGATGCCTGATGGTGGCGATGTGCTGGCCTGTTTAAATGCACCGGAGCTGGCGAGCGATTTTTTGCATCAGTGTTTTGCCGAAAACTGTCCCGCAGCGAGATTTATCGAGCGGCTCCCCAGTGCGCCGGAGTTTCCGGATATTAATCCAGAGCAGCGGCTTAAGCTGTTGCACTTTGAGTTTGCCGGGGCGAGTGCCGCGGCGCCATAGCGATCCGCTTAACGATTAAGTAAAATTTGCATGATGGTATCGACGGCGCTAGA
Organism: uncultured Gilvimarinus sp.; assembly: GCF_963972205.1. Lineage (NCBI taxonomy): Bacteria > Pseudomonadati > Pseudomonadota > Gammaproteobacteria > Cellvibrionales > Cellvibrionaceae > Gilvimarinus > uncultured Gilvimarinus sp. The sequence goes on along the minus strand of NZ_CAXAUC010000011.1, from coordinate 3,306 downwards.
GGCGCGGGTTGTTAACGCGGCGCGCAGTAAATCAATGGCAGGGCTAAAGTCCCCCACCGGGGCGCTAGCTTGCTCTTCGCCGTCGAGCTGTTTACTAATATGGGTTAGCTTTTTATCCGGGGCCGAGCGGCAACTCAGTTGCGCGCTGAGCAGGGTAAAGCCCTTGTGAGTAAGCGTTACTTGGTCTATTGCCTCTTGGCGAATAGTGTCTTGGTAGCGGATGTAGCCCTCGGCGGCGAGCCATAAAAGCGTGGCAAAACAGGCTTGGTGCCGGGGGCTGTGCAGGCCAAATTCATCGGGGGTGTCTGGCCCCGAGATATCTTCAACAAACACTGTCACTAAGCGCGGAAAGCTATTGTAAATTTGGTTCAGGGCTTTCGCGGCATCGCGATAAAAGTCGGTAATGTGGATGTCAGCCATAAGCGCGCTATAGCTACTGGCGGTAGCGTTGAATAAAGTGGCCAAAGCGCTCTATGGCACGGGTGAGTTCGTCCTCGCGGGGTAAAAATACAATCCGCAGATGGTCGCGCTCGGGCCAATTAAACGCGGTACCTTGAACCAGCAACACCTTTTCCTGAATCAAAAAGTCCAACACCATTTGCTGATCGTCTTTGATTTTGTGCAGGTCGAGATCAATTTTAGGAAACAGGTAGAGCGCGCCTTTGGGTTTGACACAGCTGATGCCGGGAATGTCATTAAGGGCGGTTAACGCCGCGTCGCGCTGATCGTGCAGTCGGCCGCCGGGCAAGATAAGCTCGTTAATGCTCTGGTAGCCGCCCAGCGCTGTCTGCACCGCAAACATTGCGGGCACGTTGGCACAAAGGCGCATCGATGCGAGCATCTCGATGCCTTCTAGATAATTTTTAGCTTTGTGTTTGGCGCCACTGACGATCATCCAGCCAGAGCGAAAGCCGGCTAGGCGGTAGGATTTAGACAGGCCGTTAAAGCTAATGCAAAGGGTATCTGTAACTAACCGGCCTAAAGGGACAAAGTCGGTGTCATCGTAAAGAATTTTGCTGTAGATCTCATCGGCAAAAATAATCAGGCCTTTTTCTTCGGCTAGCGCCACAATCTGCTCGAGCAGAGCTTGGCTGTATACCGCGCCCGTTGGGTTGTTGGGGTTGATCACCACAATGCCGCGGGTTTTGTCGGTAATTTTTGCTTTAATATCCTCGATATCCGGGTACCAATCGGACTGTTCGTCACACATATAGTGCACGGCTTTGCCGCCGGCGAGGTTGACCGCCGCGGTCCAAAGCGGGTAATCGGGCGCGGGTATTAGCATTTCGTCGCCATTGTTCAGCAGCGCCTGCATGGACATAACGATTAGCTCGCTGACGCCGTTACCAAGATAAATATCATCAATGTCGACGTTAGGCACACGCAGTTTTTGGCACTCTTGCATAATGGCTTTGCGGGCGGCAAACAGACCGCGCGAGGCAACGTAGCCTTCGGCGTTAGGTAGGTTGTAAATCACATCCTGAATAATCTCATCGGGTGCGGCAAAGCCAAACGACGCCGGGTTGCCGATGTTGAGTTTCATGATGCGATGGCCTTCTTCCTCGAGGCGGTAAGCGTGTTCGAGTACCGGGCCGCGAATATCGTAGCAAACGCCATTGAGTTTGGCAGATTTTTGAATCGTATCCATTTGCGTTAAGATGCCTTAAGTCTTTCTGTGTGCCGATCATCAATGATCCGGTCTGGCGGCCCTGCCTGTCAAGGGCGCCGCAGAATAATAGGTTAATGTTTTGCAAGGTTCGCCTGTGAGGTGGTTTTGCTCAGAGGTCTCTAAGGAGTTTACTGTGTCTGAAGATTCTAAATTTACCGAGCAATACTGGCGTGAAACCTTAACGCCCGAGCAATATCATGTGTGTCGCGAAAAGGGCACAGAGGCGCCTTTTAGCGGTGAATATTGGGATGTATTTGCCGACGGGACTTATCACTGCCGAGGTTGTGGCGCGCTGCTGTTTGAGTCGGAGACTAAGTTTGATGCCGGTTGTGGCTGGCCGAGCTTTTCTGCCCCAGCCGATAAAGGCGCCATTGACGAGGAGTTTGACAGTAGCCATGGCATGCGCCGCACCGAGGTGGTGTGTCATAACTGCGGTAGCCATTTAGGGCATGTGTTTCCCGATGGGCCGGCACCAACCGGGCTGCGTTATTGCATTAACTCGGCGTCTATTAAATTGGATAAATAAAGTAGGGCGAGCAGGAGTTGTCGCGGGTGATTATTCCCCGCGATTAAAACGAGCGTATTTTAGTCGTATACCTGTTTCTTTTTCCAATCGCCTTCATCTTCAAGCTCTTCCCACTCTTTGCTTGCTGCCGCCTCATCACTTGCCGTCGCTGTGGGTCCGCTTTGCGCGGCGTTTTCTTGCTCTAACTTAGCAATAACGGCACTGAGCTGTGCGACTTGTTTGGTGACATCTTGTTGTCCCGCCTCTTTTAGCAGCAGCTTGCGAGCGGTGGTGTAGTGGTGGATGGCAAGGCGTAGCTTATTTTCGCTGCGCGCCTGCTTAGCTTGGTGCACGTAGCCCTCAATGGTGGTTTGCAGGAGCAGCCGGCGGCACAAGCCCAGTAGTCGGTTGGACTGGGTTTTGGTTAGTCGGCCGCTTTCGGCTTGCGAGCCAACATAGCGAGCCAGCTCTTTTAATAACGGTTGCACCTGTGCGGTTTGCTCGGCCTTTAAACGTGTCTGATCGGCGCCTTCCTTGCTGGCCTTAAATTGTTTTTGGTATTCGGCGGCTTCGGCGCTGTAGTTATCTTTAGGGGCGAGCTTGGCTAGTTGCTCAAGGGTGTTAATAAGTACTTGATAAACCAGCGCATTAAGATCCGCCGGTAGGTATCCGGCGGGCATGCCGCTGGAAATCTGTTTGAATAATTCGAGGCGCTGCTTGAGAGCATTCATTAAGCGCAGACGCTGTTTACGCTTTTTTGCCAGCTGCTGGCTGATAAAGGCGTAACACACCAAAACCGTAAGCAGTGCAACAAGGGCGATTATTATATAAATGGACGACATAGGCTTACCTGTGTGTGGCTTGAGTCTCCTTGTTGCTAGATGCGCCCGGGCCATTTGGGCGATTGGCACACAGTATAGCATTTTCTGCTCTTTGGCTGCCTATTTGATCGCTTTATGCTCAGCTTTTTGGCTGCTCTAAGTTGTTGTTTCGCCTCATTAAAAAAAAGCCGCTCTAAACAGTTGACAGCGACCCAAGCTCTACATAGAATGCGCCCCTCTTTTAGCGAAGACGCATGTCCCCATCGTCTAGAGGCCTAGGACACCGCCCTTTCACGGCGGTAACAGGGGTT
>NZ_CAXAUC010000010.1:0-107581 GCF_963972205.1 uncultured Gilvimarinus sp. | reverse complement strand
CACCAATCCGAATCGCACAAGCCCCTAATCACATTATTTTTACACTTTCTTTAACACCGCCTAAATCGCGCAAAAAACGACCAAACAAATACCCAAACTACAGGCACAAAAAAGGCGGCTTGCGCCGCCTTTTACACTTCTAGCTTTGGCTTATATTTTCATATCGCCAAAAAAGCTTCGCATGCCATCAAACCAACTTTTTTGACGCGGCGAATGCTTGCCGTTTTCCATGGTGCCTTGAAATTGCTCAAGCAAGTCTTTTTGTTTCGCCGTTAGGTTCACCGGCGTCTCCAGCACAACACGGCACATTAAATCACCTGCACCACCGCCACGCACCGGGGCAACCCCTTTACCGCGCAAACGGAACAGCTTGCCAGTCTGCGTCTCGGCAGGTACTTTGAGCTTGACCCGACCATCCAGCGTCGGAACTTCAATTTCACCGCCCAGCGTCGCCTGCACAAAATCGATAGGTACTTCGCAATATAAATCGCGCCCGTCGCGCTGGAAGATTTCATGCTCTTTAACGTTGATCTGTACATACAAATCACCAGTAGGGCCACCTTCCGCCCCAGCCTCACCTTCACCAGATAGGCGAATGCGATCACCGGTATCGACACCCGGCGGCACTTTAACAGACAGGGTTTTGGTCTCTTCGACGCGCCCTTGCCCATGACAGTTACCACAGGGGTCCGAAATGGTCGTACCGCGGCCATGGCAGGTAGGACAAGCTTGCTGCACAGAGAAGAAGCCCTGCTGCATACGCACCTGCCCAATACCACCACAGGTGGAACAACTCACCGGCTTACTGCCAGGCTTAGCGCCCGAACCATCGCAAGTACCACAGTGCGCGAGCGTTGGCACCTTAATTTGTACCTGCGCCCCACGCACCGCATCTTCTAGCGATAAATCCAAGGTGTAGCGCAGATCGGAGCCGCGTGCCGGACCACCACGCGCGCGACCACCACCGGCGCCGCCAAATATATCGCCAAACACATCGCCAAAAATATCACTGAAGTTGCCAAAACCACCGGCGCCAGCACCGCCGCCACCCATACCAGAGTTGCCATCGACACCAGCGTGGCCGAACTGATCGTAGGCGGCGCGCTTTTGATCGTCGGATAAAATCTCGTAGGCCTCACTGGCCTCTTTAAATTTATCTTCCGATGCTTTGTCACCGGGGTTGCGATCCGGGTGATGCTTCATTGCAACCCGACGGTAGGCCTTTTTTAGGTCCTGCGCCGAGACGCCTTTCGACACACCGAGAACTTCGTAATAATCGCGCTTTGCCATGCGTTTGTGTATCCAGTTATTTCAAGTAAGTTGCGATACATAAATGCGGACCGAGGCCCGCATTTATGTAGGTTAAATCAGCAAAAGGGCTCGACTTATTTCTTATCGTCTTCTTTCACTTCTTCAAACTCCGCATCGACAGCGCCATCGTCATCCTGCTGACTGTCACCTGCGGCCTGCTCACCGCCGGCCTCACCCTGCTGCTCGGCATACATCTTTTGCGCCAATGAGCCAGAAGCTTCGGTCAACTTCGTCGTCGCCGCTTCCATGGCTTCTACGTCATCACCTTTAACCGCTTCTTCAGCTTCAGCAATGGCCGCCTCAATCGCCGTTTTCTCTTCCTCTGTGGCTTTGTCGCCCGCTTCGGTTAAGGTTTTTTGCGTCGCGTGCATCAAGCCTTCTAGCGTATTACGAGTAGTGACACGCTGCTCAAACTTTTTATCGGCCTCAGCATTTGCTTCGGCGTCCCGCACCATTGATTCAATTTCATCGTCAGACAAGCCCGAAGAGGCTTTAATAACGATAGACTGTTCTTTACCAGTGGCCTTATCTTTGGCGCTCACGTTCAGAATACCGTTAGCGTCAATATCAAAGGTTACCTCTACCTGAGGCATGCCTCGTGGCGCTGGCGGAATATCAGCCAAGTCAAAGCGGCCCAAAGATTTGTTCTGCGACGACTGCTTGCGCTCACCCTGCACCACGTGAATCGTTACCGCGGTTTGGTTGTCTTCGGCCGTTGAGAACACCTGTGACTTTTTCGTCGGGATCGTGGTGTTTTTCTCAATCAATGGTGTCGCCACACCACCCATAGTCTCAATACCCAAGGTCAGAGGCGTTACATCCAACAACAGTACATCTTTTACGTCACCAGACAATACCGCACCCTGAATCGCCGCACCCATGGCTACCGCCTCATCTGGGTTTACGTCTTTGCGTGGCTCTTTACCAAAAAAGTCAGCAACCGCTTTTTGTACCATTGGCATACGGGTTTGACCGCCCACCAGAATAACATCGCTGATATCGCTAGCCGAAACGCCAGCATCCTTAATGGCCATTTTTACCGGCTCGAGTGAACGAGTTACCAGATCTTCCACCAAAGACTCAAGCTTGGCGCGAGACAACTTAACCACCAAGTGCTTAGGGCCGGTGTTATCGGCCGTAATGTACGGTAGGTTCACCTCAGTTTGCTGACTAGACGACAACTCAATCTTGGCTTTCTCGGCGGCCTCTTTCAGGCGCTGCAAAGCCAAAGGATCATTGTGCAAGTCAATGCCCTGCTCTTTTTTGAACTCGGCCGCCAAATAATTAATCAGCACCAAGTCAAAGTCTTCACCACCCAAGAAGGTGTCACCGTTGGTGGACAGCACTTCAAACTGGTGCTCGCCATCAACGTCGGCAATTTCGATAATTGAAATATCAAAGGTACCGCCACCCAAGTCGTAAACAGCAATGGTGCGGTCGCCTTTTTTCTGATCCATACCGTAGGCTAGTGCCGCTGCGGTAGGCTCGTTAATAATGCGTTTAACATCCAAGCCCGCAATTTTACCGGCGTCTTTTGTTGCCTGTCGCTGCGAATCATTAAAGTAGGCAGGAACCGTAATAACCGCCTCGGTCACCGCTTCGCCCAGGTAATCCTCGGCGGTTTTCTTCATTTTCTTCAGCACTTCAGCTGAGATTTGTGGTGGTGCTTTTTTGTCGCCTTTGGTTTCAACCCAAGCGTCGCCATTATCGGCGGCAACAATTTTGTAAGGCACCATCTTGATGTCTTTTTGCACAACATCGTCTTTAAACTTACGGCCAATCAAACGCTTAACCGCGTACAAAGTGTTGTGCGGGTTGGTCACGGCCTGGCGTTTGGCGCTCTGTCCCACCAGCACTTCATCATCATTGGTAAACGCCACGATCGACGGTGTGGTGCGATCGCCTTCGGCGTTTTCAATTACTTTGGCTTTATCGCCTTCTAGTATGGCTACACACGAGTTAGTGGTACCCAAGTCAATGCCAATAATCTTACCCATGAATCAATCTCCTAAACATTGTCTTTCTGCACTGTTGACCTAGCACGCAATCGGCGGGTCGTTAACAACAAAACAGCACAGAGAATTTATACAGTAAGTGCACAACGCACTATTCCCAGTCAGTAGTAGCTATATGGGCGCCGTTAACGATTTTTCAAGCCTCTAACGACGCAAACAGCGAAATTTTTAACCCTTGGCAACCACCACCATCGCCGGACGTACCAACCGACCATGCAGGGTATAACCCTTCTGAAAGACGTCAATAACCGTATTCGGCTCAACATCCGGGTTGTCAATCATGGTCATCGCTTGATGCAACTGCGGATCAAAGGGTTCACCGGCAGGATTAAGCGCAAGCACTTGGTGACGCGCCAAACTGTCAGTAAAAGACTTCAACGTCAGCTCAATACCCTCAATAATGGGTTTGTTGGCCTCAACGTCACGATCGATAGTGGCTAGCGCCCGCTCTAAATTGTCGACGACAGGCAGCAAATCTATCACCAGCTTCTCCTGGCCAAACTTGTGTGCTTTCTCGACATCTTGCTCTGCGCGACGGCGGCTGTTTTGCGCGTCCGCCTGCGCCCGCAGCGTTTGCTCTTTGGCTGATGCCAAGGCGTTAGCCAAGGTCTCTACCTGAGCACTCAACGTGTCGGCATCATTGACCAGCTGCTCTTCAGGTTGCTCGGTTTCGGGCGAATCTGGCGCCTCGGGCTCTTGTTGATCGTTATGCTCTTGATCTGTCACCTTGCTCTCCATCGTGAATGGTTGAACGAATCTCTGCCGGATATGGGGTTAGCAGAGCAACTTTCAAGGGGTAGACCCTCCATTTTTTATCTAGCAGGGCTCAAAAAAAACCTGTATAAATAACCAGAAAAGACCACCCAAACACGGAGCACGGTATGTTAAGCCACCTGAGCATTCAGAACTTTACCCTGGTAGAGAGGCTGGATCTTGACCTAAAGGCAGGCATGACGGTTATCACCGGTGAGACAGGGGCCGGTAAATCGGTGCTGCTGGAAGCGCTGGGACAAACACTCGGCGACCGGGCCGATGCGTCGCGGGTAAGGCACGGCAGCAAACGTGCCGACATTGCCGCCACCTTTGAACTGGCCACCAACCCGCGGGCGCGCCGCTGGCTAACTCAGGCCGACCTAGCACAGCAAGACGCCCCAGATGAATGCTTATTGCGCCGTACCGTCACCGGAGAGGGCCGCTCTAAAGCCTACATCAATGGCCACCCTGCCACCCTGGCGCAGCTGCGTGAGCTGGGCGATATGCTGATGGACATCCACAGCCAGCACGAACACCAATCGCTTTTGGTAAAAGACAATCACCGCCGCCTGCTGGACGACTACGCCGGCCACAACACACTGGTGCAAGAGGTAAAAACGGCCTACAGCAACTGGCACGAACTAGCCGCCAGCTTGCAGCATCGCCGCGAAAACGCCGATGAAGTGAACGCCCGCTATCAGCTGGTGCACTATCAGGTCGAGGAATTAGACCAACTCAACATTCAGGCAGACGAGATAACCGCACTGGAGCAAGAGCAGCGCGAGCTAACCTGCGCGGAAGATTTACTGCAAACCAGCGCCCAAGTGCTTGCCCTGTGCAGCGACGATGAGCAGGGGCTACAAACAGGCCTGAGCCGGGCACTGCAGATGCTGCGCAAACTCAATAACAAGCCCGCGGCGCTGACTGAGGCCGAGCAGCTGCTGAGCGAAGCCGAGATACAGCTAGAAGAGGCGCAGCACAGCCTTGAGCACTTTGGCGACAGTTTCAGCCTCGATCCCGAGCGCTTACAGTGGGTCGAGGATCGGTTATCGAGCATTTACGACGTAGCCCGCAAGCATCGTGTAGCTCCCGAAGAGCTACCCAAAATTCACGAGGCACTGGCGCACGAGCTGGCAAGCCTGGGCGGGTGCGACGAGCGGCTGGAAGCGATGGCCCGCGAGGTCTCTCAGCTAGAGCAAGAATTTCGCACAAAGGCCGGCGAGCTATCCAGCAAGCGACGCAAAACAGCGGCCACCCTCTCTAAAAAGGTAAACGCGCACCTCAAGGCCCTGGCCATGGAGCACGCCAAACTTACGGTTGAGTGTAAGCCAAGAGACGACCGCCCCAGCGCCCATGGTTTAGAGGATATTGAACTGCTGATCAGCACCAACCCCGGACAACCAGCCGCACCACTGGCCAAGGTCGCCTCCGGCGGGGAGCTATCGCGGGTTAGCCTGGCCATTCAGGTGGTGGCTGCCGAGCGCAGTGCAATTGCCAGCTTGGTGTTTGATGAGGTGGACGTCGGTATCGGCGGCGCGACCGCCGATACCGTAGGGCGACTTCTGCGACAACTCGCCAGCCGCGGACAAATTTTATGTGTCACCCACTTGGCACAAGTCGCCAGCAAAGGGCACCAGCATTTGCGTGTCGAAAAAACCAGTCGCAGCAAATCAGCAGAGACGGCACTGATTGAGCTTGAAGGTAACGATAAGGTGGAGGAGCTAGCGCGTATGCTTGGCGGCGCGACCATCACCGAAGAGTCGCGCGCCCATGCCCAGCAGATGTTAGGGGATGCCGCTGAGGCTTAAGATTTTTTAGGTTTTACGTAAAGCACCAGCGAGTGATCTTCCAGCTCATAGCCGTGTTCGTCGGCTATGCGCTGCTGCAGCTGCTCAATCTCTTCGTTGTGGAACTCAATAACTCGGCCTGAGTCCAAGCACACCATGTGATCGTGATGCTCGCCGCGGGAGATCTCAAATACCGAGTGGCCGCCATCGAAATTGTGGCGAACCACCAGTCCGGCGCTCTCAAATTGAGTCAAAACGCGGTAGACCGTTGCCAGCCCCACGTCGTCGCCAGCCTCCATCAAGGCTTTGTAGACGTCCTCGGCGCTCATGTGATGATCTTCCGACGACTCGAGCATCTGCAAGATTTTAACCCTTGGCAGAGTAACTTTAAGTCCGGCTTTGCGTAATTCTTGGTTTTCATCAGCCATTTTTCGTCTAAGCCCTTCTCAGTGTTCGTTATGTTCAGGTATTATCGCCCATTCATTTTAGCAAGTGGAACCCCTGTAATGAAAATAATCAAAACGCCCCTCCTGCTCGTCTGCCTAATATCTGTATTGGCGGGGTGTCAGTATTTTCAATTCCCCGGTGTTCACAAGATCAATATACAGCAAGGGCACATCTTAACCGAGGAAATGATTTCTCAGCTTGAGCCCGGCCTCAATAAGCGCCAAGTGCGCTATATTCTCGGCACACCTTTGATTGACGATATTTTTAATGATGATCGCTGGGATTACTACTACAGCCTGAAGATGGGCGACGGTCGCTTTTTTAAGCGGACGTTAACGGTTTATTTTGACGGCGACTCTATGACCCATTTTACCGGCGAGAACCTGCCGGAAGACAAGGATGAGGACGCGGATAACGAAAATAACGAGGGCGACGACGACAAAGAACCCGAAACCCCACTGCCAACCAACAGCTAAAAACGCTTTTAATGAGGGCCGCATAAACTTATTGCGGCCCTACCCACACCCCATTAATTGCAATTAATTCGCTTCGCAAACACGGTTACGCCCTTCAGCCTTAGCGCGATACAAGGCCTGATCGGCAATCTCGAGTAAATTACTGCCGCCCGCACAGCGATCGCTGCTTACCAAACCACAACTTAAACTTACATTAAAAGTAGTACCACTGGCGTTAAACGTCACCGCCGCAAAACTCTCACGCAAGTCATTAAGTATCAGCTTGGCCGCTGCCGTATCACACTCTGGTAAAGCCACAACAAATTCTTCGCCGCCATAGCGACCAATACTATCTGTCTGGCGTAGCCGCTGGCGTAATAGTTGCGCTAGCGCCCGGATCACGCGATCTCCAATGGCGTGGCCGTAAGTATCGTTTACGTTTTTAAAGTGATCCAGGTCGATCATGGCAACACAGACAGGTTTACCTAAACGTCTCGCCCGCTGCTGCTCAATATTTACCCGCTCTTTTATACGGGCATGCGTAAGCAAGCCCGTTAAACTGTCCCGGTCAATCGCTTCACTGAGCTGGCGAGAGCGAGCCGCCCGCACACATACGGCACTGACCAAACGCAAATCAGAGATAGGCTTGGTCAGAAAGTCTTCTCCACCATAGCCTACCGCGTTGGCCTGAACCTGCTCGTCGCTCTCGGACGATAAGTAGGCAATCGCCACCCGCAGCCAATCGGGGTTAAGGCGTATAAGTTGCGCCACCTCATAGCCGCGACACTCTGGTAAGTGTAAATCCAATAACACCAGCTCGGGGTGAAAATCACGCATCACCTCCAACACCTCGCGCGGATCAGAGATTAACTCTACCCGCATACCGGCGTGCTCCAACACCACTTTGTAGTGACGCGCCAACAAAACGTCATCATCGACAATCAGTATTCGGTAAGGGGAGCTTTGCGCCAGTTTTAGTTGCGACTCCAGGCAATTAACAAGCTGTGGAATATCCAACGGTTTAACAAAGTAACCCACGGCGCCGGCACGCACTGCTGCGAGGTACGCATCAAAATCGTCACGCGCCGTGATAAACACCACCGATAACGGGTCTATTGCTCTTTCCTGCAGGGCAGCAATGCTTTCGGGGCCAGTGCGACTGTCGCCAGAGAACATAACATCGACCAGTAAAAAATCGGGACGAACCTTACCCACCGCCACTTCAGCAGCATCCAACGTCGCATAGTGCTCTACCCGATAACCAAAATTAGTCAGCGCCAGTTGCAGCTCAGCCGCCAAGTCTAAATCGTCTTCGAGCAAATAAATCAGATGCCGGTCAGCGTCAGCAAGCTGCACGGTTTGGGAGTGTCCTGCTACCAACACATTAGCGGCGTCATCCGGCGCAGAGGCGTCAATCAAAACTCGCAACTGGTGAACTGCCGCGACAAACTCGGCAACCTCGGCCGTTGTGGGCGCTTCGCCACCTAACCACTTTTTGACGAGTTGTTCTTTCTCGCGAGATTGCACACTTAGCTCCGCAAACCCAAAGCTGCCAGCAGAGCCTGCCAGCTTGTGCAACTCTTGGTACAACGGCTGTAAAAGCTCGAGCGGCAAAGGCTGCTCGGCGTTGAGCTGCTCGGATGAATGCTCGAGCTTGGTTAAAACACTGGGCAACTTGGCAGCGTACTCGCGCCGCAAATTCTGCAATTGCTCAAGTGCATGCTGCTGAGCGTCTGAACTCACTGAGCCTCCTTAGAGTTATCGAAATCAAAAGGTTTAGGCGCGCTGCCAAATGTCATTAATACGTTGCGCCAAGCTAAGAGGGTCAAACGGCTTCGGAATCACATCCAGCGCTCCCAATGCGCGGTACTCCGCAATTTCGTCGGGCTGCACCTTAGCGGTCATAAAAATTGCCGGGACATCAACCATAGAGGGAATCTCACGTAATTTGCGCAAAGTTTCCGGGCCATCCATCTCAGGCATCATAACATCGAGCACAATTAAATCCGGAACCCCGGCACGAGCGGCACTCAGCGCCTCTTTGCCACTGGCGCAACTGGTTAGCGAAAACCCGCCAATGGCTTGTAGCGCCAGCTCTGCGATGGCTCTGATGTCAGGTTCATCTTCAACATACAAAATGGTAGTCAATGGCCGTTTAGCAGTCATGATACTGATCTCTGGGTGTAGCCAATCAAATTAGCAGCCTTTTTACATAGCGCAGCGTCACCGAGCCGAACCGCCGCGCTCCATACGCGCATTTAAATAATGACTCAACTGCGCCACAAGCGCAGCATCTTTTGCAAATACACGGGTAAATCGCTGTTGCTGCGCAGGCGTTAAGTCGACCTGGGTTAAGGCTAGCACCTCGGTGGCCTTTGGCTGCAGCGACAATATAGTTTCTAACAGCTCTAAACCTCCACCATCGGGTAGCAGCACATCAAGCAACACAATATCGTACTGGGTAGTGGCAAGCGCCTCCCGTGCGGCTGCAACAGAGCTAACCTGAGTTAAACCCGCCGCATCGCCAATAAGTATGTGTAGCAACTGTAAAATTGCTTCATCGTCCTCGACATGCAGCACGCTAAGGCGCTCGCCAGTGCTAGGAGGAACCACATCGGGTATTACAGTACACGGCAGGGCGAAGTAAAAGCGTGAGCCATGTCCCTCGCGGGACTCAAAATCGATGGTTCCGCTGTGTTGCTCAATAATTTCTTTGCATATTGCTAGGCCCAGGCCGGTACCGCCTTTATCGCGTGTTGTAGAACTATCGGCCTGAGAAAACTTCTGAAAGATCCGCTCGCGAAATTCAGCGGCAATACCTATGCCGAGGTCAACCACGCTGACAATTAAGTTCTCCCGCTCGAGGGACATACGCAACACAACGTCATTGCCAGGGTGCGAAAACTTAACTGCATTAGATATTAAATTAATAAGCACTTGGGTAATTCGTTTGGCATCCGCTCGCACAAGGTAACGTTGGGAATCTTTAGGCAGGTCGCCCGAATCCAGGCGCAGGGCAACATCAAACTGCTGAGCATAGCTCGCGGTAGCTTCCATCGCGTTAATGAGCAGATCCGCTACCACCAGGTACTCCAGCGTAAGCCGAACCTTACCGGCGACAAGCTTTTCAATATCCAGCAGATCATTGACTAAATTTAACAAACGCTCGCTGTTGTTGTGCGCGACACGCACCATCTTTTTAACCGACTCGGGCAGCTCGCCTAACACATCCGCATCGAGCAACCGTAATGAACCGCTAATCGCCGTTAACGGAGTGCGCAACTCGTGACTCACCGTGGCAATAAATTCATTTTTCATGCGCTCAACACGTTTGCGATCAGTAATATCCCGCATCAGCGCTATATAGAGCAACCGCCCGTCGCTGCGAATTTCAGAAAACGATAGCTCCAGCGGAAATAGCTCGCCATCGGCCCGACACCCTTTTACCTCAATGCTGCCCGCCTCCTTCTTTTGGCGGCGAGAGGTGAGTATATTGGCATCCTCTTCCGACAATAACGCCTCAATAGCCAGCCCCTGTGCCTGTGCAGCGCGCAAGCCAAAAATCTGCTCGGCGGCTAAATTAAACGAGATTATGGCGCCATCCTCGGCAATCAAAACGATACCGTCGGCGGCATTATCCAAAATCGCTTGAGTTCGCTCGGCACTCGCGCGTAGCTTTTCGGCCTGAGAGCGCTCAAGGGTAATATCACGGGCAACGCTCAAGTAACCTTCAATTCGACCGTCGTCGTCACGTACCGCCGTTAGGGTCTCCATAACCCTGACCGTGCGACCATCCTTACAACGGTAAGCTCGTTCTTCGCTTTTTAGTTCGCCCCGCGCCGCGCTGGCCGCCAGCGCCTCAAACTCCAGCACAGCAAACGCCTTACCTTGGGTAGCGTCAGCCGCTGACGCCCCCGCGACTTGATGCAAGTCTTTTAAGTTACCCTTGTGCAATAACTCGTGCTCACTGTAACCAAGCATGCGACTGGCACCGACATTAAACGATTGGATCACACCCTGTACGTCGGTAATAATCAGAGACAAGCTCGCCACATCAAAAATCGCATCACGCCAGCGGCTGGTGCGGCTAAGCCGCTGCTCAGCAAGTACCTCTTCGGTAACATCCCACAAGGAGCCGTGCCAAATAATGCTGCCATCAGTTTGCTGCTCTGGGCTGGTACGGCCCCGAATCCACAACAAACCCCGCGTCGGATGCAACACGCGATATTGATCGTTCCACATGGTCATGGACCGTTCGGACTCGGTAATACCGGCCACTATACGCTGTAGGTCGTCGGAGTGTAGGCGTTCAAAGGCTTTAGCGGCACTATCTTTTACCTCTTCTGGTGTGACGCCGTAAATATCGACAATACCGCTACTTGCGTAGGCAAAACGGGAGGAGCCATCGGTGTTTTTTTGAAACTGAACCAAGCAACCAGGCATGCTGTCTGACAAACGCCTAAACGTCTCTGACAGCTTTCTGTTCTCGCGCTCTTGCAGTGAACGCTCAAGCGTAGCCCCCACCCAACGAGCCAAAAGACGCACAAAATCGCGCTCAGACGCACTAAATTCATCGCGGCGAGCTTCAGGGGCAGAAAAGTTTAACGTGCCGTAAACCTCTCCACTTACCCATACCGGCGCGCCGATATAGCTTTCGAGCTGAGTTGAGCGATAGCATGGATGACTTGCCAACGCGGACTGCCCTGTATGGTGGATCGCCATAACGTCTTGACTGTGTAGTGTTTCGACACAAAAACAGTGGGGCAAGAAAAACTCTTGGTTATCTTCGAGGGCACCGGGGGGCGACACCTGCACATGAACCCGATAATTATCGCCCGTAATCTGGCTGACAATCCCCAAGGGCAAATCTAAGTAATCAGCTCCTAAACGCAACGCCTGACGCAACTGGTCTTTAGCTTCAGATCCGGCTAGCGATGCGATCTCGTTAAGCCGCTGCAGGGCTTGCTGTTGATGCACCACCAACTCTTCGACCCGTTTTTGCGCATTAACATCGGTATAAACACCGATCATTTGCACGGCCCGGCCCGCCGCATCCCGTTCAGTTACCCGCCCCCGGGTTAAAAACCATAGGTACTTGCCGTGCTCATCGCGCAAACGGTGCTCGTGCTCAAAGCGATCGGTGTCACCTTTAATGTGCCGTTTAATGCGCATTAAGCACTCTTCACGATCATCGGGGTGCACCCGAGCCATCCACTCCGAAACACCGTCTTTCGTAACAGCATTCTCGCCGAGACCAAACATGCGCTTCCAGTCGTCAGAAAACTCCACCGTATTGCGCTGAACATCCCAATCCCAATAGCCAGATTGACTGTTTTCCAGCGCCAGCTGTAATCGTCGGCCGAGGTTTTGCGAAGATGTTTGCCCCGGCGCAGAGTCGCCGGTGCGACGCCACCGGTGCAAGCCAAGGGCCGTCATTACGATGATTAACGCCCCCAACAGCACGCCGACCAAAAATCCGCGTGTCATATCAGGGCCTGCCTGAGCCCAGGCAGGAAAGGCCATTAGCAATAGCAAGCCAGTTGTCACAACGGACTTAAACGCCAATCCATATTTGCCCCGCCACCGGCACGCCATAATTCTCCCTTTGCTCACCACCGCTCTTAGTTAGTCTAGCAGGGCTTAAATGGTACGCGAATAAACTTCTTGCGCAGGATACGCGCGAGCTTTTACGAGTCAGCCTGCTTTGCTTTTTCGGCACGACGACGGCGCACCTCTTTGGGGTCGGCCTGCAGCGGACGGTATATCTCTATCCGGTCCCCCGCTTGCAGCACATGCTCGTGGGGTGGCTTTAAGCCTTTAGTCCCCAGCGCTTGACCAAAAATCCCCATCTTGGCGTTTTCTAAGTCGATCTCGGGATAGTCACGCGTAATCCCCGAAGACTCGGCCGCTTGGTAGGCGGTTGTTCCCGGCTCAACCAACACCTCGAGTATTGTTTGTCGGTCGGGCAGCGCGTAGGCCACCTCAACCGTAATTAAATCTAAATCTGCCATACGCCTAATTACCTTACCTAACTAACCGAACTATTTTACGCCTTGCGTTAAGCGCCATAGACAACCTGCGCCCGTCGGCATACAGCCTTTACTTGCGACGCCGCTATTTGTTCAAACATCTTATTAACGGCCATCGCCAATAGCGGGTTCTTTAAACTAAAGTCTAGCTCCAAGGTTACGCAACATCCCTCGGTGGTATCGCTAAAAGACCACTGGCCGGAAAACTTACGGAACGGGCCATCAACCAGCTCCATTGTCATTTTACTGGGTGGAATCAACTGATTGCGTGTCACAAAACTCTGAGACACACCGCCCAGCCCCAATGCCAACCGCGCTTCCAGCCAATCATCACCACGCGCTAATACGGCAGCGCTTTGGCAGCCATCCATATACTCAGGATACGCCTCAATATCGTTGACCAACGCAAACATTTGCTCGCGCGAATAGCCTACTTCGGCTGTACGTTTTATCTGATGCCCCACAACTACCCCGCAAACTTAATATAAATACCCAATATAAACAAAACCGCGATCAATACAGGAGATACAAACTTTAACACTAACAACCAACGCACAGACCAACTTGAAAAATCCAAATCGAGCCCACGATGCAAGGGGCGTTCTATCATGATCCAACCTATATACACCCCAGCAGCTAAAATACCAAACAAGAAAAATAACCACTCGTTTATGACCCAGCTGAAATCTAACTGATTTATATCCTCTGCAAACTTTCCGTACAAACCCATAATAAACACCACCAGCACCAACACCGGCGATACATAGCGAACAATGGTAAACCAGCGACTAAATGTCTCGCGCGACTCCAGTTTCAGCTCGCGCCGCAGCGGCCGCCGCTTCATAAACCAGCCGACATACACCGCCATTAACGCACCCCCTAACGGCAACAATACACTGGCGGTTATAAAATCAAT
Organism: uncultured Gilvimarinus sp.; assembly: GCF_963972205.1. NCBI lineage: Bacteria > Pseudomonadati > Pseudomonadota > Gammaproteobacteria > Cellvibrionales > Cellvibrionaceae > Gilvimarinus > uncultured Gilvimarinus sp. Next base: position 93,868 of record NZ_CAXAUC010000010.1, on the reverse strand, counting down.
AAAGTTAAATAAATTCATGCCTAAGAAGTAGGTGCTGTCGGACCAGTCGTTAAAGGACATCACCGTCCCTAAACCCAACAACCACGCTAACGACGCGATAAGCAAATTAGCGCTGACCCGGTGAAACCGAAAACGCTCCGTCAAATAAGCCACCGCCGGCTCCAACAGAGAAATCGTCGAGCTCCAGGCCGCCAGGGTAACCAATAAAAAGAACAAGGTGCCAAATATCGTTCCAAAAGGCATAGAGCCAAAAACAATCGGCAAGCTGATAAACATCAAGCCCGAACCGTCGCCCGGTTCTACCCCGCTAGTGGCAAACACAATCGGAAAAATGGCCAGCCCCGCAATTAACGCCACCAAGGTATCCAGCACCCCCACCATCATGACGGTTTTTACAATCGAGCTTTTGTGGGGCATGTACGAGCCGTAGGCCATAATGGCGCCCATTCCAAGGCTAAGCGTAAAAAATGCGTGCCCCAATGCTAACGACAACCCCTCTAAGGATAAATCAGCGAACTTAAAGCTAAACAGAAACGAGGCTCCTGCGGCAAAATCCCCCACATAGGCGGCATACCCTAACAGCACCAACAGCAACACAAACAGCAGCGGCATCAGCACCCGCACCGCAGTCTCTAGCCCGCGGGTTACGCCAAATACAATCACCAACACCGTCATACACAAAAACGCTGTCTGCCATTGCACCAAGGCACTTTTATTGGCCAGCAGCGCATCAAACGCCTGCTTGGCACTCTCGCCGTCTAGGCCAACAAATCCGCCACGAGCGGCAGTCGTGACATATTCTAGGGTCCAGCCGGCAATGACACTGTAATAGGATAAAATCAAAAAGCCGGCCAACACTCCAAACAGACCGATCACATTCCAACCGGGCGAGCTGCCCGACTCTCGGGTGACCGCTTGCATCGCCGTGATGGGGCTCGCGCGGCCCCGGCGCCCCAATAACACCTCGGCGACCATCACCGGCAAACCAATCAAGCAGATACACAGCAGATACATCAATACAAAGGCACCACCACCGTTCTCGCCGGTGATGTAGGGAAACTTCCATATGTTGCCAAGACCTACGGCGGAGCCTGTCGCCGCCAGGATAAATGTGCCTCTGCGCCCCCAAATGGCGTGCTGTTGTGCTCGTTTCACGCTGTCACTCCGCTTGTCTGCGATTATCCACCGCCCAGCACTGAGCAGCGGCCTGCGTTATTGCGCCCAAACCTTATAGTTGCCGCCGATTGTATCGTTAATCGCTCAACAGCATAAGTGCGGACGCAGACAGAACGCCCGGGGATCGTTATAATGCCGGTGTTTTCATTCACCCATCCGACGCGACTGTTCATGGCTAAAAAGCAGAAAAAACCCGCTGGCAACACCATTGCCCTCAACAAAAAGGCAAAATTTGACTACCTGCTGCAAGATAAGCTGGAGGCGGGCATCGTCCTGCTCGGCTGGGAAGTTAAAAGCTTACGCGCCGGCAAGATGCAACTAACCGACACCTACGTGATTTTCCAAAACGGTGAGGCGTGGTTGGTGGGCGCACAAATTTCGCCTCTCGCGACCGTCTCTACCCACTATGTGGTCGAGCCCAACCGCTCGCGCAAACTTTTAATGCACGAAAAAGAGCTGGCCAAACTGCGTCAGGCGACCGAGCAAAAAGGTTACACCGTGGTCGCGACCGCCATGTATTGGAAGCAACACTTGGTCAAAGTCGAAGTGGCGCTGGGTAAAGGTAAACAACTGCACGACAAGCGCGAAACCGAAAAAGAGCGGGACTGGAACCGGCAAAAACAACGTCTGTTTCAAACCGATACGCGCTAATCAAACACCACCGCCGACTCCGCTCTCGGGCCACTGCATCCTCCAGATGCGTGGCACCCGGCAACATTACCGCAAACGCCAGCAGCGGCCTCACCTAGCTGACCTGTGCATAATTTTGCACTTTCATTACAAATCTCTACTTGCCCTTCAAAGTAATCCCCGCTAGATTTCTGCAACCGGTTACACCGTCGCACTACAAGCAAAACAATCGCGCCACCAAGACGCATAACGCTGGGGTAATGGGCAACGCCGGCTGGACCGGCTTCACTAACGAATCTGACTACGGCTGGGTCAACGGTAACAACCCAAACTTTGCCGATCGTTTCAGCGATGGCAGCGTCGATCTCAATAATGATGGCGACCTAGATGATCGCTATTGGGCGTTTACCGGTCACACCGCCTACAACCGCCAGACAGAGCGCGAGCGCACCGGGGCAAACATTGCCATTCAAGTTGATCTGGGAGCCGGCTTTGAGCTGGTGGCCGAAGCTCTGGTAACCGACTTAGAAGATAACGACTACCAAACAGGGTTTGCTTTCGGCGATAAATGGCAGCGCTGGGGCTGGTATGACGCAACGCAATCCACTGATCACGGCAGTGTCAATACCGTACAAGAATATACCGGCTTCGGCCGCCGCGCGAAATCCTATTCCTCGGTACAGGCACAAACAGCCGAATCGCAAAACTACAACGTCGAGCTTAATTACGACAACGGCGATGCGTTCACCGGATCGCTCCGCTTAGTGCACGGCGAAGCCGAGCAAGAGCGCCTGAACAGCTACATGGATATCGACGCCGCCAATGGCAGCCAATGGGGCATACAATGCAAATACTATCCCGAGGGTACACAGGGGACACAAGGCGACTGCGCCGACGGTCAACTGCAAACCAACCCTAATGGTTACCTAGGTTACCCCCAGCTGAGCGTCAACTACAGCGGCGACAACCCCAGCTGGAGCGGTTTTGATAACAACGCCAACCTAGGGATGAACGGCGAATCGATGGGCGACGCACGCTCGATTGGCGACTACATGGGAGACCTTAACAGTTATTCATTAGGCGCGTTAACCAGCGAGAATAACTTCACCCGTGACGGTGAGCTGGATGTGGCACGCTTTGACGGAGAGTATCGCTTCGACGGTAATTTCCTGACCTCGCTGGAGTTCGGCGTGCGCCTAAGCGAGCGTAGCGTCGACAATTATGAATTTGATCTACTGTCACCGGTAAGCGGCTGCGACGTTAAATACAAAGCAACTGACGTGGACCTAGACGGCGGCGGCATTGAAGGCGCCTGTACCGCAGGTGATGGCGAACACTTTTACACCTCGGGCATCCCAACACTACTGGCCGACCTAGACGCAATTCAAGTTAGCGACTTCGGCAGCGTAACCGGTATTCCAACCATATGGAGTGCTGACCCGCGTAGCATGCAAGATGTCGAGGCCTACCACGAAGCGCTCTATCCCGGCACACATCGCGCGATCGCCCCCGCACGCTCTTACAATGTCGAACTAGAAGAGCAAAGCTACTACGCCAAAGCAAATTTTGAAACCGGCATTATGAGCGGTAACTTTGGCGTCCGCGCCATCGACTCGGACCTGACCGTGGGGCAAAACCAAGTAGGCGCCTCTCAGCCTTACGGTGCCGCATCTGTCGATGCGGGTGATATCACCACCGAGCGTTCACTGGACTACTTATTGCCCTCGCTAAACTTGCGCTTTGACTTGAGTGAAGAGCTCGTGCTGCGCGCCTCTTATGCCCGCACTATGGCGCCGCTGGATCTGGCTCAATGGGGCGGCGGCTTGTCACCCACTTACGTACTAGACTCTGACCCCGAGAGCGAAACCAACGGCAAGTTTATTGTCACCGGTGGCAATGCCACGGGTAACCCTGAGCTAGACCCTTGGCAAGCCACTAACTACGACCTCTCTCTGGAGTATTATCTGGGCGCTGCCAGCAGCTTATCTGCAGGCTGGTTTTACATTGATGTCGAGAGCTTTATCGAGAACGGCACCGTTCAAATGGAACTGCCCGACCTAGACGGCGTCGTGCGCCGCAGCGTACCCGTATCCACCAGTATTCAAGGCGAGGGCGGCGTACTCAAAGGGGTCGAGCTGGCCGCCAAGCTAGCGTTTGACGACTTCTTAGACATACCGATGCTGAGCGGTTTTGGTATCGACGCCAACTACACTTACTCGCCTAGCGAGTCTGGCAATCAAAGTATGGACGGCGTTGAACTGCCCTTCCAAGACAACTCGGAAGACGTCGTAAACTTGGTCGGCTGGTACGAAAATGGCGCACTGCAGGCTCGTATTGCCTACAACTACCGCGGTGAGCGCGTGGTTGGCTTCAACCAAACCTGGGGCGAAGGTACTCTGTGGCAAGAGCCAACAGCGTATGTGGACGCCTCGGTCAGCTATGACATTAACGACTACGTTAGTGTGTATGTAAACGCCTCGAACATTACCTCAGAGAAAGAAACTTACTACCTGGAATATGAAGACCAGTTCGCATGGCAGAATGAGTACGAAGCGCGCTACACCATGGGTGTAAGAGCGACTTTCTAAACCGCGACCATAGGCCGGCTCGCGCTCCTAAAGCGAATGAGCCGGCGTTACATCCTGTACCTAGTGTGTAGGTTCCTTGCTTGGCGTGTTTGTAACACGCCTTTTTTATACCCTTGGTAAATTAATGCTTATGAAGTCAACAACAATAAAACGCCTCATCATGAGTGCTTTCATAGCCTCCCTTGTTGCTTGTAGTACGCAAACCAACATCGCGTCACAGCGACCCAACATCTTGCTGGTGCTAACCGATGACCAGGGCTGGGGCGACCTCGGCCTTAATGGTAACCAAAAAATCGACACCCCCACCATCGACAAGCTCGCCCACGATGGCGTCAGCTTTGACCGCTTTTATGTCAGCCCGGTGTGTTCACCCACGCGCGCCAGTTTACTTACGGGGCGCCACTCGCTTGCCACCGGTGTTCACAGTGTGACCCGCGGCGGTGAAAAAATGCTACCCGATGAACAAACCATCGCCGAATACCTACAAGACGCCGGTTATAAAACCGGATTATTCGGCAAGTGGCACAATGGCCTGCAATACCCTCACAACCCTTTAGGCCAAGGGTTTGACGAGTTCTACGGCTTTGCCGACGGACACATCACCGATTACTTTGACGGTCACCTGCAACACAACCGCAGCACCGAAGCGTTTGCCGGCTACTTGCCCGATCGCTTAACCGATCACGCTATTGAATTTATGCGTGATAACCAGCAGCCCTTCTTTGCTTACCTCTCATTTAATACGCCTCACAGCCCCTTTGAGTTACCGCAACAGTATTTTGATAAATACAAAAAACGCGGGCTCACGAATGTCGAGGCTAGCGTGTATGGCATGGTCGAAAATATCGATCAAAACCTGCAAAGAGTCTTTCGGCAGCTCGAGCGCAACGGCAGCCTTAACAACACCATTGTCGTTTTTTTGTCCGACAACGGCCCGGCGTTCCCAGGAGGCCAAGCGCGCTACAATGGCGAGATGAAAGGTTGGAAAGGCAAGTTGGATGAAGGCGGTGTTAGAGTGCCCTTTATTATCTCTTGGCCCGATCACATCAGTGGCGGACGCCGCATTACACCGATCGCACAACACCTTGATGTGCTGCCCACGTTGCTCGCGCTAACCGGCATCGATCGTGCGCCCGTAAAACCGATCCACGGCGATGATCTGACGCCGCTGATACTTGATGCCAATCAAGCTCAAGCCGTCAACTGGCCCGACCGCACGCTATTTACCCACCATTTTCGCAACACCACGCGCCCGGATGAGGTTGCCATTAGCGAAAGCCCCGGTGCGGTGCGCACCCAACGCTGGCTCGCCACGTCCGACCATAATAACCACTGGTCGCTGTACGATCTTGAGGCCGATCCGAAGCAAACCCAGAATGTCGCATCCGAGCACCCGACACGACTGGCTGAGCTTAAACAAGAGTACACGCAGTGGTACCGGAAAACACGGCTGCCCGATTATGCCCCCCTGCCCGTCCATGTTGGCCACGCGGGTTACCCAGAGGTTATATTTCCCGCCCACGAGGCTGCGATCGTCAAAGAGGGCGTTAACTATCGCCACGGCGACGGCTGGGCACACGATTGGCTGATCAGCACCGGACAAACCGCGGGCCAAATTCAGTGGCCGATTGACGTCATTAATGGCGGCAGCTACGAACTTGTGATTGGCTACGAAACACCCGACGGATCGTATGACGGCGAGATCACCGCTCAAGCCCAAGGGGCGCGGTACACATTCGACTCACTACCGCCCTACCAAAGCACTGTCCGTCAAGGGCAGCGCCGCGCTGAAACCGGAGAGGCGCCCACCCAAAGCTGGGCCGAACAATCTCAGAAAATTAAACTACACGCCGGCCCTGGCGAGCTGACACTGAGCTTTGGCCGCGACGCACAGAACCGAAACCTTGCGGTAAAATACCTGCGTTTAGTAAAGCGCAACGACTAACCCATTGCGACGCCGCTGAGGCTTACCCTGCAGCCTCAGCGGCGTTGCCCTTCTTTTGTTCCCGCGTAAAGTTACGCTATAGTGGCTGCCATTGTTAATAACAAAATGGCACAGCGATCATGGCGACAGAACGCGGACAATTCTCCAGCAAGATAGGCTTTTTACTCGCCGCCGCAGGCTCTGCCGTGGGGTTGGGTAATATCTGGGGGTTTCCGACGCAGGCGGCCAGTAATGGCGGTGCCGCCTTTTTATTGGTCTATTTAATTCTCGCGTTTATATTGGCGTATCCAGCACTAATGGCCGAGTTAACCATCGGCCGTTATGCCCGGGCGAATGTCATCACCGCCCTGTCAGAGCTAAGCCCATCACCATTGTTTAAACGAGCCGGCCTTGCCGTGGGCATTGGCGCACTGACGGTGGCTGTGTTTATTTTAAGCTTTTACGCCATTGTCGCCGGTTGGATGTTGGCGGAATTTATCAGCCCGGCAGCACAACTGCTGCAGCTCGACGGCCTTGCCCGCTGGGTAGGCTCGCAAAGTTTTAGCCGCAACGCGTTAATGTGTGGTGTTATGTCGGCGCTTACTATTATGATTATCGCGCGCGGTGTCGAGCAAGGTATTGAGGCTTGGTCAACTCGGCTAATGCCAGCCTTATTTTTAATTTTACTGGGGATGATCGGCTACGTATTTACCCAAGCCGGCGCACTTGCCGGACTACGCGCTTACCTTGTGCCCGACCTCACCCGTCTGGGCGACCCTGCGCTTATTTTAAGTGCGATGGGTCAAGCGTTTTTCTCTCTGTCGCTTGGGGTCGGCACCATGCTGATTTACGGCTCGTACCTGCGCGACACCGACAATTTACCTCGGCTCGGCGCCGCCGTCACCTTACTCGACACCGGCTTTGCATTTACCGCCGGACTGCTTATTTTACCGGCCATATATGTGGCACAAGCCCAAGGCATTAGTGTATTTAATACCGAGGGTGCATTGATCGCTGGACCGGACTTGATCTTTCAGGTGCTACCCGCGCTCTTTGACAACATGGGCGCCGCCGGCAGCTGGCTGGCCCTCGCGTTTTTTGCACTAATGAGTATCGCCGCACTCACCTCGGCGATCTCGTTACTCGAAGTGCCGGTATCGGTCGCGGTCGAGCGCTGCAGCATGAGCCGCCCGACAGCGGCAGTGCTGTCGGGCGGCGTCATTTTTATGATTAGCTTACTGATTATCTGGCAGTTCGATGCACTTTTTAACACCGTGATCTCGCTGACCACGGTTTACGGCCAGCCGCTACTCGGGGTTGCCCTGTGTGTGTTTGCCGGCTGGGTGCTGCACCGCAACCAACTGCTTAAAGAGCTAAGCAACGGTCACCCTGAAATTGAATCCACTTTTTTCTGGCGAGTCTGGCCTTTTTACGTAAAGTTTATTTGCCCGAGCTTGATACTGGTAACGTTTGTGCAGAGTGTGCGATAAAAATCGCCCCAAAAAAAGTAAAGCCGCAGTGCACACTTACTGCGGCTAGAGGGTAAAGTCATTTAATTAAAACGCGTAAGACACATTCACATTAACGCTGTCATCTAACCCTAGCTGGTAGCCATTGTAGTCTTCTTCCAGGCGGGTCACCCACTCCACCCCCAAGCGCAGCCCGGCAAAGTCACCGCCGGTAACCACGGTGTTGATCCCCAAAGCGCCATCAAGAAATTCGCCGCCGTAATTGGCTTGAATATCCGCGGGGCTTGAGTGGTTATGCGCACCGTTGTAATGGCCGCTTATGGCGTCTTGATCGGTCCAGTTAACCCGAGCCGAGAAACTCATCCAATCGACCACACGCACCGCACCCCATGCGGTTGCGCCATATTTATCGCCTAGGGCGTAGCCCGAGTCGTTGGCATCCTCTAAGCGGATTACCGCCGAGGCCTGGGCGCCCCAGTTAAGTGCACCCGCCGTACCGGTGTAGGTGATTGAAGGCGTCGCATCCCAGGTGCCAGAGCCCAACTGCATGCCGTAGTGTACGAAGCTGCCGTCGGGGTTTTTCAAGTCTACTTTACCGGTCGGTGCGCTTACGCCCAAGGTGCCAATCAGTGTTTGGTGCTCGGCGGTAACCAGCTTATACAAGGCGCTGAAGTTGGTATCGCCAAAGCCGTCTACCTCGTGGGACATATGCCCCATGCCGTGGCCGTGATCCATAGAGTCGTCCATTCCCATAGAGCCGCCCATGTCCATAGCGTGCTCCATCATGCCGGTGCCGGCCATATTCATGCTCATGGTCATATACATGGGCATTAACATCAGCGTTAAACGATCAGTCGGGGCGTACATAATATCCAGCATGGTCATTTCCATACTCATGGCGGTAGGCATCATACTGTAACCCGCCGCCGCGAGGCCCGAGGCGCCAATTTCACTATCGCCTTGGTACATGCCACTGTAACTGGCGTAGGTGTAGCGGTAGCCGGTCATGACCTCGCCTTTATTGTGGGCGTGATCCACCATAACGCCGGCAGGCGCATGAGAGTCGGGCCTAAAGGTCTGCTCATGGGCGCTAGCGCCCGATGCAAGCAATGCCCCTGCCAGAGCAGTCACAGCCACCCCTCTAACCTTCATTGTCGCCATTGTCTCGCTCCTTATGTCAGGCAAAATTCAAAGGCCGGTATTGTACCGCGTCTGGGGGGATTGTCAGTGTGTCAATTTGTCACAGGGGCAAAACATACCCAACCTCAACAAAGGGGGCTTAAACGCGCAAATTTACCGCCCTAGTAACACTCAATCACCACTTTGTGGATCATTTATCGATATACTAGTGTCAAAGCCATTGATAACGATCCATGTACTGGGAGAAGACCGTATGATTCACGCACGTAAGCTGACTATTCGCTGGGTAAAGCTGGCGGCCACACTGATCGTTGGCACCGCGCTCTTGGCGGGCTGCGCCTCCAGCGGCCCCACGATTCAGAGCGATTACGACCGCGACGCAGACTTTACCGCGTACCAAACCTTTGCGTTTGTCGATCCACTGGGCACCGACAAATCGGGCTATTCCACGCTCGTGACGAGCCACTTTAAGTCGGCGGCAAGGGAAGAAATGGAGCAATTGGGTTATACCTACTCCGAGCAATCGCCGGATTTACTGGTTAACTTTTTCTCCAATACCGAGAATCGTACCGATATTCGCAGCACGCCATCAATGACCGCCTCTTATGGGTATTACGGCTACCGCAGTGGCTTGTATATGGGGCTGCCGCTGTACGGCTCAGAAACCGAGACCCGCCATTACAAAGTGGGGACGTTAAACATCGACGTCGTCGATGCCAATAAAGAGCAACTGGTTTGGGAGGGCATCGCCGAGGGCAAGCTGAGCAAAGACGCCATGGCCAACCCCCGTGACGCCATTCGCACTGCGGTAAATCAGATTTTTAAAACCTACCCAACTCAGGTGGCAACCACTACCAAATAACCACCGAGCAAACCTCGCGGCAGTCGGCTCGTCCGGCCGCCGCCACTCGGCTTTTTAGGATCTGCTATGTCTCGTCTATCTGTGTTGCACACTCTTTTTGCGCTAACCTCTACCGTTTTGTTACTTGCCGGCTGCCAGAGCACTCCCACCCCCGACATTCAAACTCTGACAGCAAAAAACACAGACTTTAGCCTGTACCAAACCTTCTCGCTCACCAGTACTCCGGGTATTCAGGTGTACGGCGAGCCAGAACCCGTAGCGCAGGACGTAGCCACCGCTATTGCCCGCGAGTTAACCGCCAAAGGTTACCGCCAAGTTGATCGCAACGGCGATTTGTTTATTAATTTCCACGCCGAGATCGACAACGATGTACAGGCGTTTAATAACGCCATCCCGATCACCCCGGACCGCACCGGTTATTACCGTTCTTGGGCGTCGTTTTACGGCCCGCTGCCGCAGGAGCGCGAAGGTGGTACCACGCGCATCACCTACGCCGGCGCTATCAACATCGATGTGGTCGACCGCAGCGCCAATCAAGCGGTGTGGCAAGGCGTGTATCGGCGCAAACTAACCGCCGAGGACGAGAACGAACAGACGCAAGTCATCGACCAAGCGGTTACATCTTTGCTGCGCTCATTGCCGCGCGCCAAATAACCGTTGCACACTGGCGCCAACTCACATTTTTAGTGCTAATCTTAAGCCGTTAAGCGATAGCGTCCGGTGCGCCTCCCGCACCGGGCCTTGTAATATTTTGTCTCTATCAACGGCAACCCGCAGGATAAATAACACTCACCGGGAATAAAACATGAAGGCCAATCGACAACTTTATGGCGTCGCCGTCGCGTGTCTACTGCTATCGTCGTGCGCCAACGGCGTAAGCCAAAGCGATTTAAATTACTCAATCAATATCAATTACGGTACGGTCGACGCTATTGATAACGTCAAGATCGACTCTGATGCAGGAAGTGGCGCCGCGATGGGAGGCATCGTCGGTGCCGCCACCAGTGGCCATCACAATCGCGGTGAACACGCACTGGAAGGTGCCGTAGCAGGCGGTATTCTTGCGGCGTTACTGCAAGGCAATCGTGACGCCTACTCGTACCAAATCAGCTTAGCGCGCGGCGGCACCTTAAAGGTAATCACAGAGCAAGGCGACATCCGCGTTGGCGATTGCGTCAGTGTCGAACAAGGCCGTACGACCAATGTTCGTCGAGTTGCCAGTGTTTACTGCGACTCTCATGGCAACGCTGCCCTGCAGCACCCTCACGTCGTCTCTTCTGCCCAAGAGGACGCGGCCGAGTGTCACACGGCCAAGCAAATTGCGTTAAAGGCAGAAACCGAAGAGGACATCGACCTCGCCATCAAGCGCGTACGCGCTTTATGTGATGGCTAAAATACATAAGACCCGGCTAGCCTTTGCAGGTTAGCCGGCCTCGATAACACCACCCCCCCCACACACCAACCACTAACACAGCTACGAGTTTTAGTGGGCGCCCGCATTAAGTGCGTCCATCACGCGTGGCCAACATCGATAAACATCACTTAACGGTCCGCGCAAAACCCAAGCTCACTGTCCGCACCATATTAAGGCGAGGCCATGCCCTCCGTCTTTAAATGGTGCGCAATAACAGTGCAAACTTATTGCCCATCAAGCGACTAAGCGCCGCTCAAGTTTTAAAGCCGCCGGGCAAACCCTCGCAATCACCAGCGTTACGCTGCATCACTCGCGCGTCATTCTCGTTTGGCACGCTTCATGCTCAATGGCCTGTGCCTTTTATGAAAACGCTAATTTAAACTAAGCATAAGCGAGACCTCAAACACCATGCGAACAAGTGGATGGACACTGACAGACTGGCTTGATACCTATACTCGCCAAGAGGCGACGCCAGCCGAATTACTCACGCCATTAGTTGATGCGCTTGACGCCAGTGACCCGGCATGGACCTACAGAATTAATCGCGCCGAGCTTAACCAACAGCTGGCTTTTTTAAACGATAAGTCTCCCGCTGACTTGCCGCTATACGGTATTCCTTTTGCTGTTAAAGACAACATTGATGTCGCCGGTTTACCCACCAGCGCCGCCTGCCCCGCCTACAGCTATGACGCCCGTAATAGCGCGACCGCCGTCGCCCGTTTAACACAAGCCGGCGCCATCGTGATTGGCAAAACCAATCTCGATCAATTTGCCACAGGTCTTGTAGGTACGCGCTCGCCCTATGGCGCGGTGCCCAACAGTGTTAACCCGGATTATATTTCTGGCGGCTCAAGCTCAGGCTCAGCCGTGGTAGTTGCGCGCGGCCTAGTGCCCTTTAGTTTAGGCACAGATACCGCCGGTTCAGGTCGCGTACCCGCAGGTTTTAACAATATCGTTGGGCTTAAACCCACTAAAGGCCGCTTTAGCACGCGCGGGGTTGTACCCGCTTGTCGCAGCCTCGACTGCGTATCGATATTCGCTTTAGGGGTAGACGATGCCGCGACCGTTGCACGGCACCTCGAAGCGTTTGATAGCGCAGATGCCTATTCGCGCAAACCGCAACTCAGTGTGCAAACACACCTGTTTGGCAGCGCACCAAACATTGCCATACCTGAATCTATCGACTGGTGTGGCGACGACGCACAACGCGAGGCGTGGCTTATCGCCGTGCAACAACTCAAAGAGGCCGGGGCAAATATAACCACCTTAGACTTTACGCCAATGCAAAACCTCGCTCAGCTTTTATACGGCGGTGCTTGGGTTGCCGAGCGCGGCGCCGCCGTAGGCGATTTTATTGCGCAAAAACCGGCCGAGGTTAACGACGTGGTCGGCGGCATTATTTCGCAATCCGCTAACTTTACGGCTATCGATGTGTTTAACGCCGAGTACCGCCGCGCCGAGCTCGCGCAAGAAATACAAAGCTTAATGAGAGAAGTCGATGCGCTAATGGTACCCACCACCGTGCGCTTTCCGACACAGGCCGATGTTGCCGCCGACCCAGTTGGCGTTAACACTCAGCTGGGAATGTTTACCAACTTTGTTAACTTAGCCGATTGCGCCGCGTTATCGGTGCCCGCCCCTAAACGCAGCGATGCGCTCCCCTTTGGCATTACTTTTATTGCACCGGCCTGGAGCGACAACGCCCTTATTGCCTTAGGCGCCTATTGGCAACAGCAACAACCCTGGACGAAAGGCGCCTCCGAGCAAACGCTGCCATTAACGCCAGCAAAACCTGCGGGGATTGACGATCAGTTCATACGCGTCGCCGTCGTTGGCGCACATTTAACAGGCATGCCGCTAAACCATCAACTCACCAGCCGCAGTGCGCGCTTTGTCTGCGAAACCAACACCGCCGACCGCTACCGGCTTTACGCGTTAAGTAATACCCAGCCAGCTAAACCCGGTCTTGCCCGCGACGACACCGGCAGCGCCATTACGGTTGAGCTGTGGGATATGCCACTCACATTGTTTGGCAGTTTTGTCGCCGAGATACCGGCGCCATTAGGCATCGGCAACGTGACCTTAGCCGATGGCAGCACCGTAAAGGGCTTTATTTGCGAGCCAGCAGGGCTTAAAGGAGCGCTCGATATTACCGAGTACGGCGGCTGGAGAAATTTTTTAAACAATAAAAACAAGGTGGCAAACCAATGATAAACAACCGCCACACTATTACCTGACATTTTTAAAGGGCGGCGCCAACACGTCGGCCTACACCAATTGCAGAAACAAGAGTCGTTTCGACAAGCTGATAATGAATTTATCGGCCGTGGGATCGCCTTGTCTGTAAAACCGAAGCGTGAGCTTCGGTAAGGGCAACCGATGTTGTCGGGAGCCTTAGTAAACGCGATGTCTGGGAGTAAAACTGGGGCGCACACTGCGTGACGCTCATCTAACCTCAAGCTATGGAGATCGACCATGATATTAAGAAAACTGGCAAAAACCGTTGGCGCGCTAGGTCTTGCCTGCGGGATGACACTGTCCGCAGCCAACAGCTACGCCGAAGATGACACCATTAAGGTCGGCGTACTGCACTCGCTATCCGGCACTATGGCCATCTCAGAAACCACCCTCAAAGACACCATGTTGATGCTTATCGAAGAGCAAAACAAAAAAGGCGGATTGCTGGGTAAAAAACTTGAGCCCGTGGTGGTGGACCCGGCTTCCAACTGGCCTTTATTTGCCGAGAAAACTCGCGAGCTTATCTCGCAAGAGGGCGTCGATGCCATTTTTGGCTGCTGGACATCCGTTTCGCGTAAATCAGTACTGCCCGTCGTCGAAGAGCTAAACGGCTTACTTTTTTACCCCGTACAGTACGAAGGTGAAGAGTCATCACGCAACGTATTTTACACCGGCGCGGCACCCAACCAGCAAGCGATTCCCGCGGTTGATTACCTGATGAATGACCTGGAAGTAAAACGCTGGGTACTGGCCGGTACCGATTATGTGTACCCGCGCACCACCAACAAAATTCTTGCCGCCTATCTAAAATCGAAAGGCGTTAAAGAGTCCGACATTATGATCAACTACACCCCGTTTGGTCACTCCGATTGGCAGAACATTGTCTCGGACATCAAGCGCTTTGGCAGCGCCGGTAAAAAGACCGCCGTTGTCTCGACCATTAACGGTGACGCCAACGTACCTTTCTACCGCGAGCTGGGCAACCAAGGTATTTCGGCCGAGGATATTCCGGTAGTTGCTTTCTCAGTGGGCGAAGAAGAGCTGTCGGGTATCGATGCTAAACCATTGGTAGGCCACATGGCCGCATGGAATTACTTTATGAGTGTCGATACTGACGAGAACAATCAGTTTATCGACCAGTGGCTGGCGTTTATTGAAGACGACAAGCGCGTTACCAACGACCCGATGGAGGCGCACTACATCGGCTTCAATATGTGGGTAAAAGCCGTCGAAAAAGCCGGTTCTACCGACTCCGACAAAGTGATTGATGCCATTGTCGGCGTTGAAGTACCCAACTTAACCGGCGGCACCAGCAAAATGCTGCCTAACCACCACATCACCAAGCCTGTATTAATTGGTGAGATTCAGGAAGATGGTCAGTTTCTTACCGTTTGGGAAACCGAAGGGTTAGTGCCTGGCGACGCTTGGTCTGACTACCTTGAAGGCTCGAAAGATTTAATCTCCGACTGGACCGCTCCAATCAGCTGCGGCAACTACAACGAGATGAGTAAAAAATGCGTAGGCGCGACTGAGTAAATTAAGTATAGCGACCGGCATCACTGTCAGGGGTGCGAAGCCCCTGACAGATAACAACGATAAGTGCTTAAAACAGTAAGCATAACAACATCCTCAAACACCATGATAGTGACTAATGCCATGTTCAAATTACAGAACTCGGTTCGTCGTTACCTAAGCTTCACTTTACTGCTGGTAATGGCGCTGGGGTTTTCGCCGGGCTACGCGCAGAGCGCGCCTGATAAAACCACCACCTTTAACACCCTCGTTGATGAACTGGCTGAGGGCAGTTTAAGCAAGCGAATTAAAACCGTCTCGGCCATCGCCACACTTAAACACGAGCGCAGCGCCATCGTACTTAGCGCGCTACAAGACGGATCACTCAAGGCTACCAGAGGCGACCCCACGCTGGTGGTTATCGAGCTCGAGGATGACTCGCTACTAAGCGCCCAAACCGGTGCGCTCATCAATGACGATTTGGGCCGATTAAAGCGTATCCCTATTCACAATAAACTGCGCAGTCAGCTGCACACATTGGTGGCGCAGCTAAACCTGAGCAGCCCCGACAAAGCCATCCGGTTAGGGGCGGTTAACCGTCTAATCACCGACGGCGGCAATGAAGAAACCGCCACCACCTTGCAAGCTCTGCGTGAAAGCGAGCCCGATAGCGGCGTACGCGATGCCATGAGCACAGCCATTGCGATGTACAACATTCAAAGCGATGACGCCAATGTACGCCTCAATGCAGTTAAACAGCTGCAAGGTTCGCTTATTCCCGAGGTGCGTGGCCCGCTAGCGGCACTGGCCGATAGCGACCCGGACAAAGCCGTACAACAAGAAGCGCAACAAGCCCTGGAGTCGATTGAGGGGCGCCTTAAAGTATTCCGCTTTTCTGAGAACGTGTTTTTTGGTTTAAGTCTTGGCTCAGTTTTTTTACTCTCCGCCATCGGACTCGCCATTACTTTTGGGGTCATGGGGGTAATCAACATGGCCCACGGCGAACTTATGATGATCGGCGCCTATACTACTTGGGTCATTCAGCAGCTATTACCTAACCATATTGGCATAAGCTTGTTTATTGCCATTCCCAGTGCCTTTGTGGTCGCGGGCTTAGTGGGTATTGCTATCGAGCGCGGCGTGATTCAGTTTTTGTACGGTCGTCCACTCGAGACACTATTGGCCACGTTTGGTATTAGCCTTATTTTACAGCAGGCCGCTCGCTCAATATTCTCACCATTAAACCGCGCCGTCAGCCTGCCAGAGTGGATGAGTGGCTCGCTGCAAATCAATCCAGCCCTATCACTTACCTTTAACCGGCTTTACATTTTACTGTTTGGGCTGATGGTCTTTTTTGCCCTGCTGACCATTCTTAAAAAGACTTCTCTCGGGCTTAAAGTCCGCGCTGTATCGCAAAATCGCCCCATGGCGCGCGCCGTCGGCGTACGCGCCAGCTGGGTCGACGCCCTGACCTTTGGCTTGGGCTCGGGTATTGCCGGCATCGCCGGTGTCGCACTGTCGCAACTTACTAACGTTGGGCCTAACCTGGGGCAGGCCTACATCATCGATTCTTTTATGGTGGTGGTATTTGGCGGCGTTGGTAATTTATGGGGCACATTGGTCGGCGCCATGGGCATTGGCTTACTCAATAAATTTATGGAGCCCTACGCCGGCGCGGTGTTGGCCAAAGTTTTGATTCTCGTGCTGTTAATTCTGTTTATTCAGAAAAAACCCAAAGGGCTGTTTCCACAAAAAGGCCGCGCTGCCGCCGATTAAACGGCAACGCCTATACGCCCATAAACACCCGCGCGGCTCACTATAAAAATCCGCGCACGAGAAACAAAAAAAGAGTTGGACAAAATTATGTTAACGCAACGTTTACTGACCAGTGACAAAGGCGGCATGGTGGTGCTGGGGATACTCGCCCTCACCTGCATACTCGTGCCTATCTTAAATCTGGCGGTGCCCGAAAGCTCACCGCTTCATGTATCGACCTTTACCGTAACATTACTCGGTAAATTTTTATGTTATGCCTTACTGGCGTTAGCACTGGATTTAATCTGGGGCTACGCCGGTATTTTGTCGCTCGGTCACGGCGCCTTTTTTGCGCTGGGTGGCTACGCCATGGGCATGTATCTAATGCGCCAAATTGGCGATCGCGGGAAATACGGTGACCCGCTACTGCCGGATTTTATGGTGTTTTTAAACTGGGATAGTCTGCCCTGGTATTGGCTTGGGTTTGATATGTTTTGGTTTGCTATGGCAATGGTCATACTCGTGCCCGCCATACTGGCCTGGGTGTTTGGCTGGTTGGCGTTTCGCTCGCGGGTTACCGGCGTGTACTTTGCCATTATTACCCAGGCACTTACCTACGCCTTAATGCTGGCGTTTTTTCGCAACGAAATGGGCTTTGGTGGCAACAATGGTTTAACCGACTTTAAAGACATTCTCGGTTTTTCCATCACCGCTGACTCAACCCGTATCGGTCTGTTTTTAGCCTCGGGCATTATGCTTATTATCGCCTACCTTGCCTGCCGCTATATTGTGACCTCGCGTATGGGCCGGGTAATCGTTTCTATCCGCGATGCCGAAACGCGCACCCGCTTTTGCGGTTATCAAGTGGAGTCCTACAAGCTGTGGTTGTTTGTCTTCTCCGCAATTCTGGCGGGTATCGCCGGCGCCCTCTATGTACCACAAGTAGGTATTATCAACCCGGGTGAGTTCTCGCCGCTTAACTCCATCGAGCTGGTGGTTTGGGTGGCAACCGGGGGCCGCGGTACGTTATACGGTGCCATTGTCGGTGCCTTTAGTGTCAACTATGGCAAGACCATTTTTACCAGCTTCTACCCAGAGGCTTGGCTGTTTCCCTTAGGTTTATTGTTTGTCTTAGTCACACTGGTATTGCCGAAAGGTCTCGTGGGTTTATTCAGCCGCTTTAAGCGCCGCCACAAAAAAAGCAACGACGCCAAACAGGAGGACGCACCATGAACCCGTTTAAGCACGCGCGGAACTGGAGCACCCGCGCCCTACCGGTAAAAGACCCAAACTTCGGCCACGCGGTGGATACCAGTCACGGCCCCATTTTGTACATCGAAGACGTCAACGTCAGTTTTGATGGCTTTAAAGCACTGAATAACCTCAACCTGTTTATCGATGATGGCGAACTGCGCTGTATTATCGGCCCCAACGGCGCCGGTAAAACCACCATGATGGACGTGATTACCGGCAAGACCAAGCCCGATTCGGGCAGTATCTTTTTTGGTCAACAGATTAACCTGCAGCATCTGTCTGAGCATCAAATTTCCCGTGGTGGTATTGGCCGAAAGTTTCAAAAACCCACGGTGTTTGAAGCGCTCTCGGTGTATGAAAACTTAGAACTCGCCACCGCCGACGACAAACGCGTGTGGCATATTCTAAGCCACCAGTTGACCGGTGCGCAGCGCGACAAAATCGATGAAGTGTTATACACCATCGGCCTTAGCCAACATGTTCATAACAGCGCCGGCAACTTATCCCACGGGCAAAAACAATGGTTAGAGATTGGCATGTTACTGATGCAAAGCCCACGGGTGTTGCTGGTCGATGAGCCAGTAGCCGGTATGACCGGCGAAGAAACCGAGCGCACGGCCGAATTATTAACGTCCCTGGCCGGTAAACACTCCGTGATTGTGGTTGAGCACGATATGGCCTTTGTTCGCTCTATCGCCAAAAAAGTCACGGTGCTGCACCAGGGCTCAGTATTGGCCGAGGGCACAATGGATCAGGTGCAAAGCAACCCCAAGGTCATTGAGGTTTATTTGGGGGAATGATGGTTGGCGATGAAGAGAAACGGAGAACGAAATACAGAATTCACTTCGCCGTTAACCGTTTTCCGTCAACCGTCCCCCGCTCTCCCAACAATAATTGGAGCAACACAGTGCTAAACATACAATCAATTAACCAATACTACGGCCAAAGCCATATCCTCTGGGATCTGGATTTGGAGCTGCCCGAAGGCACCTGCGGCTGCCTAATTGGCCGCAATGGCGTGGGTAAAACCACTTTACTTAAATGCATTACCGGCTTACTGCCTATTAAAGATGGCAGCATCATCTTTAACGGCAAAGACATCAGTAAAGCCTCCACCGAGGCCCGCGCCCGCGCTGGTATCGGCTATGTGCCACAGGGCCGCGAGATCTTCCCGCTGCTAACCGTCGAAGAGAACCTAAAAATATCCCTTGGTGCTCGGCCCGACGGCAAAAGCCAAGTGCCCGATTTGATTTACGAGCTGTTTCCGGTACTTAAAGAAATGAAACACCGCCGTGGCGGCGACTTATCCGGCGGTCAGCAACAACAACTTGCCATTGGCCGCGCGCTGGTACTCGACCCTAAACTGCTAATCTTGGACGAGCCCACCGAAGGCATCCAACCCAATGTGGTGCGTGACATCGGCAACGTCATCCGCCGGCTGAACCATGAGTTTGGTTTAACGGTTTTACTGGTGGAACAAAAGCTACCTTTTGCCCGTAAAGTCGCCGACCATTTTTACATTATGGAGCGCGGTAAAGTGGAGGCCACCGGCGCCATCGATGAATTGAACGATGATTTAGTGCAGAAGTACTTAAGCGTTTAATGTAAAAGCTAAGGCAGAGCGGCTTTTCACTCTGCCTTAGTACTATTAATATTCAGGACTATTCATCGCGCGGCCCCGCCACACCGAGCGCCACATAAAACACTGCGCTAGCAGTCCGCACGCCACCATCGCCAACACGACCGACAATAACGTATGCGGCAACAGCCCCGACAATGCGCTTAGCAACCCCGCCCCGCCAAACTGACAAGCACCAAGCAATGCCGCCGCGGTGCCGCTGTTTTGCGCAAAGTGCTCCATATAACAGGCCTGAATATTGGGCGAGAGCGCGCCGTGAGCGCCAATGGTGATCATCATGGCAGGTAAAAACACCCACACCGGCCATGCAAATACCGCCGCCAATGTTAACGCGACTAACCCTATGCCTTGTAGCCCGGTGGCAAGCTGCAAAATATGCAGTGAACTAAAGCAGCGCGCCAGCAGCGCCCGATTCACTAAATTGCAGCAAAACATAGCGGCGATATTAGCCGCAAACATAATGGCAAACGCATCGGCCGACTGGCCAAAATGATCTTGATAAATAAACGAACTGTGGGTAATAAACACCATCATTACCGAGAAAGCCCCCACCTGCCAGGCGATATACGCCAGCGCCGTGCGATTTTTAAAGACCGCCACATAACGCTGAATAATACTCCCCGGCACTTTCTCGACCGGGCGCGGCAGGGGCGGCTCGCTAAACACTATTTTAATTAGCAGCGGAATCATCAAAACCGCATACACCGCCATAAACACAAAAATGCCCGACCAATGGCCGATCTTCAGCAGCAAGCTGCCAATACTTGGGGCAATACCTGGCGCCACCACCAAAATCAAGCCCAAAAACGAAAACAGCTTGGCGGCTTCTTGCCCGCTGATACGGTCGCGAACCAGCGCTGGCACGGACACCAACACCCAGCCCGCACCAATGGCTTGCAACGCGCGGCCAATTAAAAAGTGCGGCAAGGTATGCAACGTCGCCAACAGCGCACTGGCAAACGCAAAAATCAACAAACCCGCCATCAACACCTGCTTGCGTCCTAATTTATCGGATAGCGGCCCGCCAATAAGTTGCCCTATCGCCAGCGCAAAGACATACACCGAAACACTCACCGCTACTGCCTGTGAGGACACTCCCAAATCAACAGCAATGGCCGGAAATGCAGGCAAGTAAGTATCGAGTGAAAAAGGCCCCAACATCATGGTGGCCGCTAAGGTAATAACCAAGGGCAACGAAATTGTGTCAGAGCGCTGGATAGACGGTGTAGGCATAGCAGAATATAAAACTAAGAGAGTGGAAGCGTTAGTGTAGACCCAAAAAGCGATAGAAAAGATAGACACACGCCTAAAATCGGGCCTACTTAACCACAAGGTCAATTTAAGTTAGACCAAGTAAGATTAAGCAAAAACATTGATATGTCATACATATTATATCACGGCACTATAAAACGATTTAAACGACAACCCTAAAATAGCAGGGCTTTACCGCCACTTTACGCTAAGCAACTGAATAATATAGGTTTTTCAATCACTAACCTAGCGGGCCTAATATTTTGCCACACCAAACAGGCCTGACCAAAACCTAAAGAAATAAGAAATTGGCCTACCATTAGGTATTAATATAGTTTAATAGTATTAACAAGCATGTCCTTTTCATTATTATCACTCCTCCTACGGTGTCTTGGTAAATGCCCTTGCCACACACCGAGGTTATTTGGCTAGGCGCATTCTTTCGCCTATGTGTGACAACAACGATAATGAATGAGGTTGAACCATGAAGAAACTCTTTATCCTATTAACCCTGATGGCCTTTAGTGCCAGCTCTTTTGCGGCGCTGTCCTCCGGCCGCTATGTCATCGTATCCAAGCTCAATGGTAACGCGCTCGATATAGACAGCTTTAGCAGCGACGACGGCGCCAATGTCATGCAATGGTTTGCCATTGGCGGTACCAACCAACAGTTTGACGTTCAGGCTCTGGGCGACGGTAGCTACTCCATTCGCGCCGTACACAGCGGTAAATCACTGGATGTTTACGAGTGGAACGCCGAAGACGGCGCCGAACTGCGCCAGTGGAGCTACAGCGGCGGCGACAATCAACGCTGGTACATTGACAGCCAGGGCGGCAATTACCACTCTATTACCTCTAAGTTCAGTGGTCGTGCGCTGGACGTGTGGGAGATGAGCATGTACGCGGGCGCCGATGTGCGTCTGTTTAGCTATTGGGGCGGCCCCGGTCAGTTATGGGCGTTTCAAAAAGTGGGCAGCTCTAGCGAATGCTACGCGGGCGCCTCGCTGTCAAACCGCTTCGTCGACTGCGGTGGCAAAACCATCGGCCTAAGTTGCAATGGCGACGACGAAAGCCAGGGAGCCGTTATCAGCCTTAACAACGCCTCAGTGCGCAATGTGCGCTTGGCCGCCAACGGTGGCGCCGACGGTATCCACTGTACCGGTGGCAACTGCACCCTCACCGATGTAGTTTGGGAAGATGTGTGTGAAGACGCCGCAACCAATAAATCCGAGGGCGGTACTATGACTATAGTCGGCGGCTCGGCTTACAACTCAGATGGCGGCTACGGTGGCAGCCCGGACAAAATATTCCAACATAACTCTAAAAACAGCACCACGGTTATATCCGGTGGCTTTACCGCTTACGGCGAGCACGGCAAGCTGTGGCGCTCGTGTGGCAACTGTACCAACAACGGTGGCCCGCGCAACGTATTGATTTACGACGTCAATATTGATGCCGAAATTGGTGCTATCGTCGGGGTAAACCGCAACTATGGTGATCGCGCCACCATCCGAAACCTGCGAATTAAAAATTACTCCTCCGGCGACCCGCACGTATGCGATGAGTACAAGGGTGTCGAAAAAGGCAGCTCATCATCTAAGTATGGCGAGTACTGGAACTCGGCCAGCTGCGATGTATCGCCCTCAGATGTAAGCTCTCTGTAAACCGCGATACAGCACCGAGTGCTAAATGCAAAGTGCGACCGCTACGGTCGCACTTTGCTGCCTGCGCCGTCCCCCTCTTTGCGATATTGAGAAGGCGTAACGCCCACGATTTTTTTAAAAAACGTATTAAAAACCGATTTGCTGTTAAAGCCCACCGCCAAATAAATGTCCGTAATGGTCCTGTCGCGCTTCTCGCTTGAACGCAACAACTGCTGTGCC
This sequence comes from uncultured Gilvimarinus sp., assembly GCF_963972205.1. Taxonomy (NCBI): domain Bacteria; kingdom Pseudomonadati; phylum Pseudomonadota; class Gammaproteobacteria; order Cellvibrionales; family Cellvibrionaceae; genus Gilvimarinus; species uncultured Gilvimarinus sp. Next base: position 71,134 of record NZ_CAXAUC010000010.1, on the reverse strand, counting down.
TCAGCAACACGGTAGCGATTGATAAACTCGTAAAAATTAACGCTAAAGTGACGGTTAATAATCATCGACAAATCTCGTGACGAAACATCCAGCGCGTCAGCTAAGTGATCGAGGGTTATATCAGTCGGCCGGTAGAGTTTATCATCACGCATTTTCTGATCGATGGCCCGAGCCAACTCAGGGTTCAGCAACTGGTCAGATAACGTAGCGTTAATCGGTGGCTTCTTACCCACGCTGGTAAAGCTGGCAAAGTGCCTAATGCCGGTATAGACCAACAGGTTTACTAGGATAAACAGCGCGTAATAACCAATCAGCCCCAGGGTTTCAAATATCTGCACATTTGGATTTTCAAGCAAACTCATCATCTTCGCTAAGCTTAATAGCAACTCGAGTGACATCACCCCCCCAAAGCCTATGACCACAACCGTTATCCAATGGGTTTCAACTTTCTCGATATTTGAATGTGTGCTTTTGAGCAGCTTCTTGTAGCGCGCTAAAATTACTAAACAGGCAACAATGTATCCCACCCGCAGCCACTTACAGGCAACATCGGCGACAATATAGCTGGCACTATAGACAAAAGTCTCGCTGTCGATCAGCCACAGGCGCTGTGCAAAGGATAAGCGGTAATATACCTGCCACATAAATAGTGCATAAACACATAGTGGGAGTAAGTGCCACAAATCTCGCCAGCGCAGTTGAAAGTCACGAAACAATAGTGACTTTACGCAAAAATATAGCAATAACGCATCTAGATAGTAGGCATAGCCACCAAAAAAATACATAGTTGGCCAATGGGCTCTGGCCGTGAACTTAAACGCTTCCCCCCACAAGCTCATTTCATTTAACGGGATAAACGTATGAGCCAGTAAAAAAGCCGCTAAAAAATACGTGCTGGTGAATTTATAAGTGTTAGTTACCACCAGCAGTACCGCAAACAGCAGACACTGCAACGCCGTCATCATCAGCACAAGATCATGGAAGTTAAACAAGACTTTGTTCATAGCGAAAGGTATCCACATTAAGCCGGCCGATTACCACGCAAGCAGTCGTGTGCCTATCGCCGGTTAATGACGCAGCCCCAACTTAGCGCGTCCCTAGCGTCCACCACGGGTTAACACGTTTTAAACACGTCTTACTGTCACCAACCAAATAACACCTGTGCTTTGCGCACCGCTTGTTGGCCGATCTTGGCCCCCATAATGCGCCCACGCAAATCATCGGCCGGTGGGTGGATCCCACCCCAGATCCGCGACAAACTACATTGATCGGCCGCGTCACGATAAGTCGCCCATTGCAGCACCACGTCGACACTAGGGCCTTTCTCGAACACCAAAAAGTCGTCTTTAGGTGCGACAAACTCCCCCATGCCAGCGGGAAAGTACTCACTCCCCGTCACAGCGGTTAACACTTCGGCCGCTGCACGCGAGAATGTCGAATGCCCTGACACATAGCCGGCAAACGGCGGGGTGACAAACGTGGGGCGCTGATACGGCCACCAGTTTTCAGCTAAAATCCAGCCTACACCGGCAACATCCGTCTCGGGCGAGCTTATCGCGCCGGGTCCCCTCCAGGTATAAAGCTTTACTTTGCCGACGTTATTCGGATTATCATTTGCCAGCGGGTCATCGGCCGCGACCAGCTCAATATAACCGTCGTATAGTGGTAATCCATCCGGATGATACGACGCTTTTGCCGGATCGCTAGACTGGCCTAAATCCCCCATCGCCCTAATCGCCGATACCGGACGAATAAAGTCGTACCAACCTTTTAAACTCCACGCGGTTATCGCCGAATCGTGCATGGCACCGCCCAGACTAAAATAAGCTTTAATATCCCACTCCAACGGGCCGACCATCTCTTCACCCCATAAGGTACGACTAAACTCCGGGCTGTCCGTCACATAATTCAAAATAACGTACCAATGCCCGGGCGGAGTTTCAGAGTCGGGGCCATCGGCCCAAAATTCGGCTAACACCCGGGTATAGTCGCCCAATGGTACTTCTTGCGCGACATAAGCCTCTCCCGTTATTGGGTTAGTCGAGCGGCCACGACTGATATCACCGCCGTTAAACAAATCGTAAAACGTTGGGTATTCGGCAAACTCTCGCGGAAAGCTGGCAATATCTAAGTTACCTAATGCTTGCGGCGAGATATCCACCATGGGAGTGACAGCAGGGTCTAAATGCGAGCCCCATATGGATACCAGTGCAAAGCTCCATTGGTACTCTTTGTTAAAAGCACCGTAAGGGTACGGCGGCGAACCTGGGTCGTGGTAAAGAGTGTAATCGTGACCGTTGCGCGTGCGGGTCGAGCGATCGGCGTCAGCCAATGCAAACGGAGCGACATTGCCCCACTCGGCACCTATAAACTCAGGTACCGACCCCACCTGATTGCCCGCTTGGTCAATTGACAAACTGAGCGCAATTGCCTGCCAGCGGCCCAGGTCAATAATGTCCGGATTACCCGGCCGCTCTGGTTCGATAGGCGGATTAAGCGGTTGGTAGTATCGGCTCTGGTATAAGTTGGCTTCGTTTGCGCCATCCTGTAAGCCGTAACGAATGTAACAATCGGCAATATAATTGCCCAGCTCCGCACCACCCATATTGCGACTTTGCTGGACGTTGCTTTTATCAAACCCTAGCTCTTGCATCAGCTTATTAGCGATTACCAAGGTGTAGGCATAGCTTGGCGAATGAGCAAAGCGATGGACGATGATGCGGTAGGCCGCAAAGCTGATCGCTTGCTCGCGCGCTTGAGTGCTTCGACTAAACTCAGCCTCCGCCCCCAGCGGGCAACTAAAACCATTTAATCCCGTACCCAATAGATAAGGCGTCGCCTGTTGCGAAAACACCGCCCATGCATCGTACATCGCGGCCGACAAATGAAATAAATTACGCGCATGAGAGGTTGGCCGAGCAAAGTCGTTACGGATCGACTCCAGTACGACCTCATTCCATAGTCGCGCTACCGATGGCGACCGTATATCCACAAAACCCGCTGGCGGCTCTGGAATCGAAGGGGCAGACACCTCTGGGGTGCCATTATTGGCGACGCTAACGTCGCTATCGCTGCTGCCGCAACCCGACAATGCCAGCGCAATGCACAGAAGCATGATCAACTGATTACAGGACGTTATCTTTATCATTATTATCGCTCACGTTTTAACTAAGCCCACTTCGTGCTAAAAAGGGCACCACCATCTTAGATGGTGGGCCAACACGACAGCGAGGATACAATGGTTTACAGTAGCCTACGTACGATTAACGAGTGCCCGGATGCATGACCGTAACCACGCGTCCCTGCTCTGGCACACGTACTTGGCTCCGCTCTCCATCACGCCAGTGCACACTAATGCTGAGCAACTCATCCCCCTGTGGCAAGGCAACGTACTGTTCGGCCGGATTGTTGGAGACAAAATTACTATTGGCCGTCACTTCTCGCATCTGCGTTGTGTTCACTGATTCGACCCAGATCTTACTGCCAATTCCATAGTGGTTAGGCGCAACTCCCTGGAGGCGAATCGTGTAATGCGTCGCGCCTTTATTACTATTATTGCGATATAAACGTACCGGGTCTAAGCCCTCATCGTGCAAACCATTAGCTATAGCCAGGTCTACATCGCCGTCGTTATCGGCATCGAAGCACACCGCCCCTCGGCCTTGGGTGCGGTCGGTTATTCCCAAAGCTCGGGCTGACTCGTCGTAACCAATATCGCCACTGGTTGTTGTGGGCTTCGCCATAAAAAGCCGCGAACGATCATTCGCGTAAGACGAGCCGAACAGCCCGGCTTGCCAGCCGTTCACGTGAAAAACATCTAAATAGCCGTTAGCATCAAAGTCAGCCAAACACACGGCCCAGCCCCAACCACCGTCAAAAACCTTGCTCTCATCTGTTACATTGCTAAACAGCTGCTCGGTAGCGGCCCCGCCAACATAATTATTACGATATAAACGATTTCCTTGTCCGCTGGGTAACGCAATGCCGCTGACAAACCAATCCAGGTCACCGTCGTTATCCAAATCGCCTGTCGCCGCGCCCATACCGTTGGCAACGTCGATCACACTGGTTGCGTATTTTTCAAACACGCCATCACACCGATTAATAAAAACCTGCGACGTGGCAAAATCGCCCACAACCAAGAGGTCGGGACAATTATCGTTATTGACATCACTAAAAGCACCCGAAAAACTGTAATCAACACCGTCACCCAACACCGCATCCTTACTCGGAGGAGGAACCATATACGCCGCCAAACCGGCTTCTTGCGTGACGTTTACAAAGCGCTCGCCATGAATGTTGCGCCACAAGTGCTGCTTGCGCTTACTTTTATCGGTGCCCCAATGCCCCAGAAACATATCAAGCCAACCGTCGCCGTCGTAATCCCCAAATGAGGCTGAAACAGTATTGCTTAGCTGCAACTCCGCCAGGCCAAACTGCTCGGTTTTATCAACGAAGCGAATATCCCCAACCTCGTCGCGTTGCTGAATAAGAAGGTAGCTAGGATCACCGCCAATACCGCCAATAAAAAGATCCAGCCATCCATCGCCATTCACATCCGCGAACATGGGGCCACAACCTTTGTGGTCGGAAATTTCAATATTGACGCTTTGGGTAATGTCACGGTACTGATTATTGCCGAGGTTTTGATACAGGCTGGGGCGGTCAATATCCCCCTTAATAAAAAACAGATCCGTCAGGCCATCTCCATCTACATCGCCGGCCGCCACGCCGCCGCAATATTTCATAACATCGGTGATCCCTTTAGACGACTGAAATCCAGCCAGAAAGTCAATGCCCGAGGCTTTGGTTACGTTACTAAACATCACTGATGATGACTCCGCAGACCCCGTATCGGAGTCATCGCCAGCGCCTGTTGATCCCGGGCTACTTGACTCGCCTCCGCCGCAACTTGTTAGCCATACTATCAATACCGCTGCCAATAGCTTTAACTTCATAGTCCATCCTCGCGATCCGGCCTTGCGCCGACTGATGCCGCCAACGGCAAAATTAGTCTACTGGCTCATTATTATTAAGCGTCACGCATCGCACCGATTAAGGTAATCGGCCCAGTAAGATTCTGGCAACGAGAATAACGATCACCCCAAACGGTTGTCGTTCGAATAGCGGGATCTAAACAACGTTTTTTAACAAAGAGGCGTTCGGATTAATACGAACCCGAAAAATAAAAACAATTATCTATTATTTTCAACAACTTACAAACAAACCAAACGAACACTTAGTACTGCGCGAGACATCAATTACCAAGCCTAAACACCTCAGAATGACTCCGTGTATGTGCTATAAGCCACTACTTAGAACTGATTAAATAACTCTTAGGCGGTGGCCTTTCATTAGTTTGATGGTGCTCGTACTCACAGAAAAAAATAATAGGTTCGAATACCTTTACCCGTACGACAGCTTAGTGTTTGGCGCTTATATTGACTCCGTCTGACCTCACATAAACAAAACAATTCGGAGTGTGATATGAATAAACTACTATCTTGCTGCTTGCCCGCGCTGCTGGCATTGGCACCGTTCGCATTTTCTGCACCTACTGACGCCGAGATCGAAAGCCGTATCGATACGTTAATAGCGCAAATGAGCCTAACCGAAAAAATCGGTCAATTGGCTCTGCGTGATTACAGCATGTACGACGAAAAAGCGCTGAACGAAGTAAAGCAGCGAATTCGCGATGGTCGAATTGGTGGCTTTTTAAACACCAATTTTAAATACGATAATCAAGTATTTACCAATCTGCAAAAAATTGCGGTAGAAGAGAGTCCACACGGTATTCCTCTGATTTTTGGCCAAGACGTCATTCACGGCTATAAGACCATTTTCCCAATTCCCCTCGGACAAGCGGCGAGCTGGAATGCCGACCTGATTGAACAGGGCGCTCGTATCGCCGCCGAAGAGGCCACCTCGGTGGGCATTCGATGGACTTTCGTCCCCATGATCGATATTGCTCGCGATCCGCGCTGGGGCCGCATCGCCGAGTCACTTGGTGAAGACCCCTATTTAACCTCAGTACTGGGCGTAGCAATGACTCGAGGCTTTCAGACGGACGATCCAACTCAGCCAAGCGCAATGGCCGCCTCAGCCAAACACTTTGTGGGCTATGGCGCTGCTGAAGGTGGACGCGATTACAACGCAGCTTATATTAGTGAGAACACTCTACGAGATATTTACCTGCCACCGTTTAAAGCCAATGTTGATGCCGGCCTCATGACTATCATGAGCTCGTACAATACCCTCAACGACATCCCCGCCACCGCCAACAAATTTGCCTTAAAGCAAATATTGCGGGACGAGTGGGACTTTGATGGCTTTGTGGTTAGCGATTGGAACGCGGTGCTTGAGATGATTCCCCACGGTTACGCCCGCGACGACAAACACGCCGCCGAGCTTGCCATACACGGTGGTATCGACTTTGAAATGTACACCGATACTTATGACCGATTTTTAGCCCAGCTAATAGATGAAGGCAAGTTCACCCAGGCCGAGCTGGACACCGCCGTGCGGCGCATGCTGCGCATCAAAATGCGCTTGGGTTTGTGGCGCGCCCCCTACCCCCGCGGCAATAGCAAAGAAGTTATTTTGAACGATCACTTTAAGGCCGCTGCCCGCTCCGCCGCGCGCGAGAGCTTTGTACTGCTTAAAAACGAAAAATCGTTACTACCCCTTAACAAAAAACAAACCATCGCGGTTATCGGCCCGCTCAGCAACGTACCCCACGAGCAACTCGGCACTTGGATTTACGACGGTAATAAAGACGATTCCTCCCCGTTTATTCCCGCGCTTAAAGATTACCTGGGCGATGACAACCACTTTATCGTTGCGCCCGGCCTCGCCTACAGCCGCGATACCGATACCAAAGGCTTTGGTACGGCCATTACAGCGGCCAAGAAAGCCGATGTAGTTGTGTTTATCGGTGGCGAAGAATCCATTCTTAGCGGTGAAGGCCACAGCCGGGGCGACATCAGTTTACCCGGCGCACAAAAGGCACTGTTTAAAGCACTCAGTGACACCGGCAAGCCGCTGGTGACCTTAATTATGGCCGGCCGACCGATTGCTTTGGGTGAAGTACTGGATGAGTCCGACGCGTTAATGATGCTCTGGCACCCAGGCACCATGGCGGGCCCCGCGATGGTTGATGTACTGTATGGCGATTACTCGCCGGTAGGTCGCCTGCCACTATCTTGGCCCAAAGGGGAAGGGCAAATTCCGGTGTATTACAATCATATGGCCACGGGTCGTCCAGCAACAGACGAGAACTACACGCGTATTGCTGATATAGAGATTGGGGTGTTTCAACATCAGCCGGGAAACTCATCCAACCATTTAGATTACGGTCACACGCCTGAGTTTCCTTTTGGTTATGGCTTAACCTACAGTGATTTTACCTACAGTAAAATCACTCTAAGCAACAACACTATCCCAATGGGCGGCGATATCACTGCCAGCGCCGTAATCCAAAACACCGGTAAAGTCACCGCCACAGAAGTTGTTCAGCTTTACGTACAAGACGTTGTAGGCAGCTACACCCGCCCCGTGCGTGAGCTTAAAGGTTTTGAGCGAGTCACACTCGCTGCCGGCGAATCGACAACGGTTAGTTTTACCCTAAATACCCAAGACTTGGCCTTTCACAATCCGGAGATGGAGCTCGTGACCGAACCAGGTAATTTTAACCTCTGGATTGCGCCCAATGCGGCCGACGGATTAAAGACTGAGTTTACTGTTAAGTAAGCTATAGCGCTCATAGTGGGCGTCCCGTCTATTATTATTTTCAGTCATAGGCCCTACGGGGCCTTTTTAGGCCCTTCTTAGAATTTAGGAGAAGTTAAATTATCAAGGAGCACAACCAAGGAGATCAGACAAAACTAAAGAATACGGCTATTTTAAGCTTATCTCAGCTCGCCAGCTCTAACTCTAAAAGGTTTTGGTAATGTCGACCGTTAGGAGTCCAGCATATCCCAATCGAGTCCCAATCCCTTTCACAAGCAGGTTCATTTACGACTTAGAAGATTGCGCTTGATCTTATATTTACGGCTTATCACAATACCGAGCGCCAAGATAAAAACCATGATGCCTGGTGTTACATTTTGAAATTTTGTTACTGCAGCGGCGACTCAAAAGCTCGTAATCACAAACAAAAAAAAGACCCTTAACAAGGTTAAGAGTCAAATCAACATCATGCCAAGAGGAGAGTCCTGAGGATCAATGTCAGTTAAAAAACATGACCAAAAAAACCAGCTATCTTCTGTAGCCAGTTATTGCACGACGTTAAATCGCCACAGCTGGCGATTCTGATTTGCAATGGTAGCGGTGCGAACGTTCGCCCCATCCTCAAAGCTACCACTAACAACCTCGAGGGCCTCACCACCTGTTTCAGTGCGAATCGTATAATTACCAGCGTTTTGCTGCTCGACTAACCAGCGCTGATTACTGTTATGCTCGCAAGCCCACTGATGAACATTATCGCCACCGCTATCGGCATCTAAACATGAGCCACTGTTTAAGCTGATCAGCTCAAAGGTTTCCTCTCCAACGGGCTCGGCGATCCACTGTTGGTTTAAACCACCACCATAAGCCCACTGGTGAACATTCGCTCCGTTACTAGAAGACACGCCTGACACATCGAGCGCTTTGCCCGATGCCTCATTGGTAATGTAATAGGTACCCGGCTCTAGCTCAGTCACCGGTGTTGTCGTATCGTTGGTAAAGCCTACCCAATTAAGGTTAAACCCACCACTGGGAAACCTCATACGCAGCGTATGATCACCTGCGCTTAAAGTGATTGGCAACGACAGTGTTTGCCAGCTCTGCCAGCCACCGGTGCTGGACACATCCACACCGCCAACATTATTGCCATCAACGATTAACTCTAACCGGCCGCCACCATTTTGGCTGGCAATACGGGCATCGACCACCAGATTAGTGGCCTGGCTTACGTTCACCCCATATTCTGTCCAGTCGCCGCTGTCGATCCAGCCGATATTCTCACCGCCACCTTGATCGGCAGTGGCCTCGGTTTGAACCCCCTGCATTGCGCAGTAGTCTTCGGCCTCGATTTTACCCGGCAAGGGTAAGGACTGGTTTTCGCAAGGGTCAGTTGGGTCTGGGTTGGTCGCGCCCTGATCGAACGCCACCCAGTTAAGATTAAAGCCTCCGGTAACAAAATTAAGCCGCAAACGATTAGCACCAGCCACCAAATCAACTGTTTGGCTGACCGTTTGATAGGTTTGCCAGCCACCGGTGACTGGGGTTGTTACGCTCGCCACATGCGCTTCACCTAACAGCACATCTATTTGGCCCGAGGTTGCTTCACCCGCGACCCGTAGGTTAACGGTGTAGGTTCCCGCAACAGGCACATTAATATTGTACTCGGCCCAGTTCCCAGCAGAGATAAACCCCACATTCTCGCCGCCATCAACATCGCCGGTTGCCTCGGTGGTTAATCCGCTTGAGTCACAAAAGGTTTCTGCCTCAATACGAGCGGGCAAAACACTGGTGGCAGCATCGTCACAATTTGGCTCGGGCTCAGGCGGCTCAGTGGTGCCGGCGCTAGGCTTAATGCCGTTGTAAAAACCCTGATGCCAAGTGTAGCTAGCGTGGCCGTTGCGAATATTGTTTTGCGCGAAGCTAATCATCGAATCGTACAAGTGTGTCGGTGGATTTCCGCCGTTATTGATAAACGCTTTTACCGTGTTGTAATCGGCATTAGGTGGGATCGTCCACAATGTTTTATCGTGAGACATTTTCTTAAACGACCACGGATAATACCCGGCAAGCTCATTTTTAGCCCAATCTGTGATTGCTTTAAGGTTGCCTTCGTCGGTTTCACCATACTCACCGATAATCAAAGGAATACCTAGATTATTGGTAATATCCTCACGCCCCTGGGTGCTCGACACCGGACCGTAATGATGGATCTGATACACCAAATTATTGTCCCACTGTGAGCTGACACCGGTTTGCGCCTGAACTTGTGGATCGCTCCAGTCGATTTTGGTTAAATCGGAACCCCACCATGAGCCTTCGGCCACAACAATATGGTTATTGTCCACTTCACGAATAGCATTGCGCATCGTAATCAGTGAGCCCAACAATTCAAACTCGCGGCCTGCTTGCGGCACTGGCTCATTGATTAAGTCGTACCCCCACACCACGGGCTCGTTTTTGTAACGATCGGCAATATGGCGCCATACAGAGGCGGCAATATTTACGTTATTACCGTCCCAGAAGGTTACGCTATCGCGCGGCTGGCTTGCGTTGGAGTTGACGTTATCCGCGTGATCACCTGGGTTTTGGTAGCCTGGTGCAGCGTGCATATCCAACAACACATACAAGCCATGAGTACGGCAGGATTCAATCAGACGATCAAAGTACTGAAATCCGTGATCACTTAGCTCACCATTACGCCAAAACATATTGTAGTGAAACGGCACGCGTACCGAGTTAAAACCCAGCGCTTTTAGGTCGGCAATGGCTTTATCGTCAACGTAGTTTAAGCGCCACTGGTGCTCAAACTCTGCCGCTTTAGCGGTACTACCAAACGCAGCACTAAGTGAGTCGAAAAACTGTGAATGGGTACGATAATTAAAATCACCCATCATAAGATAACCTTCCCACAACAACCAGTTCCCTAGGTTAATACCGCTAAAGTACAGCGGCTGACCATTCTCATCGACAATATCCGTGCCTTGGGTGTGTACATACTGAGCTTGGCTGGTAGCGCTAAAAAAAACTCCACTTAAAATCAATACGGCCGAGAGCCACCTTTTAATGCGAGAACTAAGAGCGGATATCTGCTCTACATTTTTTATTGAATACTTCATAACAAGCCTCATTTATACGTTATGTGTTCGGCGAAGCGTTAAAAGTAACTGATACCACGAAATCACAAAGCTTAGCTAACGAGCCATTTCACACAGATCTCGCCCTAAACTAATTTCACCAAAGAACTTTATGCGCATCGCGCATCACCAAACCTGCCGCCCTCAAAATGGAGCGGCAGGATGATTAGTACTAAGGATTTTTGACCTCAAACCAGTTTAAGTTCCACTGGTTATCAATCGAGCGTAAACGCAAAGTAGATCGCCCTTCAGGCAATTCAACATCGTAACTAAGGGTTTGGTATGACTGCCAACCATCGGTATTTGGTACGGTGACGGTGGTGACAACCTGATCTTCGATTATTACCTCAAACTGTACGCTGCCTACCTGACTAGCCAAACGGAAGTCCATGATATAGCTACCTGCAGAGGGCACATTAATATCGTAATCGACCCAGTATCCAGTCTCGAAACTACCAATGTTAAAGCCACCACCTTCATCACCCGCAGTCTCGGTTTGCACACCTGGGTGCGCTGCCGAGTAGCTTTCGGCTTCAATTTTAGAAGGTACGGTATAAAAGGTTTCACCACTGGCCACAATATCGCTGGCGTACCCTTCATCAGTGTCGTTGTAAGCGGCCACGTAATAGTAATACGTAGTGCCAGAGGTCACGGTGTCGTCGCTGTAACGGTTTGCTTCAACCGAGGCAATTTTTTCAAAACCAGAGCGCGGCGCCAATGACCGGTACACGTTATAACCCACCACTTCGCCTTCGGCACTATCCCAGCTTAGCGTTACATTGGTATCCGTAACATCCAATAATAAATTGGAAGCCTTGCCAGGGATGTTGGTAAATATCGTGGCAGGCTCGTCGGAGGTTAACGAGTCTTTCACCCAGTTATTCACCACGTAATCCATCTCATTAATAGCAAAGAAACTAAAGTAGTTTTCAATTTCTTCGACCGATGACGAATTAACATTCACGCTCGGAATCGCACGGCCGGTCACATCGACCCACTCCTGAGGCATATCGGGTACCAAATAGATCTCGGCCCAAGTATCGCTGCTGCCCAAATCTTTAAATTTACCCGACAAGGTATAAGATTCACCGCCCTCGACCTCTACCGCCTGATACAGCATGGCGTGGCTGCCAGCGGGCGATGTGACATGCAAAGCGGCGCCGGTATCGCTTCCGGCAAACTCGCCGGCGGCATAATCCAGATCGTACTCGCGCGGATCACCCCAGAGCGACACTTCCGTCCAGCTAGACTCAGAGCCTGCGCCAAATTCGCCATTCACCACAAGATTACTGCCATCGGAGTCTTTTTGTAATTGAATACTGTCGTACACAACATCGACACCGTTAAAACCACCGGTTTTTAACACTAGGTACATCGTCTTAGTGCCTTCACCTTCGTACGGTGTGGTACTGGTTGCCGGCACATCACAGGCATTGGCAAAAGTGGCCTCCCAGCCGGGGCACCCCCAGGTTTGTGCTTTGGTTACGAGCTGATTGCCATTGTTGGTCACATAACCCCATGTACCATTACCCAGACCGCCCGAGGCAGTCGCCACTTTGTAGGACCACGCCGTGCCGGCCCAGTTGAGGTCGTTATAGGTATCGAACGTTGCGCGGGTAATCTCACCTCCCATCGCCCCTAAGCCATTCCACGGCTGCATCTCGCCGACAAGCATTGGGGTATAAACCTTTCGCGCCCGATTGGCCCAGTCGCATACGCCGGAATCGCCATTTTCTCCGCACGTTAACCAATCGCGGTGAACGCTGTAGCCGATCTCGCCCGCGCCAAAAAGCCCCGGATAAAAGTGTGGCTCAAACGCGACGTTCTCCATACCGTAATCCAGCGGGTCACCGTACGCCGATATACCGTCGGAGTTGTGAGCGGCCAGAATAACCACGTGCTCTTCATCATAAGCGCGCACTTCGTCGTACAGCTCGACCAAAAAATCGCGCAAAGTAGCCGAATCAGTGCCCCAGGGCTCATTTAACAAGCCATAGCCTGCCACGGCCGATTCACCTTTATAGTGTTTCGCAATTTCGCCCCACAACCATTTAGTGCGCTCGCGGTACTCGTCACTCTCCCACAGTAAGTTTTGCCCTTCACAACCGGTGTGCTGCTCTTCACCTTGACCACCCACAGCACCGTGCAAATCCAGGACAACGTAAATGTCACGCTTTTTGGCTTCGGCCACGGCCCAATCTAAGTATTCCCAAGCATCGGGGTTTAGGGTCATTGGTTGGTCGTCGTTTTCAATCACACTGTAGGGAAACGGAATCCGCACAATGTTAAAACCAGCCTCGGCAATCACATCCCAATCAGCCTCGGTAAACCAGCTATCACGGTGCAATTTAATCAGCCGATCTTTCTCGGATTCACCAAAGCGCTCGGTCAGCTTATTTTCTAATGAGCATTGATCCGGAATTTCTTCACCCAACGGATTTTCACCGTTATCAAACATCCACAACTCCATGCTAAGCCAGTTACCGATGTTAATACCACGCAGAGAGACTTTCTGCTCGGCCTGATTAACCCACATGGTGCCATCGGCTTTTAGCATGCTGAAATCTTCTGCGCCCGCGTCGGGCGACTCGACGGCAGGCGGCACCGGCGTAACGGTTTCGGGGCCGGAGCTACCTCCGCAAGCGCTTAAACCTAGAACCGCTGCGAGCACGATCGAGCTTGCCGCAACGCTATGATTTTTTGTGCGACGCAATTGATTTGGTCCAAATACTGTATTTTTCATAGTCACTAACCTTTTATAACTCGCATCATTGTTATGTAATCTGGCGGCTGCGATATTTAAGCCGCCAGTGGCGATCGTGGTTATTTAAAAGTTCGCACTCACTCTTACGCCATAGGTGCGTGGTGAAGCGTAACGCCCAGGAAAACCTGCAGCTGTGTTGTTATCAACCGAGGCACTGGATTTGGTCATCTCGTCAGTGGCGTTATTAACAAATAAATCCACCGACCAGTTTTCGCCCGGATCAAGCGTTACACCTACATTGACTTTGGTGTAAGCCTCTTGGCCGGCCGGGTTGCCCCAGTAGAAACCGGTTTGCTCTTGGTCGTTAATAATGTTGTTGATCGGCGCCCCGTTTTCATTTTGATCGCGGAAGAAGACATCATCCACATAGCGCACATTTATACGAGGCGTGATTAAGCCAACGGTGGTCTCAAAGTCCCACCGGAACGTGGTATTGAGGCTAAACTCGGGAGATTGAGGCAAGGTATTACCAGCCAAGTCATAAAATCCCGTCGGCTCGCCATCGGGACCAATAATAGGATTCAGATTTGTACCGAAACCGGCACCATCAACCACATAGTCAGTGTACTCAGCGTTTAAGTAGCCACCACCAATATCCAATTGACCACCGCTACCAATTACCCAAGTGAGCTCCGCCTCAATACCGGATATTTCGGCGCCGGCGACGTTGGAGTTAACAATCTGGTTAAGATCTTCGTCAAAACCCGAACGAATCAAGTCGTCATACTGCATAAAAAATGCCGCGGTATTTAACCGTATTGGACCACTTTGATATTTATAACCCACTTCGTAACTGGTACTGTTTTCCGGCTTCGTTGACTGGCCACCATCTTGGATAACACCGGCGCGATAGCCGGTGCTAACACTGGCGTACACCATTGACTCATCCCACTCATAGCTGGCGCGGGCCAAGTACGTAAACTGATCGTCTTCGCTCTCGACGTCATTACGCAAAGTCGCGGCGCACTGACCTCGGGTGCGCTCGCGACCGGTATAATCGTCTAAACCATCTGGCCCCTCCGCACCGGTCGTGTTGTTCAAGAAGTCCTCAAAAATAGATAGGTTTTCACCACCCAACGTAGGGCGAATAAATTCATTCTCGCAATCTTGAATATTGCGTCCGCCGCGATCGTACTTAAGATCATCGGTATAGCGCACACCACCGGTGAGCGATAGTTGATCAGTGACGTGCCATGTGGCCTGCGCATAAGCGGCAGCAGACTCAGTACCACGTGCAGACTGAATAAAGGTATTGCCCCCCTGTAACCAGCTGCCCTGGCCATCAAAGTCAAAGCGAATGGCGGTTTCTTCTTCAAAGTAGTAAGCGCCGATTACCCACTCCAGTACATCGCCGTCAATATTTTGCAGTTTGAGCTCGTGACTCTCCGCGCTCGAATTTTGATACTCAGTACGCCCCTCTTGAAAACGAGAAGTGACGCCAGCATCCTGGTCGACCACTTGCTCGCGGTGCAGATCACTCACACCCGCGATGTACTCTAGATTGAGGTTATCGCTAATGTCATAACTCACGGTAGAGCGCCACACATCACTTTGCAGCTCGAGTGCCACAGGCGAGTCAATAAAGGAGTCGAAGTTATCTTGTTCAACCAAAACCGGATTAAGCAAAATGCCGCCGTTGCCGTTATCGGTAAAAGTTTCAAACGACAAGGTCCACGACAAGCTGTCGGCAATATCCCACAGACCGGTAATACGCGCCGAGCGCACATCAGTATTGTTTAACTTAAGGCCAACATTAGCCGAACGCCCAGTCTCGATACCCGAAAAGTTATGCTCAGTGCCACGCGGATCTGCACTAATGGGGTTAACCCAGCCGTCGTCCTGATCGGAGTAGCCAGCCACCCGGAAAGACAGGTTATCCAACACGGGTAAGGTCACCGCGCCCGACACCTGCTGGCGGTTGTAGTTGCCGTACGTGGTTTGAAAATTACCCTCAAACTCGTGGCCAGGCTTAACGGTTTGCAGCAGTAAAGCACCACCGGTGTTGTTACGGCCAAACAGTGTGCCCTGTGGGCCACGCAATACTTGTACGTTTTCCAGGTCGTACATCAGCGCCAGGGCCCCCTGAGCTCTGGCCGCGTAAACGCCATCAACATACACCCCCACACCTTGGTCACCAGTTTCTGTGGGGTTATTGGTGCCGACACCGCGAATATAGATTTTAATATCCGACTGTTCCTCTTGCCCTGACACCACCAAGTTGGGCACAAAACCCGTCATGTCGGTCACATCCAGGATGTCGTTTTCTACCAGAGTCTCTTGAGTTAAAGCGGTCACGGCAATGGGTGTGCTCTGCAAGTCGGCCGAACGGCGCTCCGCGGTTACCACCACCTCTTCCAGCATCCGCGTTGAATAGGCTTCACCGGAGTTGTTCTGGGCATAAACGTGAGCGGTACTGCCTGTGGCCACAACCAACCCAACCGCTAACGCCAATGGGTGTTTAATATGCATAGCTATACTTCCTCTTATTTACTCATTATTGTTGTTTACTCATTACCCAACCTTTGACGGTGCAGGCGCTACTTATTACAGATCTTTATCTCGCGCTTAACGTAACCGTCCGCTAATTCGCCCCGAAGCAACTTAACTAAATTTAACCTACAGGCATTAGCACTTGAATACTGAGTGACCGAGGACAAATTATTCTCCCAACCAGAGTTCGTCGTTCGGGTAACCTTAGAAACTGGTTCGGATAGCAAAATAACCTGGTGCTGGTGGTATTAGCATGCTCAAACGGGGTTCGGACTAAGTCGAACCCCTTGCAGACACTGAGCTGGGTGGGATAAAGTCGAATCTACACGTTATTGAGTAACAAACATTAGATAACAATAAATTATATTTTTTGATGCGCTTACGCATCATAACTGGTCACTTATTGCTAGAATAAGCGACACAACTTAGCGTGCATAATAATAGGCAAGTAAAACACCATGGATACAGTGCTCTTTAATTTTCACGACTTAGTGTTAATTCTTACGGCTTTTGAGTGTTTACTTTTTGCACTATTGCTTAGCGCCACCAACAAAGATAAAGCCCTTAGTACGGCGTTTTTTATCGGTTTTTTACTCTGTCATATCTTCATCCCTCTGCACGAGCTGACCTTTTGGGGCAAACAATTTCGTATCTGGCTGCTGGATGTCTCACCCAATATGTTCTTTTTAGGCAGTTATGCCTACTTTTTAGACGGTCCGTTGCTGTATTTATTTGTCCGCTCGTTGCTTTATAAAGACTTTGAACTCAAACGCATACACTTACTGCACGCCCTACCCGTTGTGCTGTACTTTTTTCATATGCTGTTTTCTTTTTACCTGCAAGATTACGAGCGCCGCGAAATGCTGGTGGAGACTCAGCACATTGCCTATTCGGCTCCCTACCTCTACTTTGATGCTGCTGGCCGCTTTATTCGCGTGGTGTACGCCCTGCTGTGCATCAAGCTGGCCTTTGCTTATGGCGAGCAACTTAAAAACGTATTTGCCAACCTAAACAAGCGCGATGTCGCTTGGCTTAAAGTGATGCTCGTGAGCTTTCTGGCGCTGTTCAGTTGGGACGCCGTATTGCTTTCCCTTAAGCTACACGGGTTAATAATCGATGACTTTAATTTAGATCTACTCAATATTGTCGGGCTGTCTGCTTATTACTTAACCTTTATCGTACTTAACGTACTGATATCATTAAAGTTCACCCTGTTCACCTCGGTGGCGGCCATCAACGAGCGCCCACACACGCCGCGAGCGGATGATAACGCCCCCCAAGAAGATAAAGCCCACATCGAACACATCAAAGCGGTGATGGCGAGTAGCAAGGTCTACACGCAACCAGATATCACCATTGATCGATTAGCAACAGAGCTGCAACTGCCTACCAAGCGGTTATCCCAAATTATTAAGCAAGACTTCCACCTAAACTTTTACGAGTTTATTAATAGCTACCGCATTGAAGATGCCAAGCTGCAATTGCGCGACCCGGCCCTAGCCAATAAGACAATCACCGAAATCTATTATGAAGTAGGATTTAATAGCAAATCTGTATTCAACACTTTCTTTAAGCGCGTCGAAGGTGTGACGCCGTCACAGTACCGTGAGCAACACTCTGGCGAGCCCAAAAGCGGCGGTGCGTCAAACCCCTTTATGGGAAAAGGCTCCTCTTAATACACAGCCCCGATCTAAGCACTTACCTCCGCTACCCATACCACTATTGCCAAAGCCATAAAGTGGGCCAAGTTCGACTAACCCTGACAAGTCAGCACCCGGCAAAAAGGTCGTAAATAGTGAGCGCGCCAGCAAGTGCTAAGTGGCGCCAGCTTAATATTGCCTTAACGCCGCCTCGCTATAGCGATACGTCCTTCCCACTTTTATCTCTGCAATATGAGACGACGCCCCCATACGCACAAGTAACAATACCGGTCTAATCAGGCATTACTGTCAAACAATAATAGCGAGACCTTCTATGACCCATCCGATGATTAACCGCCGACATTGGCGCTCGGTTACAATCGCTTTGTTGAGCGCAACCCTAGCCGGCTGTGGCGGTGGTAGTGGAGGCGACACGCCGACCACCAACAGCTCAAGCAGCGCAATAACCAGCAGTTCCACTAGCTCTATATCGAGCTCGGAATCCAGCAGCCAAGCATCTAGCAACTCTTCCGACACTAACGCGCTCACAAGGCTAAGTGCTCAAGGTACGCAGTGGGTCCAAGCCGACGGCACTCCGATTGCGCTAAAAGGCACCAACCTCGGTAACTGGCTGCTGCAAGAGTTTTGGATGATGGGCCAGAGCACCGACGCCGTAAACGACCAGTGCACCTTAGAAGGCGTGTTTGATCAACGCTTTGGCACCGCCGAGCGCGAGCGGTTAATGGAGCTGTTTCGCGATAACTGGATCACCGAGCGCGACTGGGATCAGATGGCCGAGTTTGGTCTCAACGTCGTGCGTGTACCTTTTATGTGGAACCTGATTGAAGACGAGGCCAACCCCTATACGCTGCGCAGCGATGCCTGGGAGTATCTCGACCGGGCCATCAGCGAGGCCGAATCCCGCGATATGTACGTGATCTTAGATTTACACGGCGCCGTGGGCGCTCAAGGTTGGGAGCATCACTCTGGCTGCGCCGAGCAAAACTGGTACTGGGATGGCGGCAACGGCCAAGATGCGGCTTACTATCAGGATCGCACGGCCTGGCTTTGGCAACAAATTGCCGAGCGTTATAAAACCAGCGATACCGTTGCCGGTTACGGCCTGTTAAATGAGCCGTGGGGCACCACGCCAGAGACGCTTGCCGATAACATTGAGTCGCTTTACCACAAAGTACGCGAGATCGACCAAGAGCACGTTATTATTTTACCCGGTCACAGCCAGGGCATTGATGCCTACGGCAACCCTGCCGACCGCGGCATGGAAAACGTCGCCTTTGAGATGCACTTTTACCCCGGTATTTTTGGCTGGGGTGAAATCGGCTACCAGGTACACCGCGATTGGCTAACCTGCGGCATTAACGGCACTGGCGGTGTGTGTGAGTGGCAGGCACGCTTAAGCGCACTGAACACGCCTTTTTTAATCGGCGAGTTTCAGCCCTGGACCGGTTTAGGCGGCGAGCTGGGCGGCAAAATCGCCCGCGCCACTTATGACACTTACGCGCAACACGGGTGGGCCGCCACCAGCTGGGCCTACAAAGTGCTCAGCAATACCGGTGGTCAAGGCAACGGCACCTGGGGCATGGTGACAAACCAAGCCAGCCTGGGGCTACTGGCCAAAGCCGACACCTGGGCCTGCGCCGGTTGGGATAGCACTTTTAGTGCCGCTTGCGGCACCTCGACGCCGACCGTTACCGCACCCGGCGAAGGTACGCAGGATTACTACCTGGTGATTAAAGCCGGCGCCTGCTGCGACGCTGGCAGCCTGGATGTCAGCCTCGACAGCATAAGCCTACGAGCGCACGAAACCGCCACCGAGCTATTAAGCAACGGCGAGTTTAATGACAACAGCGGCTGGACAGCCTGGACGGCCGGGGCCCCGGTGAATCTCGAGTTTAATCAAACCGAGCACATCCCCAGCGGTGGAAATGGCACCGCGCTGCGCTTAACCAGCGCCAGCGTAAGCAATGGCGGGCTTTACCAAAAAGTGAGCTTGACCGGCGGCGAGCAATATCAGTTTAGCGGCGTATTTAAAGACAACGGCAGCACCGATGCCTGGGCCGAAATGTATTTGGTGCCCACTCAGCCTGTCGATGGCGAGGACATAACCGGTAATGCGCTGCCGCAACTCGATTTTAACACTGCCTCAATGGCCGAGATCGAAGCGCTATTTAACGAGTTTGGCTCGCTCGACTACGATGTTCATACCGAGCTCAAGCACTGGCTCACCACCGAGCAAGCGCCCGAACTGTTTTCCCTAAAAAACCCGCCCAGCAATGTCACACTGGTAGAAACCGACGGCGGTAACCAGCTGAGCTGGAGCGCCAGTGTTGAGCCCGGCGTTGAAGGTTACCGCATTTACCGCAGTACCGTTGTCGGTAGCGCCGGAGAGCTTATCGCCCAAGTGGACAACTTACAGTATCTGGATAGTACCGCACCCGAGCAAACCACCTACTACCAAATCAGTAGCTACGCAGGCGACGCCGAGAGCTACCCATCGACGAGTGTTGCCACCACTACCGTAGCCAGCGCTTTGCCCGGTACGGTTCAAGCCGAACACTTCAGCGCCATGAGTGGCGTGCAACTCGAAACCACCAGCGATGCCGGCGGCGGCCACAACATTGGTTACATCGATACCGGCGACTGGCTCGACTACCTTGTGACGATTGAAGCCGCAGGCACCTACACCATCGAGTACCGGCTAGCGAGCGCTGGCGGCTCCGATGGCTTTAGCCTTCTGCTTGGCGATAACACACTCGATACCGTCGCGGTGCCCGACACCGGCGGTTGGCAAGCGTGGCAAAGCGTCAACCACAGCATCACGCTGCCCGCCGGCGAGCACACCCTGCGGGTTAAAGCATTAGCCGGCAGCTGGAATTTTAACTGGCTGCGCGTTAGCGCGCCTTAATAACACAGTGCTTAGGCACATTTTTTAGAAGTATGGAGTCCACCATGAAAAAACTCTTAACCTATTGCTTGCCGGCGCTTATCGCAGCCGTGCCACTGGCACAGGCCGCCACCGATGCCGAGATCGAACAGCGCATCGATGCGCTGCTGGGCAAAATGACGCAAAAAGAAAAAATCGGCCAGCTCGCGCTGCGCGACTTTGGTATGTACAGTGGTGAATCACTCGCCGATATCAAACAGCAAATTCGCGATGGTGAAGTGGGCGGTTTTTTAAACGTTAACTTCTCCTCCGCCGAAGGCAACGCCTTTGCCGACTTGCAAAAATTAGCCGTAGAAGAAAGCCGCAATGGTATCCCGCTTATTTTTGGACAGGACGTTATTCACGGCTACGAGACCATCTTCCCGATCCCACTGGGTCAGGCCGCCAGCTGGAACCCCGAACTGATTGAGCAAGGCGCGCGCGTGGCCGCCGAAGAAGCCACCGCCGACGGTATCCGCTGGACGTTTGCGCCGATGATTGATATCTCGCACGACCCGCGCTGGGGCCGTATCGCCGAAACTCTGGGTGAAGATCCGTACCTGACCTCGACCTTGGGCGTTGCCATGACCCGCGGTTTTCAAACCGACGACCCCACCCGCACCGACGCCATGGCCGCCTCGGCCAAGCACTTTGTCGGCTACGGCGCAGCCGAGGGCGGCCGCGATTACAACGCCGCCTACATTCCCGAAGCGACCTTGCGGGACATGTACCTGCCACCGTTTAAAGCCAACGTCGATGCTGGCCTAATGACGGTTATGAGCTCGTACAACACGCTCAACGATGTGCCCGCTACCGCCAACGACTTTGCCCTAAAAACCATCTTGCGCGATGAATGGGGCTTTGATGGTTTTGTGGTGAGCGACTGGAACGCGGTGATGGAAATGATTCCCCACGGCTACGCGCGCGATGCAAAACACGCCGCCGAGCTTACCGCGAATGGCGGTGTCGACTTTGAGATGCACACTGACACCTTCCGTAAACACCTGCCCGAACTGATTAAAGAGGGCAAGTTTACCGAAGAAAAACTCAATACCGCTGTGCGTCATATGTTGCGCATCAAAATGCGTTTAGGTTTGTGGGATAACCCCTACCCACGGGGCAACCGCAATGAGATTATTTTAAGCGATGACCACTTAGCGGCCGCTCGCGATGCCGCGCGTCAGAGTTTTGTATTGCTTAAAAACGACAACAACCTTTTACCGCTCACCAAAAAAACCAAAATCGCCTTAATCGGCCCCTTGGCCAATGTGCCCCACGAGCAATTAGGCACTTGGATTTACAACGGCAACAAAAAAGATTCGCACCCCTTAGTGCCGGCGCTCAAAGACTACCTGGGTGGCGACAGCCAGTTTACCTTTGTAAAAGGTTTAGACTACAGCCGCGACACAAGCACCAAAGGCTTTAAAGACGCGGTTAAGGCCGCTAAAAAGGCCGACGTGATTGTGTACGTAGGCGGTGAAGAGTCGATTTTATCCGGTGAAGGTCACAGCCGTGGCGACATTGCTCTGCCCGGTGCGCAACAAGCGCTGGTTACTGCTTTAAGTGAAACCGGCAAGCCGTTAGTGACGGTTATTATGGCGGGCCGGCCCATTGAACTTGGCGCTATTCGCGAACAATCGGATGCCATTATGATGGCGTGGCACCCAGGCACCATGGCCGGTCCGGCGCTGGTTGATGTGCTGTACGGCGATTACTCGCCGGTGGGTCGCCTGCCCATCACCTGGCCCAAAGGCGAAGGGCAAATACCGGTGTACTACAACCACATGGCCACCGGCCGCCCAGCCACCGATGATAATTACACCCGTATTGCGGATATCGAAATTGGTGTATTCCAGCACGTGCCCGGCAACTCGTCTAACCACTTAGATTATGGCCACACACCTGAGTATCCGTTTGGTTACGGCTTAACCTACACCAATTTTGACTACTCAGATTTAAACGTCGAAACCGCAAAAGTGAGTATGGGCGGCACGGTAAAAGCCAGTGCTGTGATTAAAAATACCGGTAAAGTCGCCGCCACCGAAGTGGTTCAGCTTTATGTGCAAGATGTGGTCGGCAGTCGCACCCGCCCGGTGCGTGAGCTTAAAGGCTTTAAACGGGTAACCCTGGCGCCCGGCGAATCAAAAACCGTTGCGTTCACCCTGCCCACCAGCCAACTCGCGTTCCACAACCGCGATATGCAGTTAGTGACCGAGCCGGGTAAGTTTAACCTTTGGATCGCCCAAGATTCCGCCTCTGGGTTGCAAGGCGAATTTACCGTGGTTGATCACTAACAACATAAAATAAGGCTCATACACGCCCAACCTAAAAAGCCGGATGCACCAAGGGGGGCATCCGGCTTTTTTTGGGTAACGTATCGGATAAAAGCTTACACCAACCCCGCAACTCCATAAGAGGTGACTGCGCACTGGTTGGTGAGCCCGTCGCGTATAGCTTGGGTATAATCTGACACGGTGGGAACCGCGCCCGAGCAAGGCTGCGTATTGTGCAATACATCATCGTACTTCCACAAAAAGCCTCCCGCTAAATTGTACTTACTGACGCTGGCCAGTGACTCGCACACGCCGCCCAAACCAAACGGGCACTCTTGTGGATTTGAATCACTCGCGCCGCGCACCGCCAGCCCGGCCACAATATAAGAGGCGCCCCGCCCTTTGCCCACCACCTGCGACACAGCATTAATCCATGGCTCTAGCTCGTCGAGGTTTTCGGCGCCGCCCGAGTAGCACTGTAAATTCCACCAACTGACCCGGTGGCCTTTATCCCACAAGGTTTGCATATAGCCTTGCCACTCAGTGGGGTTGCGGTAGGGGCAAAAAGTCACCTCAAAGCCCAATTCAAACAATATCTCGCAAAAATCGGTAATGGTGCTGGCCTTTACCGGCTCCTCGTTATCCAGATCAATGCCGTCAATAACGCATTCGCCATTGAAGGTAAACGCCTCGCGCAGCGTATGAAAATTGCGCCGCAGTAAATCGCCCATGCCGTGTTCCAGCATATACTCGATAGTCTGAAAGTCACACACGCCCCAGCCACCCATCGAGAGAAAAATCTTACTCACCTGACTGCCGTTTTGTTTCATCTTAAGCAAGTCGCGGGGCCAATCGGCCACCGCAGGATTATTGCCTGGATTAAAGGTATCACCGTTCACGATGCGTACATCGCCATCGTTAAACACCAGCTCCCCCCACGTTTGGCCCGCAATGGCCTTACATTCAAAAGGGTTCACATCCCCCGATCGACCGACATGCAACGACCACAGAATCACCGTTGTTAAACCGCTTTTTTGCACGTCCGCGATGTGCTTTTTACACCTCCCTGGCCCAAAATCACCGCTGCAATAGGCAGCTACATTGACAACACTCATTGTCGTTCTCCGGCAGGAACCAAACCACGACGCTAATACAGCGTACCGACAGGCGCCATTACAGGGCATTACAGGCAAAGGTAAACAAGGGGTTTAGCCCGCGCGAACGAAATATCGGCACGGCCATGCTTAATTATGCGTAAAAATATGGAGCGACCCACATCCGTTTTTTGGTTGGGCTATAGCGATACAAATTGCCGGATATACACCTAAAAAATCATTAAAATTACGCCAATATCACCAAAATGCCGCCATCCGCGTTATCCGTACTGCGCGGTCATTAAGAGCAACACAAAACCCTAAGCCTCCAGCAGTAGTGCCGCCCTTTTACCAGCTGCATTGCGCAAGATTCCAGCGTTTGCATGGTCGGGCGCAAAGCCGCTGGCTCTAAGCGCCCCGACCCCGTAAAATACCGGCATCTACACTCTCTATTGATTCCGAGCCCTATGATCCCCCGTATTCGCGAAACGTCCCCTGTCCAATCGGTTTATTTAGCCTTTATCGAGGCGCTGCAAGATCGCGGCTTTGCCGGCGACCTAAACCCGGATTACGCTAACCGCACGGTGCTGGCGACCGACAACTCGATTTATCAGGTACTGCCCCAGGGCGTGGTGTACCCGCGCAACATAAACGACTTGGTGATCTTGGCCACACTCAGTGAGCGCGACGAGTTTAAGCAGATGGTGCTCAGCCCCCGCGGCGGTGGCACCGGCACCAACGGCCAATCGCTGACTGACGGTTTGGTGGTGGATATCTCCCGCCACATGAACCAGATACTGGAGATTAACCAGGCCGAGCGCTGGGTACGGGTACAAACGGGCGTGGTTAAAGATCAACTAAACGCCGCATTAAAACCTTACGGATTGTTTTTTGCGCCGGAGCTATCCACCAGTAACCGCGCCACCATCGGCGGCATGATCAACACCGATGCGTCGGGTCAGGGCTCGTGCCTATACGGCAAAACCCGCGACCATGTACTGGAGCTTAAAACCGTATTGCTGGACGGCAGCGTATGCGACTCGGCGCCCCTGGACGATACTGCCCTGGCGGCGCTGCGCAACCGCAGCGACCGGGTGGGCGATGTAGTACGGCTGGTGGACGATATTCAGCGCCAACACGCTGCGTTAATTGACGCCAAATTCCCCAAGCTCAACCGTTGCCTTACCGGCTACGATTTAGCCCATATCCGCACCGACGAGGGCGAATTTAACCTCAACAGCGTATTGTGCGGCAGCGAGGGCACCTTAGGCTTTATTGCCGAAGCCAAGTTGAATGTTCTGCCCATCCCCGAGTGTTCGGCGTTGGTGAATGTTAACTACCGGGATTTTAACGCCGCGCTGCGCGACGCTACCGAGTTGATGAAAGCCGGCCCTACATCGATTGAGACTGTAGACTCTAAAGTGCTGAACCTGGCCATGAACGATATCGTCTGGCACAGCGTGAGCGAGTTCTTCCCGCCGGTACCGGGCGAAGACATTAAAGGCATTAACTTAGTCGAGTACACCGCCGACAGCGACGAGGCCTTAGCCGAGGGCATAAAGCGCCTGACCGATACGCTGGACGCCATGAACGACTCAGTGCGAGAAAGCACCGGCCGTATCGGTTATTCGGTGGCCATGGGCAACGCCGCCGTGGGCAAAATTTGGGGCATGCGCAAAAAAGCCGTCGGGCTTTTAGGCAACGCCAAAGGCGAAGCGCGGCCGATACCCTTTGTTGAGGATACGGCTGTACCGCCCGAACATTTAGCCGATTTTATTTTGGAGTTTCGCGCCTTACTCGACAGCCACAACTTAGCCTACGGCATGTTCGGCCATGTGGACGCCGGTGTGCTGCACGTGCGCCCCGCGATCGACATGAAAGACCCCGAGCAAGAAAAGCTGGTGCGAGTGATATCCGACCAAGTGGCTGACTTAACACAAAAATATCACGGCCTACTGTGGGGCGAGCACGGTAAAGGCGTGCGCTCGGAGTACGCGCCTAAGTTTTTTGGCGAACTGTATCCGCAACTGCAAAAAATCAAAGCCGCGTTTGATCCGCACAACCAGCTAAACCCCGGCAAAATTGCCACGCCCAATGCTGAGATATCGCTATTGAGCATCGACGGCGTCACCACCCGCGGCCAACAAGACCGTAAAATTGCCGTCGAGGTATGGGAAGGCTACGCCGAGGGCATGCACTGCAACGGCAACGGCGCTTGCTTTAACTGGAACCCCAACGATGCCATGTGCCCCTCGTACAAAGCCACCCGCGAGCGTATTCACTCGCCCAAAGGCCGGTCATCGTTAGTGCGCGAGTGGTTAAAACAATTAAGCGAGCGCGAGGTTAACGCGGTGCAAGAGGCAAAAGCCAACCGCGAGCGCAATGCGGTCTTGTCACTGCCGGCACGCATCAAAAACACCATCAACAAAAAGCGCGGCCAATACGATTTCTCTCACGAGGTAAACGAATCCATGCAGGGCTGCTTGGCCTGTAAATCCTGCGTTGGTCAGTGCCCCATTAAAGTCGACGTGCCCGAGTTTCGCTCAAAGTTTTTAGAGCTGTATTACGGCCGTTATTTGCGCCCGCTAAAAGATTATTTTATCGGCGCGCTGGAATACATTATGCCCACCATGGTACGAGTACCCTGGTTGTACAACGGCGTCATGAAGCCCAAGATTAGTCAAAAAATGCTAGCCAAAGTAGCCGGCATGGTAGACAGCCCGCTGCTAACCGGCGTCGACTTAGACAAAGCCCTGCGCGATGTAAACGTGCGTTACGCCAGCGCGCAAAACATTGCCACGTTAAACGCCGAACAAAAAGCCAAAACCGTTATTGTGGTGCAAGATGCCTTTACCAGTTACTTTGAAACCGAGCTGGTGCTAGACAGCTTAAAGCTGTTAAAAATACTCGGCTTTAATCCCATGCTGGCACCCTTTAAACCCAACGGTAAGCCGCTGCATGTACACGGGTTTTTAAAGGCCTTTGCCAAAGCCGCCAACAACAACGCCGCCATGCTTAATGCGCTGGCCGGTACGGGTATCTCGCTGGTGGGGCTAGAGCCCTCCATGACACTCGCCTATCGCAGCGAGTATCAAAAAGTGCTGGGCGACAAAGCCCCCAAGGTGGCGCTGATCCAAGAGTGGCTGGCCGCGCAAGATTTAACCGAGGCCACCGCACTGTTTGCTAAAAGCGATTACAAACTGCTGGCCCACTGCACCGAAAAAACCAACGCCGCTGCCTCTATTAAAGATTGGCAAACCGTGTATGTGGCCTTGGGGCAAGAGCTAAACGTGCTTGAGACCGGTTGCTGCGGTATGGCCGGCACCTACGGCCACGAGGCGGCGAACGTGGCAACCTCGAAAAAGATCTTCTCGCAAAGCTGGGAGGCGGTTGTTACTGAGCCGGCCAACAGCGGCAAGCTCACCGCCACCGGCTACTCCTGCCGCAGTCAGGTTAAACGCATTCAGGATCAGCGTCTGCCCCACCCCTTGCAGGTGCTGCTCGGTTCCTATCAGGGCTAAATTCACACTGACTATTATTTTTGCAGCGACTCGGGCAGGGCTTAGCTCTACCCGAGTCGCTGCATGCGTTAACAAGTTTAACTAAACTATTTAAACGGAGTTACACAATGGGTTATGCATCAAAATTGGCCGGATGTTTTACCTTGGCGGCCCTTTTAGGGATTGGCCTACACAGTCACGCCACTACCGTTCAGTTTCAAACCGTACTGGGAGATTTTGAAGTCGAGCTGTATGATGAAAAGACCCCGATCACCACAGCAAACTTTTTAGAGTATGTTGAGGCCGGCGCCTACACGGATTCTATTTTTCACCGTTTGGATAACGACTTTATCCTTCAAGGTGGCGGCTTTACCTTTGATATAGAAAACAGTCAAATCGAACGCATTATTCAAAACGATTCTATTAAAAATGAGCCGTTTTTCTCCAACACCCGCGGCACCATCGCCATGGCCAAACTGCCCGGCCAACCGAACAGCGCGACCAGCCAATGGTTTATTAACCTAGAAGATAGCAACGACTTCTTAGACTCAATAGACGGTGGCTTTACGGTCTTTGGCAAGGTAACCGGCGAGGGCATGGATATTGTCGATGATATTGCCGCACTAAAGATCGGCGATTCCCGAGCAACCAACGGTGCCTTCAAAGAACTGCCGCTACGTAACGTTAGCAACAGTGACCTAAACAATAAGGTTCCTCTAACAGAGGACAACCTAATGCTGATCAAAAACATTATGGTTCTAGGCACCACCACCGCCTCTAGCGTAAGTTCTACCTCAAGCAGTTCGAGTAGCAGCAGCGCCATTAATGCCAGCAGTTCTGTTAATTTCAACAATTCTACAAGTTCGAGCAGCATTAGTAGCTCTGATACTTCTGTCAGCTCCAGCAGCTCGGTTAGCTCCAGTAGCGTAGTACCCGCGCCCTCAAACAGCGGTGGCAGCTCCGGTGGTGGCGGTAGCGCCAGCTGGCTGATGCTCGTGGCATTATTGAGTGCAGGTATCGCCCGCAGAATGGGCAGCAAAAAACCGTTACAAGCGACGACCGCCGCACCTTAAAGGCATAGAAAAGCCTCCAGACATCGGCTTCAGATACAGCGGTAGCGCCTAGCTCACAGCTGTACAAATGGTGGATGGTTTGGAGGCCTCGTTAAGCTCTCGCTAGGATGTGGATAATCACGCATCCTAGCAAACCACTACATTTTCTAACATTTCTCCCATTGGCGCTCTGGTATGGTTTACGCCTTATAAGAGCACCATCGCGTTATAGCGATTTTTAATACTCATAATATTACCGTGGAGATTCACAATGGGTCATTTATCCAAAGCCGCTGCCGGCCTTACCTTGGCAACCGCACTATTAGGCGCCAGCGCCGCCAGCCAAGCCACTATCGTCCAGTTTCAGACGGTTATGGGCGATTTTGAGGTGAACCTTTACGATGAGACCACCCCCGAGACGGTGGCAAACTTTTTGGCGTATGTGGAAGCCGGAGCCTATAGCGATAGCTTTATGCATCGCTCTGTACCTGGATTTATTGTCCAAGGTGGAGGTTTTAGCTTTGACCAGGAAGAAGATAAATTTTCGGTGATTGAGGCCAATGACCCCGTTCAAAACGAGCCGTTGCTATCCAATCAGCGAGGCACTATTGCTGTAGCCAAAACCAACGCAGGCCCTAGTACAGGTACTAATCAGTGGTTTTTTAATCTCGACGATAACAGCGGTAACCTCGACTCCCAAAACGGTGGTTTTACCGTATTTGGCGAAGTAACCGGCAATGGTATGGCTATAATTGATGCAATAGCAGAACTACGAACTGAAGACTTTAGCGCCTCTAGTGCAGCCTTCGCGGAATTTCCGCTGCGTAATTTTACCGATGAGGACCTTGCTAATCAAACGACAATTACTGAAGACCATATCGTTCTGGTACAAAACATCGTCGTTCTCGACGCCGCCGTGGATACCGCGGCCGATTTAGACCCCATGCCCACCACCCGCGATGACAGCGAGCCAGACAATGGCGGCAATAACGGTGGCGGTGGCGGTGGCGGTGGCGGCGGTAGTGTCAGCTGGCTGATGTTATTGGGCCTGCTGGGTGCGGGTATCGCGCGCCGCGTTAGCCGCCAGCGTTAATTCAGCGCAAACCTAATGTGATGCTCGGCGGGCTCGAGCCTATTGAGTCAACCGAGCACTTCAGCCAAGTAATAAAGGCAACAACGACAACATAGCGATGGCCGCAATAGCCAGCAGCGTGCCGATTACCACCAACGGCCTTTGCCGCAGTTGACTGGCAAAGGTTGGGGCCGTGCCCTCGGCTAACCGGCGCTCAAAGTCGGCGCGCGACTCTTGGCTAAAATGGTACTGAAACTCTCCGCCAAGCTCCCGCGCCCTTGTTACATCTTTATCATTCACAAGCCATAGGCCATCCACCCCCAAACGCCAGCGGCCGGCCTGAGTGGTATAGCAAGCAATACCCTGGTTTTGTAATAACTCAATAAGCCCGTCGACTTCTTCGGCGCTGGCGCCGGTGGTTCGCATTAATAATTGTGGCAAAGTGCACCTTGCTGGTTTTAAGTTGCTTGCTAAGTTGAAGACTCTATCAGCTTAATTTCGGAGTGTAGCTCGGGCGCTACCAGTGATTTTTGTTGCGAGCGTTTATCCAGCAAGACAATACGGCCCACGCCGGTGGCAACCACCTCGCCCTGCTCATCACTGTAAATTTCGTACTCCTGCGAGAAACCGTGCTCGTGCACCTCGGTGATGGTGCAACCCACTATCAGGCGATCGGGGTAGCGCACCGGCCGGCGGTAACGGCAGGCTGTTTCGGCCAACACCGGTATAATCTGCCCGGTATCAAACACGCCTTTTTGGCTCATACGGCGCATATAGGCAATGCGGGCCGATTCAAAATAACGCAAATACACCACATTATTCACGTGGCCAAAAGCATCCATCTCACCCCATTGCACATCGATTTCGATGGTTACCGGAAAACTACCTAAAAAATCTTCGCGATCGGTCACGGACAACTCCTTCTTTGTTGATGCGTAGTGATGCCTTTCGCCATTTTAGACGCTATCGGCTATGATGAGTAGCCAAGAGACAATCGCTCACCGCACACCCCAAGGATGTTTTATGCACGACTCAGCCATGGCAATTGCCATTATCGGAATTGCCGCGCTCGCCTGCCAGTGGGGCGCCTGGAAAGCCCGCCTGCCAGCCATCTTGTTTTTACTGATTGCTGGCCTAATTTTAGGCCCCGGTCTTGGCTGGCTAAATCCCGACGAGATTTTTGGCGAACTGCTGTTTCCGCTGGTATCTCTTGCGGTGGCGGTCATTCTGTTTGAGGGCAGCTTAACCCTTAACTTTCAAGAGTTGGGCAGCACCAGCAAAGTTGTGCAACGGATGATTACCGTGGCTGCGCCCGTCACTTGGCTCATTGTCGCCGTTACCGCCCACGAACTGTTCGGCCTTAGCTGGCAACTGTCGATTCTGTTTGGCGCGCTAATGGTGGTGACCGGCCCCACCGTTGTCACCCCGCTACTACGCACCGTACGCCCATCCGAGAAAGTCGCCAACATTTTGCGCTGGGAGGGCATTATCATCGACCCAATCGGCGCCCTGCTGGTGGTTGTGGTGTACGAGTTTATCGTGACCCAAAGTGGCGCCAAAGCTTTCAGCCAGAGCCTACTACTGTTTTTAGAAATCATCGTCGTGGGCCTTGCCGGTGGCGCCGCGGCAGGCTACGCATTAGGCAAAATCTTAGCACGACGCCGCTTGCCCGAATATCTACAAAACCTCGCCACCTTAAGCCTAGTATTTATGGTGTTTACGCTTTGTAACCACCTGGCACACGAATCCGGCCTGCTGGGCGTCACCGTAATGGGAATGTGGCTGGGTAATATGCGCGGGGTGCATATTCACAACATCCTTAATTTTAAAGAAAACCTTACCATTTTATTTATCTCCGGGCTGTTTATTATCCTAGCGGCGCGCCTGCCACTAGAGCAACTGATCGGGATTATGACCATCCCGTGCCTGTTACTGCTACTCGTCATCCAGTTTATTGCGCGGCCAATCTCAGTGGCGCTGGCAACTTTTAGGTCGAACATTAAAATTCGCGAACGGGTGTTGCTGGGCTGGATCGCGCCGCGAGGTATTGTCGCGGCCGCCGTATCGGCCCTGTTTGCGTTACGTTTAGCCGAGAGCGGTGTCGAAGACGCCGACCTTTTAGTGCCGCTAACCTTTGCTGTTATTTTAGGCACAGTGGTATTTCAAAGCGCCACCTCCCGGCCTTTGGCCAAGCTACTGGGCATTGTCGAACCAGAGCCTCGCGGCGTATTGATACAAGGCGCCAATCAAGTGGCGCGCAGCATTGGCAAGGCTCTGCAACAGCAAGATTTACCGGTGGTGGTGTGCGATTCCAACTGGGACAACATTCGCCTGGCACGGATGGCAGGACTTAAAACCTTTTACGGCAATCCGGTATCTGAGTTTGCCACCCAACGCTTAGAGCTAACCGGCATTGGCAACCTGATTGCGCTCTCGCCGCTGCGCGAACTCAATGTGATTGCCGGAATGCACTTTCGCAGTGAGTTTGGCGAGCGGCACATCTTCTCGATCCGCACCAGCGCCGACAACAACAAAGCCGAAAAACACCAAGTGGCCTCGACCTTAAAAGGCGCTCCATTGTTTAGCGAGGATTTAACCTACGCCAAACTCGCCAGCTTGATTGGCAGCGGCGCCGAAATCAGAGCCACCCGACTCACCGAAGAATTTACGATGGAAGAGTTCCGCCGTCAGGGCGGGTCGCAGTTGCTATTTGCCGTGACAGATAAAGGCAAGCTTAAACCGTTTATTGCGGGCGAAACCCTAGAACCGGCAAAAGACTGGGTGCTTCTCAGCCTGATTCGCGAACCCAAACCAAAGATTCGCGAGAACAACGACGAGCAGCCTGACCTGCCATAATGTTCCACGAGACAAATATTGGTTAACATTTAGCAAAGATTCCGGCACCCGCTATACTGCTAAGAGCCTATTTTAGTTATTGGACCTAGCAGCGAGGGATTGAACATGTCCGTAAACGTAAGGTTATTGTTAACAGGGCTGCTTGCTTGCAGTATGGTACTGCAAGCAGCAGCCGACCCACTACCATCTTGGAACGACACCCATGCCAAAACGGCAATTGTTGAATATGTTGCTAGCGTCACTGACCCCACCAGCGAGCAGTTTGTACCCGTCGCCGCCCGTATCGCCGTATTTGATAACGACGGCACTTTGTGGAGTGAGCAACCGGTATATTTTCAGTTAACCTACGCCCTCGATACGCTCAAAGAGAAAGCCAAAAAAGATCCAAGCCTCATTAACTCACCCGCCCTAAAAGCGGCCGCGGCGGGCGACTTAAAAACACTTATGGCCGGCGGTATGTCGGGCCTGCAGGAGGTCATCAACGCCTCTCACTCTGACATGAGCGTAATGGCGTTTCAGCAAAGCGTAAAACAATGGCTCGCCACCGCTCGTCACCCCAAAACCAACATGCGTTACGACGCCATGATCTATCAGCCTATGCTGGAGTTGTTAAGCTATCTGCGGGACAACGGCTTTACCACCTACATAGTATCGGGCGGCGGACAACAGTTTATTCGCGCATTCTCCGAAAAAGCCTACGGGATTCCGCCTCAGCAGGTTATCGGCACGGCTCTGCACGCCCAATACGAGCTGATCGATGGCAAACCGCAAATCACCAAAAAGCCTGACGTTAGCTTTCTGGACGATGGCCCAGGCAAGCCGGTGGGGATAGCAACCGTTATTGGCAAAAAGCCGATTTTTGTCGGGGGCAACTCGGATGGTGACTTTGAGATGCTCGAGTGGGGCAGCTCTAACGAGCTGCCCAGTTTTGGGCTGATTGTGCATCACACCGACGCCAAGCGTGAATTCGCTTACGATCGCGATAGCCACATTGGCAAACTAGATAAAGGGTTGAAGCAGGCATCCAGCCGTGGCTGGCTAGTGGTAGACATGAAAGAAGATTGGGCTAAAGTTTACCCTAAAACCCCATAACCAAAGCGCTGCGAACTGGCGAGATGTCACTTGCCGGTTCGCAGCGCTGAGTTAACCGCCCCGCTTTATCACCCACCTCACAGTTCCGTGGCAGCTCACCAGCAACCACCTATAACCTTAAGGGTTAAGCGGCATCAAACGTTGTTGACGATTCGCCAGTATTTGCTGCAACATTTTGCGGTGCTGATGCAAACGCCGATCTAGATGGGTGCCAACAGGCTGCGCCAAATAAATCGCCGCCTCTACCTCTAACACCACATCACGATACTCGTTCCGCGCCTCAGGTGAAGACTGGTAGGCCGAACGCCAAAAGCACCGCCAGTGCTCCAACTCAGTGAGTAAAACCCGGCTTGGAGTATGGCTTAAAGACAATAGCTGACGAAACTTTACCGGCTCACTGCGCCGATAAAGCTGCCATTTAGGCCAGAGCAACCAAGCAATGCCCAGCAACGCCAACAACCCAACCAGAGCAACCAGCAGCGGCCACAACCAGGCAAACCGACTGGGGCTGGCAACCACCACAAACGACTGCCCTTTTACCGAGACGGTGCGTACCGTTGCGCTGCTCAGATCGTAATAGCGAATAGCGATATCCGGCAGTACCACTTGCCCTGAATCAGCAACAACCAACTCCTGAGTATCGACCCGGGTGCCAGAGACTTGCCCCTTCGCGGAGTCATACCGGTCACTAACCTGGGGACTCTGGAGGTAGGACTGTAGATTATCGCTATTGGCTTGCTGCAATAGCGGCGGTACAAATAACGCCGAGGTACCCGTGATGGTTGCCGTTACTTGTCGGTTAAAGCTTTGCCCCACAACCACCGGCTGATCAATATTCATCTCTTGGCTAAGAGTAAGATCCTGCGCGATGATAAGTGGCTTTAACGAGGCGGCTGCGGCCGGCACCACCGCGTTAAAGCTTACCGGATCGGGTGTTACCTGTAAGGTAAGTTTTTTTTGATCAGAACCTAAGTAGTGCAACGTTAGGGTGGGCAGATCCAGCTGGTAGTTTCCGCCAGTCATAGGGATTAACGTGTACTCTTTAATCACGCCCGACCAAGTCGATGCCCCTACCCGCTCGGAAGTAGGGTAAGAGCTTTTATCAACGCTAACGCTAATAACATTAAGCGCTTCCACCTCATCAAAATAAACGGGCTTGGTAAACCAAGTGGGCACCAGCACTTTAACCCGCACCACAACTGGCTCACCCACCGTTACCTCCGGGTGATTCACACTGCTGGATAAAGCGGGGACGGGTTGAGCGGGATTGCCATCATTGGCAGGTTGAGCCGCCGCCCAACTAAAACTTACCGAGCATAAACTTAAGAGCAGAATGCATCGCCTCATGGCGCTTCCCCCGCAGATTGTCCGTTTGTTCTGGATTGCGTGGCAGCGGTGTTACCAGAGGCAGCTTCAGTGGCGAACTTTGCCGTTAAGAAATCACTCATATCGGATTCGACACTGCGCATCCACTGATCTTTGGCGTCTTCGCTCAAAGTGTCGGTCACTTGATAATCCTGAGATTCAGCGCCGGCATCCTCACTAACCTTTTTAACATCGACATCTGTTGTAACGCTCTGCTCAAGATCGACATTACCACCTTGATCCAATAAGCTTTGCAACACCGCCTCGACTAGCGCCAAATTGCGCGCGGCTTTGCTATGGTCCGGCTGTTGTTGCAACACTTGTTTGTACCCCGCGATAGCGGCCTCGTACTGGTGCCCCTTAAACAATGCATTGGCGCGGTTATACAAACCGTCGGTCGTGCCTACGGTGGCAAAGATTTGCGCCGAGTGGGTGTAATCACCATAGGCATAAAGTGCCGCGCCCTTCCACATAGGGTCATCAAACAACCCAGCGGCCTTTTTATAGGCTTTGTTGTTGTAGGCAATCATGCCTTGCTGATCCCGACTTAAAAACCAATCAAGTACTTCAGCCTCACTGGCGGGGCTATAAGCCAACGTCCCGAGTAAACCGACAACCGCCAAATGAGTAACGCCATGCGGTAAACGCCGCTTTGGCTGATTATCTCGCGAGATAAAACCGCGCCTAAACCACAGAGCGGCAAATGCCACCAAGGGCCAAACAAAGTACCAGGTCATCTCGCGCAACGGTGTATCACGATCAGCGCTTTGCCACTCGCGATAACGCTCGCTGGCTGCACGGTCGATTTCGACCAGATCTTGTGAGTTGAGGGTCAACCTCTGCACATCCACTTGCTGCAAACGACCGGCCGTAGAGTCATCCAAAGAAAAAGTTTTTGCCGCCCCGCCGGGCTCGGACAAGATGCTGCCATCATCGGTAACGATAACCCCACCTTTCGTGGTAGCAAACTGCCACCAGACAAAAGGATTGGCCAACTTATTAAGGGCCGACACTTGGGCGTGCTCAATGCCATCGGCCGCAAGCACAATCGCCCCGCCACCGGCTTTTTCAAGCTCGCGCTGCGCACTGGCAATCGCCGAAACCACCGCATCACCGGCCCCGCTAGGCATCACATCAGGGTTTAAAGCTTCAATAAACGGTAAAAACACATTGTTGTCTTCCGTCATCGGTAACACTTTATGACTGGTGGCGTTGTAAACAATGAGTGCGGTTTTAGCCCCGGCGCGGTACTGCAGTAAATCACGAATCTTTTGCTTAGCGCGATCCAGCCTGGTAGGCAAGATATCATTGGCCAGCATGCTTTGACTCACTTTAAGAACCACGACAACCGGTGGTTTGTGGTTCGCATCACTTGTAACACGTTGCCACGCCGGCCCTGCGGCCGCAATCGCCAAAAGCAAACTAAAACCAAACACTAGGTCAATGGGTTTTAATTTATCGCGCATACGCTGTTTAGGTGTCAAAGCTGCCACTAAATGCGGTGCGATAACCTCATTCGAGCGATGCCGCCCGCCCAGTGCACGCCGAGACAACCAATACAAAAGTCCAAACACGACAATAAACAGTAACAACCAAGGGCGCAGAAAGTGAAGTCCAAACAAACTCATGCCAAAGCCCTCACCTTATGAGCACTCGCCCACAATCTGAGCATTGCCACTAACAGCACCAACAATGCTAACGCAAGCGGCCAGTGCACCAAGGACGTTTCTTGCCGGGTAACGGGTAGGTCACTTTCTACAGCGGCAACTTTATCGATTTCTTGGTAAACGTTTGTTAGGGCATCGGAGTCCTCAGCGGAATAAAAAGCGCCACCGGTGGTCGCGGCGATTTTTCGCAAGGTATCAAAATCGACACGGTACTGGCCTTCACCGTTTTCATCCCCGATACCGATGGTAAACACTTTTAGCCCCTCTTGACTCGCCACATGGGCGGCATTACTGGGCGACATGCGCGATCCGGTGTCCGCCCCGTCAGTCAGAAGAATCAATATTTTGTCCGTCACCTGGGACGACTCGAAATGTTTGATCGCAAGCCCTATGGCATCACCAATAGCCGTGTGGGGGCCGGCCATTGAAACACTGGTGTCATTTAATAATTGCTCTGCACTGGCCAGGTCCCGGGTAAAAGGCGCCTGCAAGTACGCGCGGGAACCAAACACGATTAAACCAATGCGGTCATTCTGTCGCTCGGCAATATATTGCGACACCACGCCTTTTACAGCATCTAAGCGCCCAATTAACTCGCCGGACTGATCGGGAAAATCACGCTCTTCCATAGAGCCGGATAAATCAATCGCCAACATTATGTCTCGTGTAATGATTTGTTCAGTAACCGGCTCCCCCAATGCCACAGGCTTAGCAAGGGCGGCCACCAGAGCGCCCCACACGAGTGCCGCCAATAAAACATCTAATACACCTTTGCGATACACCTGACTGCCAGCGGCAACTTTTGCGCCACTGGCCTCGGCCGCCAAAGAAAAAAAGGGGATACGTACCGCCAGCGTTTTTTGTCTAAACGCAGGAAGCAAAAAGTACAGCAATAACGGCAAAGGAAGAAGACACAGTAGCCATAAGTGCTTAAACACAATCATAATGCCACCTTAAAGCCAGTTAACCAGTCAATGGCTTGTTGCTTAAGCTGAAGGCGATCAAAACCTTCCTTTTCAGGGTTGCCTTTTTGCAACTGATTAAAGTCAGGAAGGTCCGGCCCATTGGGGTAGTGGCGATTTAAAAACTCAGTCCAATGGCTACCGGTTAAAGAGGCCACTTGCTGGCGAGGAAACTCAGTTAAGGCGCAGCGTTTTAAAATAGCACTGACTTGCCACGGACTAAAATCCTCTGGCAACGAATTAATTTCGGTGATGGCGTAATAGCGATAGCGATTTTGATAGCGGCGATAAAACTTCCACCCAATGGCGATGGCGATAATACCAAGGATTAGCGCTAACAGTACCCACCAACCGGGTCCCTCGGGAATTTTCGCCACTGGACTTGCAGCCACTAAAGGCTCCATTCTGTCGTACAGCTGGTAAAGCTCTAGTTTTTGCAGCTCTTCCTGGCTCTCCATGACTACCTCCGCACCGCAAAAGCTTGCATAAACTGACTCAAAGTATCGGCAGCGGTGTTTAACTCTAACACGGTAATGTTTAATTGCTCTTGCCAGTTTAAAACCGTCGCCCGCCGCTTAGAAAAACTCTTTTGTAAGGTTTGCTGCGTGACATCGCGGCGGGTATCCAGTGTCATTTGCTTTTCACCGTCACTGACCGGCAACTGAACCCCCGCCGGCACCTGCAGTGAGATAGGGTCGCTCACCAGTGCCAAAACCACATCATTATGGGCCGCCATCTGGCTTAGATACTGCTCGGTGGCTTCGTCAATTTCAGCAAAGTCACTGATCACGATTATCAGCTGATCATGCCGAACAAGCCGCGCGGCGGCCTCCAGCGGATGATTTAAGTGCATTTTTTGCTTTGGTGTGGCTAAATTGCTATTAAGTTGAAGGTTTAAATCACTCAACTCACGCACAATTTGCTCGACCATTTGTACTCGTTTACTGGGCTTGAACGACTTAACCTCGGTGTCGTTAAACAGCACTGCGCCAACACGATCACCTTGCGCAAATATACGATAAGCGCAAATTGCCGCCGCCTCACTAGCCGTCACCGACTTCATATTACGTTTAGTACCAAAAAACATATTGATACGCTGATCGACAATCAATACCGCCGAGCGGTCTTTTTCTTCGGCGTAAACGCGCACATGGGGTACACCCGTACGGGCGGTAACGCGCCAATCGATAGTGCGAATATCATCGCCGATACGGTAATCGCGCAGCTCTTCAAAGCTTAACCCACGCCCGCGAATACGTGAGCCGTGGCGTCCGGACAAAATACTTTTGCTATTATGCCGGGGCAAAAAATTCAACTTTCGTGCTTGTCTTTGCAAGCCTTTTAGGTGGGAGAAGTCTGTGTAAATACGCGTATCTAATGTCGTATTGGTTTCGGCTTGATCCTTCATATGGCCATCCGCTTTGGGGTTATACAGACACAGTTACGGCAGTGCCACCAGCTCGATCATCTTTGCAATAACCGCTTCGGCGTTTACACCGGCGCCTTGGGCTTGATAACTTAAGGCCAAGCGGTGGCGAAGAACGTCGGGGGCAATCGCTCGAATATCTTCTGGCAGCACCTGCGCCCGGCCATTCAACCAAGCATGGGTACGCGCGCACTTATCCAACGCAATTGAGGCCCGTGGCGAGGCGCCGATATCAATCCAACGGGCGAGCTCGGCATCGTACTTTTCTGGGGTTCGGCTGGCGTACACCAAGTCAGCCATGTAACGGGCCATGGCGGCATCGACCTCTACGGCCGCGATCTCGTTACGGGCGGCAAATATATCGTCGGCACTGGTAAGCTCGGCGGGCTCGTGAGGTTTTTTAACGCCTTGTTGGGCTTGCTCTTCGAGGCGCACCAGCTCAATGACTTTGACCTCGTCTTCTACCGTTGGGTAATCGACGTTGACCTTCATCAAAAAACGGTCCATCTGCGCCTCAGGCAGCGGGTAGGTACCTTCTTGCTCTACAGGGTTTTGTGTGGCCAATACCATAAACAGAGGGTCCATTTTATGGCTTTTACCGGCTACCGTAATCTGGCGCTCTTCCATTGCCTCTAGCAGAGCTGATTGGACTTTAGCGGGCGCTCGGTTAATTTCATCGGCCAACACAATGTTGGCGAAAATTGGGCCCGGATCAAAGCGAAACTCGCCGCCGCTGTCGTTTTGATAAAACACCTCAGAGCCGGTAATGTCCGAGGGGAGCAAGTCAGGAGTAAACTGTACCCGACTAAACTTGCTGTCTAGGTTTTTGGCCAGCGCTTTAATAGCACGGGTTTTTGCAAGCCCCGGTAAACCTTCAATCAACAAATTACCATTGGCCAGCAAGCCAATCAGTAAACGCTCCACGACCGTTTCCTGGCCAATGATGCTGGCCGACATACGCGCTTTCAGTGCATTGATTTTGTCCAATCCTTTCATCGTTTACTCCCTTCACAGGCGGTTAGGGCTGATTTGTTTTAAGCGTTTTAATCTGTTCAATCATCTGGCTAATTTGCTCGTTGCCGGGGACCAGCTCAGCTAATTTTTTGGCGTATAAAAGCGCTTTATCATACTGTTTAGCACCAATGTACAACTGAGACAAACTATAGCTTATATCTGGGTTGTTTGGCGTCAACTCATAAGCCCGGCGCAATTGCACCAGCGCATCGTTATAGCGCTGACGATCTTGCAACAACAGTGCATAAGTATAGATGAAGCTGGCGTTAGTGGAGCCGTAAGTAACCGCATTTTGCATGTGGGCGATTGCTTGGTCCTTTTTGCCCTGCCGCACCAAGCTCATCGCCAATGCGTAGTGCGCGGCCGAGGCTTCGCGGTTAACCGCAAGTGCCTGCTTAAGCGTTTCTTGCACCTTAGCTTCATTACCGCGAATGCGAT
The DNA here is from genome assembly GCF_963972205.1 of uncultured Gilvimarinus sp. Taxonomy (NCBI): domain Bacteria; kingdom Pseudomonadati; phylum Pseudomonadota; class Gammaproteobacteria; order Cellvibrionales; family Cellvibrionaceae; genus Gilvimarinus; species uncultured Gilvimarinus sp. Next base: position 30,626 of record NZ_CAXAUC010000010.1, on the reverse strand, counting down.
AAATATCGGCCAAGTTCACATAAGCGGGAATAAACACCGGCTCTACGTCAATCGCGTCGCGATAATGGTTCTCGGCATTTTTAATCATGCCAAGCTCTTGCGCCAGGTTGCCAAGGTTAGTGTGAGAGAACCCTCGCTCGGCCTGATAATGCTGTACCTGGCGGTACTCATCTAGTGCCGCGTTAAGTCGCGCTTCGTCCGCCTTGCTTAGCGCCGTCTCTGGCGGCTGCGTTAACATGGCGGTTAAGGTTCGCGCCGCTTCAACGCGAATAGGCGCATGAGTATCATCCAGTAAGCTATTAAGCATGCGCCAACGGTCAGTCACTGGGTAAGCGGATGCCGCGGTAATGGCCGCTTGGCGTTTTATCGGGTCTTGATCGCGCACTGACCGCATGATGGCGACAACCGCATTTTGCCCCGGGGTTTGCTCCATACGTGCCAGTGCAGAGGCGCGCACAATATCGGGGTAGCTAACATTCTGCGCAATGCGGGTTAGCTTAGCATCGGCATTAGGCTCTTGGGTGTCGGCAGCAAAGAACGCTTGGGCAAAATGTTCGGAGCCTAAACGATTAGCGTTTGGGTGCCATTGTTCGATCTGATTTTTGGCCCATGCAGGCGACTGATCTTGGTGACAGCCGTTACACGCATTGGGCACACCGGTCTGCTGAGTTAAGTCGGGGCGCGGTACTTTAAAACTGTGATCGCGCCGGGCATCAACTTGCATATAAACCGTTGCGGGCATATGACAATCGACGCAGTAGCTTCCGGTGGTCTCTAGTTTATGGCCATGATGTTTTGTCGACTCAAATGTTTCAGCACTATGACACTGGGTACAGGTTTTGTTTTCGGGCAACTTTAATTCACCTGAGTGCGGATTATGGCAGTTGCTACAAGTGACACCGGCTGCAAACATTTTACTTTGCATAAAGGAGCCCCAAACGTAATCTTCATCCAAGATCTGACCATCGGCATGATATAGCTCAGGGGTAAGTAGCGATGGCTGATAATGCTCAAAAAACTCGTGGGGCGCACCGCGATCACTGGTTTGCGAACGGCGAGAGTGACAGCTGGCACACACCTCGATTTGCTTAGAGGGTTTAATTTCGGCAATAGCCCGCATTAAACCTTCGTCGTTCTCGCGAAACAGCGGCGTTTTTGCACCAATGTAGTGCTCGTAGCCTTTATTGCGAACGTCTTTATCACCTGCGGCCCAAGCAAGGTGCTTATCGGCATTGCCGTGACACGCAGCGCAACTAACATTGATGGCATCATAACTCGACTTAAAAGTGTTACTGTCAAGGTCAAAACCTTTCACAAAATTAGTCGAGTGGCAGTCGGCGCACATTTGGTTCCAGTTCTGTCCCATTTGCGACCAGTGAAATTCATCGTGAGGTTTTTGCTCGGGATGCAATACAAACCAACGTTGTCCGCCTTCCGTTTTTGCTCTGGTATCCCACGCAAACGGAAAAAACTGCAACTTTCCTGGCGACATTTCAAACATGTATTGCTGCAGCGGTTCGTAACCAAAATAGTTTACGACCGGGTACGGGGTCATTTCACCCTTAAGGTTAGGCATGGCAATAAACAACGCACTTCCCTCGTGGTAAAAACGCGCTTGCTCACCCTGATACTCGATAGTTTGATTAGAAAAGTCGCCCCGAACAGAGTCTAGGGTAGCCTCTCCCATGGCATGAAAATGGTGAGAGCCCTGCCAATCGTTCACCTGTTGTTGATGGCAGTTTGCGCACGCGGCCTCATCCGCCAGACAAAAAGGGCTGAACAAACTAACCAGTATCATCCCCCACCAAGCACTCCTCTGCCAAAACCTTTCTTTTTTTTCAGCGTGTTCCTTGCCTGTCACTTAAAACCTCACTCTGCCAATCACTTGCCCTTAACGGCGCATAAAATCACGTTGGAGTTATTACAATATTGTTATAAACCCTTTTGCTTTTATAGGAATAATAGAGGTAGAGATAGTGATTGTATAGCGATACTAATGTTCTTCATTTTTAGTCCCCAACAATTTAATTATTTATTTGGCAGATTTGATACCAGCGTCTAAGCTTTTTAAGCGGTTCTCATAACGGCTACCCAAAAAGACGTTAGAGGAGTGCCACAGTTGTATGCATTTATATGGCGACCTGAATTGGTAATATCCAGGACTTAAAGGAGTAACATCGTGTCCATCATACATTCAAAGTGGAAAAAGCTTGTGGCTTTAGCGGCGCTTACCGTCGGCACCAGTGCCGCGCACGCCGCTGACAAACCTAACATTCTTGTTATCTGGGGGGATGATATTGGCGTGCACAACGTCAGTGCTTACAATCACGGGATTATGGGTTACCAAACTCCCAATATTGATCGGATTGCCAACGAAGGCGCGATGTTCACCGATGCTTACGCTCAGCAATCGTGTACCGCCGGTCGCGCGTCCTTTATTTTGGGGCAGCACCCTTTCCGTACTGGTCTGTTAACCATTGGTATGCCCGGCTCTGATCACGGCATTCCAGATTGGTCGCCGACCATTGCCGACGTATTAAAGGACCAAGGCTACGCAACAGGCCAATTTGGCAAAAACCACTTAGGCGACCAAGACAAACACCTACCTACCAACCACGGCTTTGATGAGTTTTTTGGTAACTTGTATCACCTAAATGCAGAGGAGGAGCCCGAAGGTTACTATTACCCGAAAGACGAAGAGTTTCGTAAGAAATATGGCCCTCGAGGTGTTCTACACTCTACCGCCGATGGCAAAATTGAAGACACCGGTCCATTAACTAAAAAACGCATGGAAACAGCCGATGAAGAGTTTTTAAGCGCTGGCATCGACTTTATGGAGCGTGCCGTTAAAGCAGACAAGCCCTTCTTTGTCTGGATGAACACCACTCGCATGCACGTTTGGACTCATCTAAAGCCTGAGTCCGACGGCGTAACCGGCATCGGCCTATACGCGGACGGCATGGTGGAACACGATAAGTCCGTCGGTGTATTGCTCGATAAACTCGACGAGTGGAAAATCGCGGATAACACTATTGTGGTTTATTCGACCGACAATGGCGCCGAAACCATCAGTTGGCCAGACGGTGGCACAACGCCATTCCACGGCGAAAAAGGCACCACATGGGAAGGCGGTCATCGTGTACCTATGATGGTTCGCTGGCCTGGTGTGGTCGAGCCCGACACGGTGTTCAACGACATTATCTCGCAAGAAGACTGGATGCCCACTTTTGCCGCAGCAGCAGGCGAGCCTGAATTAGTAGAGAAGATGAAAAAGGGCTTCCGCACTAACGGTAAAAAGTTTCGAGTTCATTTAGACGGCTACAATATGATGCCGTGGTTGAGCGGTGAGGAAGATAAATCTCCACGGGATTCGATCTTCTACTTTGGCGCCACTGGCGAGCTTAATGCTGTACGCTGGCAAGATTGGAAAATTCACTTTGCGACCCTATCTGGTGGCATTAACACCGCGGTACGTGAAACTCCTGCCTGGCCGTTAATCATCAACCTGCGCGCGGACCCTTACCAAAAAGGTGCACTGGAATCAGCTATGTACCTCAAATGGTATGCGGAGAACACCATGTGGCTATTTGTACCCGTACAACAAAAAGCAATGGAATTCCTAAAAAGCATTCCTGAATACCCATTCCAAAAAGGCTCTAGCTTAAGCATGAGCGACATCAGCTACAAAACTTTTGAGCAAAAGGAAGCAATGGACAAGCTGAAAAAGCTCGACGCCCTCGTACCACGTAATTAAACACGAGAGTATCCATTAAAAAGTCGCCCAGCTAACGATGGGCGGCTTTTTTTTGGCATTAAATTTAAAATAAAAGTACCGGCGGCGTTAATCTAACAGCTCTACCCCTTATACTATACGCGAGCCGAATGATCGCATAATTAGCTCGTGAGAAGGCTGAGCATCACTAAATTGCGTTTTTCTATTTAGCCATGATATACAGGGCTCGTGCACATTGGCGCATGCCGCTTCTGGCGACCAGACTATAAAGTATGGCTGGCGCTTGCAATAATGTCATTAGCCAGGAATCAAGCAATTACCTAGTAGTCGTTAACTAATAGCGTTCTCGGTGCTGCGCGACCATTCTCGCGCAGGCTTATTGGGCCCACTTTGATCAGGGTCGTCAGGGTCAACGTGATCTGCTCCCCCAGGCAAGCCCGATTCGGCTAAATATTCAGCCATTGCCTCTTGCAATGGTGCGGTGCCACCAGGCAATCCCTGATTGCCAAACAGTCGATTAAATTCCAGCAAATAAGGATGATCACCCACCATGGCCACATCAAAGCCGGCATGATCCACCCCCAGTGTGCTCGCAACACCTAACGCCAGCTCCACGGCCTGAAACGGCACCGGAGAGTGATCGACAATACCGCCGCGCGCGACATTATTGTAAAACCCTTGGTCGGCTTGTAACCGCCAATAAGCGGTTACCATTTTACCGCCGACAATAACCACGCGAATGTCCCGCACGATAGGCAAATACTCTTGTACATAAAGAATATCGGTTAGCGCCCGGTAGCGTTCAAAGTCGGTGCGGTTATTTACCAGCCACACCCCCTCACCCATAGCCGCTTTAGGCAGCTTAACCACAAAGGGCAGCAGCATAGTATCCCACAGCCGGTCGGCCTCGCTGTCGGTGTTCGCAGCAATAAGCGTCCAGGGGGTGTTGTTTGGCGCTATCATTTGAAAGGCCCGGGTCATCTCGACCTTGTCGTGGCCAATTAAATAGCTCGACAGGCTGGGGAAAATGCGGCACCCCAAACCAAACACCAGCGCGTTAACTTGCCAATACTCAGGGAACAGTACCCAGCGGGCCTCTTGCAGCGCTTGCCTGTGCTGCAAATACTGTTCGGGCTTTAAAACGGTCACGCCGTTTAACCCCAAGGTGCGAAATACATTAAACGAGATCATGCTCACAAAACATACACCTGTAAAAAAAGCGGATAATCCGGTGTTTTTGCGTTTCAGGCAAGTAATTTCGTCGCTCGGCGTGCATTATTTGCCAGCAGTACCTGCCATTCGCTATGCTCAAGGGTGATACACCGAAAAACCAACGACGGAGCCAGCCGTTCGTCGCCCAGCCCGCAACAGTACGAGTAACCGCAATGAGCGAGAGTGACCACAAAACCCACCCCGAATCGATCGCAAAAAAAGTCGAGAACGGCCTGCGCACGCTCGACCGTTGGCTCTGGCAGGTGGAAACCGCGCACCGCTCTAAGTTGCATCAACGCTTTTGGCATTTGTCGCGGGTTATAGTCGCGGTTGTACGCGATCTCGTGCGCGGCGATATCACCCTGCACGCTATGAGCTTGGTATACACCACCTTGCTGTCACTGGTGCCTTTTTTGGCACTGAGCTTTTCGGTACTCAAAGGCTTTGGGGTGCACAATCAGCTCGAGCCCATTTTAGACCATATGTTGGCCGCGCCACTGGGTGAGCGAGGGCCCATTGTGGTCGAGAACATTTTAAGCTTTGTCGACAACATCAAAGTTGGGGTGTTGGGGTCGGTGGGGCTCGGGGTATTAATTTATACCGTCATATCCCTGATCCAAAAAATCGAACGTTCGTTTAACGAGATTTGGCGGGTTAGCGAAAGCCGCTCGCTGGCGCAGCGTTTTAGCAGCTACTTAAGTGTCATTATGATCGGCCCGCTGGTGGTGTTTTCGGCCATGGGCGCCACGGCTGCACTCATCAACAGCAGCACCATGCAACACCTTATTGAATTTGCGCCACTGGGTTGGCTTTACGGCTTTTTATCCAGCACGGTGCCTTACCTGGTTATTATTGGGTTGTTCACCTTCCTTTATACATTTATACCCAATACCCGCGTTAAATTAGCCCACGCTTTTTTAGGTGGTGTAGTGGCCGGGGTGATCTGGCAAACCACTATTTTTGGTTTTACGCTCTTTGTTTCGTCATCGACCAAATACACCGCTATTTACTCGGGGTTTGCGGTCGGTATTTTATTGCTTATCTGGCTCTACCTCGCCTGGCTGATTTTGCTGGTAGGCGCCGCCGTAGCATTTTATTCGCAACACGCGCAACAAATTACACGCTCACGGGTTAATCTGCCGTCGGCCCGCATTGACGAATTAACAGGCCTTGCCATTATGCACAAAGTGGCCTGCAATTTTGACCGCGATGAGGGCAGCACCTCAATCGCTAAAATGGAATCCAACTTGTCGGTGGGGCCACAAGAAATTCAACGCATGATTCACAAAATGCTGAAGCACGATTTGGTGATGATCTCGGGCAGCGATGCCAATCGGCTGGTGCCGGCCCGGTCGCTTGATCATATTACCTTGCGCGAAGTGTTACAGGTTTTAAGGCGCCACGAGGGTGTCGTTCCCTCGTCACTACTCGGCAACAGTCCGGTTACAGCGCTAGAGGCTCGTATTGAATCGGGTTTATACGCCGAACTGGGCGAGCAAACGGTGGCCGATTGGATTCGGGCCACCGCAGAGCAACCGCTTATTGCACCGGATGCAGCCGAGTAAATAGCTTTTGCGCAATGGCGGTATTGTCTTGGTGTCCGGCAAATTGCTCGGCATTTACACCGGCGGCAAACACCGGCACATCGCCGCCGGTATGCCCACTGGTAGTCCAGCCCGTGACACTGGCGCGATCAATGGCCGATAATAATGTTGCCCGCAGCTCAGTTTTGGCGGCGTTTTTCTCGGTCTCGGTGCTGGCACGGCGCGAGGCCTTAACCTGCCGCGCAATCGTATTGTATTGTTCGCTGGTAAGCGCAATACCGGTTAACTCAAGCCATGTTTGCTGCCAGTCACTACCAGCGTCTTTTAGTTGACGGGCTAATTCGTTAGCCGATGCTGTTACTCCGCGCACCACAGAGGCACGCCACTCGTACTCGCCGTTGGCCCCCATGCTCAACCCACCGGTGCTGTGATCGGCGGTCATCACCATTACGGTATCGCGGTGTCCGGCAACATAATTACCCACCACTTTTAAGGTCTCTTCGGCATCGCGCATCTCGGCCATCGCACAGGCGATATCGTTGGCATGGCCACACCAGTCAATTTCACTGGCCTCAACCAGCAGAAAGAACGGTTTGTTCTTGGGCAATAAAGCCAGTGCTTTGGCAGTCATCACCGCTAACCGGTTGGCCGGTGGCTGATCTATCGCAAAGGGCAGCCCCTTAGGTGCCAATAGCGCCAAAGCCGGCGCTTTCTCGATACTATCAAGCGAGGCAAAGTCATCGGCGTAGTGATACCCCAGCGCGGTAAACCCGGCCACCAAATCGCGGTTGTCGCGCTTAAAATACTGCTCACCACCGCCGATCAGGACATCGACCCAAGGCTTGCCGTCAATGCGATTATCCAGATACTGGTCGGCAATATCGTCATACTTTTGGCGACTGTCCACATGGGCGGCAAAGCTGGCCGGCGTCGCATGATTGATTTGGCTGGTCGAGACCATCCCCGTGCTGTAGCCGAGCTTTTTCGCCCGCTCCAGCAACGTCTCTACCGGCCGCTTATCCACATCCACAGCAATCGCACCATTATAGGTTTTAATGCCCGCCGACAGCGCCGTAGCCCCGGCGGCAGAGTCTGTCACCAACCCATGCTCATGGGGATGAGTCGCAGAGGTACCGACAAAGTAACGGTCGAACAGAGTGTCTTCGAGCTCGTCAGTCGTGGGGTCATCGGCAAAATGGCGGTAGGCGGTGATGTACTCCATCCCCATGCCATCGCCAATCACGTAAATAACCGACTGCGGCACCGCCGGCTCGGTTGCCGCGGCACTACTGAGCTGCGCGATACACAATAAAGCCGTAGCGGCCAGTGCTTGTTTCATGTTCACTCCACATTCGTTTGAAAGAGGGCTCGGGGCAATTGCGCCCTTCCTTGATGGAACGTATAGTGCCAGATAATTACAAAAAAATAATGACAGTCGCCCATGTCCAGTATTTACACGCCACCACCTAATTTATCAGCCAACCCCTCGGCACATATCGAGTGTCGCCACATCGGCCGAGAACAACAGCCGGTGCTGGTTATTGATGATTTTTTGAACAACCCAGATTGGCTGGTAAAACGAGCGAGCGAAGCGCCGTTCAAACCAGATCCGGGGCTGTTTCCGGGCCACCGGACACCGGCACCCAGCGTGTATACCGATGCCTTAGAGCGTGCCCTACCGCCGCTACTGGCCAAGGTGTTTGACACCCGCCCGGGCGATATCACCCGGGTAGAGTCCAGCTATTCATTAGTAACCCAAACACCTGCATCACTCAAACCGCTGCAGCGCATTCCGCACTTTGACTCGCGCCACCCACGGGAGCTGGCCAGCATTTACTTTTTATGTAATCGGTTAAACGAGCAGTACGGTGGCACCGCCTTCTACCGCCATCGCAGCACCGGGTTTGAGTCGATAACCGAAGAGCGCTTTAAGCGCTATATGCAGGCCCTAGAGGCCGATGCACAACAAGTAGGGCTGCCGGCGGCCGATTATATTTACTCTGACACCAAGGTTTTTGAAAAAATCGCAGAGATACCGGCGCGTTACAACCGCTTAGTACTCTACCCTTGCACCAGTTTACATTCCGGGGTGATCCGCCCCGGGTTTGATTTTTCACAAGAGCCAACCAACGCGCGACTGTCGATTAATAGCTTTTTAGTCAGTCGTTAATGAGTTTAATTGTTTACGATTAATAATATCTAACCACGTGAACCTAACCTAAAAATTAAAATAATAGAGCCAAAGCAATAACATCAACGCTATACAATAAACACAAAAAGGAGTCCCCCTATGAGCTTTTCATCCAAAGAAGCCGCCCAAGCTTACTGGCGCGCTAACATCCGCTGGCTGTTAACACTGCTCGCAATTTGGTTTGCCGTCTCGTACGGCGCCGGCATTTTGTTTGTCGATCAACTCAACAACATTCGCCTAGGCGGCTTTAAACTCGGTTTTTGGTTTGCGCAGCAGGGGTCGATCTATACATTCGTATTACTGATTTTTGTCTACGTCCGCGTGATGAATCAGCTCGATAAAAAATTCGGCGTAGAGGAAGAATAAACCATGGATGTTCAAGTACTCACGTTTCTTATCGTCGGCATTACTTTCGCGCTTTACATTGGTATTGCCATTTGGGCCCGCGCCGCCAGCACCCAAGAGTTTTACGTGGCTGGCGGCCATGTGCCACCGCTGGCCAACGGCATGGCCACCGCGGCCGATTGGATGAGTGCCGCCTCATTTATCTCTATGGCGGGGCTCATCTCGTTTATCGGTTACGACGGCAGCGTTTACCTTATGGGCTGGACCGGCGGCTACGTTTTGCTGGCCTTGTGCCTAGCGCCCTACTTGCGTAAGTTTGGTAAATTTACGGTGCCAGACTTTATTGGCGACCGCTACTATTCGCAAACGGCGCGTACCGTTGCCGTCATTTGTGCCATTTTTGTCTCGTTTACTTATGTTGCCGGGCAAATGCGGGGCGTGGGCGTAGTGTTTTCACGCTTTCTAGAAGTCGACATCACCCTAGGAATTATCATCGGTATGGGTATTGTCTTTTTTTACGCCGTACTCGGCGGCATGAAAGGTATCACCTACACCCAAGTGGCGCAGTACTGCGTGTTGATTTTTGCCTTTATGGTGCCGGCAATCTTTTTAAGTTTAATGATGACCGGCTCTCCTATTCCGCAAATTGGCATGGGCTCCACCATGGCCGATGATCCTAGCGTATACTTACTCGACAAGCTCGATGGCTTAAGTGAATCGCTCGGGTTTAATGCCTACACCGAAGGTAAAAAATCCACCATCGATATGTTTTGCATTACCGCGGCTTTGATGGTCGGCACCGCTGGTTTACCCCACGTTATTGTGCGGTTTTTTACCGTCCCAAAAGTTCGCGACGCCCGTAAAAGCGCCGGCTGGGCGTTGATCTTTATCGCCATTTTATACACCACAGCTCCAGCCATCGCGGTCTTTGCCCGAGTCAACATGATTGACACTATTAATGGCCCCGAGGCCCAAGGGGTAGCCGCGACCGAAGCGCCCGGTTGGATCGACAGCTGGGAAGCCACAGGCTTAGTCGCCTGGGAAGATAAAAACCAAGACGGCCGACTGTTTTACAGTGGTGATGAGCGCAACGAAATGACCATCGACCGCGATATTATGGTGTTGGCAACCCCAGAGATCGCCCGCTTACCCGCTTGGGTGATTGCTCTGATCGCCGCAGGTGGTTTAGCCGCCGCACTCTCCACGGCGGCCGGCCTGTTGTTGGTGATTTCGACGTCTGTTTCTCACGACCTACTTAAGCGCAACCTAATGCCCAATATTAGTGAGAAACAAGAATTGCTGTTTGCCCGTATTGCCGCAGCGGTAGCTATTTGTGTCGCAGGTTACCTCGGCATACATCCACCAGGGTTTGTCGCCGAGGTGGTTGCCTTTGCCTTTGGTTTGGCGGCGGCAAGTTTCTTTCCAGCCATTATCATGGGCATTTTCTTTAAATCCATGAACCGCGAAGGCGCCATCGCCGGCATGATTTGCGGCTTGCTGTTTACCACGATTTACATTTTGGTATTTAAAGGCATTGTGATGGAACCTCTGCTGCCCAACACCCCCGAGTACTGGCTACTGGGAATATCACCCGAAGGCATTGGCACTGTCGGCATGGTCATTAACGTGATCGTGGCGATTTCGGTTTGGAAAGTAACACCTCCAGCACCGCCAGAGGTACAAGAACTCGTCGAATCGATTCGCTACCCGCAACAAATTAAAGCCTAAGCTTTTTCGCTAACATTAATGACAAATGTCACCCGCAATGGGTGACATTGCTCAATGGTTTAGCGCCTCGGGGCAAAGCACAATAACACCTGAATAATACTACTCAGGAGCTGCACCCATGCTTATTGCCCTATTCGACTATTTATCAACCACAGCGGCGTGCACCTATAGCTTGCTGTGCGAGGTGTCGCCTTGGCTGGAGCAATGGGCTAAAGTCACCTTGAGTGCCAATTTACTCATGCTGGCGCTCGCCGGCTACTTGTGCACCCAACATTGAGGCAAAGCATGAGCCACTCCCATCTAGCAACAACGCAACCGCAAACAGCCGGTAGTATCCATTACTTTAAAAATGACCGACTCTATTATGTTTGGTTAATTTTTAGCGCTTATTATTTTATTCCTATTTTTGTGATTCCCCTTAGCGGGTGGGCGTTAGTGTTGGCCCTACTCGGTTACGGCGCTTTTGTCAGCACCTATATCGGCGTTCGATACTTACCGCAAAACCGCTGGTATCTTGCCATTATCGCAATGCTTAGTATCGCCACAGCTTGCTCTTTTATCACGCCAGGCGCGTCTAACTTTTTTATGTACAGCGGCTTTTTTCTCGGTGTCATGCTACCACTAGGTTATTTTATCGGCGCCGTGAGTTTAGTGTTACTTGGCACCTACTTTTTGGGCGAGGCGCTACACTATCCGTTCTTGTTTTTTAGCCTATACATTATGATTGGTGCACCTACCATAGGCATGATCGGCGTTATCGAGCGAATGCGAGTACAAAATGCCAAACGCGAGCAACAGTCAACCGAGCAAATCCGCTCGCTGGCGCAATCGCTTGAGCGCGAGCGCATTGCCCGCGATTTACACGACGTTATAGGCCATACCCTGTCAACCATCGCATTAAAAGCCGAGCTGGCGCAAAAGCTACTGTTGCGTGAAAAATCCGAGCAAGCCGCTAACGAGTTAACGCAACTGCAAGCCATTACCCGCGACGGCTTACGTCAAGTGCGCGAAACCATTAGCGGTGTACACCGCACTAATCTAGCCGATGAACTCATCAACTTAGCGCTGCGTATGCGCGAACAGAACATACAATTTTTGCAAACCGGTGCCATCCCCGCACTTGATAAAAAAACCGACAATGCCTTAGCGCTGATTCTGCGCGAGCTAACCACAAACTTGCTACGCCACAGCAATGCTGACCGGTGTGAACTAGCATTTAAAAATGACGATGATGTGCACACTATGACCGTAAGCGACAACGGCACACTCGACGACCTAACCGAAGGCAACGGTTTAACCGGCATAAGACAACGACTTCACTTACTCGGCGGCCAACTTAGCATTACGACCGTCAATGGCTTTTGCGTTAAAATCACGCTACCTAAAGACCCAGACAAAACAGGCCCCGCCTCATGAGGATTCTATTAGCCGAAGATCAAGCCATGTTGCGCGGCGCGCTTAGCGCACTACTAGAGCTGGAGCCGTCATTCAAAGTAACAACGGCAAGCGACGGGCTACAGGCCCAAGCGGCACTGCGTGAACACGCTTTTGATATATTGCTAACGGATATTGAGATGCCAGGGCTTAGTGGGCTGGAGTTAGTCGCGTGGCTGCGCGCGCAACAAAACCCGCTGGCCAGCATTATTATTACCACGTTTAATCGCGCCGGTTTTATTCGCCGCGCACTGGAGTTAGACGTCGGTGGTTTTTTACTCAAAGACGCCCCTTCGGACCAATTGGTGGATGCGATCTACCGTGTTAAAAGAGGAGAGCGCGTTATCGCGAGCGAGTTAGCCCTACAGGCGCTGGGCGATAAAGATCCGTTGACCGATAAAGAGCGCCGTGCCTTAAGACTCGCTCACGAAGGGTTAAGCACTGCGCAGATAGCGCAAAAACTCTGTTTGTCAGACGGGACAGTACGCAATTATTTATCCGAGGCCATCAGCAAGCTAGGCGCAGGCAACCGGGTCGAGGCCGCGCGTATTGCGCGGCACAAGGGTTGGTTGTAGCGCTATAGTAGCGCCCTTAACGCACCGAAACCTGAAACGAGTCCACCAATTGATGCAAGGTGACGGCGGTATTTTGTAAGCGGTCCGAGCTACCGCGCAACACTCGATACACTTGGTTCATCGCATCGCTGGAGCTCGCCACCTCGCGCACCCGGTCACCACTTTGACGGCTGGTTTGCTCGATATGCTGAATGGCGTCAAACATCTGTGCCACGATCTCATGCAGCTCGGCGTTATCGGTGGACGACTCTTCAGCTAAGCGCAAACCTCGGTCGACCTCCTCGACGCTGGACTCCATATAAATGGCCGCTTTTTGCGACTCGGATTGAATCGAAAGTATTTTTGCACTGATGTCTTCGGCCACTTGAGCGGTCCGACCGGCAAGCGAGCGCACCTCTTCGGCCACCACAGAAAACCCCCGGCCGTGTTCACCGGCACGGGCAGCCTCAATTGCCGCGTTGAGCGCTAGTAAGTTTGTTTGCTCGGTAATACCACCAATCATCGTCACCATACTGGCGATTTCCGAGGTTTGTGTATTGAGCCGGTGAATCGTCTCGGCGGAGCGTTCAACCACATCGCGAATCGACTGCGTCCCCGTTTGCACCTGTGCGAGTTGCTCGCGCGCTTGCGCGACCACCTCATCCATGGTGGCTTTCATTTGATTCGCGGTCACACTGGCGTTGCTGATCTCGCTGATTTGATCTTCCACCAACGCCAACATCTGCTCGACAGAGCTGGATACGGTTTGCGAGCTACTGCGCGCCTGCTCGTTGCGCGTCAGCATTTGGTCGCTGTTACTTTTTACATCGTTGGCGGCGCCGATCACCTCACCCACAATATTATCGAGATTATCAATAAAGCTATTGGTCCAGCGGCCTAAATCGCCGGTTTCGTCCGGTGCGAGTTTACGAGTGTCCAATCGCTGGCGTAAGTTTCCGCCGCCCTCCGCAATGGTATGAATCATCTCTGTCATTTTACCAATACGCCGCGCTAATCGGCGCGGCCCTCGCTGACGAAACACCAGAGCACTGGCCGCAAGCAAGCCTGCCGTTGCGACGTTGATTGCCCACAAAGGCAATTCGGTAACGCTGTGCAGCAGAGCATTACCACCAAACACCAGCAATACTGACAAGGCGTACTGACGCATCATGGTGTAGGTTACCGAGCGAAACCGATACACCTCTTCCAAATCGCCTTCACACATCATACCCCAGCGGTCGGGCGAGCCTTTTAACGAAAAGGTCACGCCTTTGCCAATCACGGGAATATGGCGGTAGTCCGAATAACCGGGATAAGTCACAAATAAATTACTGCCGTTTTTTATGGTCTCGCGCACGCCAGGGTGCAACTGACCGGTAGCCGGGTCGGTAAAGCGGATTTCAAACTCCGTATGCTCGCGCACCCCAACCACACCCCAGTGAGTGTTAATACCAGATTTGAGGTTTTCACCGTGAGAGAATGTGCTGTCCTCAAAGCGCGAGCGTGATAGCGCCGTACCCACTGCGATCGAGCGATCAAACCTAGGCTCAACCATAAACAAATAATTATCGCCGGACTCAGTAAAAATATGCCCCGCCTCTCGCTGAATTAAATCACTTAACACATCATTGGGGTAACGGGCGCACAAGCTGCCAGGATTACCGTCGGTCAAGGTTACCGGCAAATAAAACATCAACGTGACAGCGTCGTGAAACTTAGAGCTGGAGGGTCCGATTTTTTCGGTTAGCGCATCCACATAGGGCCCGTGTAAAAACGGCTCGGCCAAACCCGCCGCGACGGCCTTACTGTCTAAATCACGCGCGCTTTTACGACTGGCGTAAGTCGATTCAATCACTTGACCGGTAGAGTCGATCAAAAACAACTCGGAGCAATCTTTCATCCGCTGATGCTGCTTTGGTAGCAACGTCTCTTGCTGGACATCGTCTCCCGCCAAGCGCGCAGCCACGCTTTCTAGATGACGCCACTGTGATTCCACCCATTGGTGCATTAACCGAATACGGGTGTTGGCAATACTCTCGAAGGCTTGTTCCATCAGAGCATAACGGTTGCGGTTTACCCGGCACGACCAGCGTAAGGCAAACTTACCGTTAGCGCCAAACCAGTCTAACCAGTGGCGCTCAGGCCCAGACAATTGCATTTGCTGACTTTTTAAGCTCATGGCGGACTTCCTTTGCGGCAACCCCTTCTGTGAGGGCTGGGGTACGTAATCTGAATATTGATATTTGCAGATTTCAGGCCAACAAAGTCGCATTATTCAACACAGAGAAATCACGACCTCAGAGGCCTAACCACAAGTATGAGCGCACCAAAACAAAGCGACGCACCATTACGGAGCGCCGATTTAGGGCAAATCGTTAAAACAATGCTCGGGGTTAATACGACACTCGGGCGAGTGTCGTCGTAGTGTCAGCGGCCACAAGGCCGATGATGGATCTAGCGGGAAAACACCACGGTTTTACTGCCATTGAGCAGCACCCGGTGCTCGGCGTGCCAGCGCAATGCGCGGTTGAGGACCACAGCCTCGATATCACGGCCGATCTCGGCCATGCCCTCGGGCGAGTTAACGTGTGACACGCGCTCTACGGCCTGCTCGATAATCGGACCTTCATCCAAATCGGCGGTGACAAAGTGGGCCGTTGCGCCAATCAGTTTAACCCCGCGCTCGTAAGCTTGGTGGTACGGCTTGGCGCCTTTAAAGCCGGGTAAAAAGGAATGATGAATATTAATCGCCCGACCTTCAAGCTTGCGGCACAAGTCGTCGGACAAAATCTGCATATAGCGCGCGAGCACTAAACAATCCGCTTGGCGCTCTTGCATCAGCTGCCAAATAGCCGCCTCTTGTGCGGGTTTGGTTTCGGCGGTGATGGGTAAATGGTAAAAAGGCAAATCGTACCACTCGGTTAACGGCCGCATTACCTCATGGTTAGACACCACGCCGACAATATCGATAGGTAACGAGCCATTCTTCCAGCTGTTGAGCAAACTGTTAAGACAGTGCCCCCACTGAGACACCGCAATCAGTACCTTGGGTTTGCAAGCGGTATCGCTGATTTGCCAATCCATTTGATACTGCTCGGCAACCGGCGCAAACAATGCGTTGATATCGTCCATATTGACGCCATCTGGGCAATCAAACACCGTGCGCATAAAAAAGCGGCGGCAGTCGGTATCCTCAAACTGGGACGACTCGGTAATGTTGTAACCGCGCTCGGCAAATAAGCTGGCCACTCGCGCCACCAACCCTCGTTGATCCTGACAACTAAAAGTCAACACGATTTCTTGTACATTTGCCATAGCGTTTGCGCTCTCACTCCACTGCGGTTACCGGCCTGCCAATACGGGCCGCGCAAAGACTATCCTATCGCCCCAACGGACTCAAGGGCAGCGCCAATAATACCAACGGCAAACGGTTAAGGTGCAACCCCGTGCAGCACCCACGCCAACACCAGCGGCAAGGTAATAAAAGCCATGGCAGTCGAGGTCACCACCATAGCGGCAACCTCTTGATAGTCGCGCTCGTAACGCAAGCTTAAAATATAAGTAAACACCGCGACGGGCATTGCCGATTGCAACAAGACTACCCCGCGCTCTGTGCCGCTTAAGCCCAGCGCACCCACCACTAGGTAGGCCACTGCCAAACCGCCCCCGATACGCAATGCACTAAACGATACACTGCGCTTTAACTTTTTGACCTTTAAGCGACCGAGCGAGACCCCCAAGGTAATCATCATTAACGGAATCGCAAACCCACCCAGCAAGTCCAGCGTATTAGCCAGCCACAAAGGGACCGGAGTATCGCTTAACAGCAACCCAACGGCCACCAACATGGCCCACAGCACGGGCTGACTTAGCACGGCTTTACACATGGCCTTCGGGCCATGGCCGCCGGCCACCACCGCAAGTCCCATGGTAAACGTGATCAAGATCATCACCAAAAAATACCCCAGTGCCAGCGCCAAGCCGTGCTCGCCAAAGGCAAACAAACAAACCGGTAATCCCATGTTCCCATTGTTGGGCAGCACCATGGGAGGTAAATAGGTGGCTACATCAAGGCCCTTTATACGCAACAGGCAATAACCCAAAAGTCCCGTGATGCCCAGCACCAATGCCGCAGCCAACGCGACACGCGATATACTGGCAAGCTCTACCTCAGTACTGGCCATTGATGAGACGATTAGGCAGGGCGTGCCCACGGTCATGACCAAGCGGCCAATAAAATCCGATGGGTAATCGGCACCCGAACGGGCCCAAATAAATCCTATGGCGGTGGCAATAAACACCGGAGCCAATATGGGCAATAAATGTAAAAACAACACTAAGGGCACCTCTAACTTCAGGCAGTTACGAGCAATACATTAACAAATGCAGGTAATTTGGGGATGTGGTGTGAGACGGTAGAGGACGACATTACTCATTATAGGCTAATCTACTCTTTACAGGTCGAATATGAGTCGCCACCAATGATTAGAAATACGCTAGGAGCACCTATGATCTTTCGTACTGCAAGCCTTGCCACCCTAACCTGCTTAGCCATGACCGCAACCGCTTACGCGGATGACTCAACGCTGCAGTTTAAATTTGGCGCATTTCAGCAAAATACCGACGTCACCGTGGCCTCAGGGATTAATGATACCGGTGAACCGGGTACCGAGCTGAGCTTGGAAGACTTGGGCCATGACAACACCGACACCAACCCTTGGTTTAGCGCGACATGGCAACTCAGTGAGAACTGGCAACTGTGGGGTAATTACTCCAGCTTCTCTAGCGGTGCCGACACTGCCATTGATTTTTCATTCGACTTTGGTGATTTAGATATCCCGCAAGACATCGACGAGCTAGAGGGCACCTTGATGACCCGCTCAGACTTTGATGCCAACGTATACGTGGTTAATTTAGGTTATAACCTCTACCAATCACCCAGCACCGAGGTGGACCTAGGGCTGGGCCTGCATGTCGTGGATATGGCAATGACCATTGATGCGCGAGTAGAAACCGAAGAGGCAACCCGCGAAATCGGTACCGGTAAAAGTGACGTCAGCGCCCCACTCCCTAACGTGGTGCTATTTGCCAGTCACGACCTCGGCTCGCGCTGGACGCTCTCTTCGACACTAGGCTGGCTCTCGCTCAAATACGATGAATACGACGGCAGCCTCACCGCGGCCGATGTCGAGATCGATTACACGCTTACCCCCCATATCGGCATAGGCGCAGGTTACCGCTGGGTAGACTACAGCGTGACACAAACCAAGCCCAAGGTAACCAACAGTTTTGACGCCACTTTTAGCGGCCCCACCGCCTATGTATCCGTGCGATTTTAAGCCGGTGGAGCAACACTCACCGACGGTCAAATCTAAACGAATAAACACGCAACGCGTCATAAACATTTAATCTAATCTGGGCTAGCGGGCCCGTTATAACGCCAGTCCACGACTGCGAGGGCCCGCAACGTTAGTAATCACTTCGCCCACCAATTACTCACAAGTTATCCACATCAAAAGAGGGCTTTTCTGCACTTGCATTCCCCCTCAAACCGCATTATCTTGTATCCCACTTTTACAAAACACCTATATATAGGGTTTAAGGGTAAAACAAGCCGATAGAGCAAACGGCCCGTCCCTACGCTATAAACTGAGTCTGCCGCAAGCCCCGAGCCTCCTTAATTGGGTTAGGCCAAAGGCGCAGATCGTGCTGAAAACGACAGGGCAGACAATTGTCAGAACAACGCTCTATTAAAAGCTAGACCCGCAGACCAAAGGCTAGCCTAACTAAGCGTTGCACCCATTAAAGGTGGCAGGTCAAAAGATGGCAGGCCAAAGGTACAGTGTTAAGGCTCTGGTATTAAATCCTCGCAGCGGCTCACCCCATGAGCGCGAAACGCGAGCACAGGTGGTTACCGCGACATAACGCGCCAACCAAACCTCAGCCACACCGCTATGCCGTCGCATTAGTGGCGACAAAACGAGTCACTAACAAGTCACTCATAAGCAACGACAGACATTAACGTTACACGGCCCAGCAGTAAAGGCGCGTAACGAAAGCCAGGCAATGTGCCGGCGCAAATTTATCGACAAACCAAACCGTAGCAACCGGCGACAAAACAGCCCCTGCCAGCCACGAGTGGCACACTAAGGCACGGGCCGTAGTAAGTATTCACAACGCAACAACAATTTTACTAGCGGGGCCACCCCGCCGTACCCGATATCAACAGGGAATTATCCACGGAGACACCCATGCAGACAGACACTCACTCGTCCCAAGCCGCGCCAGTCAGAGGCGGTGACAACGATCAAAACCTAGAGGCAACAGCACCGGGCCAGCTGCGCGTCATCAAACGCAACGGCACCGTAGTTCCCTTTGATGCCAGCAAGATTGCCGTGGCTATGACCAAGGCTTTTTTGGCCGTCGAAGGCGGCACCGCAGCGGCCTCTAGCCGTGTGCATGAGACAGTGGATAACCTAACCAAGCAAATCACCGCGACCTTTAAGCGCCGTATGCCCTCAGGTGGCACCGTGCACATTGAAGACATTCAAGATCAGGCCGAGCTAGTCTTAATGCGCTCGGGCGAACAAAAAGTCGCTCGTGACTATGTTTTGTACCGCGAAGAGCACGCCCGCCTGCGCGCCACCAAACACCCTGAAGATGCACCGGTTCAGGCCGACCCTGATTACCCCACTCTTCAGGTCACCCATGCAGACGGCTCTACCGGCCCCTTGAACATGATGCACATTCGCACCATCGTCGCCGAGGCCTGTGCCGGCTTAAAAGATGTCGATGACAAAGCGATTCTCGACGAGGCTATGCGCAACTTATACGACGGTGTAAGCCTCTCTGACGTCAATACCTCGCTGGTTATTACCGCCCGCACCTTGGTCGAAAAAGAACCTAACTACAGCTACGCCACCGCGCGCCTGCTGCTCGATAAACTACGCGCCGAGGCACTGGGCTTTTTAGGTGTCGCCGAAACCGCCACTCAGGCCGAAATGCACGAGCATTATGCCAACGCCTTGCCCGTTTATATTCGCAAGGGCGTAGACCTTGAGCTGCTCGACCCCGAGCTACTGAATTATGACTTGGACAAGCTCGGTAAAGCGCTGCTGCCCGAGCGGGATTTGCAGTTTACCTACTTAGGCCTGCAAACCTTGTACGATCGTTACTTTATTCACAGCAACGATGTTCGCATCGAGCTGCCGCAAATCTTCTTTATGCGCGTTGCTATGGGCCTAGCGGCCGAAGAAGACAACCGCGAAGAGCGCGCCATTGAGTTTTATAAGCTGCTCAGCTCGTTCGACTACATGAGCTCGACCCCCACACTGTTTAACGCCGGCACCTTGCGCCCGCAGCTATCCTCTTGCTACCTAACCACCGTGCCCGACAACCTGCACGGTATTTATGGCGCCATGCAAGACAATGCCATGCTGAGTAAATTTGCCGGCGGCTTGGGTAACGACTGGACCCCAGTACGCTCATTGGGCGCCTATATTAAAGGCACCAACGGTCGCTCTCAGGGTGTTGTACCCTTTCTTAAAGTCGCCAACGACACCGCCGTAGCCGTCAATCAAGGCGGCAAGCGCAAAGGCGCTGTTTGTGCGTACTTAGAAACCTGGCACTTGGACATCGAAGAGTTTTTAGAGCTGCGTAAAAACACCGGCGACGATCGCCGCCGCACCCACGATATGAACACCGCCAACTGGGTTCCCGACCTGTTTATGAAGCGCGTGTTTGAAGATAAAGAGTGGACCCTGTTCTCACCTAACGATGTACCGGACTTACACGACCTGTTCGGCAGCGCCTTTGAAGAGCGCTACACGTACTACGAACAGCAAGCGGCGGCGGGCAAAATTAAGCCTCACAAAACCGTGCGTGCACTCGACTTGTGGCGCAAAATGCTGGGTATGCTGTTTGAAACCGGCCACCCTTGGATCACCTTTAAAGACAGCTGTAACCTGCGCAGCCCGCAGCAACACGCCGGTGTCGTACACTCGTCTAACTTGTGTACCGAGATTACGCTCAACACCAAAGCCAACGAAGAAATTGCCGTGTGCAACCTCGGCTCGATCAACTTGGCGCAGCACATTGTTGATGGCAAACTCGATCAAGACAAGCTGGCAAAAACAGTTAAAACCGCGATTCGTATGCTCGATAACGTCATCGACATCAATTACTACTCGGTCGATACCGCGCGCACCTCTAACTTGCGTCACCGCCCCATTGGTTTAGGTATCATGGGTTTCCAAGACGCTCTGTACACCCAGCATATTGCTTACGGCTCACCGGCAGCGGTTGAGTTTGCCGATACCTCAATGGAGGCGATCAGCTACTACGCCATTGCCGAGTCATCCAACTTGGCAGCCGAACGCGGCCGCTACTCAAGTTTTGACGGCTCACTCTGGAGCCAGGGCATTTTGCCAGTAGACTCACTGGAGATTCTCGCCCGCGAGCGCGGCGCCGATTACCTACAAGTGGATCGCACCCAACGCCTCGACTGGGACACCCTGCGCGAAACCGTGAAGACTCAAGGGATGCGCAACTCGAATGTGATGGCCATCGCCCCTACCGCGACCATTGCCAACATTACCGGTGTTAGCCAGTCAATCGAGCCGACTTACCAAAACCTGTATGTTAAGTCGAACTTGTCAGGTGAATTTACCGTGGTCAACCCATCCTTGGTGCGCGACTTAAAAGCACTGGGTTTGTGGGACAGCGTGATGGTGAACGACCTGAAATACTACGAGGGCTCGCTGCAAAAAATTGACCGCATTCCGGCCGATATCAAGCAGCTATACGCCACCGCCTTTGAGGTAGAACCGCGCTGGATCGTCGAAGCCGCCAGCCGCCGGCAAAAATGGATCGACCAGGCGCAGAGCCTGAACCTGTACATCTCGGGCGCCAACGGCAAAAAACTGGACGTCACCTACCGCATGGCGTGGTTCCAGGGTCTTAAAACCACCTATTACCTGCGCGCTTTGGCGGCGACCACGACCGAGAAATCGACCATCAGCACCGGCTCGCTTAACGCCGTGTCAGCCGGTGGCGCTGCTAGCGGTTCGGCCGCCGCCAGTAGCTCGGCCGCCGGTGAGGCAAGCGCCCCCGCACCCGTGCCCAAAGCCTGTTCCATCGATGAGCCGGACTGCGAAGCCTGTCAGTAAGTTTAATAGCTACCCGGTTAAGGCCGGGTGGCTCGCCTTATTTTTAAAAAGTACGATTAAAAGGATACCGCCAACATGTTGAGCTGGGACGATTTTAACCTTGAAGAAAACGCCCAAACCGCACCAAATCCTGCGGCCATGGCCAAGCCCCCAAAAGCAGAAGCTAAGCCCGCCGAGACCTCGCCAGCGCAAGCGTCTGACACCGAGACAGCCGACGCTGAAACCGACGCGGTGCGCAAAGCCCGTGAGTCACTCGCGCAGCTGGATGTAGCACCGGGGCTTGAGGAATTAGAAATTGGTGCCCAGCGCATCGAGGTAGACGACAAGCGCATGATCAACTGCCGCGCCGACCTCAACCAGCTGGTTCCCTTTAAGTACGACTGGGCGTGGCAAAAATACCTGGATGGCTGTGCCAACCACTGGATGCCACAAGAAGTCAACATGACTGCCGACATCTCACTGTGGAA
Organism: uncultured Gilvimarinus sp.; assembly: GCF_963972205.1. NCBI lineage: Bacteria > Pseudomonadati > Pseudomonadota > Gammaproteobacteria > Cellvibrionales > Cellvibrionaceae > Gilvimarinus > uncultured Gilvimarinus sp. The sequence goes on along the minus strand of NZ_CAXAUC010000010.1, from coordinate 8,251 downwards.
AGGCACTGAAGGCCTGACCGAAGACGAGCGCCGCGTCGTTAAACGCAGTTTAGGTTACTTCTCAACCGCCGACTCCCTGGTTGCCAACAACTTGGTCTTGGCGCTGTATCGGCTAATTACCAACCCTGAGTGCCGCCAGTACATTTTGCGCCAAGCGTTTGAAGAGGCGATTCACACTCACGCCTATCAATACTGTATTGAATCGCTGGGCATGGACGAAGGCGAAGTGTTTAACATGTACCGCGAGCTGCCCTCAGTGGCGGCAAAAGCGGCATGGAGCCTAAAACACACCCAAGCGCTGGGCGATCCAACCTTTAACACCGGCACCCCCGAGACCGATCAAGAGCTGCTGCGCAACCTAGTCGCGTTTTATGTCGTAACAGAAGGCATCTTCTTTTACTGCGGCTTTAGCCAAATACTGTCGATGGGCCGCCGCAACAAAATGACCGGTGTCGCCGAGCAGTTCCAGTACATTCTGCGCGATGAATCCATGCACTTAAATTTCGGCATCGACATCATCAACCAAATTAAGCTCGAAAACCCTCACCTGTGGTCCGCAGAGTTCCAACAGGAGGTGACGCAAATGGTTATCGAAGGCGCTGAGCTTGAGATCGCCTACGCCCGCGACTCTATGCCACGGGGCATCTTGGGCATGAACGCGGCCATGATGGAAGAGTACCTACACTTTATCGCCAACCGCCGCTTAGCGCAGCTGGGCCTTAAAGAGCAGTACGCCGGTGCGCAAAACCCCTTCCCCTGGATGAGCGAGATCATGGACTTACGCAAAGAGAAAAACTTCTTTGAAACCCGTGTTATCGAGTACCAAACAGGCGGCGCCCTGAGCTGGGACTAACCGCGACAACCCGGGTGAATGAAATTCACCCGGGTTTTGTTTTTATTAACCTCGGACCTCCCCATGAGCAAACCCAACCTCCCCGAACCCGAAGAGCTGCTTTTTACTTTAGACCAACTTGAACAAACCACTGAGGTGATGAGCCGCGTTATTACCCGCTTAAAGCGCCAACTCAGTGAGTTATCTGAGTCATCACAGCAGCAGCCGAGCCACACCTCAAGCAAGCCAAGAGGCAAATCTCGGCGCACACTACATTAACCGCGCTAACATTACCCTCAAAGCATTTCTACCTCTAACCAGCTGCGTCCTCGCCCACGCTGCTGTTATACTCAAGCACAAAGCCTAACACTGAGCTAAATGGTTTGAGCCTGCGCAACACCAACAATCCACCACCGCGCCGCACCCGCTTTTGCGCTTGCGCTAGCCGCGTCCGTGTTACTTTTGGTTTATTGAGACAGAGCTTCATTCGCCTAAGTCAAAGTATCGCCCCTCTCTTTCTTTTGCTGGCCATTAGTACCACCGCATTGCAAAGCGACCAACTGCTAAAGCGCATGCAAACCGATTACGGGGATGATGGCCGGGCGCTGCTAAACGCGTGGTTTAGGTTATTGGCCGAGCAAGCCGATCAGTCAGACCAAGCCAAGCTGGATGCCGTCAATAGTTTTTTTAACCGCAGTATTACCTTTACCGATGATACTCTGCTGTGGCGCAACAAAGATTACTGGGCCACACCTCTGCAAACGATGGGCATGCGCGGCGGTGACTGCGAAGATTTTAGTATCGCCAAATATATGTCGCTGCTAGAGCTGGGAATCGCCCCGGACAACTTACGACTGATTTACGTCAAAGCCAAACTCGGCAACCGCGCTCAGGCGCACATGGTGCTCGGCTACTTTGCCAACAACACCGCCGAACCTTTGATTCTGGATAACCTCAACCCCGCCATCCTACCCGCCCGAGAGCGCCCCGATTTAACCCCGGTGTTTAGCTTTAACAGCCAAGGGCTGTGGCTCGGTGGCAGTAAATCGCAAACCGACCCTACCGCGCGTTTATCGCGCTGGCGCGATGTATTGCAGCGGATGCGTGATGAGGGGTTTCTTTAATGTTAACAACGGTATGCAACCGCCCTACTGGGAGTCACTATGTCGCTAATTAAACAACTCTGGATCGGTATTATTTTAATACTGCTATTGGCCATGGGCGGCAGCTTTTTTATCAGCACCTACACCGCCAAAGGGTATCTTGAGCAGCAGTTACAGCTTAAGAACATCGACAACGCTAACTCGTTAGCCTTGTCGATCACCCAGATGCCGAAAGAACCCGTCACTTTAGAGCTTTTACTTGCGGCACAGTTTGACAGCGGTCACTATCAATACATTCGCTTTACCGACCCAGCCGGCAAAGTGATTGCCGAACGTCACTATCAAGGCACTGCCACTGACTCAGTACCCGAGTGGTTTAACCGCCTGTTAAATATTGCCCCGTCCCCTGGAGTCGCCCAAGTACAAGATGGCTGGCAACAATACGGCACCATTGAGCTACTCAGTCACTCCCGCTACGCCAAACAAAAACTCTGGCAGAGCACCAAGCAACTACTGCAATGGCTACTGGTAGCGGCTATCGTCTGCGGCGTAATAGGCACGGCGATACTGCGCTTTATTACCGGCCCTCTTAATCAAGCGGTTATTCAGGCAGAGGCTATCGGACAACGGCATTTTATCACCTCAAACGAGCCCAAAACCCGCGAGCTACGCCGCTTAGTTAGAGCCATGAATAAATTATCCGCTAGCGTTAAGGCTATGCTAGAAAAAGAAACGCAAAAACTAGAGCGCTTACAGGTAGCCTCGCAGAAAGACGCACTCACAAACCTATCCAATCGAGACCATTTTATAAAGTTACTAGACAGTACTGCCGTGCGAGAAGATCAAGAGCAAGACACAGCCATCTACTTAGTGCGCTTACTTAACCTTGCCGATTTAAACCAAAAACTAGGGCGAGATAAAGTCGACCAGTTGTTGGCGAGCTTAGGCCGGACGTTCAACCAATATACAAAAGACGATACAGGTGGTTTTGCTGGACGCCTTAATGGTACCGACTTTGCGTTAGTATTATCCGGCACCCAGCAGCTCAAAAAGACGGCTTACACACTCAGCGAGCACATGCACGACAAGCTCATTGAGCTGAACATCGATACCAAGCACGTTGGTCTACCGCTTGCCGCTAGTCCGTTAGAAATTGGTGAACACCGAGGCCAGCTGCTATCGCGGTTGGACGGACTATTAGCACTTGCCGAACAAAAAGGTAACCGTGGCATTGTTGTGCAGTCACTTGAACAGCCTCAAGGTTTGCAGCGTAACCTAGCCGATTGGCGTTTGAGTATTGAGCAGGCCATTACCAGTGATGGTATTCTGCTGGGCGACTTTCCCGTACGAGATCACGACGGCAGCATTATTCACTATGAGCGTCCTGTGCGTCTACACATTGATGGCGATTGGCAAAGCGCTGGCTACTTTGTCGGCTGGGCACGTCGGTTGGGGCTGCTGGCACACATTGATGAACACGTTTTAAACTCGGCGCTAGCGGACATCCGCGCTAAGCAACTGCCTTGCGCGATTAATTTTTCGGAAAGCTCCCTGTGCGATGCCCACTTTCGCACACGGACCCTTGAGCTATTGAGTAACACCACCGATATCAATTCATCTCTATGGATTGAGTTTCCCGAGAGCTGCGCTATCCGGCAGATGCCACAATTAAAACAGTTTTGTCGCGCCCTGCGGGATTTAGGCTGCAAAGTCGGTTTAGAACACGTAGGGTTGGAATTTACCCGTATTGAAGAGCTGCAAGGTATCGGCCTGGATTACTTGAAAATAGACAGCGCTATTATTCGCGACGCCGACACCCAAGACACCAACCACTCCTACATTCAAAGCTTGTGTCGTATCGGACATTCACTGGGTATGATTATGATCGCCGAGGGCGTTATAACAGAAACTGAGCAAAGGAGCCTCGCAACACTCGATACCGATGGTGCGACAGGCCCCGGGATTAAATAAAAATATCACGAGCGCATTAAAGCGACAGATGATCGTCGTCACTCCATACAAAATTATCGTGAACCTGATCGCGCACTTCCCGGCGGCTCAACAATTTTTGTTGCGCCGCCACAGGTAGATCCGTAAACCGTATAACCGACTTATCGATAAGCAAGTTAACCACGTCCTCCATTACCCGAGCCATTTGCAAATCCGACTGTTCGAGCCGCTGCTGCACCTCTGGCTTAGACGCTTGTAAAAACTGCGTCAACTCATCGGCATCAACCGCAATGGCCTCATCAACCCCAACAATCTTTTCACGGCTCACGGCACAAATAGCGCCACTGCTATCGCGCTTAACAAACATAACTGCCCCTCAGGCACCGCATAGCGGTGCCGTCATTATTGCTCCAAGTTACTAATCAATAGATAGATGGTTACCATCAATCAAGTATTGAATAATCTGATCGCTAGAGCCTTGGCCAGATAGATCTACCCCTTCAAGGGTAATCACTTGATCGGTGGCACTTGTGTGTGTTGCATAATCCCCCTCAAAACCACCCGACTGGCTAATATGTATCACGGTATCCGTACCATCCGATTCAGCGTGTAGGTAGTCAGTAATATTGTCCTCACCATCCACCCGCAGCAGGTCAGAAAGATCGAGACTATCTCCCTGATCTGTTGAGAAGTCGAGAACAACATCCTCTGCGGGTGCACTCGTCGTACCTTCATCGCCAAGCTTCCACTCGAAGGTGTCGGCACCCAAACCACCAATCAAGACATCGCTGCCTGCATTACCAATAAGAGTGTCATCCCCTTCGCCACCAAACAAAGCATCATCCAGTGACCCAGCTGTTAGGGTGTCATTTCCACCATTACCGTGCAAAGTTATAGAATCCGCAGTAGCCCAACTTGCATCTATTTCGTTATCAGTTGTATCACCCGACTGTTCATTGTTTGTCACCCTAATGGTTGAGGTGGCAACCATACTTTGATCATTACCATCATTAACACTAATCTCAATGCTGCGATCACCGGTCACGCTGGAATCATTATTATCTAAATGTATCAACTGCAATGCAGACTGATACTCAGCGAGTGAGGCAAAACCCGATAACAGCCCGACACCACTGATCTCGTTATAGCTAAACCCAATATTGCTAGGCAAAGAGCCACCACTAACAACAAGTTCATCTCCAGCCATAGGATTTAATATTTCAATTTTGGCAGAAAACAAACTTGAGCCATCTATATCCGTAATTGATACATCAGAATCAACTACCGCAACAGGATTCCATAGAGGTGCAGCAGCAAAATAGTCTGAGCCAGACTTTCCTGAACTGTCATCGCCGTCCAAATCAATCAACGCCGCATTATTTTCCGGGCGCACTTCAACTGATACCGATACGCTATCCGTCCCCCCATTACCATCACTGATCGTGTACGTAAAAGAGTCCAAACCAAAGAAGCCGGCATTCGGCGTATAAACAACCGTCGAGCCATTGGTACTCGCTGTACCATTGGCACCATTGGTTACACCGATAACGGTTAGGCTATCACCTTCAATATCCCAATCGTTGGCCAACACATCGACGGTAACCGCTTCATCCTCCTCCGTTGATATAGGCGCTCCTCGGTAGGAGAGGTTTGCCGGCGTCCACAGATCATTATTTGAACTATCATACAAACTGCCATCAAAAACATACTCCCCACCTTGGTCCCAATAGTAAATCTCAACGTCGTGAGAGCCTGCAGACAAATTGGTGGTTTGCACAAAATTGCTTGGCGATGTAATAAAGTCGGCCGTAAAGGTCTCCACACCATCAATAAAAACAATAAAGCCATCATCGTGTGTTATGTCGAGGGTAAATTGCCCCGCCGTTTCCACCTCGAAGACACCGGCAAAACGAACAATCGCGTCACCTGAGCTCTCGGTGGTATTTCTAACGACAGAGCCCTCATCGCCACCATCGGCCAGCCAATCTTCCAAATGATTATTCGACCCGAGGTTAGCCCGGTAATCAGAATCACCAGAAACCACACTGTAAGATAAACCGGTAGAAATAAAAGTAGCATCAGGTGTATTGCTTCCGGTAAAGCCTATTACCTGAGCCACAGACTCTAGGTTTGGCCCATCTTCTCCTTCGTTATAAACCCAAAACTCAGAAGCGAAACCACCAGACGTCAATCCCGAATCGGTTACCGCTGTCGGACCATCATTCACACCCGATATATTCAAGGTCGCAATAGAAGAATCTGATGTGCCGCCAACAGAGGTCACGTAACTAATTTGCAGCTGCGCCATATCCCCAGGAGACATAAAGTCAAATAGGTTTTCATAACCATTCTCCCAAGTGACATCGCCGTTGTCATAAACCACAAGTTCTGCACTCGCAAAGGTATCGTTATGAATAAAACTATAACGAGCCGCTTCACCAGAACCGGCCGATCCGCTAGTAATGGTAAAATCAGCAGCTGCATCGGCGCCATTCACAAACAAAGTCAGGTTAGACACAGAGGAGATACTACTACCTGATTGCGGTGTAGCATTATCCAGCAAATTAAATGTGCCAACGCTTAAGTCTTGATCTTCCGTAAAAGTAGTTGACTCATCGTAATCCCGTGGAGTATCAGCAAGATCGTCGTAAATAGCTACATTAAGATTAGCGCTTTCCACAAAGCCCGCGCCATCATCCAGCGTATAAGTAAATTGGTCTGTTAGGTTCACGGCGGTAATAGACAAGTTGTCAATATTGGCTATTTCACTATTTGCTGTTGTATCTGCGTTAAGCGTTATAACAGCTTCACCATTGCCATCCAAGGTAAGCGTTGTCGATATTCTCGACGTACTAGCATCTGCGGGAGAACTTGAGTTCACCAAATCGCCATTTGCAGAAACATTAAAATAATCGCGAGATCCGCCTGAGGTATCCCAGCCACCGCTGACATTGAGATCAAAGCTTAACACCACCTGCTTCCCTGCCATCTCCGAGCCAAAACTAAATGTTTGCGTCGCGGTGCTATCTCTAGCTATTCGTAGCTGCCCCAGCTGTTGACTAACGCCACTACCAGACCAGCCTTCCGCTCCAAGCGTGAAGTCTTGCTGGATTAAATTATGATCGATGGGGTTGAGCAATGTATAAGTGTAATCACCAAAACCAGCGTCCGTATTATCTGTATTAACAATCAATACATTACCTTCTGCGGTAGTAACAACTGTCTGTCCCATTACAGAATTGTTTACCGTGCCACCCACAATGCTAACAGACAATGATAAAGCACCACTTGGTAAAGCGAGATCATCGGACAGCAAATTACCCGATGTCGTCTCCGCGTTGCTACTACTATTACTGCCGGTCGACAAAGCTTCCTCATAAACCTCTCCAGCGTTATCACGCAACCCTGGAACATTCACCCTTACAGTCGCTGTATCCGTCCCACCATTTCCATCATTAACCGTGTAATCAAAGGTCGCTTCACCAGTAAAATCTGTATCGGGCGTAAACGTCACGCTACCATCGCCATTCAATACAACCGAGCCATTGGCCGCATTACCGACACCGCTAATGGTTAAAGTATCACCATCTTCATCTGTGTCGTTGGGAGTAACAATATCCGCTACAGTTAAAGTGATAGGAGTATTCTCGGAGGTAAGCACAGTATCATCGACCGCCACCGGCGCGTCATTGACGTTCACGATGGTCCCGCCAACGATCGCGCTATCGCTACCACCGTTACTATCACTCACGGTGTATTCGAAGCTCACATCGCCCACGTAGTTCAACGCCGGGGTGAAGGTGATGTTGCCCGCGCTGTCCACGTTCACGGTGCCATTAGTAACCGTAATGCTTTGCACGCCTCCCGTCAGTGCGGTGCCGTTGATGTGGGTAATACTCAGCATGTCGCCATCCAGGTCGGTATCATTGCTCAGCATATCGCTGTTCAGCACCGCACTGGTCGTGTCTTCGTTACCGTCAAGCAAATCATCGGAATTCGCCACCGGGTTGTCGTTGGCGTTGGTCACGTTGATCGTGAAGGTTTCGGTCGTCACGCTCCCGTCACTGCTGGTCGCGGTGATCTGGATGTCGTGGCTGCTCGCGCTTTCGTAGTCAAGACCGCTCGCATCCGCCACCGTCACCACGCCCGTGCTCGCGTCGATCGCGAACCGACCGCCGGCGTCGTCCGCCAGGGTGTAGCTCACGCTCGTGCCGCTGTCCGCGTCGGTGCCCAGACCCGTCACGCCCACCGTCGCCCCATTGCTCGCGCTTTCCGACACGCTGTTCGCGTCACTGTCGTTGTCGATCAGCACCACCGGGTTGTCGTTGGCGTTGGTCACGTTGATCGTGAAGGTTTCGGTCGTCAC
>NZ_CAXAUC010000009.1:0-160259 GCF_963972205.1 uncultured Gilvimarinus sp. | reverse complement strand
CAGGTAGCGCGACAAGCGCTACGTTTTAGGCACTGGCACTGAACCAGTATAATTTTCAGTTTTACGCATCCGTAGCTCAGCTGGGTGAGGCAAGCGTTTGCAAAGCATCGCTTTGTGCGCAGCCGAACGGCTTTCAGCTAGGCTGAAAGACCGGACCCTAGTGATAGCGAGGAGAGTAGCAGGTAGCGCGACAAGCGCTACGTTTTAGGCACTGGCACTGAACCAGTATAATTTGCAGTTTTACGCATCCGTAGCTCAGCTGGATAGAGTAGCGGCTTCCGAAGCCGTTGGTCGCAGGTTCGAATCCTGCCGGGTGCGCCATCTTTTCTACACTCAACACCCTTCACCTACCCTGCAAGCGGTCTAACTCAAACAAACACTATCGCGAATAATCAGTTTTTATGTACCTGGTTACATATCTGCGACTGGCCGGTAAGCTCCTTTCGCAAAACAGCTATAAAATGTAACTCACGTACATACCAACCTCGCGCCACTCCCAAAAGAAACAGACCACCGACAAGATAAGTAAATAGTGACCAAAGCCTCAACCCTTGCGTTGCCAAACGCCGGCAACACCCTTTAAGGTGGTGCATTAGCTTTTACTCGCCCATATGACAACCTAGGATCCCCCACGTGATTACCAACAAACACTACCTGTCTGTTATTACACTTCTGATCAGTGCTCTTTTTGGAGGCATCGCCATGGCTCAAGAGAATTCAGCCCCCGGGACAAACCAAGCCGGCAGCGCGTTAGCGAAACCCAAAGTCATTATTTTTGATGTAAATGAAACCTTGCTCGATCTGGAATCTATGCGCTCGTCTATTGGCAAAGCGCTGGGTGACCGGGAAGATCTACTGCCTTTATGGTTTTCCACCATGCTGCATAATTCACTGGTAACAACGGTGACCGGCGACTACCAAGATTTTGGAAAAATCGGGGTTGCCTCGCTGCTGATGGTCGCGCAAAACAACGATATCGATTTAAGCGCTGAAGATGCCAAAACCGCCATTGTGACACCACTGTTAAGTTTGCCCCCGCATCCGGATGTCAAACAAGGCCTAGCCAGTTTGAATAAACAAGGCTTTAACATTGTTAGTCTGACCAACTCATCGAATAACGGGGTTAAAACTCAGTTTGAAAACGCGGGGTTGACTGAGTATTTTTCGGCCCGCTATAGCATAGAAGATATAAAAATATACAAACCAGACCTACGCGCCTATAAGTGGGCGCTACAGCAATTAAACGTTAAACCAGAAGAGGCTTTAATGGTTGCGGCCCACGGCTGGGATGTAGCTGGCGCGAAAGCCGCCGGGCTACAAACTGCCTTTGTGGCACGTCCCGGTAAAGCATTGTACCCTTTAGCTGAAGAGCCCGATTACATTGTGCGCGACATTACCGAGTTAGCGCAGATAATGAAAAACCAGTAAATCAAAACTCAACCGCATTATCGTTATTTTATCAACGATAATGCGGTGCTCCTGAATAAACTCGCCCCAACCCAAGTCCTATAAGCGCTCGACGATATCTACAATATGTTATTTATTCAGTTTATTTAAAGCGTCCGAGAGGCTACTTAATAGCTTTTGATTTTCACCTACCACATCATTAATCTCGCGCGCTGACCCCGCGGCCTTTGAGGCCAAGTTTCGGACTTCATCGGCCACCACCGAGAAACCTCTACCAGCCTCGCCTGCGCGAGCCGCCTCAATAGCGGCATTTAACGCTAACAAGTTTGTTTGCTCGGCAATGGCGTTAATACTCGACACCATATTATTAATATTTTTCCCCGAATCTATTAGCTCTCGCATAACGTTATCACTGGTCGCGACTACGGCTAAGCGATCCGAAATATCAAAGCCATACATAATTATTTTTTGTACATCGCCGTGTAAGTCTTTAATAGTACAAAAAGTGGCTGCTATGCCGATTGCTTTACTGTCGTGCTGAACGAGTACATCTTTGGTGACTCGCTCGTCGTTAAACAGGCACGTTTTCTGGCTTTCATCCAAAAGCTCTTGCCAATTTTTTATCGATGCTTTAAAAGTATCAGCGGGTATATCGAGCAAACGTTCCGAGTAATCATTTATGTCCAGTAACCGTCCATTTTTGTCCCATTCGACCATTAGGTTAGATCGCCCAATAGCGTAAAATCGAGCCTGCAACTCCATTGCACGGGACTTCACCGGTGTAATATCCGCTAATATCGCGATATACCCTTGATGGTGCCCGTCGTCATCATTTACTGGGTTACTGGTGACCGAGATCCAAAAAGATTTTCCATCGGATCGGTGTATTTCAATTTCATCATAAAACGCGCGCGGGGCATCTAATTCGCGCGTTATTCGCTCCCGTGTTGCAGCGTCCGTTTTTGGACCTACCAGCAAATCTTTAACCCACTGCCCCAAAGCCTGCGCCGAGCTATAGCCCGTCATATTGGTAAAGCCCTGGTTGACGTACTGTATTTCACGATTAACGTTAGCGATAATAACGGCATTATCAGTTTCGTTGGCAACCAGTGATAACAATTTAAACTCTTTTCTCTGATAAACCTCTTGGCTAATATCGCTGGCAAACTTAACCACTTTTATGACTTTGCCATCCGGGCTTTTAATGGGGTTATAAGTGGCATGGATCCACACCTCTTTTGCGTTTTTACCGACTCGCCGAAACTCTGCCGTTTGGTACTCACCCGCACGCAGACGTTGCCAAAAACGCCGGTACTCTTCACTTTTATGTTCATCTGCGGCGACAAACAGTTGATGATGCTTGCCTTGGACCTCGTCCAAACGGTAGCCCATTAAATTAAGAAAATTGTCATTAGCGGTGAGAATTTCGCCATCGACCGAAAACTCAATAACGGCTTGGGCGCGATGGATGGCCTCGAGTTGCGACTCAAAGTTGGATCTGGCCAACACTTGTTGCGTCACATCGGTGGCGAATTTGATAATTTTATGGACTTTTCCGCGCCTTACGATGGGCGTATAGGTTGCCTGAATCCAAACCTCTCGGCCGCCTTTGGCCAAGCGTTTAAACTCTGCGGTCTGCGGCACGCCTGTGCGCAGCTTTTGCCAAAATTCGTTATACGCGGTGCTATTGGCCTCGGTAGGCGCGACAAACATTTTATGATGTTGCCCCTTCACCTCATGCCATTGATACCCCATAACCCGCAAAAAATTATCGTTTGCCTGGATAATCGTTCCATCCAAAGCAAACTGTATCACCGCCTGAGTGAGGTTGATCGCGGCCACAATATCATCAGAGTCTGACTTTAACCCAAGCATAAATCCCTCTTCATCACACACTCTAGCCCCCGATCAGCGTAGGGCTCATCCTTCGGGGCCTTAATCAGCTTAGCCTGTGACAGAAAAATCACCAGCATGATTATTTTTTGAACACTTAAACTATAACGGCTGAATGTGTACCGACTTTAGAGCGCCTAGGCGTTTCAGGGCATAAATTTTACGTCTACCCCTACTCCCCCCTATACTCCATATCCATTACAATAGGCACATTTAGCGGCTTAGCATAACGGACTAGCTATGGGGATTCTGGACGACCTTAAACAACAAGCAGACGGTCTGCGCGCTGCTGAGGCCGACAAAGCCGCCCAGCTCGCTCAACAAGAGGCTTATTACCAAGCGACCTTACGCCCGGCGATGCTTAAGGTACTAAGCTACCTTGATGAGCTGGTTAAGCATATTAATTACGTCCAACCCCAGCGCACGCTCTATTATCCGCTCGCGCCCGACAGGGACACCACGGTTGCCCTCAGTCAAGGGCCTTACAAACTGCTGATTGATAGCTCGGACACACCGCGACAAGTTGATATTCGGGTTGCGGCCAAACTGACGCAACCGACCCTCTATGTGCTGGACAACCTTGCGGCGATCCAGCACTACGCCGAACACCTGGATGCCTATGCCCTGCCTTACCACCGGCAAGACGCTCTCAACAACCTACACAGGGTAGACAAAGCAACCTTTACCCTAGAAGGGCCCCTGCAGCACGCCATTCGAATTCAAGCCGATACCGAGCAACAGTGCATTGAGATTTTATTGCGTAACTTTGGCCGTGCCGGCGTAAAACGGCACCGATTTACGCCCAATAAAATCGACGAAGCGCTACTCGATCGATTAGGCCGCGTACTGTTACATGATATCGAAAGTCTTCCGGTGCCTACTGAAGTCTCCGAAGAAACCCGCCAGCAACTGCGTCAAAAGCTTGCCACAACTAGGCAACAAGAGAACAACACCGAACACGAGCAACATGAGCGGGAAGCGGCTAAAGTTCGCGACCGTTTAAAGCAGTCGTGGGCCACTAAAATGCAAAATGCTAAAGCCTTCTACCAAAAGAAATTGGAACAGGACAAAAGAAAACCGTGAGGTCGATTTTAAAACAAAAAATCATCGAGGTATGTGATAAAAAAATAGCCTCCAAAGGCAACTCCGTGGGGCTGTCTTTTTACGCTTTTTTTTGCCAATAAGAATGACGACCCAGAGTTGCTAATGGAAGCTGCCACATGGTGGATTAAAACACACCAGTTAGATCACTTTGAAAAAGCCGTAAAAATTAAAGCGCTGATTGACGCCGGGTAACCCACAAACATCACAATGAAAAACATCCAACCCAGTTCAAAAGGCGTTATCACGAAATGGAATGACGACAAAGGCTTTGGCTTTATTGCACCAGAGTCGGGCGGGCGTGAAGTGTTCTTTCATATTTCATCGTTTAAAAATCGCGGAGCGAGGCCAAGCTTAGGATTAAAAGTAACCTTTGAGCCCCAGAGCGACACACAAGGGCGCAGCCGGGCAGGCAAGGTACAGCCGTTGCGCCCTAAACGAGATAAAAACAACGCCGGCCACGCTGTTAACGCATTCTTTACCAGCGCACTGTTCTTGATTATCGTGGCGGCATTGGTGGGGCTGGGTTTTATGCCTAAGCTGATTTTGTGGCTTTACCTCGGCACCAGTTTACTGACTTATATAATGTACGCTTGGGATAAATCGGCGGCGCGTCACGACCGCCGTCGCACACCAGAGGCGACGCTGCATTGGTTTGCGCTACTTGGCGGCTGGCCCGGCGCTTTATTTGCCCAGCAACACTTGCGACACAAGTCCAAAAAACAGCCATTTCGCGTGTTTTTTTGGTTGACTGTCGCACTGAATATTTGCGCGCTTTGCTATTTGCTAACGCCGCACGGCGGCTGGTTACTACGGGATATTAATCAACTGTTCGGCGGATTTGCTTAAATAAGATCGGAACAAAAAACGCCGGCAGTTGCCGGCGTTTTTAATTATCTGAGAGCTAATTGGGTGCATAACCACGCCGCAACAAAGGGTTCAGCCAGCGGCCAAAAAAGCCCGTTAGCTGAATGGGCGCCTGAGTCACGGTTAGACAAATACATTCACGATCTAGACTCGCCACTGGCGTGTGAGTATGACTTTGATCGCAGGCCATAAAATCACCCGTGTGGTAAACACCCGTCTCATCCGAGAAGCTGCCCTGTAAAATCATGGTGAGCTCATCCCCCAAGTGCGTGTGCGTGGGTGATGCGCCACCAGGCTTAATCCGCAACAGCTCAACCTTCAGGCCTTTATCGTCCCGACACAACTCGGCAGAACGGATACTGGGAGAGATACGTGACCACTTCAGTTTTTGATAACCGCCCGGAATAAGCTTACGTAAGCTGCGCGGGATTACCGTGCCGGAGGGCTTAATTCGATCTCTAGCGACGGCGCTAGAACTGCCGTCGGATAAATCTAAATCATAGGCCTCTATGTCCTGCGTAGCTTTTTTAGGTTGCGCGTCGATACGTGCCATCAGCTCATCAAGCGACAGCTTTGGGCTGGGTGCGGGCTCCAAGCTTTGCATCAGCTCGCCGCCCAACTGGCTAAGCCGGCTGTAATTTTGACGGCACTGACTGCAGAACTCTAAGTGCGCCGACACACACAGTGCTTGCCCTAAAGGCAAGGTTCCGGCGGCGTAGCCTGACAGCCAATCGCCACTAGGATGTTGGGTAATCGCCATTCTATTGCCCTCCTATCAGCAGGTGCATTTTCTTTAGCGCTAGGCGGATCCGCGATTTGATCGTGCCCAACGGCAGGCGTAACTCTTCACTCGCCTGCTGGTGACTGCGGCCCTGCAGATAAACTTTATGCAATACGTCGGCTTGTTCTTTGGGCAGTTTTGCCAGTCCGGCGTTAATTGTCTCTTGTGTCATTAAGGTTTGTGCGGCCTGAAACGGGTCCGGGCCTTCGTCTTCCATATTTTCAAATAAATCGTCAGCGTCAATGTTGGTGTTGTAACGGCCGTTTCGACGCAATGCATCGATGCGGGCATTACGGGCCAAGGTAAACACCCAAGTATTGGTGTTGGCCATGCTCGGGTTATAACTGGCGGCCTTATTCCAAATCTTGATCATTACCTCTTGCGCAAGATCGTCAGCCACCAAGGTAGCGCCCGGCTCTTGCGCCAAACTATACGCTCTAAGCAGTGGCACATAGTGCTCAAATAGCTTGGCAAACGCCGCCCGGTCTTGGCTCTGCCCCACGGCCTTAAGCCACAGCTTGAGCTGCTTTTGCTGGTCTGCCTTTTGTTGTGCCTGCACCATATTGATGGCTATGCCCTTTTTTGTGGCAGTGCCTACAGCCTTGCTTAGACGGCACGCCTTTGTTCTGGTTGATCATATTTTTGCGTATCTGGTTATTTTACGCACCAACTGATTCGTTGGATCACCTGATCCAACTGTTAAAAGATGGCGTATTCTTAGTAACACGTCACTGATTTATCCGAGCCGACTATGCCCAACAGCGAATCCACCATAGCACCTAGCACTCAATCCAACCGGTTGCTGAACGATTTTAAACAGCTCTACCAGAACCTTGATGAAAGCAGTATCTCGCGGCTCGATCAGGTCTACGCGGCCGGTGTGAAGTTCAAAGATCCCGTGCACGATATAGAGGGAGTGGTAGCCCTGCAAGATTACTTATCGGCCCAATCAGAGGGCTTAACCGAGTGCCGGTTTGAATACTTAGATGAGCTGATCGGCGATCACAGCGCCTATATTAAGTGGATTATGCGGTTTCGCCACGCCAAATTGGGCAACCGATTGATCAGCGTGCGCGGGGTATCCCATGTACATTTTAGCGACAAAATCGACTTTCACGAAGACTTATACGATATGGGCGCGCTGCTCTATGAACAAATACCGCTGGTGGGCACCATTACCCGCTGGCTAAAAGCGCGCTTAAGCCGCTAATCAAGGAGGATACATGACTGCCCTAACAGAGCTACCCGATGCCCACAAGGCTGACGCCAGCGCCGAGATTAGCTGGATTACCGGCGCCAGTAGCGGCCTGGGCCGGGCGCTGGCGCTACAGCTAGCGCAGCAAGGTCACTGGGTTATCGCCAGCGCTCGCAACGCGCAAGCCTTAACGCAGCTCGCCGCCGATAACCCGGGGCCGGGCCGTATACTCACCGTGGCGCTAGACGTTACCGAGCGTGACAGCCTGCGTGCCGCCAGCGATCTTATTAGCGCCAAGCTGGGCCGCATCGACCGGCTTATCGCCAATGCCGGCGGTTGTGAGTACCTGGATTTTCCCAACCCGGATTGGCGAGCAATTGAGCGCGTTTTTGCCGTAAACTTTAACGGTGCTGTTGCCAGCATTGAGGCCGCGTTACCACTGTTGCGGCTCAACCACCGGCGCGGCCACATTGTCGGCGTTGTCTCGCAAGTGGTGAAGGCGCCGTTTACCCGGGCCGAAGCCTATGGCGCCTCCAAGGCTGCCCTCGGCTATTTTCTCGACAGTTTGCGCCTCGACTTAGCCCCCGAGATCGACGTTACCGCTATTTATCCAGGCTTTGTCGACACCCCGCTAACCGCCAAAAATGATTTCTCTATGCCGTTTTTAATGGATGCTGACGACGCAGCGGAGCGCATGGCCCGAGCCATCAACAAGCGCGCCATCAACATGAGTTTTCCGCGCCGGTTAAGTTCTATGCTGTGGTTAGCGCGCCGACTACCCGGCTTGTGGCGGCGCGCCATGAGCAATAAAAACACCTCTGAGAACACCCCATGAAAATCGCAATTATTGGCGCCGGCATCTCCGGCCTAAGTGCCGCTTATTACCTAAAAGACGAGCACGAGCTGCATATTCTTGAGCGCGACAGCCGTGTCGGCGGCCACACGGCTACGGTGAAGGTCGAGGTGAACGGCAAACCGTACGCCATTGACACCGGATTTATCGTCTATAACGATTGGACTTACCCCAACTTTATCGCCTTGATGGATGCGCTAGGCGTCGCCACGCAACCCACCGAAATGAGCTTTAGCGTCAGCTGCGACACCACTGGCGTAGAATACGGCGGCAACAACCTCAATACGTTATTTGCCCAGCGGCGCAATTTACTGCGGCCCTCTTTTCTGGCAATGGTGCGCGATATTTTGCGCTTTAATAAAGAAGCGATTGCCGAGCTTGAGAGCGAGCGCCTCGACCCCGACATTACCCTCGGGCACTACCTGCAAGAACGTGGCTACAGCCAGAGCTTTATCAACCATTACCTTATTCCTATGGGTTGCGCCATTTGGTCTGCCTCGACGCAAACCATGCTGGAGTTTCCGTTATTATTTTTTGTGCGATTTTTTAAAAATCACGGCTTACTCAGTGTTAACAACCGCCCCCAATGGCGAGTTATCAGCGGCGGCTCGAGTAACTACTTACCGGCATTAACCCAAGCCATCAAAAACAGCGGCGCCACCATTACCACCGGTGTCGAGATCGCTCAGGTAACCCGCCGGCAGGATAAAGTTATTATTGAGCACACCAACGGCCAACGCGACGAATACGACCAGGTTATTTTTGCCTGTCATAGCGATCAGGCGCACGCGCTACTTGGCGACAGCTCGCCAGACGAAAACTCTATACTGGGCGCCATCGACTACCAATCCAACGAAGTTGTACTGCATACCGACACGCGTTTATTGCCAAAGCGAACGCTAGCCTGGTCAAGCTGGAACTATCGCTTGCGCCAGCACGAGCAGCAGCGGGCTGTGCTGACCTACAATATGAATATCCTGCAAAGCATCACCAGCGACACAACCTTCTGCGTTACACTTAATGACACCCAGGCCATTGATCCAGACAGAATTTTACAGCGCTTTAATTACGCCCACCCAGTATTTACCCGGCAGGTCATTGAGGCGCAACAGCGCTGGCGCGTTATTAACGGCGTCAACCGCACTTGGTTTTGCGGCGCCTATTGGGGCAATGGTTTTCACGAGGACGGCGTGGTCAGCGCCAAACACGTAAGCGATGCCATTAGCGCAAGATCCAACGACCCCGCCGTAAACATTGAGACAGACCGCCGTGAGTGAGCCGGATTTAAACGCAAACACTGGCATCCAGCACAGCGGAATCTATCAAGGCTGGGTCAGACACCGTCGTTTTCGTCCGCGCAAAAACGCTTTTTTGTATAGCGTCTTTATGATGTACCTCGATATAGAAGAGATTGATAGCGTACTGGCACAATCGCCTTTTTGGTCAAAAAGCCGTTGGACACCTGCGTGCTTTAAGCGCGAGGATTTTTTGGGCGACCCGACGGTGAGTTTAGATACCGCCATTCGCAGCGAAGTTCTTAAAAAAACTGGACAAGAACACACCGGCCCTATTCGCGTACTCGCCAACCTGCGCTACTTTGGCTATGTGATAAACCCAATCACCACTTATTACTGCTTTAATAAGCAACAACAGTTGCAGTTTATTGTCGCCGAGGTGACCAACACCCCTTGGGGCGAGCGTGTGAGCTATGTCCTACACTGTGATCCGAAGCCCGAGTCATCGCGTAAATCAAACAAGGGCTCACGCTTTAACGAATTTACCTTTAACAAAGATATGCATGTCTCACCGTTCAACCCTATGAGCATGCAATATCACTGGCGCAGTAATGTACCAGGCAAACGCCTACTTATTGACCTGCGCTGCACGCAAGAGCAACAAAATGTACTGGATGCGACCTTAGCGTTACAGCATCAGCCAATTACCCGTAGCGCCCTCAACCGCATTATTTGGTGCTATCCGTGGATGACACTGAAAGTCGTCGGCGCTATTTACTGGCAAGCCCTTAAGCTCTGGATTAAACGCGTACCCTTTTACAGTCATTCGGCCAAACTAGGCAATAGCCACCGAGCCGCAAGCGAGAAAACAAGGTAACCAACCATGACGATGGAGTCACTTAAGCGTTCGCGCATCGCCCGACAAAACAAACCCAGCGTATTGGATCGTATTGCCAAGCAACAAGTTCTGAAACAGTTAAAATGTATTGCGTTGGGGCGTTTGATTATAGAGGACGACGGCGAGATCATTTGTTTTGGTGAGGCCAGCGCCGATACTGAGATTCACGCGCACATCATCGTGCATCGGGCCAGCGCCTACCGTGGGTTTATGTTGGCCGGGTCAATCGGCGGCGCCGAAGGCTATATGGCAGGCAGCTGGAGTTCACCCAATTTAACCGCACTTACCCGGCTTATGTGCGCCAACTTAAACTTACTCAACAACGTCGACAGCTCGCGTTTTGGGCTGGGCCGTTTACTCGAAAAGTTTTACCACTGGTCGCGCCGCAACACCGAAGACAACGCACGCGCCAACATTGCCGCCCATTACGACTTAAGCAACCAGTTTTTCTCGCTGTTTCTCGATCGCAGTATGATGTACTCTGCCGCTCGCTTCGCAACCGCCGACACATCGCTAGAAGATGCCGCGCTGGCAAAGATAGATAATATTTGCCAAAAACTAAACCTTACCCCCGGCGATCACCTGTTAGAGATAGGCACCGGGTGGGGGGCCATGGCGATTCATGCCGCGCGCCATTACGGCTGCAAAGTTACCACCACCACCATATCAAAAGAACAGTATCGCCACGCCTGCGACGAGGTAGAACGCGCTGGACTCTGCAGCCGGGTAACGGTATTGTGCGAGGACTACCGCAAGCTCAGTGGCAGCTACGACAAGCTCGTGTCTATCGAAATGATTGAGGCGGTAGGCCACGAATACTATCGCGAGTATTTTGCTACCTGCTCCAAGTTGCTTAGGCCCCACGGGCTGATGCTGCTACAGGCAATCACGATTCCCGACCAACGCTATGACTACGCCCGACGCTCGGTGGATTTTATCCAAAAGTATATTTTTCCCGGCGGCTGCCTACCCAGCGATCGTGAAATAACCGCCCAACTTAGCCGCCATACCGATATGCAAATGGTTGCAATGGAAGAGATAGGCGAAGATTATGCTCTCACACTGGCGCACTGGAACCGGCGCTTTCACGACAAGCTCGATGAGGTAAAAGCCCTCGGATTTAGCGATACCTTTATCCGTATGTGGGAATATTACCTAAGCTACTGCGAAGGCGGTTTTAGCGAGCGAGTCATTGGCACAGGCCAGTTTTTACTGGGCAAACCTCAATGGCGCAAGTCTTTTCCCAGAGCAACCTAACATATGACTAACCGCCAAGCGCACATTGTTCGACTCATTACCAATCTAGCGCTATTTCAAGTGGGCTGGTTTGTCTGCTTGTTGGGCGGGTCTGTGTGGGCACTGCCGTTTACCGCACTTGCACTGGTGATTCACGCAAAATTCATTCAACACTCACCACGGGAGTGGCGGCTGCTGGCAGGCTTTGCATTAGCCGGTATTATTTGGGACGGCCTATTAATGAGTGTCGGCCTGATAAGCTTTGCACTGCCACAAGATACCGTACTGATCGCGGGGCAATTCGCTATTATCCCAACATGGCTTATTTGCCTTTGGGTGCTATTTGCCACTACGGTTAATCATTCACTCTACTGGCTTGCCCCTTACCCTTGGCTTGCAGGCTTACTAACCGCCTTTTTTGCACCGGCGAGTTATTACGCGGGTGTACAGTTAAGCGAGGCACAGTTATCGCAACCTTACTGGCAACCGCTGCTCGCCGTAGCCTGCGGCTGGGGCGTCGTATTTCCACTGGCGTTACGTTACTGCCAGCGCCGCTGTCGGCCCCGCGAGGAGACACCGCTATGAATAGCTTATATAAAATTCTCTCGCGTCGCAGTAGTGCCCTATTGACCCTGCTACTGGCGACGACGCTCTATGGCACGGCGACAAATGCCGAGCAAGAAAACGCCCTTACTAAGCCAACAAACGTCCTCGGAGAAGCTTTTCGTCAAGGTAGTGACCAGTTGCTTTATCGCGAGCTGCATGAGTACGCGATAGACAGCAACGGCGAGCTCGAACATCAGGTAACCTATACTCAACCAGACGGCTCGGCCTGGGCGGAAAAACAAATACGCTACCATGATCGTGCCACGGCACCTGACTTTGAGCTAACTGACAGTCTGAACCGCGAATCGCTCAAAGTCACTGTCACCGAGAGCATGATTAAGGTTGCTCACACACAAACCGATAAAACACAAGAGCACCAGTTAGATAGCAAATCACCTTTGGTGGTCGACGCCGGATTCGATCCGTTTGTCCGTCAGCACTGGCAAAGTCTTAGCCATGGCAACTCAGAAACGTTCTTCTTTCTGCTACCGCGCCGAGAGAAACTGGTTGAGCTTAGGTTAACACCGCAAAGCTGCAGCGATTTTGAGCCCGATCATTACCTATGTCTTGCGCTAGAAATTAATAACTGGCTACTGCGCATGCTGGTTGACCCCATCGAGCTGACTTATCAACGGGACGAGCGCCGTTTAATCCGCTACCTAGGCGTGTCTAACCTCAGCTTTCCGGGCGAGGAAGACAGCCCTCAAGTGGACATACGTTATCGACCGGTCACCGACACTGCCACTCATTAACGTTGCGTTTAACTTCGGCGTACAACACAATTACTTTGTTTCTTTAGCGGAGCGCAACCATGGTTTCTTCTTGGGACATCATCATCCTAGGCTTTCTGGGCAGCTTGGGGGCCGGCATGATGACCGCAGTAGGCGCTGCCGGCATTATCTTTATTAGTCAGTTGTCAGCGCGCAGCGAGGATATGCTGCTCAGTGCAGCAGCCGGGATTATGCTAGCCGCTGCTATTTTTTCACTGTTATTGCCAGGTATTAATCAAGCGCAAGTCCAAGGCCACAGCCAAAGCAGCGCTGTCCTTATCGTGCTAACGGGGATGCTGCTAGGCGCCGCGCTACTGGCGCTCATTCACCGCTACACGCCGCATCAACACTTTCAAAAGCCGGAACCCGGCATCGACGCTAAACACCTACAGCGAATTTGGCTATTTGTACTGGCAATTACCCTGCATAACTTTCCCGAAGGCATGGCGGTGGGGGTTGGTTTTGCCAATGGAGACATCGACAATGGTCTACCTTTGGCAATTGGTATTGGCCTGCAAAATATTCCCGAAGGACTAGCGGTTGCGGTATCGTTAATGGCCGTTGGCTACACGCGGCTTTACGCGTTTGGCGTAGCGACCTTAACCGGCTTACTTGAGCCAATCGGCGGGCTATTTGGGGCAACACTCGTCTCAGTGGCAACACCGTTATTGCCTTGGATACTGGGCGGCGCAGCGGGTGCCATGCTATTTATTATCAGCGATGAGATTATTCCCGAAACCCACCGCCGCAACCACGAAGGCGTTGCCACTTTCTCACTGCTGGGCGGGTTTTCGGTCATGATGTATCTCGATACCGTGCTGGGTTAAACCCGGCCAAAGAAAGCCTCAAGTCAGGGACTAAACGAGACCGGATCAACCGCCCGGTAACGCATAAAATCGTAAACACCGCGATCCTCGACGGTGACAAACCCTAAGCGGCGATACCATTGCCGCGCCGAATTTTGTTTATCAACATGCAGAGACACACTCACTCCCACTTGACGTGCCTCAGCCAAAATGGGCTGTAACAACCGAGTACCAATTCCTCGCTGGCGGTGCTCTGGCAACAGCGCAATGTCGACAATACGAATATCATCGGCCGACCTATCGACGTACAAACGCCCGACCGACACGCCGTCGCATACCACTCTATCGCACTGTGCCCGAGGGTAATGCTGCCGATAGTGTTGACTCTGTGCATTAAATTGCATTGTCAAAAAGGCCTCAGCTTGCTCTGTGGCTAAACCCGCCAAAGCGACCTCGTGCCAGCGTGTGCTCGCGTACAACTGTTGTAAAAAAGGCCTATCCTCTGCCGTCACCGGGAACAACTCTAACGTTATCACTCGTTGTTATGCCTCTAAGTTAAGAATCACACTCAAAATCATAATGTGCTCTCACAGACATAACAAATACAACAGATTACAGCCCGACGTGAGCAAACAAAGCACCACTACGAGCAGTAAATGAGAATCGAAATTCAAGTGGGATTATTTCGCGTAAATTTGGCGTATAAAGTTAAGTTTATCCGGTTGCACAAGCGTGCTTAGAGCGTTTCAATTGGGAGATAACACTCAACTTAAAGAGTGAATACTCAACCGTGACAAGCAAAGGGTTCCAACATGAAGCGCAGAGACTTTATACGTAACACTACCGCACTCGCCGGGGCGAGCCTCATTCCAGCCATCGCCCTCGCCGACGACGAACTACCCAAGCTCTCTACCGATGACGCGCAGGCCAGCGCGCTAAAATACACCGAATCCAGTGAAACCGAAGGCCAGCACTGCAGCAACTGTGTGCACGCCAATGGCGACTTAACAGCCGACTGGGTAGGCTGCAATATCTTTCCGGGCAAACAGGTTAAAGGCTCCGGCTGGTGCGCGGTGTGGGCCGCCCGCGGGTAATAAAAAAGTGCCTTAACATGCTATGATGGCTTTTCGTTCGCACACGGAGAGTCATCATGAACACGGCCCGGTTTGCTGTACTTACACTTCTACTTGCCTGCTGCTGGTTTCAGACATCTACCGCAGAGACAGCGCCACTCGAGCTCAAAACAACCGAGCAGCGCAGCGCTGCAGACCGCCAGCGTGACCTAACCAGTAAACCGCAAGATATTATCTCCCTACTCGAGCTGAGCCCCGGTGAAACCGTTGTCGATTTATTCGGCGGCGCAGGTTATTACGCCGAGCTACTGTCGAGCCATGTTGGCCCCAATGGCCACGCTGTTCTGCACAACAACGCCGCCTTCGCCGCATTTGCCAAAGACAACTTAACCGTGCGCCTTGACCGCTGGGACAAATCCGCACCGTTTGAAGTTATCATCAGCGAAACCGACAAGCTCGGTTTCGCACCCAACAGCGTCGATGGCTTTTTAATGGTGATGGCCTATCACGACTTGTACCATGAAGTTCCCGAGTACCATTGGGGGCCGCACAATCGTGAGGATATTCTGGCGCAGCTATACCGCGCCCTAAAAATGAATGGCCGGTTAGTCATTGTCGACCACAACGGCGCCAAAGGGACGGGTATAAGCCAGACAAAATCACTGCACCGTATAGAGGCGTCCACTGCAATCAAAGACATTACAGCCGCGGGCTTTGTCCTACTTAGCCAGTCAGATGTACTGGCCAACCCTAGCGACGATTTGACGCTAAACGTATTTGATCCCAACATCCGCAGCCACACCGACCGTTTTGTGTTGGTCTTTGGTAAACCACAAGAGAATTAACCTATGGCGGGAACCAGCCTATTAGCACTGATTGACGACATCGCGACATTACTGGATGACGTGTCAGTGATGACCAAAGTCGCAGCCAAAAAAACCGCCGGGGTCTTGGGCGACGACTTAGCCCTTAACGCCGAGCAAGTCACCGGCGTTAAAGCCGAGCGCGAGCTGCCTGTGGTGTGGGCCGTGTTTAAAGGCTCGATGCTAAATAAACTGATTCTGGTGCCGGCAGCGCTGTTAATCAGTGCATTTATACCGTGGCTAATTGTACCGCTGCTAATGCTGGGCGGCGCTTTTTTATGTTTTGAGGGCTTCGAGAAAGTTGCTCACAAATGGTTGCACCCCAAAGACCAGCAAGATGCCGCGCGCAAAGCGCGATTGGCCGCCTTGGCACAAAGTAAAACCGATATGGTTGCCTTTGAAAAGGGCAAAGTAAAAGGGGCGATTCGAACCGATTTTATTTTATCGGCCGAGATCATCACCATTACCTTGGGTGCTGTTGCGGAAGCGGATTTAACTCAGCAAATTATCGTACTGAGCATAATTGCATTGACCATGACTATTGGCGTGTACGGCCTAGTGGCAGGCATTGTTAAGATTGATGACGCGGGATTGTGGCTAAAACAAAACCGTGAGGCTAAATGGCAGCAGGCGTTAGGTGGCTTACTTTTAGCAGCGGCCCCTAAACTGATGAAGTTTTTATCGGTCGCCGGTACCATTGCCATGTTTTTAGTGGGCGGCGGCATATTAGCCCATGGTTTTGCCGTACTGCATCATTTTATCGAGCACAGTGCCGAGTGGGCGGCCAGCTTGCCCACTGGCGGCACTGTACTTGGCGCACTCCTCCCGACATTAATGAATGGCGCTATTGGGATTGCGGCGGGCGCGTTGCTGGTGGGCGGTGTTACATTGCTTAAAAAGCTAAAACGCTAACTTTTTGATTGCTCGCCACTGCTATCAATAAGCGCTTGCACCAATGCACGGTTGGCTAAAAACCACACGCTAACAGCACCAATAACCGGCAGCATTAAATACCCAAACTGGTAGCAGAAGGCCGCCACTTCTTGCTGCCATTGCGCAACTACCACTTGCTCCGCCACGGCACTACCCATACGAAACAATATATTGACAAAAAACTCTGCTACCAACCCCCAGGCATGCATCGGAAACAGCGCGATTACCGCGATAATAACGCGCACATTGGAAAACAAAGTGTCGTTCACCGCATAACATAAAGCGAGCAACACTGGAATATTCCAGGAATACAACAAGGGGTTAATGGTTACCACGGCATTACCAGTACGCAGACCATCGCCCGCGGCAACTGTAAAGCGAGTAATATACTCCAGCTCGCGGTTAACCCACTCAACCTGCATAACCGCACCGGGGTAAACAAGGTTAATCACCCACTCACTTAAGTGAGCTGGAATAATCGTGAACAAACCGGCTAGGTAATACCAAAGCACAAAGAATAAAGGTAACCACAAAAGCACGCGGAAAAAATATCGCGAGGGAGAAAACTCAGGTGGAGGCATGTTCGGCCCCTGTTGCCTGTCGCGTCGGAATAAAGCGAATCCACACCATCCAAACCAACAAGGTATCGAGCATAATCAACGCCTGCCAAATATACAGATGCGCCCAATCAAATGCGGGCTTGTACCAAATCCCCAAATAAAACAATGAGACAATACGCACTAAGTTGAGCAGCTGAATAGACACCAAGCCAAAACTCACGCCCATCAGCTTATAGCGCCACGGGGCCGGAAACGCGACAATGGCAGCTACCAGCAATATCATCGCTTCAACGCCATTACAGCCCGCAGCTATTTGTACCGCAAAGCCCGTGGCACTATCCACAATTAAGATGCCATTAACCAATAGCTCACGGCCAAACAACTCAATAAAAAATGCGGAGCTGTGGGTTAGCGCCATGGTTAAAGGCTCAACAAAGTAGCGCTGTCCGAAGGGCAGTAGCTCTATGACAAACAGGCCCACCATGACGATAAAAAACAACCCAAAAAAACGCAGCATAATGCGCTAAACCTCCGCTGTTTTATTCGCCGTTTCAGCCACCACAAAACCGCTGGGCGCTTTTATCGTAGCAACTGCTGCCTCAACGTGGGTTACCTCAGCGGCTGCAGGCCCTTGCCACAACCAAGCCTCTAGTTCGCTAAGCAGAGCCGCAGGGCCGCAGGCCATTAGCTCAACCCGACCGTCAACCAAGTTGCGCACCCAGCCAGTTAACCCTAGCTCTTTGGCCTTTGTGGCTGTGCTCGCGCGATAAGATACACCCTGTACCCGACCCGACACTAAGTAGTGTTTCCCATTATTGTGCATACACACTATCTCTTGCATGAAACTTGTTGGTCACATTCTGTCGCTACCATCGGCCCGACATTCTTTGTTTGCCATTATGGGCGCCTATATTACTATGCCTAACTCTTTGCTCCTAATGCTGCCACGTTGGTACGCTCGCCTAAAACGCCAGTACACCGCTCGCGCCGGCACCACCAGTGGTAGTGTGGCCATCACCGTAGACACTCACGCACCCGTAGCCCGCGTCAGCGACTGCTATTTGTCTTTTTCGATCGATATCTCGGTTTTAGCGGGTGGTTTTTGGTGGGAAGGCAGTGAGGGCTCACGCCGAGGGTTGGGCACCTTGCGAGTCCCACCTCTGACATTAAAAGGCAACAAGCTGGATGCCTTAGTACAGGCATTGGGCCCATCCTATTTACGCATCGGCGGTTCAGAGGCGGACAAAATCCACTACTTTTCGGCCCCCGCCGATGAGCCGGACGCCTTAGTGCTTACACGCAAACAGTGGGATCGCTTACATCGCTTTATCGAGCGCAACGAGCTGAAGCTGATCTTTACCGTTAAGTACGGTTTGTTTACGCGCCACGCTCACGGGCTGTGGTGCGGCGACGAAGTGCGCGAGCTACTGGAGTACAGCCGCGATCAGGATTACCAGATTGATGTATTTGAGTTAGGCAATGAGCTTAACGCCTACTGGGCGTTTCATGGCGTACGCGCTCAGCCGCGCGCGCGGGATTTAGCCACCGATTATGCAACCTTTATCGATCATATTCGCGAGTACTACCCCGATGCCCAGGTATCTGGCCCCGGGAGTGCGTTTTGGCCGCGTATTGGCGAGGCGTTTAAACCGTTTTCCAATATTACCCGGCGTTTTTTACAAGAGCTGACGGCGCCCTTGGATATTGTCAATTGGCATTACTA
Organism: uncultured Gilvimarinus sp.; assembly: GCF_963972205.1. NCBI lineage: Bacteria > Pseudomonadati > Pseudomonadota > Gammaproteobacteria > Cellvibrionales > Cellvibrionaceae > Gilvimarinus > uncultured Gilvimarinus sp. Next base: position 141,459 of record NZ_CAXAUC010000009.1, on the reverse strand, counting down.
CCCGTTTCAAAGCAGCCGCTCGCCAGTGCGCACACGCGGCGCTAACGTGCGTACACTGCTAAACCCTAAATCGTTTACCGATTTTGCTAAATACAGCCAAACCCTAACGTTTTGGCGCGATCAATACCAACCCCAGGCGCAGCTGTGGACCGGCGAAACCGGCTCGGCACAATGCGGTGGGCAGCCAAAATTATCCGATCGCTTTATCTCGTCGTTTTGGTGGGCCGACCAATTAGCGCAAGGCGCGCTGCTGGGCCATCAGGTGATGGTGCGACAAAGTTTGTTGGGGGGCGACTACGGCTTGCTCGACCGGTTAACCCTTAAACCGCGCCCCGACTACTGGGTGAGCTGGCTGTGGGTAAGATTAATGGGCAATGGGGTATATCGCTGTTATCACACGGACAAACACCTGCGCATTTATGCGCAACAACACCCGGATAAAAAACACATTACCTTGATGATTATCAACCTAAAGCCGCGCGGCGTGCGAATTGATGTCGCCATACCCGGAACGGCCGCAGAGCGCTATACGGTAACGGCTAAACGCCTGACCAGCCGCAAGGTAGCCATCAATGGTGTCAAACCCAAACTGCAAAAAGGCAAACTGACGCTAGCGCACTTTCCTCAACCGCAACACAGCAATCGGGTGCCGGGCTATAGCATCAGTTTTTGGCTGTATAACCATTAACTCGCTACCCGTTGCAATGCGTCGCGTTTGTCCTGCAAGGGGCTGACTAGAAAATAGCGCTTATAATCACGGCTAAACTGATTAACACTCCGGTAACCCACCAGCTCGGCGGTTTGTGTAACATTTAAATCGTCACGGCTTAGCAGCATTTGTGCCTTTAAAAGGCGCAAGCGTTTAATGTACTGCAGCGGCGAACTTTGGGTGACCTCTTTAAAGTGCTGATGAAAGGACGAGACGCTCATATGCGCTTGTTCGGCCAACTGCTCGACACTTAAGTCAGCGGCGATATCTGTGTGCATAAGCTCCAGTGCCTGCACCACCCGCGAGTAATTGCCGCTGCCATCCACTAACGCCCTTAACGCCGGCCCCTGCGCGCCGCTTAGGGCTTCAAATATCACCTCGCGCTCCCGGCTCGGCCCCATCAACTGTGCCGTTTGCGAGTCAGCCAACGCCCGCAGCAAGCGCATCACCGCTTCTTCCATTGCATCAGTCATGGTCACCGAAGCCATAGGCTCAGGTGAAGCCTGCACAGTGACGGCCGGCGCGTCTGTCGCATGCACCAACTCTGCCAGGGTGGCGGGGTCGATACGCACCGACACCCCCATTAACGGCGCCTGCTCGCTGGCAAAGGTCTCGCACTCAAACGGTAAAGGTAGCGTTTGTACTAAATAGTGCCCCGGGTTGTAGTGAATTTCACGATCACCCAAATAGCCAATTTTGCGACCCTGTGCCACAAAAATTAAACTTGGTTGATACACCATAGGCGTTCGTTTTATGTGCTTGTGACTGCCAAACACTGTCACGCTAGGCAACGCCGTCTCGGAGTATCCGTCATGCTGCAACAAAGGCTCGATTAGCCTCATCATCGCCGGTAAATTCATACTGCCGCCTAATCACCTGCCATTAATTCAACTTAGTATGCCAAGCTGGCCGCATAATAACGAGGACAATACAAACAAATTTAGAGGAATGTGCAAAAACCAGCGACAAACGAGTGATCCAAACCGCTCCTGCTGACGCACAATAACGGTCTACTTTGACTTAAGGAGAAATTCCATGAGTACCACTTACTCTTATGCCGCACAATCCGCTAGCAGCCCCTTAGCCCCCTACGAGTTTAACCGCCGCGAGCTGCGCGCCGACGACGTTGCCATCGACATCGACTACTGCGGGGTGTGTCACACCGATATTCACTTTGCCGAAAACGATTGGGGCATGAGCGTCTATCCGGTCGTGCCCGGTCACGAGATCGTCGGTCGCGTTAGCGCTGTGGGCGATAAGGTCACCAGCCACAAGGTCGGCGATTTAGTGGGCGTCGGCTGTATGGTGGACTCTTGCCGCAGCTGCCCGGCGTGCGAATCCGGTCTGGAGCAATTTTGTAAAGACGGGTTTGTCGGCACTTACAACGGCGAAGATCGCCATGATGGCTCTATTACCATGGGCGGTTACTCCGACAAGATCGTGGTAAGCGATCGCTTTGTGGTGAAAGTTCCGGCCAAGCTTGACCCGGCCAGTGCCGCGCCCATCTTATGCGCCGGCATTACCACTTACTCACCGCTAAAGCACTTTGGCGTTAAAAAGGGCGATAAAGTCGGCGTGATTGGTATGGGTGGACTGGGCCATATGGGCGTTAAATTCGCCAAAGCCATGGGCGCCGAGGTCACTATCTTTACCCGCTCAAAATCAAAAATCGCCGAGGCAAAAAAGCAAGGTGCCGATCATGTGATTATCTCGACCGATGAAGCGCAAATGACTGCTGCCACAGAGCAGTTTGATTACCTTCTGGACACCATCCCGGTACAACACGATTTAAACCCCTACATTAATTGCCTCACCTTTGACGGCGTGCATATTTTGGTAGGTTTATTAGAGCCGGTAGAACCCGCGCTGCAAGCCGGCGGATTAGTCATGCGTCGCCGCGTATTGGCTGGCTCTTTGATCGGTGGGATGCCCGAAACCCAAGAGGTTTTGGATTTTTGCGCCGAACACGGCATTACCTGCGATATCGAGATGTTAAATATTAAAGACATCAACACCGCCTACCAGCGGATGAAACAAGGCGATGTGAAGTACCGCTTTGTGATTGATATGAAAAGTTTAAAAGCTTAATCGGCGCGATAAACAGCTGCGGCCTAGCGCCGCAGCTTTTGAAACTGCGATAACTCCCAAGGTCGCATGGCCATTAAAATACCAATGTGGGTACGCTGGCTGAGCGGCAGCTTTGTATCTACCCGGTTCAACTCTTCGGCCTCCGCGGTAAGCTGCTCTAAACGCCGCTGCAAATGATGAATAGACGCCTGTGAATAGGAGCCGCGCAAGTAAAACCGAAAACTCTCTTCCTCGGTAAAGCTGCCCTGCAAAAATTTACTGATCACATCCTCGGTAATAAATCGCTCTAACGGCCCGCCGGGAATCCAGCGTAGGTTGCGCGAAATTAATACTTTGTATTTGTTACCCGGTAATAACTGCAACAACTTTAAACGATCGAGCTGGGCCAATAACTGCACGCACTCATGCTCAGAGATGCGGTAGTGCTCGATGATCTCTTCATAGCTCCAACCATCACGCACGCACACCGCCACCAAACACAAGGTGGGGTTATCCACCAACTGCTGCTCTTGCTCCTGACTTAGCTGGGTAATCTCACTGTTGACGGGCTCGGCCAGAGCAAAAAAATCATGCAGGCTTAAATGCAGCACGCGGCAAATTTCCTCTAACCGCGCCAGGCTCAAACTGTGCTGCGAGAACATACGCTTGACGTTGGCCTCGCTCATATCGAGCGAGGCGGCAAGGTCCCGATAGGTAATACCGCGCTCACGCAACAGGGTCTTTAACGCATCGCAAATCTTAGGTATCTGACTCAAAGTATACTATCCATAGACTTAAAGAGTATTAAATCGCTACATTATCACTTTCGGTTTACTTTAAATAGCCCTCGATTAGTATGGCTCCTGCTGGTCAACAGCAACCACTAATGGACATTAAGTAAACGGAGAACAACATGAATAAATCAACAAAACAAATCGGACTTTTCACGTTATTAGCCTTGTCTGCTCTGCCCGCCTCTGCGGCATCGCAAAACGCCAGCAAAGCGGCCGAGCACTCCGCACTGGCCGCTGGGCACTCTGCCACCGCTGGTGCTCAAGTCGTTAGTGCGGCGGTCGCCACACCGCTCGTAGTGGTGGGCGAAGTTGGTAAAGCGGCCGGCAAAACCGGTGAAAAAATGATGAAGTTTGCGCTTGATGACGAGCCGTTAGAGATTTCAGATGATACCATCATTGCCGACCCGGCCCCGCGCCAACATATGCAAACCGTTAACGATCAGGGAGCGATCTAACATGAAAAAACTTACCGCACTGCTGTTAATACTAAGCACCGCGGTACTGCCTACCCGCCTGTGGGCGGGTAGTGCCAGCGCCGAGGATAACCAGTTTCCCGCCGAACAAATCACCGCCTTTGCCAAGTCGGTAGAACACTACGCCGCCCAGCGTGGCGCGCGCGCCTTTATTATTGGCCGGGTAGGTCGGCCCGAGGACTCACTGCCGGAGGGTATTCGCTTCACTCACACGGCCGTTGCCATTTATTCGAGCATCGCGCTCGAGGACGGCACCACACGCAAAGGCTATGCGGTTCACAACTTGTACCAAAAAGCCGATGCGGTAGATGAAAGTGAATTGATAACGGATTACCCCACCGACTTTTTCTGGTCGGCCAAGGCCCTAAAAGCGGGAGTAATTATCCCCAGAGCCGATTTACAGCAACGGCTGATTAGCTTGTATGCCGAAGGTAAAGCGCAAGCGGTGCATGTACCAAGCTACTCGGCCATCGCTAACCCGTTTAACTCCCAATATCAAAACTGTACCGAATATACTCTCGATGTTATTAATTCGGCGATTTATCAAACCCAAGACAAAGCGAAATTAAAAGCCAACGCCAAAGCGCACTTTAAGCCAATGCTGGTGCAAGAGAGCCCTATTAAAATTTTACTGGGCAGCGTGGTAATGAAAGACATTGCGCGGGATGACCACACAGGCCCCGTTGCTACCGCCACTTTTAGTTCGATTGCGCGCTACTTAAACGAAAACAGTTTGCTCAAAGAAGCCAGTATTTTAATGGCAGACGGCCAAAACCAAGCGCTGATGTAAAACCAGAGAAAAAGCCCCGTCGCTGTATTGGTCCACACTTCGCTAAGCAGCCGTTAGTGAGTTTCGACGGGGAAGAACCGAGTAGCAGGACTTACTCAGGTTTGAGGCAAGCAGTAAGCGCTAACAAAAGGCCCCGGCAAATACCGGGGCTTTTGCGTTTGCACTTATTGATGTTTTTACTTAGTAGACTTCAAAGCTCCACAGTGAATAGCCGTAACCGGTACCGCGCGCGGTACCGAGCATACGCACATAGCGGCCAGTGGCGTTTACCGCGAGGTCATCGATACCGCCATTGCCGTTGGCCTCGGTGAACACAGTCGTCCAGTCGCTGCCATTGTCAGACACTTGTATCTGATAGCCTTTGCCGTAAGCGGCTTCCCAGCTCAGTACCACATTGGTAATGGTACGGGTTGAGCCGAGATCTACACGAATCCACTGATCGTCACTAAACTCGCTAGCCCAGCGGGTATTGGCATCGCCATCGGTGGCATAGCTGGCCAACCAATAACCACCTTCAACCGTTGAGGCATCCACCTGAGCACCGACAGCCATATCACTGCCGCCTGAACCGTTAGGCACACTACTGCTGCTGGAGGAGCTGGAGCTTGACGACTCGCTGCTAGAGCTTACCGAGCTGCTGCTAGACGACGAGCTGGATGAGCTAGAGCTATCCTCAGAGCTGCTGGACGAACTACTAGACGAGCTAACACTGGACGAGCTGCCACCGCCGTTACTGGCGCTGCCGTATACTTCCATCTCAAACAGTGAGTAACCCCACGCCGTGCCTCGTGCAACACCTTGCAGACGCACATAACGGCCGCTGGCCGCAAGATCAGTCAGCGTATCAACACCGCCATCGCCACCGGATACCGTGCGTACGGTGTTCCAGTTGCTGGCATCGTCGGATACCTGAATCTGGTAATCGCTGCCGTAGGCCGCTTCCCAGCTCAGGTTAACCGAGCTAATGTTATACACCTGCTCCAGATCGACGTAGATCCACTCGCCATCAGTCCAGCCACTGGCCCAACGGGTGCCGGCATCGCCATCAACCGCTTGCGCGCCACTCATGCCATCGGATTCGTTAGACGACGTATAAACCGCTTTGCCGGTAGCCAGATTGGCCGTTGGCTCGGGGCCGGTATCGTCGTCTTCAACGCTAAAGTCCATCCAGTTAACATTCACCACATCGCTAAACGCTAAACGTAATGTGTGTGCACCTTCGCTCAGATCGATCGACTCGGTCACAGTCTCCCACGCTTGCAGGCCACCGGTAGAACCAACGCTGACAACGCCGCTCTCCTGCCCGTCAACCAACAGGGTAATGGTGCCGCCCACTTCACTGGCAACCCGCAAGTTCAGCTCATAGCTGCCCGAGGCGTCAACATTAAGCTTGTAGTCGGCCCAGGCATCCGGCGCGATATCGCTTAGGTTTAAGAAGCCCGAGAAGTCGTCGGTTTGCTCAACCCGCACGCCATCCATATCGGCATACTCTTCGGCCTGAACACGCGAGGGTACCGAGTGCACATTGCTGTCGTTATGCACCGGCATATTGACGTAAATGCTACCCAGCTCGGTCAAAACACCCGATTGGCGATAATCAAACAAGCCATTGTACGGGTGACCGTTGCGACGACCGGTGAACCACGCGTAACGCTCGACGTCGTCATCGTTCTCAAACGAGTCGACCACTTGAATCAAAAATTTCTTCTGATCCTCCAGGGTAGTGGTGTCAATCCAGTGACTAAACTCGGTCATCCAAATCGGTTTGTTGTACTTTTTAAAGCGATCCACGTACCACTCAACACCACCGGCATCTTCCATATAGGCGTGAATCGAGATGGCATCCACACGACAGTCTGGACAGATATCAAAGAAATCATCCAAGTAGTCGATCGGGTCGTAGTAAGTCGTGCCACCTTCGCTGTTGCAGTTGCCGCAGTAGTTCATGGCAACACTGACGATGTCTAAGTCAAACTCATCGGCAATCGCCTCTAAACGCGGCCATTCGGCCGCCGCCTGTGACGGCGTCATATTGGCTTGATCGAGGAAGTTTGGCTCGTTAAACGCCAGGATGTACTCAACATCGGGGTGAGCGGCAATATAATCGCGCATACCCTGATCATCAAAGCCGCCGTTCCAGGCCATCGGCGCAAACTCGACACCGTAGTTCTGATAGATATCGGCGATTTGAATATCGGGCTTGTGACTCCAGTTGTACCACCAGCTGATGCCCTCAGAGATAGCGGCCAGATCTTCTTCTGAATGATGACCAAAACCTAAGCCGCGCTTAGCGCTTTTGGCCGAGCTGTGGCTGCCATCGACAATAACGTAATTGATGGTGGTGTCTTCCAGCTCACCGTCGCTGACGCTGACGACTACCTCGTAACTGCCCTCGGTTTGGTACTCGTGGGTAACGGTAGCACCACTGCCCAAGCTACCATCGCCAAAGTCCCACACGTAGGTGAGCTCATCGCCGTTCACATCGGTGGAGGCACTCGCATCAAACTCAACAGTAAGTGGTGCACCACCTTGAGTGACCGAGGTTTTTATAGCGGCCTGCGGTGCACGGTTGACCACCTCGCCATTGTTGCCAGACTGCGTGGCCTGCTCGCCGCCAGACAAGTACACGTCGTCAATCGCAAGGCCTTCGATTTCACCTACACCCAGCAGCTGGAACACCTGGCGAACATCCGACAGATCAACGTCTAGGGCAACCTCGGACATGGGAATAACGATCTCATGCCACTGACCGTCACGGGCAAAGCCGTAAGGATCGGCGCCGGGGGAAAAGTCGACCCACAGCTGGCCGATATCGTCGACACTGCCACTCTTCATACCCACTTTAAACTCGGCGTTCGAGGTGGTTCTCATTGAGAAGTGCAGCATGCCATTGGGGTTATCAAAGGCGGTTAAGTTAAAGCCTTCGCGCGCGGTCAGGCCCATGCCGTACCAGCCTTTGCCAGTAGAATCCACATGCAATGAGCCGTTACCTTCAAGAATGCCGTCAGGCTGCAGCGCCAGGGTATCGTCCCAGATAAACAAATCGCCGTTTACCCCAAACGCAAAGTCGCCGGCATCGCGGTGCTCGGGCGTCTCGGTATAGATACCAAAGGCGCCAAATTCGGGGGCATCCAGTTCAACACTCTCGGTAAGGTAAATATTGTCCACGGCAATGTTGATCGCCTCGGCCGGGGCCGCACCAGACATGCTAAACAGCTGTTTTACGGTTTCAAAATCAACACCACCAAACTGCGACATCGGGATAGCGACGTGCGTCCACTCGCCAGTGCGCTCTAGACCAAACTGGTCGCCACCTGCGGCTAAGGTTACCGAGGCATCGCCGCCAGAGGTACTAGAGAGGCCAATAGTGATCGGATCAACCGCCTCGGTTTTCATATCAAAGTGCAGATAACCGTGCTTGTAGTTGCGCAAGTTTTGATCTTTGTGCAGCAAGCCCATGCCCCACCAATCGCCGGGGGCGATATCGTAGGCCAGCGCCGAGCTGCCCTCTGACGGTACCGTGGTGGCGGTGGTCATGTTGTTCCAGATGTACAGATTGGTGTTATCGCCCCAGTTTAGCTCGCTAAATACAGGGGTGGTTTCGGTACTGATACCGTAAGCGCCAGTGGCCAGAGTATCTTCAGCCCGGTGGATTTCGGTGTAATTGTTTTCGTATAAGCGCACATAATCCACCGCCATTTTCGCGGGGAAAGATGCGGTGATTTGCTCGGGCTCGGTCAGCTCGACAAAATTCCAACCGCCCACCGCCATATTCAAAATAATGTGCGCTGGGTTATCGCGAAACTCCGACATATTGGGGTCGGTGATATCCATGTTGAAGTACTGGATATCGTCCACATACATGGTCACCTGCTCGGGGGTCCATTCCATTTTATAGGTGTGGAAGTCATCATTGAGGTTAAAAGGCGTCTCAACATCCGCCGCCGCATCGGCTTGCAGCCAATCGCTCCAATCGCCCGACTCGTGCCACCAGTGCAGCGCACCAGAGACTGCGTGGTTCACGGTGCCCGCATCGATAGCCGCTTTGTAGCCTGCCTCCAAGATGTCCCACTCGCCCGATTTAGGCCAGCCATCAATACCAAAGTTATTACCCATCATCCAAAACGCGGGCCACAAACCATCGGCTAAATCGGGTAATTTAATGCGCGCTTCGATGGTACCGTAGCGAAAGCCAAAGCGGCCATTGGTGTGAATGCGGCCCGAGGTAAACTCTTTGCCCTCATAGGGCTCGCGCTTGGCCTCGATAATCAGATTGCCGTTATCTAGGTAAACATTGTCGTGAGAGGCGGTGTAATACTGCAACTCGCCGTTGCCGTTGCCGTCACCACCGGTGTTAAAGCTCCAGATAGAGCGGTCTAAACGCTCACCGTTAAACTCATCAGACCAAATGGGGGTACTCTGGGCGGTGGCCGCTTGCGCCGCAACGCAAGTGCCCGCAAGCACGATGGCCTGCCAAAGGGGCTTTCTCGAAATCATCATATTATCGTCCTGCAATTCGGTTTATAGGTTTTGTAGTGTCAGGATTTACGTTGCGTGCCTGCGAGGGGGTAGCCGTGGAAAGTATCCGCTGGCGCATTCCGTTGAAGTGGCCCAATTTATTTTTGACTATCGATGGGCTTTGGGCACCTTAAGCGTGCATCAGCCAAATTTCTGACGCAATAGACTCAAGATAAGCCGGACTCGTGGAGCGATAATCTGGATGCCCCACAGAAGGCGTCGTGACCCATGTCACAATTTAGGTGACTTAGCGATCTGAGCGCTTTAACAGCTGCTTGATGGGCTCGTTATAGCTGCGGCTAACCTTAAGCTGCTCGCCGCACTCCAGCAGCACCAGATAATCCCCTTTGCTCAGCGATTGAACACTGGCGATACGATCGACATTCACGATGGTGGAGCGATGAATACGCTGAAACAAGCGCTCATCGAGCAGCGAGGCTAACTCTTTTACGGTGCTGCGCATGATGTGAGTTTCACCTTCGGCGTGGATGCACATGTAATCTCCCGCCGCATCCACCCAATCGATAGTGTGCTGAGGAATCATCCGCGCCGAGCCGGCATCGCGCACCACCAGCTTAGCCTCCGCCAACGATGGCTCATTATTCGCGACCGGCGCACTATCGGCGTTTTGACTCAGTCGCTGTAATAAATCGTCAATCGCGCCGATCAAGGGTTGCTTGGCATCGCCTTTTGAATGGCTAGATTGAAAACGCTCCAGCGCGCGTCCTACCGCGCGAGCCAGTCGCTCTTCATCCAATGGCTTGGGGATGTAATCGACTGCGTGTAAATCGAAGGCATCAAGCGCGTACTGCTGATAAGTGGTGACAAACACCACCATTGGCATAACATCGTTTTGCAGCGCTTTTATCACCTCAAAGCCGTTCTTGCCCGGCATATGTATATCCAAAAACATTAGGTCTGGTTGTAATGTTAACGTCGCTTCTATCGCTTCACGACCATTGCGGCACTCGGCGACCACTTCGATCTCGGGAAACTCTGACAAACAGGCATGTAACACCCCAAGCGCTAAAGGTTCGTCGTCTACAATTATTGTTTTTAATGGTGTCATCGCAATCGCACGTCTAGGTTAAATAGGGAATCTGAATCTCAACATTCAAACCGTGAGGTTCTACGTCGAGCAACTGGAACTGATAATTTTCACCAAACAGCGTCTCCAAACGCTCACTAATATTACGCAAGCCAACGCCGTGGCTGGGCACACTGTCACTGCGTGCCTTTCCAAATCCGGGGCCATTGTCCGCCACACTAATAACCAGCCAGCGTTCATCGGCGACACGAGCACTTATATCAATAGACGCGCCTTGCTCGGTGCCGGCCACAGCGTATTTAACCGCATTTTCAATAAGCGGCTGTAGCAACAAGCTAGGCACTTGTGCGCGGCTCGCTTGTTCATCCACGTGAAAGTTAAGCTCTAACCGGTCTGAGAAGCGAATACGCTCAATATCAATGTACAGCGACAAGGTTTTAATCTCGTCATCTAACGTGGTTTTTACATTCGGATCATACTCAAGGGAGTAGCGTAAAAACTTACCTAACCGATCAATCATTGAGAGTGATTTTTTTTCGTCTTTTAGTCGTACCAAGGCGTAAATGGAGTGAAGCGTATTAAACAAAAAGTGCGGATTAATTTGATAGCGCAACATTTTTAATTGCGCCTCCCGTGCCACCGCCTCGGCTTTTAATCTTTTAATTTGCTCGTAACGGGCGCGCTCGATATCCTGCAAGTGCGCCGCGTGCTCAACCTGCAGCAACAAATAATAATTTAAGCCGTGATACAGCGCCGACCAACACAAATAAATATAAAACGCGCCAAAGTACCAACCGCCAAATTCGGCCCAAATACCTTCTTCGCCGGTAAGCCAGATGTAAGTAATCACACGCAAGGCGGTCCAGCCAAACGCGGTAAGGCCGGCAAGAAACAATGCCAACACCATACGGATAATGGCGTTAAGCGGCCAGATGGCGAGATAGGCATAGGCCAGCACCTGAGACAACACCAGGCCCATTGCTGCCTGCAGGTACATATGTTGGATATAAATCCACTCGGCCCGCTCATACCAGAGGACCATACCCATAAAGGGTACGACGGAAAGCCCGAACCAAAAAATTAGCTGGCCAATCCAGTATTGACCAGAGTCATCGTATAAAACTGGTTTTAACAAACGCGCGTTATTCATGACAGACACTTTTATTATGACAAGGGCGTGTCCCTGCCCAACATTTACGCGCTTATTTTACCCGAGATCACATAACGCTCACTAGCGTAATCATCGCTTTTTATTGTTCTCAACAATTATTCGTTTTAGCATGGCACTCTGTAGCACGATGCTTAGACTCATGTTAAGGATTATTTTAACGTCACTCCATTAAGCGTATTCGATATGGCTCGGTTATTATTGGTTGTTTCTCTCATCATTGTTAGCGCGTGTTCTCACAACAAAACGGACAATTACTATTGGTGCAGTTATGAGACCACCGAAGAGGCCTACCAAACGTGTATGGACGTCGCCAACGGCGTCGATGATGATACCGCCAATGCTGCGGGTAAGCGCGTCAACCACTAAGACTCCGGCAGCGGAATAAAATCATGATCTCCCGGTACATGGCCAAATTTGCCATCGCGCCAATCGGATTTAGCTTGCTCAATCAGCTCTCGGTCACTGGCGACAAAATTCCACCACAGATGTCGCGGGCCATCCAGCGGCTCCCCGCCCAACACCACAAAGCTCGCTCCGGTTGCACTGTGTACAATGATCTCTGCGCTGGGTTTTAACACCACCATCCTGCGCTCCGTAAAGGTAGCGCCATCCACCTCAATAGTACCCGCCATAAGATAAATGGCGCGCTCGGTGTAATCAGCGGCAATTTTTACCCGCCCGCCGGGCGCGATACTGATATCGGCATAGAACAACGGCGAATGTGTCTCTAAACGCGCATGCACGCCAAAACACTCGCCGGCTACCACTCTAATGCGGGCACCATCGGCTTCAAGCTCGGGCAAACTAGACACACTGTAATGCATAAACTGCGCAGCACACTGCTCCAACGCTTTAGGTAGCGCCACCCAAACTTGTAAGCCCATCAAGGTTTGACCTTGTTCGCGAACCCGCTCACCGCTGCGCTCGGAGTGAACTATCCCGCGACCGGCGGTCATCCAATTTACGGCGCCGGGGGTAATCTGTTGTTTATAGCCCAAACTATCACGGTGGAGAATACTGCCTTCGTACAGGTAAGTCAGGGTCGATAAACCAATATGGGGATGCGGTCGAATGTCGAGGCCATTGCCAGGGGCAAAAGTGGTGGGTCCCATATGATCAAAAAATACAAAAGGCCCTACCGCACGCCGCTCGGGCGCAGGCAAAACACGGCGTACCGAGAAATCGCCGATATCGCGCATATTAGGGATAATCACAGTCTCCACCGGAACCTCAGTGTCGCGCTGTTGGCGACACTCCGGATCGGCATCGGCTAGCCTGCTCATGGCGGCTCCTGCTTATTTATTATTGTCAGCGGCGGGCGCGGGCGCCCGCAAAAAGTTAATGTTTAGTGCGTAAAATAATTACGATTATTAAAGCTTGTCAAAATTATCGGTCAACAAACAATCGTAGCGCCGAGCGTCGTATTCCATCAACGGCGTCACGTCGGACTCATTAATAACGCCTCGCGCCACAGCGTCGTGCAAACGCGCCTCTAAAGTATCACCGGTTAGCTCACCTTTTGCTTGAGCGCGAGAGAAGTTGTGCCAGCTATCGCCCAATGCCAATAGCATATGATAGGTCGTCTCTACCCGACCAACCGAATCCGTCGGATCATCGCTTACATAAACGTAACCGGCCAACTGCTGACGAACCGTGCTGTTTTCCATAATCAGCCCGCCTAAGCGGCGCACGGCGTCATCGGACGGCGCCTTGTACTTTCGACCAAAGGGAAAACTAGCGGCCAGACACGCCCAGGCAGCAGGACGTAACGGGAAATTACGGTAAAACGCCAACAGCGCTTCTTGCGCTTTATACAAAGTTTGCTCCAGGGCAAAAGTGGCGTGTACATCTTCGTCCTCGGTGCGCGGATGGGCGCCATGAAACTTCAAGATACTACAGGCGATAAACAACTGGCTGTGGACATCCCCCAACCGCGCCGAGAGCAGCTCACGGCGTTTTAAATCGCCACCCAGCACGCCCAATGCTACGTCTGCGGCAACCGCAAAGGCCGCACTCATATGGTTGATATGCTGGTACCAGCGACGAGAGAAATCATCGGCATTCACCGGCGTTGGGCTAAAGCGCGAGCCGGTAAAACTAAACAACTTAAGGCGTGTCACATTACTCAGTACATGCCCTATATGCTTCATAAACAGCTCGTCAAACACCTCTAGCGCAGCGTCTTCATCATCTGCCTGAAGGGTCTGCACCTCATCAAACAGGTAGGGGTGACAGCGCATAGCGCCCTGACCAAAAATCATCAGCGAGCGAGTCAGGATATTCGCGCCTTCTACGGTAATAGCCACCGGCAACGCGCGATAGGCAAAAGCGGTAAAGTTACGCGGCCCTAGTTGAATGGCACGACCACTGACGACATCCATGGCGTGATTCACCGATGTACGCATCAATTCGGTGGCGTGGTATTTTGCCATCGCCGTCATAACCGAAGGCGCTCCCGAATCCAGCCCCCGCGTCACCAGCTGACGCATCGCCTCCAGGATGTAGCCATTCGCAGCAACCTCGGCGGTGGCTTCTTGGACGCCTTCAAACTTGCCCACCTCCATATTAAATTGCCGACGAATACGCGCGTAGGCACCTACGGTCAGGTAACTCATCTCGCCACTGGCAGTCGACAGTGCAGGCAGAGATACACCGCGCCCTGCGCCTAAACACTCAATCAGCATGCGCCAGCCTTTACCGGCCTGGGCCGGGCCACCGATAATCCAATCCACCGGGATAAAAACATCTTCACCCTTAATCGGCCCATTCATAAACGGCGAGCCAGGGTTGTGGCGCTGGCCTATCTCAATGCCGGGGTGATCGGCGGGCAACAGTGCACAGGTAATACCGTAATCGGATTTACTGGCATCGCCCAGCAGGTGCTCGGGGTCTTTTAGTTTAAACGCCAAACCCACCACGGTGGCAATTGGCGCCAGAGTGATCCAACGTTTAGAGAAATTTAAGCGCAGGCCGATGACTTCTTGACCCTCAAACTCGCCCTTGCAAACAACGCCAATATCGGGAATCGAACCAGCATCAGAGCCGGCCTCGGGGCCGGTCAAACCAAAGCACGGAATCTCGGTGCCATCGGCCAGCCCAGGCAGCCAACGCTGCTTCTGCTCATCGGTGCCGTACTTCATTAACAGCTCGCCAGGGCCTAACGAATTAGGCACCATTGCGGTAACCGCCGCCGTCACCGAGCGGCTGGCAATTTTGCTCATAATCCGACTCTGGGCGTAGGGGCTAAAGTCACGCCCGCCAAACTCTTCGGGAATGATCAGGCCAAAAAAGCCCTGTTTTTTCAAATAATCCCACGCCTCGGGCGACAGATCCTGATCTTCAAAAATCTGCCACTCGTCAATTCGTGTGCACAGTTCATTGACTTCGTTATCTAAAAAGCTTTGTTCTTTTTCACTCAGCTGCGGCAGCTCGATATCGACAAACTTTTTCCAGTCGGGCTTGCCGCTAAACAGGTCTTTCTCCCACCATGTGGTACCGGCTTCCATCGCCTCGCGCTCGGTAACACTCATAGGGGGCATGGCTTTTTGCAGCAGCTTATACACGGGCTTGATCAAAACCGGACGACGCAGCGCAGGTACGTTTAAAAACACTGCCAGAGCCAAAGTGGGCAAAAGCACTAACCACATCCACGCCGACACAAACGTCAGCGCAAACGACCCCGCCACCAACACCACCGAACTAATCAGTAGCGGCACCTGGTAGTAGAACACCACGGCGAGCAATGCAATAAAGATAACGAGCGACAACAAAAACATAGAGGTTTCTCCGATTGGTCAAAGTGCCCGCTGACAACAACGGCACCTTATAACCATAGACGATTTCACAAGTATTATCTTGTTTTGAGCTTACTCAGCAGGGATTGTTCAGCCATCTGGCAACTGAATTTCACCCTGCAAGTAAGGCTCTACCAGACCGGCGATAAGCACCCGATTATCTGCCAGTGTACACTCAAGCCAGCCTCCGCGAGCAGAAAGCTGCCGTGCCTTGCAGTTGTTACGCTGTAAACGCTCCGCCCAATAGGGCATAAGGGTGGTATAGGCCGAGCCGGTAACCGGATCTTCGTCAATACCGGCATTGGGCGCAAAGAACCGCGCCACAAAGCCATCCGTACCCGCCGCGCTTACCATTACCGCAAAGTCGTGCAGCCGCGACAGAGCGCGAAAATCTGGGTTTACTTCCGCCACAGCCGCCTCATTCGCCAGCACCACCATCAACTGTACGCCGTCGTAACACGTCACGATATCCGCGCAGGCACAACCTAGGGCCGAGGCGATATGGTCAAACTCCACATCCAGCGCTGGCCCGGGCACCCGCGCCGGGAAGTCCAGTTGCCAGCCAGCACCGTCACGAGTAACCGCAAGCGGGCCACTGTGGCTGCTAAACTCAACCCGCTCGCCTGGCAATATGCCTCGCTCATGCAACACGTAGGCGGCAGCCAAGGTCGCATGGCCACACAAGTCCACCTCGCGCGCAGGGGTAAACCAGCGAATCGACCAAGGCGACGCCCCCGTCACCACATAGACGGTTTCGGCAAGATTGTTTTGCGCCGCAATCGCCTGCATTTGGCTGTCGGGCAACGGAGTCTCGGTCACAATCACCGCTGCGGGGTTACCCGTAAAAGGGCCTTTAGCAAAAGCGTTGACCACATCCATGGTAAGACGCACCTGTCACCTCCTAAATGTTATACCGCCGACATGCAGCGCCCGCGTGTAAAGATTTGTTTTTATGTGCTGCTCACGTTATAGACAGCAGCCGCTGGCATTAGTATAAATGGGATTGCCAATTCTTACATAATAAGGTAATTACAATGCTCGCTAAATCCCTGTCATTTATATTATGTGCCGCAACTCTTAGCCTCAGCTTGCCCAGCCTAGCCGATACTGCCGTCGAGCACTACGGCCAACTCGCGGTAAAGGGCAATCGTATTGTCGATCAAAAATCGCAGCCGGTATCCTTAGCAGGGCCCAGTTTATTCTGGAGCAACACCGGATGGGGCGCCGACAAATATTACAATGCCGATGTGGTCAACTATATTCAAGAGCAGTGGAACGCGCCCATTATTCGTGCCGCCATTGGCGCCGGATTAAATGGCGGTATGCTCAGCCATGCCGACGAGAATATCGCTAAAGCCGAGGCCGTAGTCGATGCCGCTATCAATCAAGGCATGTACGTTATTCTCGACTGGCACGCCCACCACGCCGAAGATCATCCCCAAAATGCCATTGCCTTTTTCGAACATTTTGCCCGTAAATATGGCGAACAGCCCAACATTATTTACGAAATTTACAATGAGCCGCTGGCCGATACCGACTGGCACACGGTTATTAAACCCTACGCCCAAAAACTAATTGGCGCGATCCGCGCGATCGACCCAGACAACTTAATTATTGTCGGCACGCAAACTTGGTCGCAGGATGTCGACAAAGCCGCCGACGACCCAATTACCGGTTATAGCAACATCGCCTACACATTGCACTTTTACGCAGGCACGCACAAGGCTGAGCTGCGCAAAAAAGCCCAGTATGCTCTGGATAAAGGCATCGCACTTATGGTCACTGAATGGGGCACGGTTAACGCCAACGGCGATGGCGCGGTCGATCGCGCCAGCACCGAGCAGTGGGTGGCGTTTATGAAACGCAACCAATTAAGCCATGCCAACTGGGCGTTAAACGATAAAAAAGAAGGGGCGTCTATGCTAAAACCCCGCGCCGCAGCCGATGGTTTTTGGAGCGATGACGATTTAACAGAGTCTGGCTCTTTTGTGAAAAGTATCGTGAAAGGCTGGAGCGAGGTCGACTTTTCGGGAGACGAATAAGCCCGGAGCAATCACTACCGCCGCCACAACAACAAAAGCCAGTACTCAGCAAGAGCACCGGCTTTTTTGTTGCGATGCCGTTAATCGCTATTCGCACTCGGCTCGGCGCCGGCTCGACGCTCTAGCGCCTCTACCGCCAGCGCTAAAAACATATAGTTAGTCGCGCCGCCGCCCATCACATACTCCGTTTGCTGCCAAAAAAATGGCCACTCTTTTAACTCTGGCAAATCGGGGCGAATAAGCGCTGTGCCGGATATTACGCCACCTGGAATATACGACCAATCGGCACGGTTTACCCCGTAGGCCACTAAGGCGGACTTAGAACCCACACCAGAGGCGAACGAGTTGGTATTGCTACCTGGGTGTACCCCCAGCACAAAGTTTAAAGCGTTGACATAAATATCACTGCTGGCAATATCCGGCCAGGACTTATGCACAAAATACTGCTTTACCCCAAAGTCCTGAATACCCCAACCTGCACCCCAGATATGCGGTTTATAAGGAACCCCATAAGGTGTTTCGACAGCCTGTGCCCGTACGTGCTTTTGCTGCTCCACTACCGCTTGATGAACAGCCGCGACAAACTCTTGGTTATCAATAACCGTCATTACCCGGCCTATCGCCCACGCGGTATTATCGATGTCCGCCACAATAGCCGACTTCATATTCGTTAGCGCATCAATGTAACTTTGCTTGCCCGTTGTTAAAATAAGTTCAGCCAACACAAAAGCGCGGGCGGCAGTATCATCACTTTTGCCAAAGGCTTGAGTAAAAATCCCTTCGGCAGCTCCGAGTGCTTGCTGTGATAGTTCGGGGCTATAGTCTGCCATTACCCGCGAAGCCGCAGCCAAACCGGCGGCCACACGTAACTCCCGCGTGGGGTTTTGCTCGGTAAATACCCAGCGATCATCCGGCGTACCCGAGCGCCCTTCTTTAATCTCACCGGGCTCCAGGCTTGGGTGATACACCAGGTTATCAGTCTGAGCCGCCGCGTCCCCCAACATTACATATTGCCGTTTGGTAGGCACAATAATGCCTCGATATAATCGCCCTAATGCTTGATAACCACCGAGCACCGTTAGCAAGCCGTGTTCGATCTGCTGCAAGGCATCATTCTTACCATCGGGCTGATGAATTTCGACTAACTGCTTTTGCTGATCAATACTGGTAGCGTCGTAGTCCAGGCCAAACTCTTCTACCATCATCGCCAACAGCCACGTGGTGCCAATTTGCGATTCGACCCGCAAATCGTAGTCGCCCGCATCGTGCCAGCCGCCTTTATTTAAACCCGCCACTGGCTGGCCAGGTTTAAATTTTGTCAGTGTCGACGCGCCAGAGATATAACCATCGATGTGGTTGTAATCTACCGGTGCCATCAACGCGTCGTCGTGGTGACACTTATCGTGCCAAACGCGATACTTTTCATTGACCCGCATATGGCACATCTGCACCGGTAAAAAATATTCCAATGTGGGCTGCCATGCGTGCCGCGAATAAACATCCAACCCTATTTTAAAAGGTTGCGATTTTTGCCCGCGATACGCGATTTGATACATGCCGGGTTCGCGCACCTCAGAAAAATCATACTGCAAATAGTGGTAACGTAAAAAGCTCCCCCAGGGCTGAGGAGAACTCTCTTGTACTAACTCGGCGCCGTTAGAACCTAGCTTTAAGAGCTGCACTTTGCTCGCTTTAGTATCGTTACTGTCTTGCTCAATTACCGCAGTTTTGGGCAGGTTCACGCCATAACCAAGCTGTGACACTTGAATCACAGGCTTGTACTGCCAGTCATCAATCACATTAGGGGTTACTACCCACTCAATGGCATTGCGGCTGGCTCCGGCCGGAATCAGCGAGCGCACAATAAACCAACCGTTGTTGTGATTCGTGCGGCCATCCCACAACTCTAACCGGCCACCTTTTAGCTGCTCGATAACCATTCGCTGAGCATCGTCCTCGGGCGCCACCGTCAAGGTTTTTCCCGTCGCCAAAGGTTCAGCTAACCACTCGCCCTTATGTTTGATCATGGGGCCATTGGGCTGATTGGTAAAAATTCCGGCGCTATTGTCCATCACGTAGGACTTACCAAACAGATCGCCGGGGAACAGCTCAAAATTAAACCCCACATTGCCAATCCAGGCGTCGGGCAACGGCTGTGAGAGATCGACTGTGACCTTAAAGCTCGCGCCCTCAAGCGGCTCGACATGCACCTGATAACTAAAATTTAAATCGGGGTATTCAATCGGGTTAAAGCCTTTGCGGTTTTTACTTTCATCCGGGTAGGCTAAGGTTTGTGAGATACGTTGGTTTTTTTCATCGACGTAAGCCTCACCCACACCGGTGGGCACCGGCGACCACTGCCCCGGCGACGTCTCTAGCCGCACATCACCATTGGCGGCGGTGCGCACGCCGTGCTGAATCACAGTTACACCGCTCTGGTGACCATCCGGGTAGATATCGGCAAATACGGTAACGTCCAAGCCGGGCATGGAAAAATAACCGCGCTCATTTAACTCTAGGCTGCCCTCAGCCTGTACTGTTCCCGCCGTCAACAATAGGGCCGACAATAGCAGCGTTCTCATGGCTCTCCTCGTTTATAGTTAGTATGCACCTTGCGCGACTATTCTATAGTTCAACGTTATGCCCCCTACGGCTGCGCGCGTTAAGTTATTCTAATAAACGTAATGTTTTTACTGATACACCACATCTTTGTAGCTTGGGGCCAGGCGACGCAAAAGTGCATTCTGTGTCCGGGTTGGTACACCTTCGTGCTCCATCGCCTGAATTAAGTTGCCAACAATGGCGTTAAACTCGGTATCGGTGTAATCGTGCCCGGCGTGAACTTGTTGCATATTATCGCCTTGATACTCACAGCCACCGCCGCTCACACTGCAAATATACTGCGCAAAACCCGCGCGAAACTTTTCGATGTCGACACCGTTAAAACGTTCAAATACGCGAGGATCTTGTGAGATATTAACCAACAATTGATAGACAATGGCATCCACCCCGCTCTCGCCACCAAGCCGGTCGTAGAGCGAAATGTTTTGCGACGACAAGGTGCAGCCGATCACACTGAACGACAAAACCGCCGCCACGCAAATATTTCGTAGCTTCATTAAAAACTCCCCTGCAACGACACGTACCAGCCATCCTGATCGGGCAGTGTTGCAACCTCACCTAAGTCAACCCACGCCGCCACTGCCGAGATATGCTTATTGGGAAACCAGGCGATAAATGCCGTTTGCCAGTCATCCTCGCGGGCAAACGATAAATTGTCAGGCTTTTCACGGTACTCGACACCCGCCAGCCAGTGAGTGTTGTAAAACACCCCGGCCGAAAGCTCAGCCTGCCATTCGCGCGAGCGATTAAGGTCGCCGCCAAAACCCACTAAACCACCTTGGTTGGCCCGGGTATAACGCGCGCTACCATTTAGTAGCAAGTTGTAACCAAAAAAACCACCTAACAAGACCTTAGTGGCCGTTATATTATAATCGGTGTCACTATCGGCTATTGCTCCGGCGGCGGCGGGAATAAAAAAGTCGTGATTTTTTTTGTATTGCACACTGGCACTGACTTGCGGCATAGCGGTGTACAGAATATCGCCTGCAAGTCTAACTTTAAGCCCCACAACACTCTGGCGAATACTGGTGTCTGAGACACCCAGCGCCGCTGATAAGGTATCGTGCTGCAACGTTTGGTCGGCTACAGATAGCTCGACGCGATTGCGCCAGCTCCAACTCGCGCCCAATACCGATAACTCATAATCCGGTGTCTGGGCCATGCTAGCAAAGGCGGCCCCGCCACTTTCTTCGCGCGCCCCGTAGCCAGACAATAAAGCCATGGGAACAATACCGCCGCCGGCGGTGCCTTCTATTGTGCTAACGCCTCCCGTGGCAATAATTCTGCTGCGCTCTGTCGCCAACGCAGGCAACGCCAACGCAAGCGCTAACACCGCCGCACTATAGTTAGCTATCGTGTATTTGCTCATCCTCGACCTCACCATCCTGCTGCAACAAAAAGCGCTTAAGCCACTGCTCGAACTCTGCACCAGGCAAGGCTTTACTGTAATAGTACCCTTGCAACGTGTCACAGCCATTGGCCAAAAGCCAATCTCGACTTAACGCTGTCTCAACACCTTCCGCCGTCACCTTTAAACCCAAGCTATGACTTAGCTCAATGGTAGATTTAACAATTTGTTTATCGTCC
Organism: uncultured Gilvimarinus sp.; assembly: GCF_963972205.1. NCBI lineage: Bacteria > Pseudomonadati > Pseudomonadota > Gammaproteobacteria > Cellvibrionales > Cellvibrionaceae > Gilvimarinus > uncultured Gilvimarinus sp. The sequence continues at coordinate 119,844 of NZ_CAXAUC010000009.1, read as the reverse complement.
GCATTATTATCCAAATCCAACACAAACGATTTATCGATTTTAAGTTCATCGACCGGCAGCTTCTTTAGCTGCGATAATGACGAATACCCCGTGCCGTAATCGTCAATCGATAACAACGCGCCCAATTGATGTAGCCGTTCTAGGTTGCCAAGGCTCTTATCCGCCTCGCGCATAATGGCGCTCTCGGTCACCTCAAAGCACAAACAGGCACTGCCAACGCGATACTTCTGTAACAAAGCGGTTACATACTCACACAAGTCGTCCTCTAATAAGTCAAGAGCCGATAAGTTAATAGAAATTACCAGGTGCTGGCTTTCAGAGTGTAAGCGCGCCAGCAGTATAATCGTCTGCTCAATCACCCAGCGGGTCAGCAGAGAAATCTGTCCGGCACTTTCAATAACATTTATAAACTCTTCTGGGTTAACAAACCCCAACTGCGGATGATGCCAGCGAACCAACGCCTCCCCCCCGACCGGGAATGATGCAGCGGGAGTAATTTTTGGCTGAAAGTACAAGGCTATCTCACCGCACTCTAACGCTGGTCTAAAGTCGCTGAGCAACTGCAGGCGACGCAGGTGATCTTCATCCCACCCCGAGTGATAACCCGATACGCCAACATAACTTTGGCGCGCATGATTTAAAGCCAGGTTGGCACGGCGCAGCAACAGCTCTGAGCGTGTACCATCTAACGGATAGACAGCGTAGCCGACATTGAGCTCGGCGCGAATATCGCTGGCATCAATACGCAGTGGTTGGCTAGAGCCGTTGCGCAGCTCCCATATTTTTTTAATACCCTCATCCACCGAAGTGTCCGTGATCAGCAGTAAAAATTCATCGCTGCCAAGGCGCAGGACTCGGCCATCGGCACCGGTAAACAAACGCAGCCGGCTCGCTAACTCTTGCAATACTTGATCGCCGGTTTCGGCGCCCAAGGTATCGTTGATCTGCGTGAATTTATAGATATCCACCACAGCCACCAATGCGACGCCGCCACGTTGGTCGGCATCGGCAACCGCCTGCTGGAGCAGCGGAAACACCTGCGAGCGGTTGGCCAAACCCGTTAAGCTGTCGTGCTCTGCCTGAAATACGATTTTTCGCTCGCGCTCAGAAATCGCACTCTGCATGCTGGTAAATGCCCGTGTTAACTCCGCAAACTCGTCTTTGCCTTGCGCCGCAATCGGCGAGTCATAATTACCTTGGGCAATCGTCCGGGCAATACCCGCCAGGCGCTTCACCGGCTCGGTAACGTTGCGCGCCAAGATTAAAGCAATAACCCCCGCCACCACTAAAAACGAGATAGCCAGTGTCAGCAGCTGCGTATCGAGCACCGCAAAGGGTTTTAAGGCTCGGGCTAGCGGTACTTGCAACACGGCAATAACCGTCTGCGGCTGATCGGCAATCAGGACCCGGTTGTACAGCACATCGTCGGTGCGCCACACATTGCGGGTTTGCGCTTGAGTTAATTCCGGCAACTCTTGCAATTTAGTCCGCGCCGCCTGATCTAAAGTACCGCTTAAATAGTGGGCGCTGGCCTCGTCTTGCAATAAAAAAGATACATCTAAATCGGTGAGGCTTTTTAAATGATCGCTTAAGGCTTGATCGATCTCAAAACCGATACCCGCCGTACCGATCCGCACGGGAGCATTAATGGGGGAGAACACCACCTGATAAAGCGTCCCATCGATCACCAAAGGCGCATAACGCGTGCCGCCACCGGCCAGAGAGGCCTTTAACTCGGCAAACATCTCGTAGCGCTCGGCGCTTAGCTCGCCACTACTGGCAGCAAGCTTGCCGTCTAAGTCGATCACCAGCGCCAGATCGGCATCCACCCGTGCCGCGTGATTAGTCAGCGCCGAGCGAATGGTGGCGCGCTCGCGGCTTGCCACCGCCTGCTTAAAGCCAAAATCGTCCGTCAGTACATTAACCGATTGCGCTAATTGTCGGGCGCGGGTAGTCATTAACTGAGAAAATAAGCTGCCACCGCGATCGAGTTCACGATAAACATCGTCGATAACCGCATCGCGAATCACCGTGCGCGTGGCGATATAGGAGGAGGCCTGCAGCAAAACGACCATGCCTAGCAGTATCAGTACGAGTTTAATGCGATAACGCATCATAAAGTCGGCCGCTTATCGATCAAACAACTGTTCCAGCTCGGTTTTTGGTTCACTGTTGCGCGGATCGGGTGACAGCGGCGTTAAGGTTACGCTCACCTTTGCGTCATCGCCATTAAGCGTTACCGTTTGCACGGTCGGCTCCGCACTGCGCGGGTGCTGAATTTCAAGCTGATACTCCCCCGCCGGAGCGGGAATACGCGCATTCCCCCCAGCATCACTCAAGGCATAGTATGGGGTGTCTAATACATACACGTAGCCCACCATCGAGTCGTGAATATTGCATCCCAACACAACCTTACCGGCGGTATCAAACTTGACCGGCTCTGCGGTTGAACCATGGTAGAGCTTGAGCTCAAAACGCTTTGCCGGCGAAAAAGAATAGACATGATGGCGAATATCATCACTGTTGGGAAAGCGCACCCAAGTACCGGCCTGAACTGGCACCACGTAGGGAACAAACTCACGGCCCACTTGGTCCATAATCGCGTAGGTTGCGGCGGGAGCGAGCTGGGGTTCCGAGCCGCGCAGTGCCACCACCGCATTTTCTACGCCCTGCCCCTGAACATCGAGTACGCTAACATCGAGTGCATTGGCGCTGGCACAATATAACAGCAGCGCTGCGAACCCTGTGGTACGTTTGCTCATCATTGCTTATTCTTCTCCATTGGCGACCATACACCTATTTCGGCCTGCGGCTTTAGCATCGTAAAGTGCTTTGTCCGCACGCTCAAACACCGATTCAGCGCTCTCGCCAGCGCTAAACGCGGCGATACCGATAGACACCGTAAGGTCGACGGGCGTCTCTTTATAATTAAACGCGGTTTTGGCAATAGCGGCACGAATTCGGTCAAGCACCACAAAGGCCTGTTGCGCCGAGGTTTCCGGCATCACGATGACGAACTCTTCGCCGCCGTAGCGACCAAAAAAATCGACCTCGCGCAGCCGCTTAGCCATCGCACCGCTCAACACTTTTAACACACGATCGCCCGCTTGGTGGCCAAGCGTATCGTTAATTTTTTTAAAGTAGTCCAAATCGCACACCGCCAGCGTCAACGGATGACCATAGCGCTGAAAGCGCTGCTGCTCTAGCGCCATACGCTCGATATAGGCCTCGCGGTTGGGCATTCCAGTCAAAGGGTCCGTCAGCGCCTTGGTGCGCTGCTCTTCTAGCACTTCACGGCTGCGAGAAGCCTCTTGCTCCATATCCCGAATCCGCTCGGCCAGCTGACTTAGCTGCTCCGTGACTGGGTGATCGCGCGCCCCCGAGTTTTGATAATCATGCAACGCCGCGCGAATGTTACCCAGCCGGCTCTGAACCTGATGCTTAAGTTCATCGAGGTTTTCCGCACGCAGGCTCCGGTTTTCCAGCTCTGCAAATTCACTCAGCATCTGTTGCTGCATTTGCTCGCTGGCCTGCTGCAAATCGCTAGAGTGGTGCGCCGCTCCCTCGATAACCTGATAAATATCGGCCAATTGCTGGTTCACTTCAGTCAAATAGCCGGCAAAGGCTCGGGTAGCGGCCATATAGGCGGCCAACACCAAGTCTCTCACTTCACCCAGCGCGGGCAACAGGTCGGCGTTACTCAGCCCCAACCGCAAACGTTTTTGCAGCGCACTCACCCGCTCTGGCGCAATCGCTTGCGCCTCGACGCTTAGCAGCAGCTCATTAATGATACCGCGCAAATTCTCACTGACGGTTTCGCTATCGCGCAGGGTGGCATTGGGGTTAAGTTCAAACAGGGCGCGATCTGCCTTGCCCGCTGCGGACCCAGTCGCAGGTGCCGAGGGCGTCGCCAGAGAGTCCTCGGGAGGGGAGTCCTGAGGCGAGCTGGCGTTACCTGAGCCCAACAGTCGCGCCATCAGGCCGTTGTTTTTCGCCGCCTGTGGCGGCTTTTCGGCAAGCACTTGCCCCTGGAGCTGCTCAAGTTGGCGCAACAGCCCTGGGTAAATATCGAGCCTGTCGCGTTGGCGAGTCGCATCCTGGGTAAGAGTACGCAGCTGTTTTTTTAGTGCCCGCTCTGGCGCCAATGACAGCAATTGCGCCGCCATACCTTGCAGGGCGGCACTTTGCTCGGCGGCGCTCTTGTCGCGAAACCGCTCAAACTCTAACAATGCCTGCTCTAGCCGCTGCAGGTGCTGACCAATGCTGTGCTTATCATCGCCGCGCAGACTCTGGCGCAATCGCTCCAGCGCTGCGTCCAGCTTTGGGTGTTGCCCCTCAGCGGCCAAACTGACTCGCGCCAACGCTTTCGCTAGCAACTGAAGATCGCCCTGGTATGCTTTTTCCTGTTGCTCTTGAGCCTCTAAAACATCGAGATATTTATCTCGCCATTTATTGGCCCCTTCACCTGTGATCTCCGGTTCGCGCATCGTTCTTATTCACCTATTACGGTTGATTGCTTCATTATAGCCGGCACATATTTCGACACCAGCTTGAAGCGGCCCAAACCAGCATAAAAAAACCCCGGCAGCGTGTCACTACCGGGGTTTCGTTTTTAACTCAGCGAGTCGCTGACTACTTTTTCTCGGCGCGTATTTTTTCGACCAGGTAATCGGCCACTTGCAGCATCTCGCGGTGACCACCGGCGCCTGAAGCGCTAACGCGATAACGCCCATCCACTACCAACTCTGGCGTGCCACTGATGCCGTAAGCGCGCGCTTTGGCGTCACCTTGACGCAGCTGGCTGTCAATACCAAAAGACTCAAAGGTTTTGGTGAACTTGTCTTTATCGACGCCGTACTGCGAGTAAAACTCGGCAAAATCTTCAACATTAAGAATTCGGGCTTTTTGGATGTGCAGCGCGTTAAACAGATCCATATGCGAGTCTTCTAATACGCCAAGTGCTTTAGCGGTGTAAAAGGCGCGCGCATAAGGCTCCATTTGCTTGGCCCATACCACCGGGGTCTGCACAACATTGACATCGTCAGCCTGTTTTTCGCGCCATTCGTGAAACAGCGGATCAAAGCGAAAACAGTGGCCGCAGGTATAGGCAAACATCTCACGCACTTCGATTTTATCTGCGTCGTCGGTGCGTACGGCTTCAGCCAACTCTGTGTACTCTTTACCTTCTTCATAGCCGGGGGCGGCGGCAGTCGCTGAATCCTCAGCGCAGGCAACCAGGCTGAACATTAGGCCTAAAAAGGCAACTAAAACGCGCATAATTTCGCTCCATCAAGTGTTTATCGTTAACGATTGAATCACAGTTACATGCTATAGAACCGCCAAGCCGACGCAAGTTCCGGCCCGTCGGGAATCAGCAGCGACAAAAAAGGCGACCTTAAGTCGCCTTTTTTGCTCTCGGTCCGACTTAATTCAGGCCCGAAATATAGTTAGCGACCGATTTGATCTCGGCGTCGCTAAGATGTTTTGCCGCCAGACGCATAATCATCTGGTCGCCATCGTTGGTCCGCTCGCCGGCGCGGAAAGCGCGCAGCTGCTTCTCAATGTACTCCGCATACTGGCCACCTAAGCGCGGATAACCGGCGGGTGCATTGCCAAGCCCCGTAGGCGAGTGACAACCCGTACAGGCCGGAACACCGGTTTCTTGGTTGCCGGCACGAAACACCTGTTTACCAAGCTCAAGCGCATCGACAACCTCGCCGGAGTTGATTTTAACCGTCATCTCCTTCGAGCCGGTCAGCTGGATGGTTTGCTCGGCGTAGTGCGCAGCAATGTCTTGCAAATCTTGCTCACTTAGGCCACTTAAAAGTCCGGTCATTTCTGGAACGGCGCGGCCCGTGGTGGCCTTGTCGTCGCCGGTGGCTTTGTCCCAAGCTTGGATATCGTGCAGCTGCTTGAGAATGTAGCGCTCGCCCAATCCCGCGATTTTCGGGAAAGTCGGTGCCGGACTATTGCCGTCCGCACCGTGACAAGCGGCGCAAACGGCCGATTTGTCGGCGCCCGCACTGGCGTCGCCAGCGGCACTAACAGATTGGGTCAGCGCAGCGGCCCCCATCGCAAGAAGCAAAGATAAAACATGTTTTTTCATTGGCTAACCTGTGAAGTCGTCATTTTTGTGTTGGCGATGTTGCCTTGACTTTGCTTGCCAGGCAGAGGCTGAGGGCCAATTTATCTGGCTCAACCCGGTTGCAGCCGGCATTATATACTAACTCGCGAAACTCTGAACAATTCCCCACGAAACCCGAAACCGGTACACTGCCGATTCCGCCACCCATAAGCCGCAACAACGAGAAACCACCATGCCCGACATCATCGCTTTTAACCGCGCTCACTTCACCCAAAGCGCCCCCAGTATTCGCGAATGTCCCCCGGAGTCCGGGCGTGAAGTGGCTTTTGCCGGGCGCTCCAATGCGGGTAAATCCAGTGCCATTAACACCCTGACCAATAACTCTAAGCTGGCACGCACCAGTAAAACCCCAGGGCGCACGCAACTTATTAACTACTTTGAGCTGACCGAGGACACCCGCTTGGTCGACCTGCCCGGTTATGGCTACGCCAAGGTATCGCTGGCCATGAAGCAAAAGTGGCAGGCCAATTTATCGGAGTACCTGCACGAGCGGCGCTGCCTGACCGGACTGGTGGTAGTGATGGACATTCGCCACCCGATGCAAGAGTTTGACACGATGGTGATCAACTGGGCAGTAGAGACCAATATGCCGGTGCACTTGCTGCTAACCAAAGCCGACAAGCTCAAAAAAGGCCCTGCCAATAGTGTCTTACTGGACATCAAAAAGCAGCTGCGCGAAGCCGAAGTGGACGACCTGATCAGCGTACAGATGTTTTCATCGCTCAAAAAGACCGGGTTAGATGAGCTAAAAATTAAATTGTCGAGCTGGCTATTAGAAGGTGGCCGCGAATTTGACGGCGGAGATTTAGACACAACGCCGGATAGCGACGACCAGGATGCTCTAGACTCGGACGATTAAAACAAACTGAGCCGCCCGATAGACAAAAAAAGGCCGATAACAAACTGTTATCGGCCACAATACTGACATCCTTGGGGGGTGATGCCAGTTACGGATTTGCATGCTATGCAATCAACCTGTAACTGAGACTAGGCGGTTTAGGATTAGTTCATCGGCAACTGTAAAAATTTGTGATGCAAGTCTTAAGTTTGCCCGCTTAGCTCAACAAACATCGTTTTCTAGGGATTACCCAATCGAACCCTACTGTCCGCCGCGCCAATCTATTAATTCGAGCAATAAAAAAAGCCCCAACCATATGATCGGGGCCTGATGTCAGCAAAACAATTCTGCCAAGTTGGCGTATAGCCAATAGAGGAGGAGCTCATGAAAAAGTAAACTGTTCAATGTGCTGTTACTGAGAGTCCCCTTCTGTGGAAAAGTTCACGCACTGTGTAAATATTTTTCAGTTTTTTCGATTTTGGCGCGCAATCAATCAAAAACAGCGATTAATGCGCTTCATCCCAGTTGCTTCCCACCCCAGCTTCAACCAATAGCGGCACTTTTAAGTCCGCAGCCGCGCTCATTCGTTCAATCACGCCTTGGCGCACAGCCTCTAGGTCAGACTCTCTAACCTCTAGCACCAGCTCATCGTGCACCTGCATCACCAGCTTGGCGTCCAGCTCACTCTCAAACAGCCAGTCCGCCACACTTACCATCGCTTTTTTGATGATGTCCGCGGCGGTACCCTGCATAGGCGCGTTAATTGCCGTGCGCTCGGCGCCCTGTTGGAGCATTTTGTTGCGGGCGTTAATCTCGGGCAGGTATAAACGGCGTCCCAGTATCGTCTCGACATAGCCGGTGGCATGGGCCAGCGTGCGAGTATCATCCATATAGCGGGCGACGCCCGGGTATCGCTCAAAGTAGCGGTCAATATAACCCTGCGCCTCATTGCGGCCCAGCCCCAGCTGTTTGCCCAAACCAAATGCCGACATACCGTAGATCAGGCCAAAGTTGATGGCTTTGGCGCGGCGGCGCATCTCATCGGTGACTTTATCGACCTCGGTACCAAACACCTCGGAGGCAGTGGCCTTGTGCACATCCAGCCCCTCACTAAACGCGCTCAGCAGGCCTTCATCCCCCGATAAGTGCGCCATAATCCGCAATTCAATTTGCGAATAGTCGGCCGCAAGAATTTTGTAGCCCTTAGGGGCGACAAATGCTTTGCGAATGCGCCGGCCCTGTTCGGTGCGGATCGGAATGTTTTGTAAGTTGGGGTCGGCCGACGACAAACGCCCCGTCGCGGTTACCGCCTGATGATAAGACGTATGAATTCTGCCAGTGGTGGGGTTGATCATCTTCGGCAGTTTGTCGGTGTAGGTCGACTTAAGTTTAGCCAAACCCCGGTATTCTAATAACAGTTTTGGCAGCGGGTAATCGAGCGCCAGCTCTTGCAAGACCTCTTCGGCGGTTGAGGGGGCGCCGGTTTTGGTTTTCTTTTTAACCGGCAGGCCCAAGGTTTCAAACAAAATCACCCCCAGTTGTTTCGGAGAGCTTAAGTTAAACTCAGTGCCGGCAATATCAAACGCTTCGCGCTCTAACTCCTGCAAACGCAGCTCTAGCTCTTTGCTCTGCTCGCCCAACTGCTTGGCATCCACCAAGGCACCGTTGCGCTCGATATCGGCCAACACCGGTACCAGCGGCATCTCGATATCCATCAATACTTTGCGCAGCGGTTCGTCCTGCTCTACCTGCGGCCAAATCGTTTCATGCAAACGCAGGGTGATGTCGGCGTCTTCGGCGGCGTAAGGGGCGGCATCTTCTACCTTGATTTGATTGAACGTTAGCTGCTTGGCGCCTTTGCCGGCAATGTCTTCAAAATGGATGGTGCTTTCGTTTAAAAAACGCATCGCCAGCGAGTCCATATCGTGACGGCCAGCAACCGAGTTGTGCACGTAGGACTCCAGCATCGTGTCCCAAGCAATACCCTTTAAGATGATGCCGTGATTTGCCAGCACATTACGGTCGTATTTAAGATTTTGGCCAACTTTGGCTTTGCTCGGATCTTCCAGCAATGGCTTTAACTGCTCCAATACCCAGTTACGATCCAACTGCTGGGGCGCCTCTAAATAATCGTGGGCCAGCGGGACGTAAGCCGCCTGCCCCGCCGCTACCGCAAACGACACACCCACTATTTCGGCGCTCATGGCCTGCAAGCTGGTGGTTTCGGTATCAAAGGCAAACAGGTCGGCGCTTTTTAAACGATCCAGCCACTGAGCAAAACTGGCCTCATCCAACACCGTATCGTAGTGAACACTCACTTTCTCTTTGGGGGCTGCCGTTTCGCTATCGCCCGCCTCTGGATCAGCATCTAGCTCGTCAATCCAGGTTTTAAATTCCATCTCTTCAAACAGGGCTTTAAGCGCGCTCTTGTCAGGCTCACCCAGCTCGATATCGTTGACCGCCACATGCAACGGCACATCGACTTTAATGGTGGCTAGCTGGTAAGAGAGGTACGCTTGATCGCGGTTCTCGGCCAGCTTTTCGGGCATCTTTTTCGCGCCGCGAAAATCCAGTTCGCGGATCGCCTCTAGGTTGGCATAAAGCGCGTCCAGCCCACCTATGCCTTGCAGCAAGGCCTTGGCGGTTTTCTCGCCCACTCCGGGCACACCGGGAATATTATCGACCTTGTCGCCCATCAGGGCTAAAAAATCGATCATCAATTCGGGGCCAAAACCGTACTTTTCTTTTACACCGTCTTCGTCCAGTGCACTGCCGGTCATGGTGTTCACCAGTGTTACTTTGTGATTCACCAGCTGTGCCATATCTTTGTCGCCCGTGGAAATCACCACTGGGCGGCCATCGTCTTTGGCTTGCAGCGCCAGTGTGCCAATGACGTCGTCGGCCTCGACGCCTTCCTCTACCAACAGCGGCAAGCCCATTGCCTTAACAATGTTATGAATTGGCTCTATTTGCGGGCGCATATCATCGGGCATGGGCGGGCGCTGGGCCTTGTACTCGGCAAACAGCTCATCGCGAAAGGTTTTACCCTTGGCATCAAACACCACGGCCACCGGGCTATCGGGGTAATCTTTTAGCAACCGCCGCAGCATACTGATCACGCCCTTGACCGCCCCCGTCGGCTGACCGCGCGAATTGTTTAACGGTGGCAGCGCGTGGTACGCGCGATACAAGTAAGAGGAGCCGTCTACTAAGACGACGGGTTTTTGATCACTCATAATTTTCTCTCGTGTGCCTTTTCTCGGTGCCGACTGAGCGCCACCCAAGGTATCGCGTTTAACAATTTGACCAACTAGCGGCCGAAACAAGCGCAAGGATACACCAAAGCCCCGCCCCTCACTCTGCGCGAAAACAGGTTACCGCAAGTGTTACCGCTCAAAAAACAACCTACCGCCAAGATAAAACCCCCAGAATCGGTGACTTAGGACACACTCTTCCAGTATTTTACAATTATCCAAACAAGTGCTATGGACTTACAGCAAAATTGTGTTACCATACGTAACAGATGGTAACAGGCCGCCACAAGCGGCCGATTACGATGACCGTTACACGTCACACCGATGTGTAACACCACCTAAACCAATGGAGGGATCTTATGAAGACCTATGGTGTTTTACTGGCAGGATTACTATTTGCCACCGGCGCACTAGCAAACGACGCCACCGAGCAAACTGATGACGGCCTTACCTTGGCTGCCAATCAAACGGCTCAAGCCATCAATGTTAAATCAGAGCAAAATTTGGCAAGCAACAAACTTAAAGTGATCGATGTCGACTTTACCGATAAGACCGACGCGATTTCTGACAAGCTAAGCGCCAAAATCAACGAAAAGTTCAACGAAAAAATGCAACAAGAGCTGAATCTGTAAACGCAGCTCCAATGCACGCACGATGATCGATCCGCGCCCGCGGCGATCAGAATGGTTGATTGGACAGATCGATGACGATACGGATATCGACGCAAGATTTGATGATTGAATTGAAAAGCTTTGGTTGTTCACCAAGCAGTAACAGCTACGACGGCTACCGGCCGACTCCCCTGGTTACCGCAGAACGTGAACAACCAACGGTTTTTTCACCACCTACCGCTCTAGTTGTAGCTTCCAGCACCCAGCAATACGCTTAACTAATACGCCCCCTGCAGACAACCCACTAGCGCCGTCGCCAATCGGTTCATTAGCCCTGGATAATCTGCTATGGCGGTATCACTCGCCAGCGGATCTAACACCCCGGTACGCAAGCCCACCCGCTGCGCCATTGCCGTCGCCGCGTCGGTATCGGCATAGGGCTCCACAAACAGGCACACCGCCTCGCGCTTTAAGTGCTTTTCAAGCTCGTACAAATGCCGCGCACCCGGGCGACGCTCTGGGGTTAAGGCCACATAATCTACTTGGTTTAGCTGATAGTGTGCGACAAAATGATGGTAACCGTCGTGATATACCGCAAAACCTAAGTTGCGTACCGCACTCAGCTTTTGCTCTAAGGCGGCATCAAGCGCCTTCAGCTCGGCAACAAACTGCTCAGCGCGAGCGGTAAACACCGCCGCCTGGGCGGGCACCAGCTGCCCCAACCGTTGCGCCAGCTCTTGCGCCAACACCGCGGCATTTGCCGGGTTAAGCCACACGTGTGAGTCGCGACCGTGTGCGTGAGAGGCACTGTGCCCGGCGTCGCTTTGATGTTCACGCTCGGCGGCGGCATCAGCAGGCCACTGAATAGCCGCCAAGTTAACCGCCGTTATCAGCTGCGCACCGGATAAACCGGCAAACGGCTTTTGTAAAAAACCCTCAAGTTCTGGCCCCACCCAAACCGCCAAGTCCGCGCCGCGAATCAGCCGCATATCCGACACCCGCAGGGCAAACTCGTGAGGCGACACGCCCGGCGGCAATAGTGTGCGCACCTCGGCCTCCTCGCCCGCCACCCGCTCGGCGATTAGCGCCAAAGGCTTTATGCTGACCACCACTTCGATAGGCTTCGCGCGCGCGGCGACGCCAAGCGCCAATAATGCGAGCAACAGTAGCAAACGCGCGATAAAAGTACGGGGCATAGGGGCAACCTGACAGAGCGATCAAAGACACAATAGTTATAGTATAACATATCAGTTATACTGGGTTCATGGACAATACTCCCTTGGCCTTTAGCGCCCACAACCACCAACACTGCGTCAGCGATGCGCTGCAAGCGGCCGTTAACTTGTGCGCCGAGCGCGGCGCCCGGTTAACGCCTTTGCGCAAGCAAGTGCTAGAGCTTATTTGGCAAAGCCATAAGCCGCTGGGCGCCTACGCGCTTATCGACCTACTGGCCGCGGAATCTACTCGCCAAGTGGCGCCACCTACGGTGTACCGAGCACTCGACTTTTTGCTGGAGCAAAAGTTGATTCACCGAATTGGCGCACTCAATGCGTTTATCGGCTGCCCGCACCCCGACCATTCCCACGCCAGCCACTTTTTGCTGTGCGACGAGTGCGGCCGGGCCGAAGAGATTCACTCCAAAACCGTCAGCGACAGCATTCAGCAAGCCGCCGGTGAAGCGGGCTTTGCGGTGGTATCCCAGTCGCTTGAGGTGTTTGGCTTATGCCCCGACTGCCGCGCGGATGCTCCCTCCCATGAGTGAGCCCACGACATTGCTGCAAGCGAAGCAGTTGTCGGTCATTCGCGGCAATCGCACGCTGGTGGACCGCGCCGATTTAACCGTGCACGCGGGTGAGATCGTGACCCTCATTGGCCCCAATGGCGCCGGTAAAACCACGCTGGTGCGCGCCCTGCTGGGACTAATGAGCTTTAACAGCGGCGAGTTAGTACAACAGCCCGGGCTGCGTATTGGCTATATGCCGCAAAAGCTGCATATTGATCCAAGCCTACCGCTCACCGTAAAACGCTTTTTAGCCTTGGGCGGCAGCAAACTTAGCGCCATAACCGATGCCCTCAGCCGCACCGGTGCCCACCACTTACTAGAGCAGCACCTACAGGCGCTCTCCGGTGGCGAAACTCAGCGCGTTTTATTGGCTCGTGCCCTGCTGCGCAACCCGCAACTGCTGGTACTCGATGAGCCCGTGCAAGGCGTGGACGTCGCCGGTCAGGCGGCGCTCTATACGCTGATTAACGAGCTGCGCCACGAGCTGGGCTGCGGCGTGTTACTGATCTCCCACGATTTACACCTGGTGATGGCCAATACCGATACCGTGGTGTGCTTAAACGGCCACGTTTGCTGTCAGGGCCACCCTTCGCAGGTCACGGTCGACCCGGCGTACTTAGAGCTATTTGGCCATCGCGCCGAGGCGCACATAGCGCTTTACACCCACCATCACGATCACGCCCACGATGAGTGCGGCGAGCTGCATCACGATCACAAGGACCACCCACCCCATGCCTGAGTTTTTGCTACTGGCACTCGCCGCAGGCCTCGGGGTCGCACTGGTATCCGGCCCGTTAGGTTGCTTTGCAGTCTGGCGTCGCATGGCCTACTTTGGCGATACCATGGCGCACTCGGCACTGTTGGGCGTCACTTTAGGGTTATTACTGGACATCAATATTAACCTCGCCGTGGCGATGGGCTGTTTGCTTATCGCTCTGTTGTTGGTGGCACTGCAGCGCGGCCGGCAATTGGCCACCGACACCTTGCTCGGGATTTTGTCGCACTCCACGCTCGCGCTTGGCCTGGTGGCCATCAGCGTTATCAGCCCCGGCCGCATCAATTTAATGGGCTATCTGTTTGGCGACATCCTCGCCACCACCACTGTGGACGTCATCACCATTTGGGCCGTGGGCATCTTGGTACTGATTGCACTGGCCTACCTTTGGCGCCCACTGCTATCAATTACCGTGCACGAGGATCTCGCCCACGTTGAAGGCGTGCAGGTCACAGCCGTGCGCACCGCCCTCATGCTTTTGATGGCGCTCGTCATTGCGATTGCCATGAAGGTAGTGGGTGTTCTGCTGATTACTGCCCTACTGATTATTCCCGCCGCTACCGCGCGCCGCTTAGCCCGCACCCCCGAACAAATGGCGCTGTTTGCCAGCGGCATCGGCGCGCTGGCCGTGGTTGGCGGCCTCACAGCATCGTTTTACTGGGATTGGCCCGCCGGCCCCGCCATTGTGCTGGGCACCACGGGGGTGTTTGTTTTGTCGCTGTTAAAAAAGCAAACACAGTAACCAGCGCCTTGACCGAGACTCAGCGTATTGCCATGCACAGCGTGCCAGCCGGACGATTGTCACCAAAGCTTCACCAAATTGTCGCTTAACCGTCACCGCTGTTTTTCACACTTTGGGCCATCAGACAGCTGACATAGGCGCCCAGCCATGACGACAACGGCCCGCGAGTCTCTTACTGCAACACCCGCTTCACCCTCACCCCAGGCGGTCAAGCCGACCGCGAAAGCCCCCCAAAGCGCAGTCATCAAAGGTCGCACGATCTGGATATCCGACCTGCACCTGGGTTATCGCGACTGCAAAGCCGAGTACCTGCTGGAGTTTCTCGACAGTGTTCAGTGCGACACTTTGTATTTGGTGGGGGATATCATCGACATGTGGGCGCTTAAGCGTAAGTTTCGCTGGCCCAAAGAGCACTACCAAGTAATGCTTAAACTGTACGACATGGCCAACAACGGTACGCGCGTTATTTATGTGCCGGGCAATCACGACGAGCCCATGCGCCGCTTTGCCGGCAATCTGTTTGGCCCGATAGAGATTATTGAAGAGCACGAATACACCTGCGCCAACGGTAAACGCTATTTAATTATGCACGGCGATGCCATGGACGCGTACATCAACTTATCCCACATTACTCGCTTTTTTGGCGACATTGGCTACGGTTTGCTGCTGTTTATCAACCGCTGGGCCAACCGCTGGCGCAAATGGATGGGCCGGCCTTACTTCTCGCTGGCGGGAATGATCAAAGACAACATCAAAGGCGCCAAAGACGCCATTGAGACCTACCAAAAAGAGGCCACCGACGAAGCGCGCCGGCGCGGCTTTGACGGCGTAATTTGCGGCCATATTCACTACCCCGCATTAACCGAAACCAACGGTATTCGCTACTGCAACACCGGCGACTGGATCGAAAACTGCACCGCGCTGGTCGAGGATTACTCGGGCCACATGCGTTTGCTGCACTTTAGTGATCAGGTGCAGTGGCGCGATCAAAAAGAAGCCTTAGCCGTCGAGCAAGCGGCTTAACATTTTTGCCTTACTTTTCCCGACCAATGTGGCTGAGTTCTCACGCCGCGCACACCTTTGTGCGTGGCATCACACACTAAAGCTATAATATTATAAATAATCGGCACGATACGCTAGCCTATCTCCGCCAACTGCCCAAGCACCGCACAGATTGGCATCACAATACCCCCAGTGGGAAACACAATAACAATCGCAGTACCTCGCCCTGTGGGCGCTAAGGATGATTGGCCAAGCTCTCACCGGGCTCACAAATCCGATCATGATAGGGATAGCTTATGTCTCGTATAAACCGTTCTATTTTTATTCGCTCTGCGCTTGCCGCCGCTTTCGCTAGCACCTGCGCGCAAGCATTGGCCGATGCCGAAGTGACCTACACCAATGGCAGCTGGCTCGCACGCGTGGATGGCAACAGTGTCTACAGCGGTAGCCGTTACTTTGATGCCATCAACGCCGCCGTTAACAATATGGGCACCGGCACCGTTAATATTCGCAACTCAGGCAACAGCGGCAGCGATGGCGGCCAAGTTTACGCGATACGCCCTAAAGCCGGACAAACACTAGACTTTCACGGCCATCAAGTAAACGCCAACGGTGGCGAGCTGGTGGTACCCGTATACTGCGACCGGCGCGATAACATTACCGTGCGCAACCTGCATGTGGTGGGTAACCCGCGCTATGGTGTGTGGTTTCGGGGCTGCTCCAACGTCACACTCGAGAACATCACCATGGATTTAAGCAACAACAACCCCGTGGGCCTCGGTATCCGGGTAGACTCCTCTACCGCACCGGCCAGCAATTTAACGGTTGCCGGTAACATCAACATTAACGGCGCCAAAGGTCACGGCCTGGAAACCTATGGTATTGACGGCTTTACCATCGGCGATGTCACCGTCACCAACAACGGCGGCTCGGGCGTTTTGTTAAACAACTCACGCAACGGCACCGTGGGCAATGTTACCGGCCATTACAATAATTGGGGCGGCGGTTACGCTACCTTTCGCGTGGCCAATAACAATGGCCCCAACGTCTCGGTCAATAGCGTGTACTCGCGCAACTCAGGGCGCGGTTTTTTTAGCGTAACCGGCAGCAACGGCACCACCATCAACTATGTGGATATCGACACCACCACCTCGCAGGGTATTTTTCTGGAAGACGCCAATAACACTCACGTATTAAGCGGCAGTGTAAGTAACGGCAACCCCAACTGCCAGTTAGTGCGCACCGCTAGCTCCAGCATCAATGTCTCGGGCTGCTCGCAAGTGGGCACGTCACCCGGTGGTGGCGGCTCCAACAACGGCACCGTCAACGGCGTATACCGAATCGTGCCGCTACACAGCAGCAAAGCACTCGACGCCGCCAACTGCGGCACCAGCAATGGCACCAATACCCGGCAGTGGAGCTGGCTGAATAACGATTGCCAAAAATGGAATATCACCCAAGTCGATGGCGACTACCACCGCATCTCGCCCGTCAATGCGCCAACCCTCGGCTTAGATATCGACTCGTTTTCTACCGCCAATGGCGCCAACGCTTTACTGTGGAGTTATTCGGGTGGCGAGAATCAGCAGTTCCGTTTTCAAAGTGCCGGCGAGGGCCGCTGGAGAATCATCAATCGCTTGAGTCAAAAGTGCCTCGACGTCAACGCCAATGACACCGCCGACGGCGCCAACCTGATCCAATGGGAGTGTTTGGCAGGGGCCACCAACCAGCAGTATCAGTTGGTGGCTCAGTAAAACGGTACTGACAACACAGTAGGGCCACTTATAGGCTCTACTTTACGGAAAACAACAGAGAGTTTTAAATGTTAAGAACCTTTTTATTAAAATTGGGGAATTCACGTGTAAGATAACAACAACACTCAAATTGCGACGGATAAGAAATCGAGCAGGGACTAATATGGACGATTCCAAACAGAAAATTGCCCTCTTTATCGATGCAGACAATGCCCCTGCTAATAAATTTGAGGATGTGCTCAGCGAAGTGGCTAAATATGGGGTAGTCACCATTAGAAAAGCTTATGGCAACTGGAAAAAATCCTCGATTAAGCCATGGGAGGATCTTTTGCATGAATACGCTATTCAACCCATACAACAGTATGACCTAGCCAAAGGGAAAAACGCATCAGATATCGCGTTAGTGATTGACGCCATGGATGTCATGTATACAAAAGACATTGACGTTATGTGTTTTGTTTCTTCTGATTGCGATTTCACACCCATGGTAGTTAGAGCGTTATCGGAAGGAAAGGTTGTACTGGGCTTTGGAGAACGGAAAACACCGGAACCTTTTGTAAATGCTTGCTCCAAATTTCTATTTTTAGATCAAGATCAAAACACTATCGAGCTAAATCAAGAGAAGCCGAAGAACATAAAATCCGACACCAAGCTTATCAATCTACTGCGTCAGGCTATTGCCGCAACCGCCGAAGATAATGGCTGGTCGGCTCTTGGACCTGTTGGTTCTCACATATCTAATAAAACGTCATTCGACACCAGAAACTACGGCTATAGAAACTTAAGCAGCCTGATAAAAGCGATTGACCTTTTTGAAATAAAACGAGGACCCAACAACTCTTACTTAGTACGGGATGTAAGAAAACGAAAGTAATAAGAATTATGAACGACGCGATAGCCGCGAACATTCATTCACTCATTCCTTTAATCTACAGGGTGAGAGGAATCGAAAAACCAACCCATTCCAGCGAAAAATAAACCCTAAACAAGCTAACGCTCGTTAGCTATTGTGCTCCGTATACTTTCTGTAAGACCACCCTTTTATTAATAACAATTGTTCAAGTACACTCTAGTGAAACACGTTCTGGCACTTTTATAGCTAAACATTAAGCCTATCTTGAAGGACTCTTTATAATGAATAAAATCACGGCGATAATCACCTCAACTTTAATGGCAGCCACGATGGCTGGCTGCGCACATCACCATACCGCCCAAACGACCGCTAATGGTAACCCCCTTAACTTTGGCGAAGGCTTACGTACCGCCGACCCCTCGGCCCATGTCTGGAACGACGGCAAGATGTACGTGTACACCTCGCACGACGAGGAGTGTCAAGAAGACTTTTGGATGAAAGACTGGTATGCGTTTTCCTCTACGGATTTACAAAACTGGGAAACTCACGGACCTTTGTTATCGGTTGACGACATAAGCTGGGCAGACAACTACGCCTGGGCGCCGGATGCGGCTTATAAAAATGGTAAATACTATTTGGTCTTTCCGGCAGGCTCGGGCCATAAAGACAGGGTTAACCCAGAGAACAGCACTAAATGGATGGGCATTGGCATTGCCGAAAGCGACTCACCCACCGGGCCATTTAAAGATGTAATTGACGCGCCGCTGTGGACATCGCCCTACGCCAATGACCCGAGCCTATTTATTGACGACGACGGTTAGGCGTATTTGTACGTGCACGCCAAAGACCACGATTACCATGTCATCAAAATGGCAGACGACATGCGCAGCACAGAAGGCGATCTAATAAAAATGGATATGGGTGGCTATGAGCCAAAAATGGAAGGCCCCTGGGTGTTTAAGCGCGATGACAATTATTACTTCACCATGCCCGAAAACAACCGCGTGCTGAGTTATTATATGGCCAAATCGCCCATGGGGCCTTGGGAGTACAAAGGCGAGTTTATGGGGCAGGAGCACAACAGCAATAACCACCACTCTATTGTTGAGTATAAAGGTCAGTGGATACTTTTTTATCACCGCTGGCTAGACATCGATTCAGCCTGCGGCCGTCAGCGTCATAGCGCCGCTGAATATCTGCACTTTAATGATGACGGGACGATAAAACCGATTAAACGTACCGATAAGGGTGTTGCTGATTTTTCTTCGAAGACAACATCTAATTAACTTCTCTTATAGCTTTGACATTAAAAAGGCTACCGATGATAAACATCGGCAGCCTTTTTAGTAAGCAACTCTTTTATTGCACAGCCATGTAATCTTAAAGGCTATCAATAAAATCGTTAACTTCTTTTTTAGCCTCTTCCTTAGACTTACCGTACTTGGCCTGAATCTCTCCGGCAAGCTTTTCTTGATTGCCCTCTATTCGATCAAGGTCATCATTGGTTAACTTGCCCCACTGGGCCTGCACGCCACCTTTAAATTGATGCCACTTACCTTCAAACTGATCACTGTTCATAATAATTCCTCACTTTTGTCGAACATTTGGCGTTCCACCAAAAACTATTGGTGCAACTATTTCTGTTGCCTTACGAAAGACTCTTTCGAGTGTGTACGTTACCTACAGCAGGTAGCGTGCCAAAGAATGAAATGAAAGCAGTTTTAACCTCAAACGCCTTGGCAGCCTTGCTGGGCGCGGCACATCTGCATCAAATGCATTACTACCTCAAGCTTGAGGGATCACACCCTTTTTACTTATTTTGCGTAAACACACCTTAACTTGTAAATTTTACTGTGTTTGAGATATTTGATTGGAGGGAACCACGACGAAGGTCCGGTTGCGATGTTATTGCGTTGTGCGTAAGTCACTTAAAGTTTTTAGTGCGCGATAAATAACAGGATCAGCTCCGCCACGGCCATTAACGTGACCTTACAACCAGTGCGACACAAACCAAGCATAGAGATAAAGGCCAGCCTAACCCAAACGCTACCAAGCCAATATCTGTGGTACTAGGTAAAAGCCTCCGCCAAGCAGCAACAGCCACAAAATTCCCGCTAGTAAAAACGGTTTACCGCCACCATTAGCCAATAAATGCCAGCGGGTTTTTAACCCCAGCGCCACCATCGCCAGCGCCAACGTCAATTGCGATGCCGCCTTCAGTACACCTAATAGAAGATCGGGCATGGGCACAAAGCTGCGAATAATGCTTGCCAAAATAAATCCTAAGACAAACCAAGGGATGGTCAGTGATACTTTGCCCTGCGGATGATGGGCCGCTTGCCGCCGCTGCCAGAAAAAACCTAATACAAACACCACAGGCGCCAACATCATCACCCGCGCCAGCTTTGCCACCAGTGCACCTTGCAACGCCAGCTCGTCAATCGCTTGACCCGCCGCCACCGCCTGGGCCACCTCATGCACCGTACTACCAATATAAACGCCATAGCTGGCACTGTCGGGCGCCGTTAAGTGAAAAATAACCGGATAGCAAAACATCGCCAGTGAGCCATAGGTCACCACCGTGGCAACTGCAATACTAATATCCCGCTCACGCGCCTTAACCACAGGCTCTACCGCCATGATTGCCGATGCGCCGCACACGGCACTACCGACGCTGGTCAGTAGCGCCAAGGGGGCAGACATTTTGAGCCAGCGTACACCGAGGTAAAAACCCAGTAAAAGTACAGTGATAACCACGAGCATATCGAGCACTAATACTTGCCAGCCGGCCTGAACCAGTTGCTGCACACTCAAACTAAAGCCCAGTAATACTACCCCCAGCCGCAACATTTTTTGCTGACAAAACAACATGGGCTGCTGTGCACTTTTACGATCGGGCAGATCGGTGCTGTTGCCCACCAGCATCCCCAATATAATGGCGAGCGGCAAAGCGCCGATACCGAGCGCCGCCAAAACGGGTAGTTGCGCGGCTGCCAGCGCTAGGCCAGCCAAAGCAATCAGTAACATCCACATAATGACCTCCAGTTGGGTGCTACTGTACGGCGCACAAACACTTAGGTATATTGGATATTATTTATATAAGAGTTAAATTATTCTTATGAATGTAACACTGCGACAAATGCGTATATTTGAAGCAACGGCCAGGCTTGAGCGCCTGAGCCAAGCCGCTAATGAGCAAGCCATTAGCCAGCCGGCCGCCAGTCAGGCGTTAAAAGAAATGGAAAGATCGCTCGGTTATCCGTTGTTTGAGCGCCGTGGCCGGCACTTGCTACTAAGCTCGGAGGGCGAACAAATTTTATCACGGGTACGGCAGATTCTTGAGCTGACCCAACAACTCACGCAACCGGCCACCGGCTCAGTGATGGGCGTTATGCACTTGGCAGCCAGCATTACCATTGCCAGTTATTTAGCGCCATCGCTGATCGCTCGGTTTAAACACGTGCACCCACAGGCCGATATTAAACTCAGTATTGAAAACACCAGCCAAGTGCTGAGTAGTGTTGCTAAAGGACGAGCGTTGCTAGGGTTAATTGAAGGTCCGGCAATGCACTCGGAGCTTTTGATCACACCGTGGCAAACCGACCAGCTGGTGGTTTTTAGCGCGCCGGAACACCCTTTAGCGCAACTGCGCAAACCCAGCTTTAAAAAACTTTTGCAGTATCCATGGGTGGTTCGCGAGTCGGGCTCCGGCACACGCTCGATTTTAGACGCGGAGCTTCAACGTTTAGGGGTAAAAATTAACATCGCCCAAGCGTTAAATCGCCAAGAAGCTATTAAACAAAGCGTAATTGCTGGGCTGGGCGTGGGCTGTTTATCACACTTGGCCATTGCCCGCGAGCTGGCCAGTGGTCAGTTAGTGCAACTGCCTACACCGCTTAATTTAGAGCGCCGGTTCTCGTGGGTATTAGCGCCTGAGCGGCAAGAGCAGCCTATGCTTAAAGCGTTTATCGAGCTATGTACCCGATCATCGCCACAATGATGTCGCGCTCGAGCGGCGCGCTATACGAGACTCAAGCATCACTCAACGCCGGCAACGTAATACCGCGACGAACACCTATTAACAAACAAAGCCTTGGCACGGCCCAAAACGTTTTAGCGCGGTATCAAAGGCTGGCGCCATCACAACGCCGCCGCAAAAATTCATCTACATCGTCTAACGTCGGCGCCAAAAACCCTAAAGGCCTGCCCATGGCCGCCAGAAGTTTTACGTGGGTCACCCCGGGGTAGGTTTTACGAGTGACCGGTACGCCCGCCGCTGTTAGTTTTTGCTCGAGAGACACAGCCGACCTAGGGGTAACGGTTTCGTCATCGGCACCGTGCAAGATCAGGGTAGGCGGATTTTTCGGTGTGACATGGTTGACGGTTAAGGCATCAACTTGTTTGGTTTCGTCGTCGCCAAAGATATTCGTCCAGCGAGACTTTTGCGTGGGTAAAAAGTAATCGTGGGGGCCGGCCAAGGCAACGTAGGCGGCGATTATATCGGGGCTTAAGCCCTCCGCTTGTAGGTATTTAGCATCGTAGCTGATAAGACCTGCAATCATAGCGCCGGCCGAGTGGCCCATCATCACCAGCGAGTTGCCCTCAAGCAAGGTCTGCACCGGCTCGCTGGCCACAGCTTTCGCCACGTCGGCGACAAACTCGGGGTGCTTAACCTCGGGGTAGAGGCGGTAGTCGGGCACCACTACCGTGTAGCCGTGGCGCGCTAACGCCGCCGCGACAAACCCGTACTGTTCTTTGGCACCGCTGTCCCAGCTACCGCCGTAGACAAATACAATCACACAGGCATTAGCTGAGGCTTGGGGCCGGTATATATCCAGCCGTTGGCGCTCCAGTGGGCCGTAAGCAACATCTTTGGCCGTTTGGTAATGGCCCGCGCGATTAACCGTGTTAAGAAAATCTGTACCACTGCATCCGCTTAACAAGCCCAGGCTCCCCGCCAACACGAACACTCGGATACATACATATAGTTGCCGCAAGCCACGCTCCCGCCTTTGATTGTATTGCCGGTACAGTTTGTGCCGACGCCTATACCCGTAATACGCACATTAGCCGCCGGCAGATTACTCAACTTAACCGGCTTTTAACTGCAGCGCCTCACCGTGAAACTCAACCCCGCCCCAACCGTGCTGAATAAAATTGCGGATATTGCCGTGATCGGTTCCCTCGGGGTGGGCCAGTACATCGTCGCGGTAGTAAGTGCCAAAGCACGCCAAGGTTTGCGCCTCGGTTAGGCCATGCAGCTTGGCAAAGGCAAAAATCTTGCACGAGCCCTCATTACTGCCGGCGGCGTTTTGCAAATCGCCATTGCTAAAAGCGGTGGGTTCGTAATCGTAAAAAGCCTCTATTATCTGTATAACTTCAGAGAACTCGACGCTAAGTGGCTCGCTCGATAATTTTTCTACAAGAATTTCTGGGGTCATAGTTCAATCTTCGCTGTTGCGTTCCAATTGCATTACCCGAAGGGGCTGCTGGGTTTTATTGGCCTTGTTCGCGCGTCGGTCAGGTATTGAGCAGAGCAACCCCTTCGAGCGCTAAGTCGTTGGTAGCAAGTCTAGGGGTGGTTGGTTTAGACAGCTCAAAGGCGATACACCCGACTCACCCTTTTAACAAAAGTAAGACTTGCGACAAACCTTTATAGGCTTCACTTACAGTGAAACACGCACTAAGAGTCAGTACCAAAATTAAGGCCAACATTATAGCGGCCCGATGTCGCAAAGCCCATAGCACAAAACCTGACCCCGCACCCAGCGCCGCGGCAAAAACGGGCTTTAGCGCCGCTTTAACTTTTTATCGCCAAGATCGGCGAACTGACTTATATTACGCGTGAGCGTTGAAAGCGACGCCAATCACCATAACACTTTTTGGAATTTCTATTTATGAAGAAACTCGCGGTTCTCTGGGTTTTATTGTGCTTGGGTTCACTGAGTGCCTACGCCGACAACATGTACGTCAAGGTAACCAACAACACCGGCAGCGATATTTACCATCTGTATGTCAGCAGTGTGGGCAGTGATGAGTGGGAAGAAGACGTGCTGGACGTTGATGTATTGCTAGATGGCGAGACAGTGACGGTAAGCTTAAAAGGCTACTCCAACCCAAAGTTTGATGTGCAAGCTGAGGACGAAGACGGTGACACCTACACCATCGAGAATATCAATGTAAAAAAATACGACCTAGTCCTTACCCTAGACGATATGGATTAAGCCAGAGCAGCATTACACCAGATCCCAAAAGCCGCCTGTGTTACAGGCGGCTTTTTTATGCCCGGATTACACCCAACCCCCTCTCTAAGCCTGAAATCATCTGTGGCCTCAGCCGGATCGGCAAACGTCTGTAACATTCTTGAGGCTCAGGAGTCTGATCAAGACCATTTAACCAATACCGGTTTAAGACCTACGAGGCTTAGTATGAATTTTTTGCGTTTTTTCGCTCCTGTAATCACCGCCATAGTGCTATTTACCAGCCTGCAAGCCCACGCCTTAGAGGCAGAATCTTTCACAAAAGAGCGGTTTGACGCGCTGCAAGCCGAAGGTGCGCCCATTTTGGTCGATATTTACGCCACCTGGTGCCCCACCTGCGCCAAGCAGCGCGAGGTATTAGAAACCTATCAAAACGAAAATCCGGACTCTGAGCTCGTTATTTTAGAAGTGGACTTTGATGATCAAAAAGAGTGGGTAAAACACTTTAAAGCGCCGCGCCAATCGACCCTATTGCTGTTTGATGGTAGCGAGCAAGTGTGGTTTAGCGTCGCCGAAACTCGCGAAGATAAAATCTTTGCCGCCATTGGCGAGCTGCTGGGGCAATAAGCATGACGCTGGAATTAACCGCACTACCGCTGGCCTTTTTGGCCGGCATCCTCAGCGTGCTCTCCCCTTGCGTTTGGCCACTGGTGCCTATCGTTATGGGCTCGGCTGCAGGCGAGAGCCGCTATGGGCCCTACGCGTTAGCTGCGGGTTTGAGCTTGTCATTCGCCATCGCCGGCACACTTTTAACCTTTGTCTTAGTCAGTGCCGGGCTGGACCCAGAGCTGTTTCGCTATATGGCCGCCATCTTACTGCTATTGGTGGGGCTTATCCTTGTTATTAAGCCCCTGGGCGATTGGATAAGTTTGCGTTTGTCGCTGCTCACCAGCCGCTTTAACAGTGCCACCGAAAACGCCTGGGGTGGCCAGTTTGGGGTGGGTTTTTTGCTGGGTATGGTATGGCTACCCTGCGTGGGCCCCACCCTCGGCGCCGCCATCGCGCTGGCATCGTTCGGCCAGCAAATGGGTACGGCGTTTATTATCATGCTCGCCTTTGGCTTGGGCACGGCGTTGGCGTTGCTGGCAGCAGGCTTGTTGTCGGGTAAGTTGCTCAGCCGTTTTTCAAGCAAGCTCACCAACAGTGCCAGTCGCGGTAAGCTTATTTTGGGCTACATGCTCATACTGCTAGCGGTGCTAACCCTAACCGGCCTCGATAAAGTATTAGAGACGTGGGCCATTGGTTGGCTACCGGATATGGCAACCAGCTTATAACCCTTACGCCCACCACGACGGGGATGTTAACCCGAGCCCGCAGACGCTCTTCGACGTACTCTAGCCGGTCGAATTCATCTACCCCGGGTGGGCAAACGCCCAGTGGCTACCCAATCGATGGCTGGCGACTGGTGGTTAGTCATAAGATAAAATCCAACCCGCATTAAGACCTGTGCTCCAATAACGACACAACCGTGGACTGTTTTGTTTTAACCTGCAGCTGCAAAGTGCCAAAAGCCTCGGCGATCAAAATTTCCTTTGGGCTTTGGCGCGCAAACACCTGAGCGTGATACAGCGCCATGCCAAGACCGCCCTCCTCGAGCGATACATCAACCCGAATCGGTCCCATTGGATGCGACCGATAGGTGGCTAACTCGCAGTCGACTATGTCGGCGCGGCCCACCGTCAAAGAGGTTAACGTCTGAACGGCATAATCGATTACACAACCTAATGCTTCGCGAATAGCACGGCCTTGCTGCAAAACTTGCTCGTGGGGCGCAAGCGTTAACGACAAATACGGCTCGCTAAATGCGTCGATGTACGCGCGAAACCAGGTTCCAACCAAGTGATTTACGGTAAGTTCGCCCGACGGACGTTGACGTTTTTGCATGAGAATATCGCTCTTATTGACATTATGGCGGCCGTGGCGGAGCGCGGCTCTATTCGGCAAAAATCTTAGTAAAAACAAGCCTCTGGTGTTAACGCTTGTTAAAAAAAGCATTCCAATTGGTCAAAAGTGGTAGTTATTTTTACGAAAGTGCAAGAAAACACCAGACGCTAGAGAGGAGCGCATCCAAACCGGGCGCTTATAGCGATTAATAGACGCTGCGAAATACCTTGGGCGAGCAGCCATACTCCTCTTTAAAAAGCTTATTAAAGTAAGAGATGTTTTTATAACCCACCGAGTAAGCAATTTCTCCCACGCTCACATCCTTCGATTCGGACAACAAACGCGCCGCCTCGGTCAGGCGTAACTTATTTAAGTAGCCGGTAAAGGTAAAACCCAGCTCGGCCTTGAGGATGTCGTTAATTTTGGTACGGCTGACCCCGATGGCGTTTACTAAAGCCTCTAGGTTTAACTCGGGGTTGGCGTACTCGGTGGTTAAGTAGCGCAAGATGGCATCGCTGTCTTTATCGCGCTTAGGCTCTACCGACAACTGCTGATAAGCCACCAACGGCCGATCTTGCTGAATCTTTCGTTTCAGTGATTCGGTCAGCGCCCGAGTGTGCTGGCGAAACAACCAAACGCCGGCGATCGTCCACAAAACAAACAAAAAACCCGCCACACAATACACATAGCCCCACTCTTTACCGGCCAGCTCCAGCTGATTAAACCGCACATGCAACAACTGGTTTTGCGGGCTTTGGGTGGTCGAGGCAAACAATATTTTAGGCACCTGTTGCAGCGAATACTCTGACATCGACAGTTTAAAGTCGAAGTTGGTTAGCCACCACTGCGGCGTTTCTAGCCGGGTTAAATCAATACGTTGCTGCTGCCATTGCTCGCCACAGGAAAAAAAGCTTAAGGGCGAGCGATAGGTTAAAAAGTCATCGAGCTTGGTGACCCGTTCATCAACGGTAAACACCATAAGGGCCAGTTCATTGGCGGGGCTGCATTTAACCGTAAAGGTCAACTCGCTGTAGCGACTCAAGTCCACCAAGCGCGGCTCGCCCTTGGCGTCGGTAAACACCAACCCCACCGATGCCGCCGGGTATTGCGCTTTAGGCGCAATAAACAAGTCGTACTCCAGACCATACGTATCGTCTAGCACGATCGCCTCGGAGGCGCCGCCCTGAGATGTATCGTCCTCTGGGCTGGCCCGCCAGGGCAGCTCACTGTCACCACGGGGCAATAAAGACTGCGATATAAAGGTGTGCTTTAGCGCCCCAAAGAGTAGCAACACCGACACGGCTAATAACCCGACAAGAACGGTAATGGCTTTTTTATAAAAATTCAGCATGGGAGTCGCGAGCCAGCATAAAGACAAACGCAATGCTAACCACTATCGGTGGGGGATGATAGTCACCATAAAAATAAGCACTATCACTGGTTAGATGGAACAAAACGGCATAAAATACCGCCTTTCTAGAAAAACGAAACGACATCCTCGGGGTGGCCAGACTGCTTTGGCAGTCGGCCTGAGACGCACACAATGCGGACCCGTTGAACCTGATCCGGTTAATGCCGGCGTAGGGATTGGACTATTCGCACAGCAATAATACGCCCACAGCCAGAGCCTTTGGCTGCCAAGCACTAACAACGTGCCCCAATTACGACGCTATTGTAAGCAGACCGGGTCTCCTACACATTACCGGAGACTCAACCATGAACAAAACCCTAGCCTTAAGTGCCCTCACGCTCGCTATTGCGGCGCAAACCCACGCTGCCGACGATAGCATCGAAGAGATTCTAGTCAGTGCCGACTTTCGCGCCGCACCACTGCAAGATTTATCCACCAGCGCCAGCGTGATAGGTGCTGACACCATTAAAGCTCGTGGCGCCGAGCATTTAGCCGGCATCTTAAACACCGCTCCCAATGTGAACTTCTCGACCGGCGCCTCGCGCGGGCGGTTTTTTCAGATTCGCGGCATTGGCGAGCGCAGCCAATTTATCGAGCCGGTAAACCCCTCGGTCGGCTTGTTAGTCGACGGTATCGACCTCACCGGTATTGGCGCCGCCGCCACGACGCTGGATATCCAGCAAGTCGAGATCTTGCGCGGCCCGCAAGGCACCCTCTACGGCGCCAACGCGCTGGCCGGTTTAATCAATATGGTATCGGGCAGCCCCACCCAAGAGTTTGGCGGCGAGCTGTCGGCCACGGTGGGCGACTATAATACCTACACCACCAGCGCGGTACTTAGCGGCCCTGTCAGTCGCAATGTTGGGTTTCGGGTAGCACTCGAGCAGCACACCAGCGACGGCTACCAAGAAAACGCTTTTTTAAATATCGACGACAACGCCAACATCGACGAGCAAACCGCGCGCGGTAAACTCAACTGGCAAATCGGCGACGCTTTGGCGCTGGATTTTACCGCTATGTACGTCAATGTGGATAACGGCTACGACGGCTTCTCGCTGGATAATACCCGCACCACGCTATCCGACAACCCCGGTCACGATCGCCAAGAGACTGTGGCCTTCTCTGTCAAAGCCAACTGGCAAGTTAGCGATGCGTTCCACGCCGAGGTGCTGGCCAGCAACGCCAATTCAGACACCGAATACGGTTACGACGAAGACTGGGCCTACCCCGATATCTGCGCTGACTTTAGTTGTGTAGTTGAGGGCAAACAGCAGTACGGTTACAACTCACAAGATAACTACCAGCGCGAGATCGACAACACCACGCTCGATGTGCGGTTAGTGTCCGACCACGAGGCCGGCGAGCTGGGCTGGGTGGCAGGGGCTTATTACCGCGATCAATCAGAAGTTTTAGATCGTCAGCAAACGTATTTAGCGCAGGATTTTTTTAGCGACTTTAGCAGCGACAACACCGCGCTGTACGGCCAGTTAGAAATTCCTCTCGGCCAGGCACTGCAAGTAGTGACCGGCCTGCGTTACGAGCAACGCGACGCCAGCTACCGCGACAGCGACGGTGTGAGCAACGAGCCCAGCGACGATATGCTGGGTGGTAAACTCGCGCTGGAGTACCGCCCGGACGAATCGACCCTTTGGTATGGGCTTGTCTCGCGCGGCTACAAAGCCGGCGGCTTTAACAGCAGCACCGAGCTTCCCTTCGATGACCGTGAATACCAACCGGAATTTTTGTGGAACTACGAGGCCGGCCTTAAAACCACCAGCCAGGATGGTCAACTGCAAAGCCAGATCGCGCTGTTTTACCAAGACCGCGATGACCTGCAAACCAAACAGTCACTACTTGTACCGTTTGAGGGTGACGACTGCCCGTGTGACTTTACCGATTACACCACCAACGCCACCGCCGGCATCACTTACGGTTTAGAGGCCGAGCTAAACTGGCGGGCCAGCGAGATGCTGAATGTATTTGCCAGCTTGGGCCTACTGCGCAGCGAGTTTAAAGACTTTGAGAGCTTCGCTCACACCAAAGCCGAACCCACTGATGGTATTTCTTACAGCCTAGACGGCCACGACTTACCCCACGCACCCCACTACCAATTTACCACCGGCGCGGTATTTAACTTTACCGAGCACTGGTACGCCCGCGTTGAGGTAGAGGGCAAAGACAGCTTTTACTTCTCTAGCCGCCACGAGGCGCAGTCGGAGTCTTACGAGTTATTTAATGCCCGTATCGGCTACCAAACCGAGCAGTGGGAGGTGGCCTTGTACGGCCGCAACCTCACCGATGAAGACACCCAAACCCGCGGTTTTGGCAGCTTTGGCAACGACCCGCGCGACGCTTACACCACCAAACCTTACTACCAGTTTGGCGAGCCGCGCATGATTGCCGCCACCGCCAGTGTGCGGTTTTAGGTAAACTAGCGCCAGGTATCGTTTTTACTACACCCACTTAGTCTGAGAGTTGTTATGCAGTTATCCGTCGAATTGAGCATGTACCCCTTTAATGGCGATTACCTGCCACCCATTGAAGGTTTTATCGCTTGGCTCAACCAGCAACCGGATATACGGCTGCAAACCGTCGCCACCTGCACCATTATTACCGGCGATTATGAGCGAGTCATGGATGTCCTGCGCGACGGTTTTAAACACAGCATGGAGCAACACGGCAAAGCGGTATTT
Source organism: uncultured Gilvimarinus sp. (assembly GCF_963972205.1). Lineage (NCBI taxonomy): Bacteria > Pseudomonadati > Pseudomonadota > Gammaproteobacteria > Cellvibrionales > Cellvibrionaceae > Gilvimarinus > uncultured Gilvimarinus sp. The sequence continues at coordinate 89,839 of NZ_CAXAUC010000009.1, read as the reverse complement.
GTGGCTAAGTTTTTACCGGGTTTCGAAGCTCTGCCCGAGCAAGACGTATGAGCGAAAGCGTTACCCAACAAATAGGCAGCGCCTGGCAGGCCATGTCCGGCTGGGAGATCGCTGCGGTGATTTTGGCGATTGCCTATTTGTTGCTGGCCGTAAAGCAAAACAGTTTATGTTGGTATTGCGCGCTGGCCAGCACCGCCATTTATACCCTGTTGTTTTGGGACGTTTCACTGCTGATGGAATCGGCCCTTAATGGTTACTACATGTTAATGGCCGTGTATGGCTGGTGGCATTGGCACCACGGCGGCGCGCGCGACACCGAGCTGCCGGTGCAGCGTTGGAGCGGCAAAAAACACGCCCTGACGATAGTAACCATCGCACTGCTAACGCTTACCTCGGGTAGCTTACTGCACCAATACACCGGCGCCGCTTGGCCCTATGTGGACTCCTTCACCACGTGGGCCAGCGTCATTACCACTTTTATGGTAGCCCGCAAAGTATTAGAAAACTGGCTGTATTGGATGATTATTAACACCACGTCGATCTTTTTGTTTATTGATCGCGGTCTATACCTTACCGCTGGCCTATTAGTCTCGTATCTGGTTATCTCGGTTTTTGGCTTTATAAGCTGGCGGCGCGACTATACAAACAGGGCCGTTACCGGAACTGCCCATGCCTGATACCGCGAGCTTACAATCGGTATTAGCCAGCTGGCGCGAGTGGCCACTGGCCATTAGTGCGCCGCCCAAAGTGCTGGGGCCAGTCCCCGGTGGGCGCACCAATCGCAATGTTAAAATTGCCGTGCCGGGGTTGAGCGGGCCGTTAATTTTGCGCCTTAACAATCGACGCAGTGAGGCACTCGGTATCAACCGCACCGCCGAGGCGCAAATACTGTATAGCGCCGCCAAGGCCAAAATTGCGCCCGAGCCGATTTACCAAGATCCAAGCCACCGCTTCTCGATACTGCCTTTTATCGATGCCCGCGTATGGCAGGCAAAAGATTTTAGCAACCCGCTACAACGCCAACGCCTCTTGCGCTTGCTGCGCTCGGTACGCGAGCTAAACCCCGCCACCGAGAAGCGCTCTTACTACAACTACCTAGCGCATTACATGCAGCAGCTGCAAAGCGCAGACGTCGTATCGGTCGACCTTGCGCAACAATGGGCGGCCTTTACACCAAGACTACAAGCCTTTGATCAAGCGCCCTGGCCGGCCGAGCTGACCCACCACGATTTAATTCCTGAAAACATCCTCGATACCGGTAACCGCTTGTACCTCATCGACTGGGAGTACGCCGCTATCGGCCACGCCGACATTGATTTATGGTGCATTGATACCGCGCTCGTGCACGAACCTTTTATTCACGAACTAGCGCAGTGGACTAACGAGCTATGGGAGCGGGTATTGGCACTGCCTTGCCACCTTAGCCCAGACGAGTAACCCCGCATCAGCTGCCCCCGCTAGCAACCAGGCGACGCTAACACTTTCGCCCTAAGGGCTGATACACTCAAAGATATAAATCTATGATCAGTCACAAGTAACGCCTACCGCGTTAACCTTTAAAGCCGAGAAGCTTACCCATACCGCACGCAAGGGCGACGTTAAAGGACAAACGACAGTGTGGCACCTTGTGGAATGTTACCGGGAATGGATTATGAAAATAACAAGTCCCACCGCGCGACAGATACGCCGTATGATCGCAGTATGGCTGACAAGCTATGTCATACTCTTCACCCCCACCAGCCATGCCGGCAACACCGAAACTCCTCTCGATATAACCGTCGCCGTCTACTCTTACTTCCTGGCCGACATCCGTAAGTACTCCCAAGATCACCACTGCCTCGATTACCAAAAAATGGGGCTGGTCAAAAATGTTACCTTAAACGAACTAAGCCTTATGTGCCGCGCCTTCGACGCCGCAGATTTTGCGGTTAACACCAAATGGCAGGCGCACCCGATGCAAGAGCGCATGGTCCGAAGCATTGACGCAGGCAACGCCGTTATCGGCGGCGCGGCTATTTGGGGGCGCGATGCCACCGAGCGGGTTTATGTGAGCGACAATTTATTAAACTCAGGGGAATACGCCAAAGGCATATACGCCCCCAAAGAAAAGCTTCCCGGCTTGCTTGACGAGATTAAAGCCAACGGGTTTAAAAACTTAACGGGCGTTACTGACAAAACCTGGTTTTACGACGTGCAAGCACTGGATTGCCTACAGAGCAAACGCTATTACGGCGTCACCTACCACACCATGTTTAAAATGGTTGATGCCGAGCGCGCCGACTTTACCTTAATGCATTTCTCCTCTCTGCCAGATCAATCTCACACCGTAAGCGACATCACCTTAAACCCACTACCCGGCTATAAAATCTCGTTCGATGATTCTCTCAACTTTTTTGTCAGTAAATCGCACCCCGATGGCCAACGGGTATTTGCGGCGCTGCAAAAAGGTCTAGCCATATTACGTAAACAGGGGGTAATCACCCAGGCGTATCAAGCGGCCGGATTTTTACCCGATCAAGATGACAAACGTGTAGAAATTGGTTGCCATCGCTAAAGCGTATCTTTAACCCGCCCTCTTTGCAGATGGCTAAGGCTAATCCGACAGCGCACGATAAGCGCTACGCAACCCGCCCCCGTTAACGCGCTCCCCGCTCGCAAATTGACGACACTAACCGCCCGAAACGTCAATTTTTGTCAAATATCACATCACTGCAGGACGCAAATGCTATTATGGTAATAATGACCATAACTATATTAAACAGGACACGCTCACCATGTACCGACTGTATCGTACGCCCCAATATTTAGCGCTGCTTGCCAGCCTAGTACTGACGCTACTGTGCACGACCGCCCAAGCCGAAGACGGCTACCGCATGTGGTTGCGCTACGACACCATCGCCGACAACACACTTAAACAACAATACCGCGCCCAGCTGCAACAGTTAGTGGCTACCGACCAATCGCCCACCCTAGCAGCCGCCCGCGCCGAGTTAACCCGTGGCTTAAATGGTTTGTTAGGTCAAAGCATCAAGCCCAGCAAAGCCGCGCAAGGCGCCGGCAACTTGATTATCGGCACGCCCGACAGCTCGGCGAACATTGCCGCTTTAAAGCTTGGCGATAGGCTTAACGCCGTGGGGCCCGAGGGTTTTATCATCACTCGTGCCAAGGTCGCCGGCCAACGTGCCACCGTGATTGCCGCCAATAGCGATGCCGGTGTGCTGTACGGCGCGTTTCACCTGCTGCGGTTAATGCAAACCCAAAGCGATATTGCCCATATCGACGTGCAATCGGCACCCTCGGTGCAGCACCGAGTCGTCAATCACTGGGACAACCTCAACCGCATTGTCGAGCGCGGCTACGCCGGCTTATCACTGTGGGAATGGGGCAACCTGCCCGAGTACCAAAACAACCCGCGCTATATCGATTACGCCCGTATCAACGCCTCGCTGGGCATTAACGGCACCGTTATTAATAACGTCAACGCCGATGCGCGCATCTTAAGCGATGCCTTTTTAGCCAAGGCCGCGGCATTGGCCGAGGTGTTCCGCCCCTACGGCATTAAGCTTTATTTGTCGGTTAAATTTAACTCGCCCATGCTATTGGACGACTTTGACACGGCCGACCCACTCGACCCCAAAGTACAAAAATGGTGGCGCGAGCGTGTTAAAAAAGTCTACCAGTACATCCCCAACTTTGGCGGCTTTTTAGTCAAAGCCAACTCCGAAGGGCAGCCCGGCCCGCAAGACTTTGGCCGCAACCACGCCGACGGCGCCAATATGCTCGCCGATGCGCTCGCCCCCTATAATGGCTTAGTGTTTTGGCGCGCATTTGTGTACGCCCCCGAGCAGGGTGATCGGTTTCGCGAAGCCTACGATGAATTTAAACCGCTGGACGGCAAGTTCCGCGACAACGTAATTGTGCAAATTAAAAATGGCCCGATCGATTTTCAACCCCGGGAGCCCTTCTCGCCCTTATTTGGCGCTCTGCAAAAAACCAATATCGCGCTGGAAGTGCAAGTTTCGCAAGAATATTTTGGTTTCTCGAATCACTTAGCCTACCAGGGGCCACTGTTTGAAGAAGCGCTTGATGCCGACACCTACGCCCAAGACGCGGGCAGCACCATAGGAAAAATTTTAGCGGGTAACGTATTCGACTATAAACACACCGGCATGGCGGCAGTGATAAACCCCGGCACCGATCGCAACTGGACCGGCCACACCTTTGTGCAATCAAGCTGGTATGCGTTTGGCCGCTTAGCGTGGGATGTGGAGCTAAGCTCCGCCGCCATTGCCGATGAGTGGGCCCGCATGACCTTTAACAACAAGGACGATGTGTTAGCGCCCGTGACCGATATTATGGCCATAAGCCGCGAGGCCGGCGTTAACTACCGTATGCCTTTAGGCCTAACCCACCTGTATGCTCAAGGCCACCACTACGGCCCCGCCCCCTGGCACGATACATCGGGCCGCCCCGATTGGACCGCCTATTATTACCATCAGGCCGACAAAGACGGCATCGGTTACGATCGCACTAAAACCGGCTCGAACGCCATCGAGCAGTACTACCCACACTGGGCCACCCAATTTGCCAAGCCCGAAACAACACCAGAAGCGTTACTGCTGTGGTTCCATCATTTACCCTGGAGCTACAAAATGGATTCGGGCAGCAGCCTGTGGCAAGAGCTGGTACACAAATACGATACCGGGGTTAACCAAGTGCGCAAGATGCAAACCCAGTGGCAAGAGCTAAAAGGTAAGATTGACCCCGAGCGCTTTAGCCAAGTTGAGGCACAACTGAAAGTACAATTGCGCGACGCCATCTACTGGCGCGATGCCTGTGTCAGTTACTTTGCCAGCGTTAGCGGCCTGGCACTGCCCAAGGGCTCTCCCGCTCCGGCACACCCCCTGGAATATTACAAAAACCAAGAGAAAATCCGCTACGTCCCAGACCCTTGGTATCCGTTCCCGTCCGCACACTGACGGTAACCCTAAAAAGGCCCGGCTCACGCGCCGGGCCTTTTTAGTAGCATCCCGACTCCACATCAACTTAGCCCTAAATACCTACTCGGCCTCACGCCAAAAACACCCTCCTCGGCCAACTAACCCCACTCCGACCCAGACCTTCTATTACCATTCACACCAGCACATTGGCATTACCACTTGACAGCATGACCTTATCGTCAGATAGTGTAGGCTCGCAAAAATTCATCGAACGACACCAATAATAAGCAAAAGGTGAACACTATGACTTTGTTCAAAACATCAACATTGATCTGTCTATCGGGCCTATTGGGGGCCTGCGGCGGCGGTATCGGCCACGACACTCCCACCCCAGGCTCTGGAGCTGTTTCGAGTAATTCCTCCAGCTCCAGCAGCGAAATCGCCAGTAGCTCGTCGAGCGATGCAGCGGGCGGCTCTGACAACCCGCTGGTGCGCCAGGGCTTCTTCGTCGATAGCATTGTCGCCAACCTGCACTACCAAACCGCGTCAAGCAGCGGCTTTACCTCGGCCACCGGGCAGTACGATTACCTCGCCGGCGATACAGTAACTTTTTCGATTGGCGATTTGACCTTTCCCCCGGTATTAGCTCAGCCCACGGTGACGCCTTTAACCTTGGCCGATAGCGAGGACATCACCGATAACACCGTGACTAACATCGTTCGGTTGTTACTGTCGCTCGATCAAGACGGCAACCCCGACAATGGCATTAGCATTGACGATTTAGCCCACGGTGCGGCCACGGCCATCGACTTTTCGCAAGACCCAGAGGCCTTTGCGCAATCCTCAGCGGTACTTAACTTACTGAGTAATTCGGGCGCGAGCAGTATGGAGCTAGTCTCTGTCAGCGAAGCGCAAAGCCACTTTCAAGCGACGCTGGACAACCAAATCAATCATCGTGTGGTTGCCTCTGCCGACGGCCCCGGCGATACCTACGAGCTGTTTGACACGGTATTTGGCGGCAGCGCGGTAGAGAGTCCAGTGTGCGACCCCGAGACCGACGCCTTTGGCCGCCGTATTACCGAGGTAATGGACGCTACGCTCAACGAGTATGTATTCGCTTTTCATTTGCTGCGCGACGTCGACGGCGACCGCTGCATTGAATCGACCACCGATCGCCAGCGCATCGAAGTAAAAACCTACGATGCCTCACCGGCTGACCGCGTTGCCAGCGAGGGCGAGATACACACCTACCGCTGGAAATTTAAACTCGATGATGGCTTTCAGGCGTCTTCATCGTTTACCCATATCTTTCAGATCAAAGCCGCCGGTGGCGATGACAGCATGCCAATCGTCACCCTCACGCCTCGCGCTGGCAGCCCCGATCAACTGCAAGTGTTACACGCCCCCAGCACAGATCTTGGTGCCAGCGAAGTCGCCGTGGCCGACTTGTCCGGTTTTACCGGCGAGTGGGTAGAGGCCTTTGTGCGCACGAAAAACGCAGACAACGGCAGCTTGGAAGTACGCTTGAGCCGCTTAAGCGACAACACCACCTTAATCGACTGGAGCGCCAACAACATTGATATGTGGCGCGAAGGGGCCGGCATCAATCGTCCCAAATGGGGTTTGTACCGCAGCCTCAACAACATCGATATGCTGCGTGATGAAACCATTTTATTTAACGACTTTTGTATTGCCGAGGGCACCAACACCTGTGCCTCTGACATCGCCAACGATGGCAACAACAACGGTGGCGGTGATGGTGGCGAAGGCACCCCCGGTAACACAGACTTTAGCTTTGAGTCAGAATCGCTAGGTCAAACCCCCAACGATTTTGAGTCTGAAGGGGACATTAGCGTCTCGGATGAGCAAGCTCGCGAGGGCGCGCAATCGGCCAAGTTTAACCATACCTCCGAAGGCCAGGTAAGAATGCGCAAAGCGTTTGGCGCAAAGGCTAGCGGAAGTATCAAAGCATCGCTGCTTATCCCCGAGAATGTCGGCGTCGACACACTTATTACCGTTTATGCCGAGACCTACAACTCCGCCAACCGCGCCATTGACCTGCTGTTTAAGCCCGACGGCACCTTGCGTCGCCGTGAGGGAGGCAGCCAGATCGACTTACAGGCCTACAATTTTAACGAGTGGATGGATGTAGAGATTCAATGGCAAGATCTTGCCAGCAGTAATCAATACACTCTGCTGATTAACGGCAACTCGATTGGTACTTTTACGGCGACCACACCAGGTTTAGTGCCAGAGCGAGTCGAGTTTAAGTTTGGCGGCAACAGCAGCGCTATAACCACAGAGTCGCTCTACCTAGACGCCATTAGCATAACCGACTCGGCCGACGGCGGTAACAATCCAGACCAGGGCAGCAGCTCCTCAAACTCCAGCGCGTCATCCGACGCGAGTAGCGAGAGCAGCCAATCGTCTAGCGTTAGCTCCAGTAGTGTCGCCAGCTCGGTTAGCTCTAGCAGTGTCGCAAGTTCAGTCAGCTCTAGTAGCAGCGTTGCAAGCTCAGTTAGTTCTAGTAGCATTGCGAGCTCAATCAGCTCCAGTAGCAGCATTGCGAGCTCAATCAGCTCCAGCAGCAGCGTTGCAAGCTCGGTTAGCTCTAGCTCGGTAAGTTCCAGCAGCAGCTCGGTAAGTTCCAGCAGCTCTAGCAGCGAACCCAGCAGCGGTTTTGCCGTGGGCGATGCCAGCAACCCCGACTTTGGTTTTGAAGCTGACAGCTTTGATTCGGCACCAGCCGATTTTGACAACGAGGGCAGTATCGTTGTGTCAAACGAGGTCGCGCGTGAAGGCACTCAAGTGGTTAAGCTCAATCACACCACCGAAGGCCAAGTAAGAATGCGCCGCGAGTTTGGCGCCACCGAGAGCGGTTCCGTTAAAGGGTCACTGTATTTCTCGACCGACACTGACCAAGATACGCTAATCACCCTCTACGCCGCCGAATATAACTCAGACAACCGAGCGATCGATATTATATTTAAAGGTGACGGCAGCATCAGACGTCGTGAAGGCAGCGAGCAAGAAGATGTCATGCGGTACGATTTAGGCGGCTGGATTGATATTGAAATTCAGTGGGACAATTTAGCCACCAGCAATGAGTTCACCTTGATCATTAACGGTGACTCAGTGGGAACCTTTGCGGCGGCAACCGCCGGCTTAACCCCAGAGCGGGTCGAGTTTAAGTACGGCGGCAACAGCGGCGCGATTACCAATGAGCCATTGTATCTCGATGCCATCTCCATGCCGGTACCCGATGCCGGCGATGGTGACGGCGGCGCAACCGGCAGCGTAAACTCGTTTGAAGATGACACCATAGGCGAAGCGCCCACGGCGCTTGAAAACGACGCCGATATACCTGGCAATATTCAAGTGAGTGATGAGCAAGCACAGGACGGCACCCAGTCGGTCAAGTTCTCGCACCCAGAAGAGGGCCAAGTGCGCGCGCGTGCTAACTGGGGGGCATCTAACACCGGTGCGATCACCGCCTCTGTGTACATCCCCGCGGCAAACGTCGCAGACTTTTTGATAACGGTTTACGCGACCACTTACAACTCAGCTAACCGCAGCATGGATATCTTGTTTAAATCCGGGGGCGATTTACGCCGCAGAGCCGCGAGCGGCCAAGAAAGTGTCACCAGCTACAACTATGATGCCTGGAACACTATCAAGTTAGCCTGGACCGATATCGCCACCAGCAACGAGTACACGTTGTGGGTAAATGGCATCAACCAAGGTACCTTTGCCGTTGCCACGCCTGGCCTAACGCCCGAGCGCGTCGAGTTTAAATTTGGTGGCAACGCGGAAGAGACCTCCACCGAAAGCGTCTACCTCGACAACGTATCCTCGTTTGAATAAACCCGGCAAGTAACCTAATTATCACAACAGGTTGCAGCGGTTGCGCCAATCACCGATAACCATTACCGGTGATTAGCGCGACCCCACCCGCGCTTTAAAACCGCCTCACAGTTAAAGCCCCTTTCCCGCACAGTCTCTTTGCCAACGTTAGGTTACCCTCAAACTCAACTTTTCTGGCGCTGCCAATTGCTCCAGCGCGGTTAATACCCCGCTCGGCTAACGACTCCACTATAGTGGCGACAACTCAGCCCCCTAGCTTTTAGCGGGCAACCATCATGCAGACAGCATTGGTCATTATTAGCTTTGTTACCGAGGTGGCGGCTGGCTCTTAGGGGCCGATTTACTTTCGCCGCTAGCCGCTATTGTTCTGGCGGTTGCTCCGGTTTCACAAAGAAAGTTTAACCGCGTAGACTTAACGCTCCCCACAACCCAGGCCAGCAATAGGTAAACCATGAAAAGTAAAAACAAAGCGGCAGGAAAATATTACGGATACGCTATCGCTATAGGGTCATCCGTTGGTACAGCTATAGGAGTTATCGCAGGGGTAGTGTTCGATATCCTGCCATTTTTAGGCGTGTTTATCGGCACGGGTGTATGCATGGGAATAGCATTTGCAACCGCCTGGCAGGGAGCAAAAGACAATAACAATAAATGATCTGTGCCACGCCAACTGGTAGCGCATTGGGGCGAACAGGAAACAACATTGCCAGCTATTACTCAGATATGCGCGGCTCAGAGCGCTTGGTAACTATAAACGCTACCTACCTAGCCGCAACGCCTTTCCAATATCGGTAGCAAAAAAAGCTAGGTGACCTCTCAGCCACCCAGCTTTTTATCTAAGATGTTAAAACCCTACATCAAGTGGCAAAAGCATAAGAAAATACTTTGCCACTAAGCATGAGCTTACATCTTATAGCGAAGACCAACAAAGTACTTAGTGCCGCTATACTCGATTCGGTTAAACGCATCTTCCGCTACGCGATACTCAACGTAAGGTTCGTTGGTCAGGTTAAGCGCTTGAAATTTAACCTGAAGATTATTGGTCAAGCGATACGCTAGCGACAGATCAACCGAGCTGGTGTCGTCGACAAAGCGATTTGTTTGACCAAAATCACTGCCAAACGGCTTCAGGTAATCGGAACGATACTTATACGACAAACGAGTGGTGAAACCGTAATTCTCCCAGTATACCTCAGCGTTGTAGCTCTCTTTTGAGAAACCGGGAAGGTTTGCAGCGGCAATCACTACATCGTCGGTCATCTCAGAACCGTTTTCATAATACTCGAAATCGGTATCGGCGATGTTAATACCACCCATCACGCCCAAGCCATCAAACGGTGCGGGCAAGTTGGTAAAACCGTGCTGCAAGCTTAACTCAACACCTGTGATACTGGACGACTCAGAGGTATTCTCGATAAGGCCGTTAACATCCATGGTGATCTGCTCGCCATTAATATTAAACGACTCTTGTACACTCTCGGGGTCGGCCACATCGAGGCCGGCCTCAAAGTCTTTGTAGTACAGCGCAGCCGACACCATCGTATCTTCACGTGGGTACCATGCCAACGAGAGATCATAGTTAACGGATTCGATCGCTTCCATGTCTGGATTACCCAGTGCGGTGGCATTGCCATTGGCAACGGCATCTTCAACGCTCGGAAACTCTTCTTCACCATCCCCAAGGTCTAAGTCGCGACCGGCACCCATCCACCACATATCGGGGCGCGAAATAGCCGAGTAAACGGCAGCTCGCAACTGAACTGTCTCGCTTAAACCAAAGTTTAAGTTCAGGCTGGGCAATACATTCACGTAGCTATTGGTAAACACTTCTTCAGTTAAAGTATCGGCCACCTGATCAAAGGTATAACTATCATCCGAGGTATCGTCCGGTGTGCCGGCATCGTTTTCGATAACCACATAATCTTGACGATAGCCGACTGATTCGACACTGGTTTCAACGACACGCACGCCGACGTTACCGGTCACATCAATATTACCGAGCTGGGTCGCAAAATTTAACTTCGCAAAGATAGACGAGATATCTTCGGTTAAGTTAACGTCAGCCGCACTTGGGTCTTGGGGCGATAACGACCAATCTTCGGAGCCCCACATTAACTCAGAGGCACACAAGGTATCGTAGGTAGCCCATTGATTAAAGCTGCTGTTCGCATCTTCGCCGTAACCTTCTTGCGGGTAGGGCGTAGCGCAGTTTTGCTCAATCGTAGAGATATCAGCAAAGTTAGTATCCGTGTATTCAATACGATCTTCGTTATAGTTATTGTGCTCATGCGAGGATAAACGCACGCCACCTTCTACCGAGGTAAAAACACTGCCATCTAGTTCGTAGACAGCATCAAAGGCCACAGCACTAATAGTGTCATTGATTTCATATTCGCCGTAACGAGCGCGTTGGTTGGCGTCGTAAAAGCTGTAATCGTTTAAGACGTTGTTATCAACGGCCGTACCAGCGGCATCGTCCGGATCTTCATAAAGAGAAACCGAGGGGTAATCGCTATTTCCGCCCGAGGTAAAATCATACCAAAGTCGGTCAGAGCGGAACCGGGTTTGCCAGGTCTCTTGGTAACGCGTGGTATCTGAGTAAGAGATATCGGCACTTAACAAAAGTTTGTCGGTTGCATTCCACTCAATATTTAAACCGGTACCGCGATACTCTTCGTCGCGCTCGCGATACTCACCGTAGCTGCTGACACGCGACTCACCCGAGTACGAGGTTAGCGCATGATCTTCATTGGTGGTCCAGTCGCTAATCCGGCGGCGGCCGTCATCAAAATATAAGTCGTGACGATCTTCGTAGTAGAAACGATCAGACCACTGAGCATCAAGGGTAATATTCCAGTCTTCGTTGGGCTGCCACTGTACGGTACTCATCACCGCATCGCGACTTTCCTCTGACTCCATTTGTCTAAAATAAAAGGAGTTAGGAATAAAGTAGTAATCGCCATCGGCAGCGGCGCCACCACCAGCGGCGGCATTATCGTCACTCCACGAGCAATTGCTGCCGCCATCTAACGCGTAATCAGAGTTACAGTTACGCAGTGTCGAGCTGGTGTTATAACTCTCTTCCGGGGTGGAAGATTCGTGCCCGGCGTAGCCAATAGCAAAACCAACGGTACCAATACTGGTATCAAATACATCGGTGTAGGACACCGAACCGCGGTAACCAATACCGTCATCGCCGTTTAGCTTGGCGTCGTAGTCGTTGTAGTTACCCTTAATTTCGGCCTGAATTCGGCGCTCACCAAAATCGATGGGCCGAATGCTTTGGAGGTTAATCAAACCGGCAACGCCACCCTCGACGAGATCAGCAGACTGCGATTTGTATACAGTCGCGCCGTTGACTAACTCGGAGGGAAACTGTGAAAAGGCGACTGAGCGATTGCCACTGCCGGAAGAAATTTCACGGCCGTTGTAGGTTGAATAGCCCAGAAACGGGCCGAGACCACGAACGGAGATCTCGCTGGAGTTACCTTTAAAGCGGTCGCCGGTTACCCCGACAATACGCTCAAGCGTTTCGGCAACCGAAAGATCGGGCAATGCGCCCATCTCAGACGCCGAAATCACATCGACAATTGTTTCGGCGTCGCGTTTGATCTCGATCGAATTACGCATGGTATCGCGCAAAGAGCCAATAACGACGACTTCTTCGAGCATTTCTGCGCCATTATCATTTTGCGCTAATGCAAAAGACGACGGTAAAAGACTGGCGGCAATCGCGACCGTCAAAAGCTTACGGGCGTACTTTGCGGTGTGACCTGAATGTTGTGGCTTACACAGGGAGCTCATAATTTCTCCTACATCTTATTCATTATATTAGTGAGTCGTTATCGACCTGGGCCGAAATGCTCTACAGACTCTACGGTCTGCTATAAGCGTTAGTAGAGTATGAATCAACCCGATCAGATGGTAAAGTGGTATTACCAGTTAAGTTTGATTTACAATCGTCGATACACCGAATAGACGGCAGAGGTATGGCACTATGGGAATCTTTAAACCTTCAATTAAAACAATTAAATCAACAAGTTACCAATTATTAAAAGGTCTTGGCGGAGGTATTTTGATATTGCTCTCGCTATCAAGCACCGCAGTAACAATTGATAATTTAAATCGCGATTTACCCGATTTCTCTTATGCTGGCTACAAAAATGGGGCCGAGCCACTGGCATTTGCCACCGCAAACACCATCAACGTCGCCGATTACGGGGCCAAAGCCGACGATGGCAACGACGATACCAAGGCTTTTCACAAGGCGCTTGCCGCCGCCAGCGACAGCGACTCTCCCATAGTCGTGCAGATTCCAGCCGGTCGTTTTATCGTCAGCGACATCCTTTACCTTGAGCGAGATAACCTGATTTTGCGCGGTGCCGGTAGCGGTGCCACCACGCTTTATTTTCCACGGCCGCTGCGCTATCTACCAGACCCACCCGAGCTGGCCGAGTTGCGCCAGTACTTAAAAACAATGAATAAACGCCAGCGGGAGAAGTCGCACAATATCGACTTAGCCTTCTCACAATACGCTTGGTCTGGCGGGTTCATCTGGACCCGGATAAAAAATGAGCGCGTAAAGCCCTATTTAGAAGAGTACGACCAACAACCGGCCCCTCTCGCTTTGCCGACGCAGGGCAAGCGCGGCGATGACCGCCTAAAAGTGGATAACGCCTCGCAATTGCGCGTCGGTCAGATTATTAATATTAATTGGTACAACCGAGAGGGCAAAGACTCACCACTGTTAAAAGCTATCTACCCTGGGGTTGCAGTCACTGGTAGCCACCACTGGAACTTTCCCAACCGGCCGCTGGTATCGCAAGCCTCGCGGATTGTCGCCATTAACAATAATACCGTTATTATTAATGACGTGTTATTACACGACATTAATGGGCTGACAACCGACATTACACAGAAAGCATATTTGCAAAACATTGGCATCGAGGAATTTTCCATCGAGTTTCCTCAATCGGCGTACGTTGCGCACCATGTTGAGCAGGGTTTTAACGGTATTTACTTAACCCGTTTATTTGACGGCTGGGTTAAAAATATCGACATTATCAATGCCGACAGCGGTATTTTAAGCGAAGAATCCGCCAATGTAAGCATTAGTAACGTCGCCACTAAAGGCGATCACAAAGCTCACTATACGGTTGCGATGGGCGATACTCATAACCTGCTGGCCAAAAACATCACAGTCAACAATACCGCCATCCACCCTCTAAGCTTTAATACCTTTTCCACTAAAAGTGTCTACACCGGCTGTGAGATTTATCACGCACCGATTTTAGATCAGCACTCCGGCGCCAACCACCAAAACCTGTTCGACAATATTACCTTGCACGCCACCCTCGATACCGAGCAACTAGCGCAACGCCGCTACCCGGCCTTTAAAGGTGGTGGTGCCGGCTACTGGAAACCCACCCACGGGGCCGGCAGTAGTTTCTGGAATATTAATGTTGTATTTAAAAACGGCCTTGATGTTGCTAAACCTATCACCCTGTATGGGGTAGACGATGGCCCCAATGCCAACGTAATTGGCGTTCATGGCAACGCCGATATCGACATCGAGTACGGCCCTAACGCCAACATAAAAATGCAAAATAAAGCGATCCATCAAGCGCCTTCGCTATACCAGTATCAACTGCAACAGCGCCTGGGCGGAGAATAATATTGATCACACAAGCCGTTACCAAAAGACTGAACCACCGGTTAAGCCTATTGCTCGGTTTAACCGTTTTGCTGCCGGGCTGCCACAGTGTGCCTAGCGCAAAAACCGACACGCCGATATCACCAAACACTCTTTACGAGTGGCAACAACAAGCTCAGGCGTTAATCACACCGAGCGATACTAAACGGATCGCCGCGCGCGATCTGGTTATTGCTCGGGCAAATAGTGTGCTCGATAGCGAGCAAAGTTTTAGCATTACCTTTAACCAAGCAACGCCGCCGAACGATAACCCGCAGGACTACACCAGTACCGGCCCCTATTGGTGGCCCAACCCAGACACAGCCAACGGTTTACCCTGGATCAGACGGGATGGCATCGTTAACCGCGAGGTTCGCGGCCGCGATACCGACTCCGCCGAGCTGCGCGAATTTGTTAAGGCAGTAAGTGTTTTAGCACAGGCGTATTCATACACAAAAAACGACGCCTACGCGCAGCGCGCGCAAGAGTTGTTTCACGTGTTTCTTTTTGATAAAGACACAGGTATGAATCCCAACTTTCGCTACGCCCAAGCCATACCGGGTATCACCGATGGCCGGGGCATTGGGATTATTGAATCGCGCTTATTTATCAATGCCCTGAATGCTCACCAGCAATTAACGGCCTCTGATCATTATAATAGTCACGTATCAGAACCGCTGTCGCGCTGGGTTACATACTACCTACATTGGTTGCTCACAAGCCCTAACGGCCTTGATGAATCGCGCACCCATAATAACCACGCCAGCTTTTACGATTACCAAGTGGCTTACTTTGCGCGCTTTACCGACAACGAGATGGTACTCAACCAAGTCATGCAATCGCTGTATCCGCAGCGCATACAGACGCAAATACAACCCGGTGGCGCACAACCTCACGAGCTGGCACGAACCCGCCCCTACCACTACAGTGTTTTTAATCTCGAAGCGTTCTGGGGGCTTGCCGCGATCGCAACGGACTTAAACCTGCCGGAACTCGCATTTGGCCCCACCGACGATACCCAAGTACCGCTGATTGTTCAGGCGCTGGATTACCTAAACCAACAGCAGCACACACTACTGACACAGAGCCATTACGCCTCCGACTCTGTCAGCCGGGAATCTTTAATACGCGTTAATTTAATTGCAGGGCAGCTGTACGATCAACGCTTTAGCGCTTATGCGCAAACCTTAATGGCGCAGCACGCCGAATACGATTGCCTGCTTGCTTTTCCGGTACCAGCTTCAAATGCCACTAATACGCGTAGCCCTACTCATAGCAGCACTGAAAAACACATCGACGCCCACACCCAAGGAGATGATGGCTTATGCCAGCTGTAAACCGCTTACCGTTTACTCTATCTAATCGCCTGGCAATACTGTGCATAGCCTTGCTCGGTTCAGCCCCAGTTGCACACGCCAACAGCGTTACACCCGCTGACGACTCACCGGCGTCTATCCAGTCGCAATTAATACAAACCGAGCACTCACGAATTTTAACCAAAGCCACCGAGTACCTGTCGGTCAAGCCCTCCACTATCGTCGATTATGTATCGCCCAGAAGCTCAGGCACAGCCCACGATTTTTACTCTGAGGGCGACTACTGGTGGCCCAACCCCGAAGATCCAAGCGGCCCTTATATTCGCCGCGATGGACTCTCTAACCCAGATAATTTTATCAAGCATCGTCTTCAGCTTATCGAACTGAGTGATATCGTCGCCACTCTGGCCTCGGCCTATATACTAGAGCAAGATCAAAAGTACCTCACCCAGATAGACAATCACCTTAACGCTTGGTTTATGAACGGCAAAACCAAAATGGCGCCCCACCTCAACTATGGCCAAGCCATTAAAGGGCGCAATACCGGCCGCAGCATTGGCGTGATCGACACCATTCATTTAACCGAAGTGGCGCGCAGTATTTATCAGCTTGAGCAACTGGCACCCGGCGCACTTACAAGTTCCGCCGCCACAAAAAAATGGTTTGCCGAATACCTACAATGGTTGTTGGAGTCGCCGTTTGGTCAAACAGAACGTCAGCACCCCAACAATCACGGCGTGTGCTGGGCGATGCAAGCCGCGGCTTTTGCTCAGCTAACCGGCAACACGCAGCTGTTAGATGAGATTCGTGAAGATTTTAAAAATGTGTTTATTAAGCAAATGATGGCAACAGACGGATCGTTCCCCGCCGAGCTGGCACGCACCAAACCCTACGGTTATTCGCTGTTTGTGTTAGATGCCATGGCCACCAACGCCCAACTGTTAAGCAACGCCGAGCACGACATGTGGCGCTTTAGTACTAAAGACGGCCGCGGCATGCAACGCGCCGTAGAGTACATGCTGCCTTATGTGCAAGATAAATCCAGCTGGCCTCTTAAACCTGACGTACTTTATTGGGATAACTGGCCAGTACGCCAACCGGCGTTTGTGTTTGCCGCTCTACACTTTAAAAACTCAGCGTATTTTAATGCTTGGCTCACAGAAGAGGCCGACCCCAGTGAATACGAGGTGTTGCGTAACCTGCCTGTACGCCACCCGCTGATTTGGCTTGATGCGCTATCGTTGGGCGAGAACAAGTAGTGTATACCGCCGAGCAAAAAAGAGTATAACTCGCCCCTGACGTCGCGAATTAGCACCGCTTCGGGTCTGATTCGCGAATCTCTCCCCTTTAATCCAGCATCACTTTTCACGCTGACCTCATGCTCGGATAAAACCCGAAAAAGCGCGCCGTCAGAACGAAATATAAACGATAGACTTAGCCATAAAAAAAACCCAGTAGGCGACGCCTACTGGGTTTTTTTAGCGCATTAAAACCGTCTTGGATTACGGATTAAGATGCGTCAATGCGTGAATCACACCGCGCAACTCGGCAAGTCCTCGCAAGCGACCACTGTAAGAATAACCCGGCTTTACACCCTCGGCTTTTTCTTCATCGGCCATCAGATGACCGTGATCGGGACGCATGGGGATTGAGACCATATCCTCACCCGCTTGCTTGCGGCGGCGCTCTTCTTTCAATAGCGCGTTAATCAAGCCCACCATATCGTTGTCGCCATCGAGGTGATCGGATTCAAAAAACGATCCGTCTTCTTCGCGCTTAACATTGCGCAAGTGCACAAAGTAAATGCGCGAGCCAAACTCTTCGGCCATTGCCACTAAATCGTTATCGCAGCGCGCACCATAGGAGCCGGCACACAAAGTAATGCCATTGGCGGGGCTATCAACCGTGGTTAAAATTTTGCGCGCGTCGTCGGCGGTAGAAACCACACGAGGCAAACCAAACAGCGAGAACGGTGGATCATCTGGGTGAATACACAGCTTAACGCCACTTTCTTCGGCGACCGGCACCACCGCTTTTAAAAACTCCATCAAATTGTGGCGCATACCCTCGGTACCCAAGGCAATAAACTGCTCGATGGCCACTTTGATCGATTCGCGGGTGTAAGAGCCTTCACCACCGGGCAAGCCGGCAATGATGTTTTTCTCGAGCAGCAGCTGTTGTTCTTCGCTCATGGCGCGGTAGCTTGCCTTGGCTTTCTCGAGCACGGCCGGGGTATAGTCTGACTCGGCACCATCGCGCTGAAGTATATAGACGTCGTAAGCGGCAAAGTCGGTAAGCTCAAAGCGTAACGCTTGAGCGCTGTTAGACACCCGATAGCTAAGGTTAGTACGGGTCCAATCGACCACCGGCATAAAGTTGTAACACACCGCCGGTATGCCCGCTTTACCCACGCTTCTGATCGACTCTTTGTAATTTTCGATCAGCTGCAGATAGTCACCCGTGCGGGTTTTAATGTCGTTGTGCAGCGGGATGCTCTCGACCACATTCCAACATAAGCCCGACGCTTGGATAAGCTCGTTGCGCGCGATTACGTCAGCCTCCGGCCAAACATCGCCCGTGGGGATTTCATGCATCGAGGTAACAATATGCGTCGCCCCCGCCTGCTTAATCTTTTCCAGCGATATGGAATCACTTGGTCCGAACCATCTCCAAGACTCTTGCATCTGTACATTCCTAACTAAATATCTCAGCAGCGCTTATACTGGCCGCCCCAAATTGGCCTTACCATCATACCAGATAAATTTCTGATTGGCGATAAGTTACTCACACTGCCGAATTAACTTTACAATTTGATGTTGTTAAGCGGCGGATTATTCTCCGCCGACCTTAACAAACACACCTTTAACGTTTTGCGTTTTTACTTCTACCGCCACGCCATGGCTGGTCTTTGGCGTCACCTCAATCGAGGCGTAGCCGCTGGCTGCCTCTATCACGCTGCTGCGGCCCGGCGTTCCAAAGCGATCAACCAGCGCGTCATTCGAGCCTAGCGCCGAAAAGTAAATACGATCTGAGTAGTCAGTCAGGCGACGGTTTTTCGCATCCACCGCTTCAACCTCGACCAAAACATTGCCGTTATCCAGCGGTTTCTGGGTGACGTGCAAGCGATCAAACTTACCGGGCTCACCGATGTAATAGGTCAGCTGGGTTTTATCGTCCGCGACTTGCTCGCCGTCGTTGCGACCGATCACGCTTAAGGTGTTTTCACCTTCACTAAAGGGCACTTGCCACACTAAGCCGGCCGCCGGAAACTCACCCGGCTTACGGGCTTTTTTACCTAACGATTTGCCGTTTAAGAACAGCTCGGCAGAGTCAGTGTTGCAAAACACATCGACTTTGCGGCCTTCTTTTGGGCCGTAACGATGGGTCCAGGTGTGCGACTCGATATAACAGATAGGCGCTTTTGCCCAGTGGCTGGCATACACATAATAAGCGTCTTTAGGTTTACCGCTGCGGTCAAACAGACCTTTTTGGTTAACATAAGGAATGGGATTTTCGGGACGCAGAGGCGTACCAAAATCGCGAATAGCCCACTGCGCGGTACCGCTTAAACCCGGCAAAGATTCACTGACGTTAAGGTGCCAGTCAAACAGATCAACCATGTAGTTTTCGTTCCAATCCGATGATTTGGCAACGCTTTTCACCACGGTTTGGTTAACGGCCTCTTCTACCGATACCTGGGCGCCGCGAATACCTTTCGCATCAATCGGCGCCTCGGTGTGACGACCCACATGGCTCGAACCGCCGTACTCCATGTGAATCATATTGGGGTATTTTTTAGTCGCCTCTTCTAGCGCGGTTTGGTATTGACCGTACGCACCGCCGTACCAACCGGCCCAAATAGAGGGCGAGAAAGAGTCGACAATGTCGGCACCCGGATAGTACTTACGGATGCTAGTTAAACGCGAGGTATCGGTTGTTTTTACCATATCGTTAAGCTTGGCAAGATAAGGCACCAAAATTTCATCGCGGCCGCCACCGGGGAAGTCGGCCTCCCAGTACATCTCGTTACCGAGTGACCAAAACGCAATGCTCGGGTGATTAAAGTTTTGTGCCAGCTGCTCATGCAGCAGCGCTTCGGTGTTTTTCTCCCACTGCTCGCCGCCTTTACCGCCACGGCACCAAGGTAGCTCATCCCAAATAATTAAGCCCAGCTCGTTAGCCGCGCGATACACCTCTGGATCTTGCGGGTAGTGCCCTAAACGCACAAAATTTGCGCCCATGGTTTTAATTAACTGCATATCGTTGCGGTGTTGCGCGTTGCTCATGGCGGCACCGACCCCGGCGATCTCCTCGTGGCGGTGAGTACCGCGCAACAACAAACGCTCGCCATTGACAAAAAAGCCTTTGCCCGGAATCTGCTCAAACCAGCGGTAACCAAATTGCGACTCGGAGGTATCCAGCACGCGCTTATGTTTGCGATCGAGCAGCTCTACCTGTATGGCATACAGGTTGGGCGACTCGGGCGACCAGAGCTTGGCATCGGCAAAGCTCTCTAGCACTAGCTTTTGCTGCGACTGCCCTTTGGCAAGGTTTACATCTTGAGTAACCGATGTCACAACGTCACCGGCGGGTGAGGTTAAGGTCGCTTTTAAGTGGCCTTTGGTTTTCACCTCACTATCGACAAACACCGTCAGCTCAGTGCTGTAATCGCCTTTGGCAACGTTATTGGCACGAGCTTCAAAGCGTTCAATCAGCGCGTCATTTTTACTCAGCAACCAAACGTCGCGGGTAATACCGCCGTGAATAAAGAAGTCGGATTTTTGCGACGGAATAAGGTTGGGGTTATAGGCGTTTGATACCCGCACCAACAATTCGTTGCTGCCCGAGGTTTTAATCGCATCGCTAAGCTCTACGTTAAAGCCAACGTAACCCCCAATATGCGAGCCCACCAAGGTGCCATTTAGGTACACCTGAGTCTCCATATTGGAGCCTTCAAAATGCAGCAGATAACGCTCGGCCTTGGCAACTTTAAAGGTTTTTTTATACCAGCTAACACCGCGGCGATAACCGGGCACTTGGTCGACGGTATCGGTGGCGTTCCAGGTATGTGGCAGAGTAACGCCGGTCCAATCCGACGCCTTGTTACTCGGTTTATCGATGCCTACCTCGGAGTATTGCCAATCGCTGTTAAAAAGCGTTTTGGCGCTGTCTGCTTGTGCGGCTGCACTCAGTAAACACGCGGTAAAAATCACCGTAATAAACGTTAGCACGTTAAAATTTTTCATAAATCACACACGATGTTAGTTTAAATAAATATAGCAAAGTTGGCGCCGCTAGCGGGCCATCCAACCGCCGTCCACCAGCAGTACGTGACCATTTACGTAGTCAGAGGCTTTACTGCTCAAATAAATGGCGGTCCCGGCCAAGTCTTCTGGAGTACCCCAACGCTCGGTGGGGATACGGGCACTAATGCCTGCAAATCTCTCCGGATCTTTGCGCAAGTTCTCGGTATTGTCGGTTTCAAAATAGCCAGGGGCGATGGCATTCACCTGAATATTGTCTTTCGCCCACTCGTTGGCCAGCGCTTTGGTTAACTGCGCCACGCCACCTTTACTGGCGGCGTACGCGGGTACGGTAATACCGCCCGAAAAGCTCAGCAGCGAGGCAATATTAATAATCTTACCCGACTGATTTTTAAGCATAGCGCGGCCCACTTCGCGGCACATACGAAACACACCGTTGAGGTTAGTTTCGATCACGTCATTCCAATCGTCGTCAGAAAACTCATGGGCGGGTGCGCGGGCGATGGTACCGGCGTTATTGATCAAAATATCGATACGGCCAAACTCTTGTAATATCGCCGCCACTGTCTCGCGAATGGATTCGGCCGAGCGCTGATCGCAGGCCAACGGCTGAATAAACAAGTTGTGCTCGGCAAATAGCTCACAGGTTTTATCGAGGCTCTCGGGGCGCGAACCCAGGGCAACCACCTTGGCACCGGCTTGCGCCAAAGCCAATGCCATCGCCTGACCTAAACCCCGGCTAGCACCAGTCACTACCGCGACTTTGCCTTCTACCGAGAATAATTGCGTAAGAACTGACTGATTCATACCGCTACCTTATTTATTTAACAGCTGATAAATTTCCGCCGCCGCCAGCAACAGTGCGCCAGTACCATATAACTGGGTGTCGTCTGCGGTGGCGCTTTCGGGCGCAAAGCCGACCTGCTGTACGTAGCCCAACTTGCCATTGGGCTGCACAGTACTGACCAGCGACGTCCAGCCGCGCTCTACCGCGGGGCGGTACTCATCGGCGGGTAACAAACCATGATTGATACCCCAGGTAAGCGCAAACACAATTAAGCCGGTGGCACTCGACTCGGGGTTTTGGCCATCGTGTGCCTCTAACAGTGAGGCGGGCCAGCTACCATCGGATTTTTGCGCCTGCAGCAAGCTTTGGCTCATTTGCTTAAAGATATCGACGTACTTTTCCCGATCGCTAAAATCCTCCGGTATATGCGGCAAAGTGCGTGCAATACCGGCCAGAATCCAACCGTTGCCGCGCCCCCAGTAAATCGGCTTACCGTTGTCGGCTTTACGGGTAAAGTAGCGGCTATCGCGTAAAAATAGATGATCGTCATCGCTGTAAAGGTAATCCGTCGTCACCCAAAATTCACGATTCATAAACTCTAAGTATTTAGCATTGCCGGTAATCTCTGATAACTGCGCCCACACCGGCGGCGCCATAAAAATAGCATCGGCCCAACACCAGCGCTGGGTACACCAAGGGTCGGTATATTTGCGGTTGGCACCGTGAATCACTTCTTTCTCGGGGTGCTCAAATTCTAAATCGCGGTCGCTGGGGTGCGCTAACACCCAATCAAATACCGCCTCGACATTTTGCTTCATGACCGGGTCTTGGTATTTTTCGTACATATCTAAGTACACTTGACCAATAGCGTGATCATCGGCGTGGTAGCGGCGTGGCCCCAAACGCCACTGGTTAACGGCGGCGATATTGCGCACCGCTTGCCCGTAGCCTGGCTGACTGGATACATCCCCCCAGGCTAGTAAGCCCGAGTGCAAAGGCGCGTACATCCAACCCTGTGGCAAGCCACTCGCGCGGCCCTCTGGGCGCATTTTGTTGGAGCGAATATCGTATTGGTCCAGCTGCCAATCGGCCACCTGATTAGCGACCCGTTTTACCTCTTGGGCGGCGAATTGTGCGCTCAACTCAACCTCAGCGGTACCGGGCTTTTGGTACTCAACAAGCTCGGGCCAGCTCAATCCTTGGCTCTGATCCACCTCGGCGGTGGCACACCCGTACGATAATGCGCCCAACAACAAGGCAGGTAAGGTTTTGCGAATCATGATGACCTCCAGTAGTCATTTTATTTGTGCTACAGCCAAAACCAGTGCGCAATAAAGCCTTAATGATGCCTTGCTGGCAACTGGTAATGTGGTAATACCAATAATCCTATAGTATATTCCTCATTCACTAAAGTCTATGACCTAACTATAAATCATTGGAGACAAGGCGAATGAAGCGGTTTATACCTACATCCCTAGCAGTTTTGGCAGCGCTAATACACTCGCACAGCTTCGCCTACCCGGCGACGGAAAACATCTCCCACTACACTGTCGGCAACCCCCTCGATCAGCCCCGCCAACAGGTGCTGGCCATTCCCCTAAAGAGCGCGCCACAAGGCGACCTGCTGGTAACCGCCAATGGCGCCGAGATACCCAGCCAGACAACCGCGACCGAGCTGCTCGTAGCCCTTGAGCTAGATGCCCAAAAGCACACCGATATCGCGGTGCACCAGCTGATTAATGGCAAGCCCGAGCTTAGCTACCCGAAACAAACCTACGCCGAGCTCGCCGTGCGCGTGGGCGGGCAGGTAGACGACAAAGGCCACTACAGCGGCGGGCAATATCATCCCGTTAGCCAAATGCAATTGCCCCCCAGCCATAGTATCGGCAACAAGTTATTTAAGTACGAAGGTTTCGGCTGGGAGTCAGAGCAAGTTGCCTACCGCTACTATTTTGACCATCGCGGCGCCGTCGATATTTTTGGCAAGGTTAAAGATAGCCTCTCGCTCGCAGATACCGGCCTTGATGGCGGCGACTATCACAGCTTGTCCGACTGGGGCATGGATGTTCTAAAAGTGGGGCCCTCACTGGGGATTGGCGCCGTCGGTGCCTGGGTCGATAACGCACTCATTAAACCCGACCCGGTGCAAAATATGGCTGTCAGCATTGCGGACGGCACCTTGCAGTCGAGCGCTACCGTTACTCACAGCGGCTGGTCGATGGGCGATAAAACCCTGGATTTAACCACCCGCTACCGCATTCGCGCCGGCTCTCACCTAACCCGTGTCGATGTCACCGCCGATGCTCTGGCGCAGCTCGCCACCGGCATCGTCAAACACGGCGTGCAAGTGCTAACTTACGCACCAGACGATGGCAGCTGGGGCTATATCGCCACCTTTGGCAATCAGAGCCTCAATGACGACGACTTGGGGATGGCGGTTTTTTTCCCCATGAGCGCGTTTGATTCATTCCAGACCGACGCTGCCAATGAGCTCGTGGTATTAAACAACCAGCCGCAAGCGGTGCACTACTACTTTGGTGCCTACTGGTCGGCACACCCAAATGGCCCGCAATCTGCCGACGATTTTAAAGCCCTGCTGCGCAACGAGATCGAGCAGTTAAACCACCCTTTTACGCTAACACCCAGCAAACCATAAACAGGTGACCCATGAAATTACGCTACACCGCTGACATTAACAGCTACAAGCGCATGACCAACGCCGAATTAAAACAGGCCTTTGTGGTCGACGATTTATTCGCGCCCGGTGAGACCGTGCTCACCTATACCGATGTCGACCGCGCCATTGTCGGCAGCGCCGTGCCGCAAGATAAGCCACTGGGCCTGCCACAATCAAAAGAGCTGGGCTCGGATTATTTTTGCGAGCGGCGGGAGGTCGGTATCGTCAATATCGGCGGCGCCGGCACCATCGAGGTAGACGGCACCAGTTATAAGATGCAGTACAAAGATTCGCTCTATATTGCCCGCGAGAGCAAAGACATCAGCTTTAGCAGTGTTAACCCCTCAGAGCCCGCGCAATATTACATTGTCAGCTACCCGGCACACCGCACCACCCAAACTACCCACGTCAGCAAAGCCGATGCACATCATATCGAGTTGGGCAGCGCAATCGAGTCCAACGACCGGGTCATCAACCAGTCGATTCGACCCGGTATCGTCGACAGCTGCCAGCTGGTTATGGGCTTTACCGAACTAGAGCCCGGCAGTGTTTGGAACACCAAACCGCCTCACACCCACCGTCGTCGCAGCGAAATCTATATGTACTTTGAGTACAACGACGACAATCGGGTGTTTCACTTTATGGGCGAACCGAGCGAAACCCGCAGCCTGGTATTGGCCGCAGGCACAGCGGTTATCTCACCGGCGTGGTCGATTCACAGTGGTGCGGGCACCACCAACTACACCTTTATTTGGGCCATGGGCGGCGAGAACCAAACGTTTGATGACATGGATCACATCCCCATCAGCGACATTTCTTAGGTCGAAAGCGCTCAGGGACGAGCTCACAATTATTGGCCTTACCGCTTGACAACCCTGCCACCTGCAACTACATTCCAACCACGGCCGATCTACAACGGCTTGTCGGCAAAGACCTGATGGTTAGCGCGATATAGGAAAAGTGCCCACACTCGCCGCCCAGCGACTGTTTCGGCACCTCCACACAAAACTAATAAATATAAAGTAGATAAAGGACTCCATATGAAAAAACGAACATCTCAGCCGCATTTAAAACTTTTCAAAAAATCCATGCTCGGTGTTTCAATCGCCCTCGCCGCCTCTAGTGCGACGGCTCAAGGCCAATCAGATTCACCGAAGTTAGAAGAGGTTGTCGTAACGGGTATCCGTGCATCGCTGGCAAGTGCCATCGACGCGAAGCGTGAGTCACCTAAGTTAGTTGAAGTCATCATCGCTGACGATATCGGTAAGCTTCCTGACCAAAACTTGGCAGAAGTAATGGAGAACATCACAGGTGTTCAAATTACCCGTACAGCGGGTGTTGGTACCGGTGTTCAAATTCGCGGTACTAACGCCAACCGTGTCGAAATCAATGGTGTTTCAACAGTAGGCTCTGGTAGTGGTCGTAGCGGTATTAATTTTGAAGATATTAACCCAGCGATTATTGCAGCAGTTGAGGTAACTAAATCGCCAGATGCGAAAACAATTGAAGGCTCTGTAGGTGGCACCGTTAACCTAAAAACCATTCGCCCATTAGACTTAAGCGAAACTTTAGGTTTTATCAGAGCTCAAGGCGAACACAGCAGCCTAAGCACAGAAGGAATTAAGCCTAGATTTGCGGGCGCCTATGGCGACAACTGGGAAACCAGCGCTGGCGATTTTGGGTTTGTAGTCAGCGGTAGTTACACTGAGCAAGAGGCTCTGTCATTCCGCCCACGTGTTGACCGTGACAACATTAACAATTTTGAGGGTAAAAATCCCTCAGAATTTCTTGGCATTCAGTTCATGGTGCAAGAGCAAGAAAACGATGACTATGAAACCGTTAACCTCGCATCTACTTTCGAGTGGGCACCTAGCAATGCGTTAAAATTCTCTTTTGATGCTATTATTAACAATCAAGAAAGAAGCCGTGACGCGTACAAAATTGAAGCCTCAGGCGTAAGTAACTTAAGAGCAATCAGTTACCCAGACAGCTTCGAAACGGTCGACTTTGGTATCGGGGATGTCGGCAATAATGGCGTGGTTCAGGCGGCACTAACCGGCCGCCTCTCTCCGGATCTCGCATATGACGATGATGACCCAAACATGCGGTTCGTCAGTGAAACAAATTCTCGCATTACCGATACTGAACTATTTAGACTTGCCGGTGAGTGGCAAGGAGAAAAGTTAAAAGCGAGTTTCGAGCTGGCACGCTCCAACTCAGATACGACAACACCTAAACTAAATACCACATTGAACTACATAAACCCCAACTGCCCATTACAGGGCGGGGCAGATCCTGATGCCATTACTACCAGCACCGGTGCCGATAACTGCGTACCGTATATCTATGACTTGACCGGTGGTTCACTAGCATTTGGCATTGATTTTGAAAATGAATATGCACCAACTCCCGAGCAGTTAACTGATCCTAACAATGTGGTACTTCGTGCGTTAGATGTAAGTCATGATACGCAAGACAACACTGACGACCAGTTTCGTTTAGATTTCACTTATGATGTGGATAGTTTTGGCGTTACCACTGTAGACTTTGGTTACCGGTACAATAATACTACCGGGGAGCATGTATCCATTAAGGATAAGATTGGTAACTTTAGCAAGTTGATGGACGCACCACGAGGTACATTATTTGAAGACCTGCTTGTAGAAGGCCCTGATAACTACGGCGATGCGGATGGCAGAGATTTGTTCATTAAAAACTTTCTGTTGATTGATCCAGATCGCTCATTCTCTGATCCAGATGGCACTATCGCGGCTCTTGAGGAAGCTTTCGCAGCGAACAGAGAACTTTATCCTGAGGGTACGGGTGCCACCTCGTTGAACCTGCAAGAGGATTTAGATCCATACTACAAAATTGAAGAAGAGACTTCAGCGCTTTATGCTCAAGCAAATTTTGAGTTTGGTATTGTTTCGGGTAACGTGGGCCTTCGGTATTTAGAAACTGATATTGACTCAACAGGCTATGAGCCATCTATAGCTGGTGCTGAACGCGCTTTAACAACCACTAGCAGCAATTACGACTTTTTGCTACCTCGCTTAAACTTGAAGGCTCAACTCACTGACGACTTTCTGGTTCGCGTCGGTTACGGCTCTGATATCAGACGCCCTAGTTTCGATGACGTCAGAATCGGTTATTCTTTTAGCCAAGCTGAGAACAGTGCCGTTAGTTTAGGTAATCCGGGAGTTGAGCCTGAAGAAGTTGACTCGTTTGACATTGCCGCCGAATGGTATTTTGCACCATCTGGGTTAGTCAGCATCGGTTACTTCCATAAAGAGCGTACTAACCTATTTGGCTCATACTATGAAGGCGCTGCGTTATACCCTAGCGATACAACCACCGGTGGCCTGGAGCGCGACGCTACACGGCCCTGTGAAGATGGTGGCATCTGGAATCCGGAAGTGATACCCAATACCTTTGGTGACCCTAACTCTCAAGGTTTGTGTGTTGACTTTACTAGGCCTGAAAATGTTGAAGGAACCACTAAACAGAAAGGTGTTGAGCTTCAGTTCCAGTATGATCTTGCAGATTTTGAAGATTCATTGGGCTGGGCATCTGGTTTTGGTATTTTAGCTAACTACACTATACAAGAGTTTAGCGGTGATACAGGTGAAGATACGACATCCGGCCGTGGCTTGACCGTACTTGGTGAGGTTACTCTCCCGCGTGGTCTATTAGACTTCTCGGAAAATGCTTACAACATTACCGCTTACTACGAGAAGTACGGTCTTTCTGCAAGAATGCGCTACACCTGGCGGGAAGCATTCCGTACGCAAGACTTTGGCGGCGGTGCCAATACCAGTGGTAGTAGTACCTTTAGCTTCCCTGTTTATACCCATGACAGAGGTCAGCTAAATGCTAGCATCAGTTATGCCGTTACCGAGCAGTTAAGTTTTGGCGTTGAAGCTGTGAATTTAACTGAAGAAGAAATTACTCAAACCTGTGTATCTGAATCTGGCCCAGTATGCTTCTCAGGTTACCCAGATCGTAGAGTTACGTTTGGTGCGAGTTACCGCTTCTAAGTTAAGAAATATTAACTTGAAAGAGCTGGGCTCAGTCCACTGCTGCCTCACAGATTGGCAGTCATCAGGTCAGCCTCACATTTGAGGCTGACCTTCAATCTAACAGAAACTTTAGATGAAGATGTTATGTGGCAGCCATCCACTTTGATGGCAAAACCTACGTACTCTTTTTGCACTATAAGTTTCTGTAAACCTCACCTCTGTCGAACAGCCATTAGCGTATGTGGCTCTCTTTTGCCGGTGCTTTGCACCGGCTTTTTTATACCTCTAAGTTAAACGATAAAAAGGAACTTACCATGACTAGATACACGCCGCTAGAATATCTTTTCTTGCTCACGTTTACGCAAGGCATACTGTCAGTCAACACACAGGCAGACATCATCTATGCCAACGGGTTTGAATCACTAAACCTTGGCAACGCTAATGATAGTGACATTAAACAATCTTGGAATACACGCTACGCTAAAGGGCCAGATGAAGGTCGGGTTAGCATTTTTAGCGACGCCCATACCGGCAAATCGGCCAGAATCACCTACCCCGCTTACAGCAATCAATCGACCCCCAGTGGCGCCACTTGGGAGACAGATTTAGCCCGTAGTGGCGACGAAATGTATATGTCTTACTGGGTTAAATTCGACCATAACTTCGATTTTGTAAAAGGCGGAAAAATGCCGGGCTTAGGTGGCGCCACCGAATTCCCCTACGGCGACAACGGCTTTACCACCCGGCTGATGTGGCGCGAAGGCGGCACGTTAGAATTTTATGTGCACGGCTATGAAGTGAACAACAGTGCGGGCGCCGAGCCTTACCGGATTTTTTGGGACGACGCAGGCCACCACGCTCGAGTTATTCCCGGACAGTGGCATCACATTGAAATACGTCAAAAACTTAACACCCCCGGGCAACGCGACGGCATACTGCAAGGCTGGCTGGACGGCACGCTGGTGTGCGACGACACTGACAACTCGGGTGTGCGGGCACTAGGGCACGGCAATACCCAGTTAAACCATCTGTATTTTTCGACGTTTTTTGGCGGATCAAGTGCACCCGTTAGCCAATGGCAGCCCACCTCTGATGTATACGCCATTTACGATGATTTTATTGTCTCGACAGACCCGATCGGCATGACAGCTCTGCCCGATACTGGTAGATCTAGTAGCTCGAGTTCAATATCCAGCTCAAGCAGTTCATCCAGCAGCTCTAGCACTAACCATAGTGGCAACTGCGCAACCATCCCTAACGATTCTGAAAAACACGAAATAGACCTAACTCACAACTCGTGCTTACAGTTTAACGCTAACCTCACCGGCAAAACCTTTGCGGTTTGGGACAGCGACAGCCAGCCCTCGTGCAACTTTAGGGGCACCATTCAGTCTGTGGACGGAAGCGGCCGCTTAACTGTACCGGATAATTACGAGGCGACCGACTCACTGACAGGAACGACACTAAACATTGAATCCGCCAACGGCTGCCACTATCTAAAAATTCGCGCACTTTAGCGTACCACCGATGCGCTAACACTCTAGCGATTTTTGATAGCGTGTTAGCGCAACTCCCGATACAAGTCAGACAAAAGCCCACTCGTTCACGCTCTGGATACGACGGACATTCTTGTGGGGTATTGCCGTTCACAATCACGCCGACGTAAAATCATCATTATTAGCAATATCGCCGCGTTCCGGTTTCGACTTAAAGGTAACCTCAACAACCCGACCGTTAACGAGGTTTTCCGCCTTATAGGCAAGGTTTAGCTTTTCAACAATACGCTCGACTAAAATCAAGCCTATACCAAAACCATCTTTTCGGTCGCGCTCTTCCATAGAAGTCGCGTTAGTATTAACAATCGAAAAACCGTTGTTAGAGCTGGCAATGTGAACTGTACCTTCATCGGTGTTTTGAAAGGCGTTGCGAACCAAATTATTAACCGCTATTTGAAACAGCACGAGGTTGGACTTAAAATAACTAGCATTACCCGTACAAATAATTTTTACGGGCTTACTTTTAATAATATGATTATTTTCACTGATGGCTTTTTCAATGGCATCGTTAACATCAAACTCGGTAATATCTATCGAGTTTTCGGTCTCTTTACTGAGCCACAATAATGCCTCGGTTTGATATTTCATATCCTCTACCGCAATAAACATGCGGCTTAACACCCGCTTCTCCTCATCATTTAAATCCTTCATGATAAGTTCTAGTATTTCCATATTGGCCGACAACACAGCCACCTGAGTTCTTAACTCATGACTGGTAAATCGCGCAAAAGAATATTCTTTCTCCAGGAGATTACTAAAAGTCGCCAAACTCGCGTTCATGGTATGCGCAATGTAATTCATGCTCTTACCTTGAGTTTTCGGCAAGGGCTGGAAGTTTCTCTTAGTGGACAAGTTATCTGCCCACTGTGCCAGATCGGTCACGAGTTTATTTACCCGCTGTAATTGCCTAAACTGAATCGCAAAAAGTAATGCCACCAAAAAAACAGCGGCAAACACTGCAGGCTGAAGCCGCGCCTTTAAATGCGAGGTAAGATCGGCGTCAACCACCTCGGGCGTCAGTGAAAAATAGGAGTAGTAGGTCTTGCCGTCAACAATAAACGGATAGATAAGCAAGAAATCAGATATCGAAAATAGACCGCGAAACTGAGTAATAAAAAGGTTAATAACACCTACTTTTAACTCGTCTTTTTCTGGCTGAAAACCAATATACTCAGCCAACTGCTCTGGCTGAGTAATAAATCGAGTTTTCTTATCACCAATAACGCGTTGCTCGCCATCTAAATACCAGTGCGGATTTGCTTTGACACGAGTTAATGAGCGCTCGGTAAAGCCTTGTAGGTATTCACTCTTCGATTTTATTAAACTGTGATGGTAGCTCACCGACGAGTAGACAAAGTAGCCAATAATAAATAGAAACCCCCCCGCCATGACGGCAAAGGTTTGTTTAAACGGATTAACTTTATAATTGTCCATCAGGTTTTTTCAGTTGAAACCCAAACCCGGCTACCACTTGCACAATGGCACAGGAAAATGGTTTATCTAAACGTTGACGCAAGCGATGCACATGTACTTTTAATGCATTGCTGTCGGGCAGTTGATCACCCCACACGGCAAACTCTAAGTCTGACTTGCTAACAGCTTTGGGGTAAGCACGCGCTAACAATTCTAAAATAACCCAGCTTGATGGGCTAAGTTGTAAGGTGACGCCCTCTCTTTTAGCCCAGCGCTCATCAAGATTTACCTCTAACCCCAAATTGGCGATCTTCAGCACTTTCGCATTGCCGCTAGAGCGCTTTGCTAACGCAGTGATGCGAGCTAAAAGCTCTTGCATGGCAAACGGCTTGGTAAGATAGTCATCCGCTCCGCTTTCAAAGCCCTGTAACTTATCATTGAGTTCACTATTGGCCGTCAGCAATAAAATGGGCGTAGCGTTACCCTCTTTGCGCGCCCGTTGGCACATGCTAAAGCCGTCCAGCTTGGGCATATTCACATCGCTGACGATCACATCGTAAGCATTGTTGGCTATTAAATTTAAGCCTTGGTTACCATCTTCACAGAAGTCACAAACCAACTCATTGAGCTCTAAATAGTGCAAAATGGACTCCGCGAGGTTGCGGTCGTCCTCTATCAACAATACCCGTGTATTCATATAATCTAGAAACCTTTGCCGTTTGCAGTGAGGGTAAAAGGCATTATTGTGGTTATTTATGTCCCTATTTACCGTTGCATTCGTATGCACTACCACTTAACTGCTTATTTACGTTACATTATGGTCGCTGCACATAATAAAGGTCACACATGCGTTCGCTTCACTTGCCCATTTCCCGCTCAGCCGGTGTCTTTTCGGCGATAGGAATAATTATTATTACCGCCCTAATGGTGACGGCTTATAATGCGTGGCACCAAAGCTGGACGATTAAGCCCGAGTATACACCAGTGGTAACACTAAACACCTTTAACCAGACAGTGGGCTATAAGCTGGGGTACGATTTATTTATGCCCAACTCATTTACCGGCTGGACGCCCAACCCTAAAAATAAGCTGCATTTTAACAGCCTAACCAATACCTATGAAATATACGGCGTAAACGTTGCCAAAACGCAAGTCGATGACTGGGGTGCTCGCTTTAAAATTACCAGTATCGACTGGCAAAACGAATTTGGCGTGGCTGTGGCCGAGGCCACCAATGAACAATCAAAATTTGGGATTCCCCTCGAGGGCGCTATCGTGCACCTAACACACTATGTTGACTCACGAGATATTTACTTTGAGTTACCAAAAGCCGTTGCGGCGAAAGCCTTAAACGTCAAGGTAAAAATTACCTCACAAGACTTTCACCCAACGGCACTCCTGTACGTCACTTTAGTCGAGTAACATGGCAACAGGCCATCGCTACAAAGCGGTAAATCGAACAGCCGCGCCACCACACTCAACCAGCTGCAAATTTAGTACCTCTGAGGCAGTGACCGTACGGGTGACGATCTCATAGTTCTCGGCCCCAGCGGCGCAATCGGTTTGCGCTGTGTCTTGATAAATCTCGGCTTGATACTGTTTTTCTGGCAGCAAAAAATCCAATGGTAAGGATAGCCTTCGCGCACTCGTTCCAGTCGTGGCCCCCAACATCCATACATCACCGCTGCGCCGGGCGATGGCGACATACTCACCAATCTCACCATCTAAGACTTGTGTCTCATCTATATCCGGGTCGAAGTCGCGAATAAACTTAAACGCAGGGTGATCTATGTAATTTTCAATCATGTCCGCCATCATCTGTAACGGACTGTATAATGTGACGAGGTTAGCCAGCTGATGACTTAGGGTTGTGTGTACCCGGAATTGACCTGTTTGCGGCTTGTTTGACCAATCGTAGCGCTGCCCCGAAAATCGACTGTAATCAATATCAAAGATGCCTACGGTGTAATCCATAGGCCCGGCCAAGAGCCGGGTAAAGGGTAAAATTTGTGTATGGTTGGCGTTATTTCCCGCGCTCCAGGCATTCCACTCGCCGCCGCGCGCCCCTTCACGCGTCATCATGTTAGGCCAGGTCCGGCGAATACCCGTATCTTTAACCGGCTCGTGCACATTGAGCATAATATGATATTTAGCCGCGAGTTTAACAATACGGCGGTAATGATTTACACCCCATTGCCCCTGGTGATGCTCACCATTGCTAAAACCCTGCTCGGCGACATAACCAGTTTTTACCACCCGAATACCCAGTTTTTGGTAGAGCGAAAAAACCTCTTCAACATGTTGCTCATAGGCCTCAACATTGCCGCCTGTTTCATTGTGGCCAACAATACTAACGTTTTTTGCACGGGCGTAAGCGGCGACCTCTTGTAAATTAAAATCGTCGGTCGGTACTAAGTAAGCCTCGCGCGTACCCCAGTTATCCCAACCTTTGTTCCAACCTTCAAATAGCACACCACCAATGTTGTTAGCGGCGGCAAAGTCGATGTATTGTTTAGCCCGTTCAGTGGTAGCGCCATGGCGCGGCCCCTCTTGCCAAGTATGTACGCCAATATGAACGCCCCACCATACACCGATAAAGTTCATAGGCTCTATCCAGCTAGTATCATCAATACGGCTAGGCTCATTAAGATTTAACAGTAAATCTGATTGCAACAAACCGCTCGCGCTATCGGTGATTTGCAATGTTCGCCAAGGCGTCTGAAAAGGTGTAGCCGCTTTTACTTTAGTACCGTCCTGCCAAGGCACTAACTCAGCTTCTAGGTTGTACTCTCCTTGATGAGAGAGCGTCATGCTGGCGTAATCGGTCAACGCAGCTTCATGAATACTCACGTACTGGCCGGCCGGCGTTTTCATGGTAAGCGGTGTTTGTACCTGGCGTAACTCCGACACCTTGCTGGTCTTGTAGAGCTTTTCGTAGCTATCGTAATCAGCCGGAATCCACCAGGCTGTGCTATCTTCTGCCAGGTTGAATTGGGTCATCTCGTTCATAATCACGAATGATTTAAACGCTGACTGCTGCGGGAACTCATAGCGAAATCCCAGGCCGTCATCGTACAAACGAAACCTGACGTTAAGCTGCCGGTCGCCACGCTTTTCTTTAAACTCGACAAACAGTTGATTGTAGTTATTGATAATGCGCTTACGCTCACCCCACACTGCAGTCCAGGTGTTATCGTAAGAGCTTAGCTTTGCATCGACTAATTCAAACTTGTCGAGTGGTGGATGTCCTTTAAAGCTAAAACCTAGCTTTGAGGGGGTAATTATCGCATTACCGTCGCGTCGCACCTGATAAAACAACTCCCCTCGCTCATCCAAATGCAGCTGTACCGCCAAGTGTTTATCTGGCGATACGACTTCAAGCGTTTTACCGCCACCCAAACAACCAGCCAAGGCCAGCATACTTATTATCAGTGTAATAAAACGCCGCAAAAGTTTATCTCCGTATTTTTTATAACAAACACACAATAGGCGACCCAACAACGGGCCGCCTGGATACATCAAAATCCGCTATTGCTACCTTCTTCGATGATATTCATGCCCCAGTTATCAAGTGCTACATCGGTGGTATTTGCTACGGTTACGTTCTCAAGCGTTAGCTCCCCCTCCGCCACAGCAAGCTTTATTCCCATGCTCCCGGCGCCGTCAATCTGGCTATTGGAGAGCTGCAGCGCATCAACGGCTTGTTCGTAACTCACCAACACCCCATCGTACACGGCGTCTTTAATGGTTAAGTGATCAATCTTTATAGCTCCTGTAATTGGAGCTCCGTCCGTAAACACCCACAGTGCGCCAAAGCTGGTATTCCAACCGTAATCCCACCCCCCGGTGCGATATAGGCTATTGTTGGCAACCACCGTTGTGCCGCTAAAAGGCTTGGGGTTAAAGCGGTGGCTCAAGGCAATGCCCGCCGATGACACCACAGTATCCATAGCAATATTGTTAAGCAGCTTATTTGAGTCGCCACCGTAAATAGCAAAACCATTGGCCAGCATTGGTAATTGCGCCGTGTTGTAGCTAAACACATTCGCCGTATTGGTGGCGCTGGTGCCATTTTCTGACCACATGGCAAAAGCGTCATCGCCACTGTTGCGTACATTAAAGTGACTTACTTGGCTTCTTAGTACGCCCTGATGAAAGTTAAAGCCATCGGCGTACGTATCCCGCACACGACCATTGATCATTAATAAACCATCGGTGCCTTTAGCAATCCAGGCACCAACTTTCATATGCTCTACCCAGATGTTTTGCACGAGCGAATTAGTGCCAAAGTTACCCTCAATGGCGGCGTGATCTTCACTGTCGCGACGGCTGGTAGCATCGCCGATGATTTTAAAATCGGTTAACCTAGTGTTGCTTCCGGTGGCAAAGAACCCACCTTTACCATTACGCCCCATGATACGGGTGTGCCATATACCTGCACCCTGAATATGGACACCGTTTAAAGAGACTCGGTTAGTAATACTGTACTGCCCCGCCGGCATATACACACCGGTGCCCGCGGATTTGGCGTCGTTAATAGCATCGTTAAGCAAACTGGTAGCATCGGCGGTGCCGCTCGTATCCGCTAAGTACGGCGCTTCGGCTAGATTGATATAACCCTCGGGTTGCTCGATAGGCGCCGGCACCTGCTCTAGCTCGATCAAATCAAGCGTGTAGTAGGCGGCGGTATCTTGTGCGTCTTTTTGTAAACGCACAGTGGCACCGGCTGGAATACTGACGTGATATGCACTCTCATCATAGAAGCGATGAGCCTCACCATCACTGGGGTTATTGCTATAGGGAAAAGCGCCGTACACCCAGGCATACTTGGAGGTTACCGCGAGATCTTGCCGCTCGCCGTTTACATATAATCCAAGTGTGCTTACTGTGCCCTCACCGCTGGCGCTGTCAGGTATTGCGTAGCGCAAAACCAAACCGGATGCGGCTGCCTCGCTACTTAACTCGACGTAATCGCCGGTGTTTTTTAATTGTACCGCCCTGCGCCCCGATGCTTCAGATGCGAGCGTTTTATAAGTGGTATCAAATGCTAGTACTTCAGCGTTGGTGTTCTGTAGTTCTGCTTCAAAGGTTGTATAAACCGCACCCTTACCTCGCTCAGGCATCTCGGCGCCATTAGCCACGTAGAGCGATCCGACAAAGACATCGCCATTTTCTTGGTTGTCGGCTTGCACACTGACCGTATTCACACCGGCACGCAGCGCTAGATTTATACTGTGGCTTGCCCACGTAGCGTCACCGGTACTGGGAAATTTTACGTCTTGAATTTTCAGACCGTTAAGATAAAGCGCGAGTGGCTGCTCAGTGGTGGCAATATTGGCATAACGAATGGTGATAGCAGAGGTGTTAGCGCTGTTACTGTTAACAGAAAAAATAACCCGATCGCCGGCTTTTTTAAAGCCCCCGACGTAGCTTTCGCTCTTTGTCACAGCGCCGCTTATAAACTGATCCTCCGCCTGATAACGCGTACCCTGCTGGCTGGTGTCGTCTGTTTCTGGCACGCTTGGCGCGGTGACCTCGGGCTGTGGTTCGGGCTCGGGGGTGGGTTCGACCACCGGCGGCGGGTTAGCGGATGATGGCGCATCACTCCCGCCGCCTCCACCGCAGGCGACTAACCCCGAAAGTAAAGCCATTAACAGAATGTGGTTTCGATACTCGCGCATAGGGGACTCCTGTTGCACAAATAATGGAATAAAAAGGCATCGGGCAAACCTACGATCTACCCGACGCAATATGGAGGAGAGTTAGAAACGGTAGCTGGCCGATAACAAATAGTTAGTGCCGTACACCTGGTAGTCGCGCACCAAACGAGGATCGCCCGACGCATAAGCGCTGAATGGTTCATCCGTTAAGTTATACACTTGCAACGATAAGGTTAACCCATCAAGTGCATCGATACCGGACTCGGAAAAATCGTAGCCAATCTGCGCATCAACCACTGTGCTACCTGCAATAAGAACAGGATCGGCGTCATAGCCAAGCTCTGCCGGAAAGTCATCGCGCTGACGCATACTGGCGCGCAACTGCCAGCCGTAATTTTCATAGTAGGCGGTGAGGTTGTACATGGAGTCCGACAAACCGGGGATATTGGCCTCTTGCCCTTCTACCTCAATGCTCGAATCAAGATATGTGGCACTGGCGGTTAAACCAAAACCGTCCATCGACTCGTGAATAAGATGCCCCGGCAAAGACACCGATAGTTCGGTACCCTCAATAGTGCCGCCGTCAGCGTTATCCCACTGCCAGTAGTAACCTTGATTAAACTCTGCCACTTGGCCGTTGGGCGGTGCAATAGCGCTAAAGTCGTAATCGGTTCGTGTACTTACCTGCCAGGACTCTAAGTCTTTATAAAACGCCGCAATCGACACATAACCATCGGCCGCAAAATAATACTCGTACGAAAGGTCATAGGTGTTGGCAACTTGCGGACGCAGCTCTGGGTTGCCCCCATTTGCGCTCCAGGGAGAGGCCTCGATAGTGGCGCTAGGTGTGTTTAATACTTCATTAAAACCATAACTTAAACTGGCGTTCATACGATCCATACGCGCCCGGGACATAGTCTTAGTCGCGCCCATACGCAGCCAGTGATCGTCAAACATATTCAGGTTTAAGCTTAACGATGGTAGTACATCCGTATAGTCCGCGCCGCCGCTTACTGGGGTAATAACCACCAAGCCCTGATCATCGTTACTGGCGGCATTGCCATTTGAGCTCTGATCGGTGTTAACCGCTTGTACCCCTACGTTACCCGTTAGTACGATGTGATTGGTCAAATCGCCAGCAAAATCTGCTTGTATATAGGCCGTGGTTACACTCTCGCTCACCGACCAAGAGTTGGTCGCGCGGAAGGTAGCGGTCAAATCCTCACTGGTTTCGATGTAGTTACCATCTTGGTAAAAACCAAAGGCGTCGTAACTTAGCATGTTGCCCATACCGATAAATTCAAGCGAGGCGCTAGGCAGTAAATACTCGTCCGGTACCCTGGTCATCTCTGGGTAGCTTGGTAAAGTTAAGAAGGTACCAGAATCTCTTTTAACTTTTTCTCGTTCAGTGTAATAGACACCGCCTTCAACGCTTTTTACCCATCCGTCAAACTGGTGACTAACGCTCAACTTAAAGCTGGACAGCTCGTCATCCAAATCGATAGTCGAGATAAAACCATCTTGGTCATCCGCCGCATCGTACAGGGTATTACCGCCCCCCCAGCTCAATGCGCCACCCATCATGTACAAATCCGGGTCGCTGTAATCGTGCCCGGGGCTAAAGGTAACCCCGTAGTTACTGTCGTTCATGGTAAAGCCAATGTTGTCGGCCGGGCCCACACCATCGCCGCGACCACTACCGGCATACGATTCCATCAGCCAGCCGTCGCGCTCTACTTGCGAGTGACTAACGTCCAATTCAACCATAGTGTTGTCAGTAATGTTGTACTCAATGTTTAGGCCAAAAGCACCCAGCTCGGCGTCATTGCGGCTATAATCATTACGTACCACTGGACGAACGCCATTGATCACACCCTCGGTAACAAAACCATCTTCAACGGCTAAGGTGTCCATGGTAATGCCCGCGCCCCAACGAGCCGGAATTTCGATCCCACGTAAGATATTCTCGACGCTGTAATCAATATAGAGCGCATCGGCGGTTATGTGCAGCTGATCGTTCGGCTGATACTCCAAAACGCCCATAATGGTGTTGCGATCTTCAATACCCGAGCGAACATAGGGCTTGGCGCCGCCCAAAATAATGTTGCCGGCATCGTCGGTGGGCCACTCAGTGCCGCCCCAAGCGTTCCAACGCTCTTCTTGGTTGGGCGACGAAATGGAGTTGATCGTCACCGCAACGCCAACGGTATCGTCTGCAAACTGATCAATATACGATCCAGTAACCCGATAACCGCTGTCTTCACCGTCCGGGTTAAGCTGACCTAAACTGTTTTCTTCATATAAACCGCCAATTTTAATCACCTGCTCGCCGGTTGCCAAAGGCTTAACCGACTGCATATCAATAACCCCGGCAATACCCTGAGTAGTAAGCGAGGCCGAGGCCACTTTATGAACAGTTACTCCGCCCATAATTTCGGCAGGATACAGCGAAAAATCCACACCGCGATTGTCACCAATAGAGACCTGTTCGCGGCCGTTAAATGTGGTGGCGATGTAATCTTCGTTTAAGCCGCGCATCGAAATTGCACTGGCGCGACCATCAACCCGACGAGCCGACAAACCGGGAAGTCGCGCGATGGTTTCTGCAATACTCGGGTCGGGGAGCTTGCCGATGTCTTCGGCGGTGATCGCCTCGACGATAGTGGTGCTGTTTTCTTTAACCGCCTGACTTTTTATCAAACTGGCGCGAATACCCGTTACCACGACCTCTTCCAGAGATTCGCTATCAAGGTTAGTGGGCTCTTGCTGCGCAGACACTTGTGCGGCATGAATACTGGCGAGTGCTAGCGCAACCGTAAGCGCTTTAGGTGTGAAAGACTTCATTTGTCCTGACCTCTATTTGATTATTAATTATTTGAGTTTTTGGGGTCTTCCAATCTATTGAGGCGGCGGTTACAAAAAGGTTACCAAATGCCGCTTCTGGGCACTCTGGGATTTATTACATACGTATTCATAGATTTAGCGACACTCCACCGCAAAAAAAAGGCGCCCGAAGACGCCGATCGTGATTTGTTAATACAAAACAACAACACCTAAATATGCAGGCTTAAAGCTTTAGCACCAACCCTTGAGAAACCGCTAGTGAAAGGGACAATACCCCTTCGTCGTTTGCGATGGTCGCCCCAGAGATCAGATCGGTGGCATTCGCTTGACTCGGTAGTCGCACATTCTGAGCACGGCCACTGGCATTGATAACCACCCAAATCCGTTCATTTTTATAGCGACGCTCAAAGGCGAATATCCCTTTTTCGTCATCGGCCAGCAAGGTCTTGTAATGGCCTATGTTTAAAGCTGGATGAGTGCGCCTAACGCTTATTAGCGTTTTGTAAAAACGAAGCAAGTCATCATTTACCGCAACGTTGTCCGCCGCTCTTTTCTCTCCGTTTGGCAGATAAGTTTCGTCGCTATAGGCAATATCGTCCCATACCATCGGTTTTCGATTACCCGGATCATTTGCCCCCCACATACCCACTTCATCACCGTAGTACACCA
Organism: uncultured Gilvimarinus sp.; assembly: GCF_963972205.1. Classification (NCBI taxonomy): domain Bacteria; kingdom Pseudomonadati; phylum Pseudomonadota; class Gammaproteobacteria; order Cellvibrionales; family Cellvibrionaceae; genus Gilvimarinus; species uncultured Gilvimarinus sp. Next base: position 49,138 of record NZ_CAXAUC010000009.1, on the reverse strand, counting down.
TAGGGGCGCCGACGTAGGTCATTTGCAAGATCACAAACAGCTTTTGTAGCTCTAATTCCTTTTGATTTGGTTTGCGCACTTTATAGTCAGGGTTCTGTGACACCTGCGACAGCTGATGGTACTCGCTCCAATCGCGAAAGTTCATAAAGCCGCGATTGACAATGTGCGAGCCAATGCGATTTGAATCATGACTACCGAATAAATTTTGTACAACGTAAGCAACACCCGGTGGATACAAATTGCGTAGCGCCCGCAGCTTTTGATCAAACTCTGAGGCGGTAATTGCCGATTCACCTGGATTAAATAAGAACTCTGCGGCCGCAAACGCAAAGTTATAATTCATCTCTCCGTCAAACTCATCGCCCTGCATATAGGGTTGCACATTCTCAGGGGTATCGACGATTTCCGCGGTGAGAAAAGCCTCTGGGTTAAGCGCTTTTACATGTTGACGCCAGTCCTTCCAAAAGTTATGCGCAATGCAAAAAGCAACGTCAAGCCGCCAACCATCCACGCCATAGGCGGCGCCTTTACCTTTAGGGTTCATCCAACGCTCTGTGGCCGCAAATACATAAGCGCGAGGCCCGGCCACCAAGCCGTTATCGTCCTCTTTAAACTCAGGTAAGGATTTAAAGCCAAACCAACCTTTGTAATCAAAGCCTGTCCCCTTCACCTCATCGTCAAAGCTGATAACATCAAACCAGTCTTTATAGGGTGATGCAGCTTGATTTTTCTTTAAATCCCGAAAGGCAAAGCTGTTAATACCCATATGGTTAAACACCCCATCAAAAATGACCCGCATATCTCGCTTATGGGCTTCATCAATCAAGCTCAGCGCCAGCTCATCGGCCCGAGTCCACACCCACGTATCGGGGTCGAGCGGGTCCTCCGTCGCGATCATCTTTCGGTCGCCCACCGGATCTGGGCCAAAGGTCGGGTCGACGTGGTGATAACTTTCGGCATCGTACTTATGCAGTGAGGGGGAAGTAAAAATGGGATTTAAGTAGAGCGCGTTAACACCTAAATCATGGAGGTAATCGAGCTTGTCGATAATACCTTGCAGGTCACCCCCGTAGCGCCGTCGCAATAGATGGGTGGGTAAATCTGGTTCGCCATTTTGACGCTCATAATCCTGCAACTGGTACCAATCGCTCCCCCACGGATGCACTTTCCACGCTTTTGGCGGCGACACCGGATCAGCACCGACAATATCGTCAACGGTTGGGTCGTTGTTCGGGTCACCATTGCGAAAACGTTCAGGAAATATCTGATACCAAACGGCGTGCTTAGCCCAACTTGGCACAAACTCCTGTGGTGTACGGTCAGATTCAACGGTGTTCGGGCTCGCCCCTGTCGCCGCCAGCGAAACTGCACTGAAAACTGCGGCCGCCAGCCACCAGAATCCCATTACTTTTTTCATATTACTGCCTACCCAGGTTACTGTTTCAGGCAACCTTATAAGCCGTTGAGTTACAAAGCGGTTACGCAAGCGAGTAGGCTAACAGTCGCGCGCAGCGCCGCACTATCGGGTTAACCTTGTGCACTGTAACCCATCTGTAACCGTCGGAGCTTTAAGGTTAAACAGAGGCACGGTAACTATCATAAAAGCCATACTAGATATAACCGGATAACAAAATGAAGAAGGTAGTAATCGTTGGCGGCGGATCGGCCGGCTGGATGAGCGCCGCGTTTTTAGCGAAGGTGTTAGGCGCCAGTGTACAAATCACCTTGTTAGAGTCAAAGCAAATCGCCACCGTCGGTGTGGGCGAAGCCACTATTCCGCCCATCCAACTTTTTAACCAGCTGCTCGGCATATCGGAGCCCGATTTTATAGCGGCCACTCAGGCAACCTTTAAACTCGGTATACAGTTCGAGCATTGGGGAAAAATCAATGAGCGCTATATGCACGCTTTTGGTCCCACCGGTAAACAGATGGGCTTAACGCCATTTGTACACTACTGGCTCCGGGCTCGCGCCGAGGGCGATAACAGTGTACTGGGTGATTACTCTTTCAATTCTCTGGCAGCAAAAAAACAACGTTTTGGCCAAAGCACCAAAAAAGCCGGCCCCGGAAACCCAAGCTTAGTCTACGCTTACCACTTTGATGCCAGCGCCTACGCCCAGCTATTAAAAAAATACAGTCTGGCGCAAGGAGTTGTGCATTGCGAAGGAACACTTGCCGATGTTCAGATCAACGCACTTGATGGCAACATCCAAACACTAAAGCTCACCGATGGCCATACAATATCTGGTGATTTATTTATCGACTGCAGCGGCCAGCGCTCACTTTTGCTAGGTCAAGCGCTGAAAGTACCGTTTGAATCGTGGCAGCATTGGCTGCCCTGTAACCGGGCCGTTGCCATACAAAGCGATGCCCAGCTGGCTGCGCCTTTTACCCGCGCCATCGCCCATAGCAACGGTTGGCAGTGGCAAATACCACTGCAAAATCGTACCGGTAATGGTTTAGTATATGCCAGCGACTTCTGCAGCGACGCGCAAGCAATACGCACATTAGAGCAACACTTACCCGGCAACCCCATAACCGACCCTAACGTGTTGTCGTTTAAAGTGGGTCGCTACCGCGATCAGTGGCGCAACAACTGCGTTGCTATAGGCCTTGCCAGCGGCTTTCTAGAGCCACTGGAGTCGACCAGCTTACACATGGTGCAATCATCTTTGGTCCGTCTAGCAAAGCTTTTCCCTGCTCAAGAAATACTAGCCACAGATGTCGCAGAGTTCAATCGACAAGCAACGCTTGAGGCCGAGGGAATTCGAGATTTTATTATTCTTCACTACCGGCAAACACAACGGCAAGACTCTGACTTTTGGCGCAACATTCACTCCACCCCAGCGCCTGAGTCTCTGCAAGATCGGATAGATACATTTTTAGCGTCAGGATACCTAGCTCGGCGCAATGATGAGTTATTTGATGAAAACGCTTGGACGCAAGTACTTATAGGTCAGGGGCTTATCCCAAAACGCTACCATGTATTGGCGGAACAGATGCCTAAAAGCGATTTAATCGTGTTTTTAAGATCATTGAGGCAGCAAGTCGATACCTTTAGCGAGACCTTAAGTTGTCATCAATCGTATGTTAAAAACCTCGTGGATAAAAAGGTCCGTAATTATGCCTAGCAAACACTCCGATGATATCAAAAAACACGCGATTCACCTGGTCATTGACGGTGGCATGTCGATAGGCGATGCCGCCGATAAACTGCGTATTGGTTCTCGCTCTATTTACAACTGGATTAATGAGCTGAAAAAATCGGAAGCGAGCACTAACGATCTACGCGAGTTTATTCATTTGCGTAACGAGCTACTAAAAGTGAAAGCGGAAAGAGATCTACTGCGCGATCTAGTATTGAAAATGGCGGCCAATAAAGACGAACCAAACGAGGTGAGGTTTTCGTAAACATCTATCCGTTGATCAAGTCGGCACGCCACTAAAAAAACAGCTTAAAGCTAACCCCAGTAATCACTGGGGTTAGCTTTCTACTTATAGGCCAGTAACGCCTTCACCGTATTCTAGCAAAAAGTCCGGCCACGCGGTGGCAGGGCCAGCTACATTTTGCGCATTAACCCTTTCTAGGTAGGCGTTGCCAGTAGCGTTGGCCTCCAACACAGTGCTACCAGTGCCATTGATATTAACGTCACCAATGTACAAACCTTCTACCCGTTTTTGCCAACTAATTAAAAACGCTTGGTAGGTGCTATCGACAATATCAGTATTGGTAATACGAATAGGAGCAGTGATATCCAATGAGTCCGCAAAGATCCAAATTGCCGGCAACTCAGTCTCCCAGTTGGGCTCATAGCCACCGGTGCGGATTAACTCGCAGTTATCAACAATAGTGGTTCCCGTCAGCGGCGTCGGGTTAAAACGCGTACCGATAGCGATACCAGCTGAGCCCGTTAGGGTGTCGCGAAAGATATTATTGCGCACTTGATTAGCTGTGCCGCCGTAGATACCCGCACCATTACCCAATAGCGGCGTTTGTACGGTATTGTTAATAAAAGCACTGCGGGTCACAGCTTCCCCCTGGGACCACATGGCTAGTGCATCGTCGCCGGTATTACGTATAACTGATTGGGTGATATGCGTATCTAAAATACCTTTATTTAGATTTACACCATCGGCAAAAGTGTTGCGAATGCGCATCTGAGTTGCCAGCAAACCCTCCGTACCGCTGACTGTCCACAATCCGACTTTAGTGTGTTCGACCCAAACATTTTGAATCAGCGATCCCCGCCCAAAGTTTCCCTCAAACGCCGCGTGATCGGCTCCATCATTACGCTCAAAGGTTTCACCACTGACCATAAAGTGGGCCAGCGTAACGTTACCACCGGTGGCGTAAAAACCGCCTTTACCATCTTGCCCCGCAATAACTGAGTACCAAGGGCCAGCCCCGGTAACGGTGATATCGGCAACATTCACGCGATCACGCAATGTGAAAGTGCCCTGAGGTAACCATACGCCCGTACCGGCATTGCGCGCAGCAATAATCGTATTCAGCACACTGTCGTAATCATCGATACCGTCGTTGGCAACTGCGCCATACTCGGTAACGGATATAAAACCGGGCGGTTTTGCACGCGGTGGCTCGAGCATTTCTAACTCGATTAAATCAATATCGTACCACTCGGCGTTGGAGTTACTATCAACCTGCAAACGCAAAGTGGTACCAGCTGGCAGCACCTGCGCAAACTTAACACGGGAGTCATCAAAATAACGCTGCGGGCTGCCCTGCGAAGGTTGGCTAACATAGGGATAGCTACCGTAAACCCAACTGTAGTAACTGGTCACTTCATGGTCTAGCAGTTTATTGCCATTTGCATACACGGCTATCGTTTGCGCCTGACCTACACCATCTAGGGTATCGGGAATTGAGGCCCGCAAAACCATAGCGTTGGCCGGCTGCGTCAACGTAATTTCTACATACTGACCCACTTGGTTTAAACGTACGGCTTTGCGACCTGAGGCCTCTGCCTCCATTTCGTGAAAGATCCGACTGGGTCCTCGTACAACGGCATTTGTTGAGCCCTCTTCGGCTTCGTAGGTTTGATACCCAACTGTTGCGCCCCGATCCGCCAACCCCGAGCCATCTTGCAGCGTAATGCGATCCAGCAAATAGCCGCCAGTGTTGTCGTCTAAAGCATGCAAACTTATCGTACCGACGCCACGACGCAACGGCATGTCGTACGCCAAGGTTTGTAGGCCGCTGGTAGGGGCTAGTTCGATCTCACCTGCCACTAAGCCATCAATACGCAACTGCGCCACTTTAGTATCGTTGGTGGGGTTGTCGTAATGAATACTCACCACTTGACGGCCGGTAGTGCCAGCATTCACCGTAAAAATTACCCGTGAGCCGGCCTGGTTACCCTGAGCCACAAATCCGGTGCCCGTAAAACCGCTAACATCGCTGCGCACTTCGGCACCGCCGCTAAAGAATCCGCGTTCGGCTTGATAGTCAGCCCCGCCCACCGGAGTTGTCGGCTCAATGGGATCAACCGGGTCAGGATCAGGTGGCGTCACTGGGTCGGGATTGTCCTCTCCTAAAAAGGTCACATCAACGGCATCAATATTTATGTTGCCCGAATCCGTGTTCGCAAAAAATAGTTCAACTTCTTGTTCACCACTGGCTAACCAGCGATTAACCGTTACTTGCTGCCAGGTTGCCCATCCACCACTTGCAGGGAAGGACACTTGCGCGCCGGCGGGCGTGCCACCTAAAACACTCAAGGTTTGCGTGGTAGGTGTGCCATTGGCGTAACGAATGGTTAATGCATGATAGCCAGGCTCACTGATTGCCAACGTAAAACGCGCTCTTGCCAGGTTTTTATTGGCATCAATAAACCCGCCAACAAAACCTGTACCATTGTAGCCCCCATGCTCCGACTGCAAAGAAGTACCACCCGATAATGTCATAGCACCTGCGTCAACATTTCCCACTGAAACTGGCTCAGTGGGGTCAGGGTCTACCGGGTCCGGGTCAGCGATAATTTTTTGCAGTGCGATATTATCAATATTGACATTGCCAGTGTCCGTCGCGCCATAGCGAAAACTGGCTGGCTGTACACCTGCTACTAGCGACGCCGAAAAGCTAACCGTGCCATAATCACCCCATCCAGCGGTAGCGGGCAACGCGAGGGTTTGCGCCGCACCGTCAACCACAAACGTAATTGATCGGGCACTTCCCGTACCATTGGCATAGCGTAAGGTAAAACGGTAATCACCTGAATCTGCCAGGCTCACATTAAAATCTGCTTGGGCACTGCCTTGGTTTGCGTCGGTAAAACCACCTACATAACCGTCACCGGAGTAACCGTCGTGCTCCACCTCAATGCGGGCACCACCGCTTAACCCCACATGCTCTAACTGCAACAGTGAGTCGACGGTTAACTCGCCATTGGTTACCACCGGCGCATTGCCCTCGATACTAAGCCGATCAAGGTTAACATTACCGCTGTTATCATTGTTAAAGCGTAAACTGACGATATGCGAGCCCGGATCTAATGCAATAGATTCACTTGCCGTTTTCCAATCGCCCCAATGAGCGCCAGCGTTAAAAGTGACCGTGCGCCAATAAGTGTCATCAAGATACATCGCAAGGGATTTCGTCGATCCGGTACCATTGGCATAACGAATATTGGCGACATAGTCACCCTCTTTTGGGGCGTCGACGATAAAGTCTACTGCCGCGCTACCACGCTCGCTATCGGTAAAACCGCCAAGAAACCCGGTCCCCGAAAAGCCATCGTGGTTATTCTCAACCCGCGCACCGCCGTAATATCCGGCGTTCTCTGCCTCGTAACTTGCCAAGGTTTCGGCGGTCGCCGACAAACCCTGTATCGCAGCTAACACACCCACTACTAAACTCGTTAACGCCAGCCTGCGGCTGGCTATCGTTGTTACATTACGCATATAAGATTCCAGTTATTATTGGTTTATGATCGTATTTATGGAGAGTCGCCTGAGACTAGTTTCACGGCCTACATATGACCGCTAGCAAGCTCAAACAGCATCTTGGAGTGTAACGACAGGAAGAGCTTATTCAATGTTCGTGAAAACGTATTCAGAAGAGAGGTAATTCAAGGATTAACCGCACAAAAACACCTATACCGCGTCGGCTATTTTATTATTTTTTTTATATTGAATGTTAACAGCTAATAAAAAGTGATGAAAATCATAGGCATGACAATAAAATTATAACCAATGATACATTAATAGACGATGTCACACTTAGAAGCGAGCGTTGCAACGTATTTCTTGAATACGTATGCATAGGTTATTTCGCTAAATCACAGAAATGTCGACCGCCTCACAAAGCCAGAGTACCACGATAAAGAGACAGTACTTCAGCTCTGTGAGCGATGATTTACACGCTTGCGCATTCTAGGCGAAAACTAACCTCAGTAAAAACAAGAAAAAATTACAGGCCAAACACCATAGGCAACCAAGTCGACAATGCGGGCACACAAATAATAATCAACAGTGCGATAAACATAGCTAAATACAACGGTAGGAGCGGCGGTATCACTTTCGCCAATGACGTTTTACCAATACTACAGCCCACAAACAGTACGCTACCCACCGGTGGAGTACATAAACCAATAGATAAGTTTAGAATCATAATAATGCCAAAGTGAATTGGCGAGATGCCTAATGCCTCTACAATTGGCAAGAATATTGGAGTGAAAATTAACACCGCTGGTGTCATATCCAAAAACGTACCTACCAGCAGCAGCAAGATATTGATCATTAGCAGAACAATAATAGGGTTGTTGCTAAAGCTCAAAAAGAAGTCGCTAATAGATTGCGGAATATTCTCATACGACAAAACCCAAGACATCGCTGACGAGGCCGCAATAAGCAACATAACGATAGCCGTCGTACAAACAGACTTATTCAAAACGCCTGATAGGTCTTTTATTTTTACTTCTTTGTAAATCAGAGTAGACAACACAAACGAGTAAAGAACGGCAATGGCGCCCGCTTCCGTTGGCGTGAAATAGCCAGATACAATACCGCCAATAACCAATAATACTAGAAATAAACTCGGGATCGCATCGAGCGTCTTTTTAAGCAGCTCGCCCGACTGTTTTTCCGAGGCGATACCATAGCCTTTGGCTTTAGCGTAAATTGCGCTTGCAATCATTAAACACAAGGCAACGAGCAGGCCCGGAAGATAGCCGGCCAAAAACAAGGCCGCAATAGACACGCCGCCACTGGCCAGAGAATACACAATAAGAATATTACTGGGCGGGATCAACATACCCGTGGTGGAGGCCGTTACCGTTACGGCAGTAGAGAACTCCCGACTATAACCGTCTTTTTCCATCTCCGGTATAACAAAACCACCGATGGCAGAAGTGGCCGCAACAGCCGACCCCGAAATAGCGCCAAATAGTGTACAAGATAAGATATTTACAAAAGCCAAACCGCCAGGCAAACGCCCCACTAAAATTTTAGCAAATTCAATAAGCCGATGAGCAATACCACCTTGCCCCATTAGAAAACCAGACAAGATAAAAAAGGGAATCGCCAACAGTGCAAAGCTGTCAACCCCAGCCGACATGCGCTGCGCCATGGTGGTTGTGGTTGAGACAAAGTCCAAACTTAACAACAGCGAGAAAAATCCCGACAGCGCAATAGCAATGCCTATTGGTACGTTAAGCAGCAGTAGCGCGACAAAGCTTGCGATTAGAATAACAACGGATATATCCATGGGCCTTCCACTAAATATTAGAGTAGTTTTTAAAGGATTCGGCTGAAAACAAAAGAAACAATACGCCACTTACGGGAATTGCAAGGTAGACAATACTGATAGGCAACCCCAAAGATGCAGAGGACTGGTCCAGATCCCAGGCAAGATACGCCAGAGAACTGCCACCGATCAGCAGTATGCAAACGCTAAATATCACGACAAACACTAGAATGGTTTTTACAATTTTATTCTGGGCGTCTGGCGAAAATTTTTCGACAAAATAATCCAACCCAAGGTGAGCACCCTTTCTAAAAACATGAGCCGCACCAAGAAATGCTATCCAGATAAGAAAGAAGCGAGCTAACTCTTCTGTAAAAGAGCTTGGATTGTCGGTAAAAAATCTGGTAACCACCTGCCATGTCACATCTAGAACCAGACCAACCATAAGCGCACTGGTAAACACCTCTAAAAAGTAATCTACCCGATTACACACCTTAGCTAGAGACATTAGCGAACCTCTCGTATGTTGTTAAACAGTTTGCCATACTCGGAGCTTTCAATCGCCTCGTGAATCGGCTTAACACTCTCGACAAACGCACTTTTATCGGCCTCGATTACTTTTACACCGGCTTCTCGAACTGCCGCCAAAGACTCCTGACTTACCTTGTGCCAAAGTTTTCGCTCATAAGAAACCGAGTCACTCATCGCCTTAGCAACCCATTCGCGCTGTTGATCGTTAAGTCGGCCCCAGCTTTTTGTACCCGTAATCACCACATCGGGTATGGATGTATGCTCATCAAGAATTAAGTACTTGGCGACTTCATAGTGCTTTGAGAGATAGAAACTGGGAAGGTTGTTTTCTGCCCCATCAACCACACCTTGCTGCAGAGAGGTGTAAAGCTCGCCCCAGGATATCGGCGTAGGTGCGCCGCCCATGCTTTTTACCATGGCCACGGCCGACGGACTGTTCATCACCCGGATTTTCATGCCTTTTAAATCTGCGGGCGACTCGACAGGATTTTTAGTGGTGTAAAAGCTACGACTTCCCGCGTCGTAATAGCCCAGCCCTTGTATTCGGTAGGGCGTGCCCGAATCTAGCAGTTCTTTACCGATTGGCCCATTGAGCACTTTCCATAAATGTTCGCCATCGCGAAACAAGTATGGCGCGCTGAATATCTTCATTTTAGGAATAAAGGGCTCTAGAGAGCTGGCCGATACTTTGGTGAAATCGATACTGCCAATCTGAATCAGCTCGATTAGCTCACGTTCACTACCCAACTGGCCCGACGGGTATATTTGTACCTGCATCTCACCGCCGGAGTATTTCTCCAGCTGCTCGGCAAAGTACACCATCGAGAGGTGTACCGGATGTTTCGCATCCAAACCATGGGCTAGTTTTAGAACACGGACATCGTGGCTTTTACTGCAGGATGCGAGCGCCACAACCGTAAACGCCAATAGCGCTAATTTTATCATTATAGTTTTCACAAGTTTTATCTCAGTGTTTAATGTTTTCTCGTGCGACTATGGCGCCAGGCTGCTGTATCACGTAAGCCGCACAAGCCTGACCCGCAGCGATAGAGTCCGCCACAGGCTTACCCATTGACTTAGCCGCCAGGTAGGCACCATTAAAGGAATCCCCTGCCGAGGTTGTATCAACCGGCTTTACTACGGTTTTTAACGGATGGTGCGAAAGCTCGCCAGCAATAAGCGAATAGCAGCCATTCTTGCCGTCTTTAATAACGACTTCGTTTACGCCCAATTGACGATAGTGCGCGACACACTCATCTAGGTTGGAAAATCCAAATAACGCTTGCTCATCATCCAGACTGGGTAGAGCAATATCGACCATCGACAAAAGCGCCGTAATGGCCTCTCTCGCCCGTGAAGGAGATTCCCAGCCCTTTGCGCGATAATTAGTATCGAAAGCTACTAATCCGCCGCCTGCGCGAAACTCGCGTAAGAAGTTGTATATTTTGGCGCGATCGTATTCACCAAACAGCGACAGAGTAATCCCGCTGAGGTAAAACATATCAACGTCACCCATCTCGGCAAACAGCTCAGGTTTTAGTTGGATAAGGTCTTTAACCGGTGCCGCCGAGCGCCAGTACTCAAAGCTGCGCTCGCCATGATCATCGGTATTAATGACGTATAGCCCGGGCACCTTACCCTCAAAACGGGTCACCAAACTCGTATCGACACCTTCACGGCGCCAACAATCGAGCAGATAGTCGCTGTATTGATCAGTGCCTAGCGCGGTTAGATAGCGCACGTCTGCTCCTGCACGAGCCATATACACGGCCGCGTTTAGCGTATCGCCGCCATAGGCGAGGCGGTAATCACTGAGGTTAAGCTGAGATAGCTCCAGCATGCATTCGCCAAAGGTCACTATTTTATTTTTCATCACGTTATTTCACGCTCGCCACTTGTTCATTGGCCACAATTGGTAATGCCACCTTACCATGATACGATACAAACATACAAAAACAAAAACAAGGCTTTAATTTTGGTCAAACAGGTTCAATGATTGCGGTAACTTGGTTAATATATGCTACAAATCATAACCAGCTTCGCCAGGCACTGAGCTTTCGGTTCATGGCGATTATCGGATGCCTGGCAGCAGGCTTCTCCCAAATTTTCAGTGGGTTCGTACAGTGGAATTTCGCACGATTAAAACAGACCGTTTGTATATCAAAGTGGCCGAGCAGCTTTCTGGCTTGGTTAAAGACGGCACTCTCAAGCCTGGGGATAAATTCCCGCCCGAGCGTGACCTTGCAGAAAAGCTGGGCGTTAGCCGCCCGACGATTCGCGAGGCGATGATTGCCATGGAGCTATCCGGCATTATCGAAATTCGCACCGGCTCTGGTATTTATGTCTCTAACAAAAAGCCCAAGCTAGACACTGGCGATAAAGGTGTTGGCCCTTTTGAAATTCTGGAAATTCGCTACATTCTGGAAGCGGAAGCCTGCGCCTTAGCGGCCGCGCGGATTACAGACGAGCAAATCGCCCAGCTTAAAACAGCAGTGCGAGACATGGCCGAAGAGGAAAAGCACGAAGACGCCTCTGAAAAAGCCGACTGGACTTTCCACAAAATTATTGCCGATGCGAGCCAAAACAGTGCGATATCGGCCGTAGTTGATTGGCTGTGGGAGCTGCGCAACGAATCCGAGCTGAGCACGGCGTTTCTCGAGCGCTTAAGGCAAGAAGGCGTGCACCCTTCGATAGAAGATCACAAACGCATTGTCGAAGCACTAGAACAACGCAACCCAGAAAAAGCCCGCAACGCCATGCGAGTACACATCGACAACGCCTCTGAAGCGGCCTCAACCTACTTTGACCGGCCAAATTAGTTTGGCCGGTCTGCCACCACTTAAGCCTTAACGCAAAGCCACTAAACTTAACCCGTAACCGCCTCGGCAATTGCTTTATCTATGCCCATTGATGCGATATTTTTTACGTGCTTGATCAGCAAGCACTCGAACATCACATCGTCTTGAAGCTCCTCAGGAAACACCCCAGACTCAGCCATCAGGCTTTTTACCAGCTGAACGTCATCGTCTGCGTTCGCGGCCATAATACTCGCCAGCCCTGCTAAGTTCGGATCACTCACCGGATAAGCGCTGCTTTGCTGGTAGCCCACCAGGTAGCGAATCCAGGCCGCAACAGACAGCGCGATCAGGTTTGGGGTTAAACCTTTTTTCCGCAGGTCAATCGCCGCGAAGAGCAACCGCTGCGGCAACTTTAACGAGCCATCGGTAGCCACTTGAGCATTGCGGTAGGGCACGTGTTTATTGGTAAAGCGCTCGACAATCGCCTTGCTGTACTCGAGCACATTAATTCCATCGGGCACCGTAAGCGACTGGCTTTGCTCATCGCGCATTAGCCGCTCGATAAACTCTTGCACCACCGATCTGGAAACCGTTTCGTGAATATACTCATCCCCCAGCAGCGACCCAATATAGGCGATAGACGAGTGGCTGCCATTAAGCATACGCAGTTTGAGCTTTTCATAGACCGAAACATCGGCCACCAATAGTGCGCCGGCCAACTCCCAGGCGGGCCTTGACCCCACAAAATTATCTTCGATAACCCATTGCCGATAGGGCTCACACAAAAGCGCGCCGTCATCGATCAGCCCTACCGCCTCCGAGACCGTATCGATGACTTGCTCTGTGGCGGCAGGCACTATTCTATCTACCATGGTGGAGCAAAACTTCACGTTATCGTCAATCCAGTCTCGCAAATCAACGTCAAGATTATCGGCAAAATCTTTGACAACGTTTTTAAGAATCTCGCCATTATCGGGCAAGTTATCGCAGCTAATAATGGTTAAACCGCCCAACCCCTTATTGCTACGCTTTTGCAACGCATGGGCTAAATACGCCGGCATAGTAGTGGCTTCGCCCGACCGAATATCGGCCATCACATCGGGGTTTAACTCGTCTAAACGCTGGTTTTTCTGACAATAGCCTTTCTCCGTCACCGTAATGGTGACAATCTTGGCCGACTCACTCGCTATTTGCTCAATCACGCTGCCAGCGTCTTCGCTACCCACTAAAATGTTCTCTAGGCAGGTGATGCAGCGCACGTTTTTCTCGGTCAAAGAGCGCTCCATTATCGTATACAGATAATCCTGTTTCTTTAAGATATTGCGCACGCCGGGACTGCGTAAGCTAACCCCGACAATCGACCAATCACTGTCGGCTTTTTCATTGGCAACCTGGGTATACAGTGCTTGGTGAGCTCGACTAAAAGCCCCAATACCAATATGCACAATTTTATGATCTGAGGTTTTTTTATCCCGTGGCAAGCTCGTAAAGTTCGGTTTAGCTTCTGCAAAGTTCACGAGATTTAAAGGCTTTTGTGGTTTCATAAATGGTACGCCTTTTTCGCTAAGTTGTAGGTTAGATCAACAGCCGCCTCGTGCGCGTCTTGCAAACTCAGGCGCCCGGTTTTAACTAATCCGGCTAAAAAGGCACAGTCGCAGCGCCGGGCCACATCGTGCCGCGCCGGAATCGATAAAAACGCCCGGGTATCATCGTTAAAGCCGACGGTATTATAAAAGCCTGCGGTTTCGGTCATTTGTTCGCGAAACCGCTTCATTCCCTCGGGGCTATCATGAAACCACCAAGCGGGGCCCGCTTTAAGGCTCGGGTAGTGACCGACCAACGGCGCAATCTCACGTGCGTAGTTAGTTTCATCCAACGTAAACAAAATGATCTCTAAGTTTTTGTGGTTACCTAACGTCGATAACAGCGGCCTAAGGTTATTCACAAATTCGGCTTTTACCGGAATATCCGCACCTTTGTCGCGACCAAAGTTTTCATACACAGATTGGTTATGGTTTCTAAAACTGCCCGGATGAATTTGCATCACCAATCCATCATCAATACTCATTTTTGCCATCTCGGTCAGCATTTGCGCCCGAAACAACTCCGCCTCTGCGGCGCTAAAATCACCCGAACGCACCTTAGCGTAAAGTGCCGCAGCCTCTTGTTCGGATAAATCGGCCGTGGCTGGCGTCGGGTGCCCATGATCGCTTGAGGTAGCGCCGTGCTGCTTAAAGAACTCGCGTCTGACTCGCAGCGAATTTAGATAACCGCTATAGCTCGATACACTTTCACCGGTAAGACTTTCTAGCTGATCAATATTATCGTTAAAGCCTGCGTGCTCGGGATCGACCACATTGTCTGGCCGAAAGGCGGTAATCACTCGGCCACCCCACTCCGACTCGGCAATGGTGCGATGATGCTCAAGCGAGTCTAGTGGCGACTCAGTGGTCGCCAACAACTCAATATTAAACCGATCAAACAGCTGACGCGGCTTAAAGCTGTCTTGCGCCAAGCACTCTAAAATTGTGTCGTAGTACAAATCGGAGGTTTTGTCCGACAGTACGACGTCCAGCGCAAAGACATTTTTGAATACATAATCCAACCACGTACGGCTAGGGGTTGCCCGAAACAAATAATAGTGGCTGGCAAACAGGCGCCATGCCTCGCGAGGGTCTACCGCCTTGCCGGCTCGGCCTATTCCCAGCTCGGCCAAATCCACACCCTGACTGTAAAGCATGCGAAACACGTAATGATCCGGTCTAACGAGCAGCTCGGTAGGATTCGAGAAATTAGCATTGCCCGAAAACCAGCTAGGATCGGTGTGACCGTGAGGGCTAATAATAGGCAGGTTATAGACGCTGTTGTACAGCTCGCGGGCAATAGCGCGCTCGCCCGGTTCAGTCGGAAACAACCGATCTTCATTTAAGACTAAGGGTGTATTCACTGATTACTCCAAATTCGCAAAGGCGCAAGCACGGCAAGTGACGTCGTATCGCCCAATAAATGGTATTACCACCTTGCCAATATACCTAGACAGAGCACTGTTTACAACAAATCGTCCTGCTCTTGCGAGCTGATAGCGCCCCTAACCGCCATCATCCCTGCCTAAGCGCCCCCTTAAATACGGCATTTTTTGTATAAAAAACATGCTTATCGCTCACTATAGCGACAACTTTATCCGCCAGAATGACCTCTACTGAAAACTGGTAGGGTTGTCTTACCAATATTTTTACTCTATGATTTGCTCAGATACTGTACGACCGGTTGCCAGCCAAGACCGGGCAATAACATCGTTAATCTTTGGGATAGATATTCAGTGACCAATCAAGACAGCTCTACCACGCCTCGCCGATCATTAATCATCGCCAACTGGAAACTCAACGGCGGTATTGATCTTATGTGTAACTCAATTGCGTCATTGGTAGGCAAAGAATTTGATACTGATATCGCCGTCTGTCCACCCTACATCTATATAAGGGACATGCTCAGCTTGCTGCACCACTCCGAGGTAAAAATCGGCAGCCAAAACGTGAGCAAGTTTGAATCCGGCGCTTATACCGGAGAAACCTCTGCCGAGATGCTAAAAAAAGTTGGCTGCTCCCTTTGCCTTATTGGCCACAGCGAGCGGCGCCAAATGTTTCGCGAGAACAACATCAGCTGCAACATCAAAGTTAAAAATGCACTGACCCACGGTTTAATACCCGTGCTTTGTATAGGTGAAAACTTAGAAGAAAAAGATGCGGGAATCACCAAAGACATTATCTTTCGGCAATTAGACGAAGGATTAAACGCGATAGACACAACCACCGGCGAGCTATGCGTTGCCTACGAGCCAATCTGGGCGATAGGCACAGGAAAGTCAGCAGTACCCGACGAAGCGCAAAGCGTGCATAAATTTATTCGTGAGTGTATTACCGAAAAGTTCGGCAATGACTTTGCGCAGAGAACCAGAATTCTCTACGGCGGCAGCGTTAGCCGCGAGAACGCCTGTGAACTTTTGGATAAAGCGGATATTGACGGCCTGCTGGTAGGCGGCGCCAGTTTGGATCCAGCGCATTTTTTGCAGATCTGCACACAATGCGAATTAAAATAACTATCACGGAGTAGCTATGAACACAGCAGTAAAAAACATAAAACCTGGCGTTGTCAGTGGTGCTGATGCCGACAGCATTTACAATGACGCGTTAACCCGTGGTTATGCCCTGCCCGCGGTTAACGTGGTTGGCACCAATTCGGTTAATGCCGTCCTCGAGTGCGCTAAAGCGGTAAATTCGCCGGTTATTATTCAGCTCTCTAACGGCGGTGCGGCATTCTTTATTGGCAAAGGCGTGGGCGCCGATGCTATAGAGAACTCGGTGCGTGGCTCTATCGCGGCCGCAGCTTATATTGATATCGCAGCAAAATTTTACGGCGTTCCCGTTATATTGCATACCGATCACGCCGCTAAAAAATTGCTGCCTTGGATTGACGGGCTTATCGATGCTAACCAGAAAAGTTTGACCGCTACCGGCCGCACTTTATTTAGCTCGCACATGCTTGATCTATCGGAAGAGCCGTTGGCCGAGAACATTACCACCTCGGCGCAGTACTACAAAAAACTGCACACCTTAGGCATGGGTATCGAGATCGAGCTGGGGTGTACCGGCGGTGAAGAAGATGGCGTCGACAATAGCGATATGGACAGCAGCCAACTCTACACGCAACCCGATGAAGTCGCACAGGCCTACCATGTGTTATCGAGCATTGGCCCTAACGTTAATATCGCGGCCGCATTCGGTAACGTTCACGGCGTGTATATGCCCGGCAACGTGCAACTGCAACCCGAGATACTGAAAAATTCACGCGATTATTTACGCGATCTGCAAGGTACTGCCATTAATCCCCCGCTGCGATACGTTTTTCACGGTGGCTCTGGCTCTTCGTTAGCGGATATTCAAGAGGCCATTAGCTATGGCGTCGTAAAAATGAATATCGATACCGATACCCAGTGGGCAAGCTGGCAAGGGGTATTTAATTACTACAGTGAAAACGCGGGTTATCTTAAAGCGCAAATCGGTAATCCCGAGGGCTCGCACAAGCCCAATAAAAAGTTTTACGACCCTCGGGTATGGCTACGCAAAGCCGAGGTTTCTATGATCGATCGCTTAAAAACTACCTTCTCTGACCTTAATTGCTGCAATCGCTATGAATAGTCTACATTTTAAAAGCTTTGAGAATTTCTTACTCTCCAGTGCCATAGAGCTGGATTTGGCATCCGTCGTAAAAGATATCATCGCCGCCTGCGTGGATATCTCAGGGATTTTGTCTCACAGCACTATTGAGGGGCTTACCGGCTCGGTAGATCAACAAAACAGCTCTGGCGAGACGCAAAAACAGCTGGATGTGCTGAGCAACCAGATCTTAAAAGATAAATTGCGCCTGAATAAATCGGTGAAATTTATCGCCTCTGAGGAGGAGAATAACGTCGTTACGGCCGCTCCCGCGGGCGCCTATGCGGTCGCCTTTGACCCGCTGGACGGCTCAACTAACATCGATGTGAACGGCGCTGTGGGAACTATCTTCTCGATTTTACCTGCGCTGAATGACGGCCACCCAGAGGCCTCGTTTTTACAAAGTGGCAACCATCAATTGTGTGCCGGGTACGTGCTTTACGGCCCGGCGACGCAACTGGTAATTACCTTTGGCAAAGGCACTTATATCTTTACCTTACAAGCCGAGGCCAACATGTTTATGCTGACCGATGCAAAGGTCACCATCGCTAAACAAACCTCTGAGTTTTCCCTTAACATGGCGAATACCCGTTATTGGAAACGTGAATTTGGCAACTACGTACAGCACTTATTGGATGGCAGCGGCGGCCCTCGGCAAAAATCGTACAACATGCGCTGGACTGGTGCGATGGTGGCGGATATTCACCGCGTGATTTGTCGTGGTGGAATATTTTTGTATCCATCAGATAAAAGAGAAAAGGTAATATCGGGCAAACTTCGGCTTATTTACGAGGCCAGCCCGATGGCGCTAATTATTGAAAACTGTGGCGGCAGTGCCTTTGATGAACGCACCTCTTTATTAAGCATCGTACCAACGTCGCTGCACCAAAAGGTGCCCGTTATTGCCGGCTCAACCAATGAAGTACACACGTGCCTAAACTATATGGAATAGCAAACTATCCGATACCGTTCGGCACCAATGATAACGCCACCCGCAGAGGGCAAGCCTGGCCTTCTGCGGGTGGCGCTGCTAAATCGTAACTTCCTTTTGCTCACGTCTATTGGCAAACACGCCAATTGCTGCGCAACAAAAACCACAAAAGGCAGCGCTGCCGCCATAATATAATCCTGCCAGGCTAGCGGTTATATCGCCCGAGACAAAAGCTACCGTAATCCCAATATAGGCACACACAAGCCCTACGCCAGCGCCCGCTAGCCCGTAATTCCGCCCCCGCTGCTGCAAGGCCAGCACCTCGGCCGCCGTGGTATCTACATCCAAGCTGCTGGCGCTAATGGCAAAAACGGCGGCTAGAGCCTTTTTGGACTCCAAAGAACAGCTACCTTCGTTCTCTATTCTTTGCACCGTACGTAAGCTAAGCCCTGAGACAGCGGCGAGCTGATCTTGTGACCAAGACCGATTGTTGCGAAGTTTTTTGATCAGATCTTTATTTATCATTTTCTCCAGGCTCTTTTCCCTGTAGCGATTGATGTGAGCCCATCATCACCCGAACTAACAGGTTTTGGTTACGACAACTCAACGCCAATCGTACGACACTAGCCCAGTAAGCTGCGTAATAGTATCGCATTGACGAATACCACCACCGGCCGAACACAGCATACGTGAGCCCACACCACAATGGCCTCCACCATTATGGTAAAAGCCGGGCCGGCATCAACCGCCTCTGCTATCAAAGTGGCTTATTCAATGAAAAGCGACCGGCAATATTGCCCTCAAAGCTACTTTCTAGTATAAAATACAATTTAAATATAAAAACAACTGATCACAATAGCGAGAGCCCCATTGAAAACACCTACCTTACTTATCGCACTTACCTTAACCTTGGTCTGCACGGCTTGTGGCAGTAGCGGCGGCACCTCAAATCCTGCCAACAATGGCTTCAGTTCCAGCGCAGAACCCGCCGCAAGCGCCAGCTCAGAATCATCTACCGTTGCCAGCTCCGAGTCAGCCAGCTCAATCGCCTCATCAGATGACTCCTCTAGCTCAGACGCTAACGCCTCTCTCACCAGCGTCGCACTCACCCAAAAAATGGGCGCAGGCTGGAACCTCGGCAACACACTCGAAGCCATTGGCAGCGAAACCGCCTGGGGTAACCCCGAGGCATCGCAAAAGCTGATAAACGCGGTAAAGGCTGCCGGCTTCGATACTATCCGCCTACCCGTCGCCTGGAGCCGGTTCTCAGATGAAGCCAACTTTATTATTGAACCAAACTGGATGGACCGAGTAGAAGAGGTGGTTAACTACGCCCTCAATGCCGATATGTACGTACTGCTTAACATTCACTGGGACGGCGGCTGGATGCAACCGACCTACGCCGAGCAAGAGTACGTCAATGAGCGACTTGCCATCATGTGGGCCCAGATTGCCAACCGCTTTAACGACTACGACAAACGTCTACTCTTTGCCGGCACCAACGAGGTCCTGGTAGAGGGCGATTACGGCACTCCAACTGAGGAGTACTACACCGTGCAAAATGGCTTTAACCAAGTGTTTGTCGACACCGTCCGCGCTACCGGCGGCAACAATGCCTCGCGCTTTTTAGTCGTGCAGGGCTTTAATACCAACATCGACCACACGGTAAACTTTGCCGTTATGCCAACCGACCCAACCCACGATAAGCTGCTGATGGAAGTGCACTACTACGACCCGTTTAACTTCACCTTAAATGAAGATAGCACTATCACCCAATGGGGCAGCACGGCCACTGATCCGGCCAAAGCCGAGAGCTGGGCGCACGAGGATTTTCTTAACGCGCAAATGCAAAAGATGCAGGATAAATTCGTCGCCAATGGCATTGGCGTTATTCTGGGCGAGTACGGCGCCATCCGCCGCGAGCAAATCACCGGCCACGAGGCTTACCGTATCGAATGGAACAAAGCGGTAACCGAGTCGGCCCTCGCTCATCAAATCGTTCCCGTGTACTGGGACAACGGCGTGACTGGTAACCACAGCATGGGGCTGTTTAATCGGGCAACCGGTGAGCAAGTTTATCCAGAGCTGATTGAGGCGATAACTAACGCGGCGGAATAAAACCCTATTACTCACCCTCACAAAAAAGGCGACCCACTTATTAAGGTCGCCTTTTTTGTGAGGGTAGCCGTATTTATGGTACGAGCCGCCTACAGCAAAAAACTCAGCACTAGCACCACGGTAACACCTACCAAACCCAAAATGGTTTCCAGTACAGTCCAGGAGGCCAGCGTTTGCTTCTCGGTCAGACCCATATATTGTTTTACCAGCCAGAAACCTGAATCGTTAACGTGGGATAACACCGTCGCCCCGCAGGCAATGGCGATCACCACACAAGCTACCACCGGCTCGGAATAACTACCGGCCTGCACCAGCGGGGCGATCAATCCAGCAGCGGTTACCATCGAGACGGTTGCCGAGCCCTGCGAAACCCGAACCACCGTGGCAATCAAAAAGGCAAACAGCACCACTGGCAGGTTAGAGCCGCTCATCGCCTCTACCAGCGCATCGCCCACTCCGGCAGTAATCAGTACTTTGCCAAACACCCCGCCGGCGCCGGTAAGCAAAATGATCATACCCACCGGCTCCATAGAGCGGGTGGCAACGCGCTGAATCTCGTCGCGACTAAAACCCAGCCGTGTACCTAAAAAATAGAACGCCAACAAAGTCGCCGTCAGTAAAGCCGTAAAAGGGTGGCCGACAAAAGCCATAACGTCCACCAACGGATGCTCCTCGGCCAGCCAAACCTTGGAGGCGGTGTTAAGCAAAATCATGGCAAGTGGCACCAAAATAATACTCAACACCAGCGCAAAGCCCGGCTGGGGCCTGTCAGGTTGGTTCTGTGAATCGAGGTGATCCTGGGCAAACTCGGGCAAAGGCACGTGGATGCGCCCACCGATAAAACGCCCAAACACAATACCGCCGACAATCGCAGCGGGAATGCCCGCCATCAGACCAATCAGTATCACCCAGCCCAGATCCGCGCCCAACAGAGAGGCTACCGCCACTGGCCCCGGCGTGGGCGGAATAAACGAGTGAGCCACCGCAATACCCGCCACCAGCGGAATGCCGTATAACAACAAAGATTTACCCGTGCGCCGAGCCAAGCTGTAAACCAGCGGGATAAACAGGATCAGCGCGACCTCAAAGAACACCGGTATCGCCACAATCAGCCCCAGCGCCATCAGCGCCCAGGGCGCTCGCTCGGTACCGGCCTTCCGAGTCAGGGTATTGGCAATTTGCTGCGCCCCACCCGAGACCTGCAAAATCTCACCAATCATGGTCCCCAAGCCAATCACAATGGCAATATAGCCCAGAGTACCGCCCATACCCTGTTGAATAACACTGGTCACCTCCGCCAAAGGCACACCACCGGCGATGGCCACCGCCATACTCACCAGTAACAGAGCGACAAAAGCCTGCAAGCGTAAAACAATAATCAAAAACAGCAGCAAGGCAATGCTGGCGACGGTCATCGAGAGTAAATAGGTAACAGACATGTTTTTATTATCTCCAGAGCTTTATTGGGCCATGGGCGGGCCGTGTTTTTATTTTACGGTACTAGTGTACCCGCTGTATCTTCGGAAATGTTTTCGGGACATCCAAAAGTTGGATACTAGGATACGTGCTCGACAGAGGGTACGCCATATTCAATGCGTAAAGTTTAGATTTGGCCCTTATCTGCCTCTTGTGCGCTAGCTTTCTTCACGCGCTTTAAGGTCTTTCTCACGCTGTGCGATTTCTTCAGGCGTCATGGTGGTATCTCTACTGGGCCCGTTAAAGCTTGCGCTGATCGTCTTAAAGCAGCCCTTGCTCACCATTTCAGCAAAGTCTTCATCACCTGGCGTGGGGTTGCATCAAGGACGCGTTCCTCCGAAAATGCCAAACTAGATATCCAGCCATAAGCCGGTAGATTGTACTTGGGGTGGCCCACGGTATTGCATGGACCTAATAACCTGAACAGGAATTCACTTATACAGGCACACAAATATGGATTTATTCACTCTTTTACTTGAAGCTTTTGCTGCATTAATTAACATTGCTGCATACGGCATGATGCTCGCAGAAAATTGGGCAGGCATAATACAAACGGCTGCTAGCTGTGCTATTGCCCTTTGCGCGGTACTGGGCACTCGTGCTGCATACAAGGGATTAGACGCCTGGAGGGAAGAGCACGACGGAAAATCTAAGCTGGATTCGGCAAAAAAAATATTGATAATCCTTCACAAGATTTCCGAGTTCCCTACTGCTTTATCTTCACATTACGTAGGTCTTAATAACTTTAAGTTCCCAGAAGAAGGCAAGCGGGATTCTCCAATACAATCAAGAGCAATGGCCATTCAATTAAATAGCTTTATAGATCAAATAGAAGATGAAAATAAATTTGAAGAATATATAACAATACCTGACAAGATAAACAACCAAAGCGGAAGATACACATTTAACCCACCCCTTTACGAAGAATTATCCAAAACCATTGAGGACAAAATATCTGCTTATAACAAATTAAAAGAGGAATCACATTTAGACGTTTTTGATGCAAGCATCACCATCAATAAAGAAATTAAGCCATTATACGAAGAACTCCTAAGAACCTTAGACGAAATGTTTGACACTTATCGACGCGTACTTGTGATTTTAGACCCAAAAAAACAAGAATTCGACAAGGCCTTAAAATACGAAATTATTTACAATAAATTTTCCATGAAGTGCAACTACAACAAAAGGAGACTCCCTGACGAACCTTATATGTCCGGCTTTATCAGAGAGTTTAATGCAAAAAAAATAAAAATAGAGAAGCTAGCAGTGGATCCTCTGAACCACAACCAAACTTCAGAAAAGTTAAGCTGGAGACGAATTTTGAAACGTAAATATAAGAAAATATAAAACTTAAGGGTAATAGGATGATTTTTTACGAATGGGCTTGCTCTATAAACTGGCCGGGGTTTTGGGAAACCATAAGAAACATCGTATTAACTTTGAGCTCTGGAGGAGGGTTTACTCTGGCTCTTTTGAGTTACAACAAGTGGATTAAAGAGCATAAGGGTAAGGATAAGTACGATATAGCGAAAGACATAACACTCTATATTTATACTTTCAAACGCCAAATTGAGAGAATGAGTAAACCTTGGTGGATTACTCTACTGATTACCTACTCTGACTTAGAAAAAGTTTTTGAATCCCTTAAAATCACAGATGAACATAAAGAGAACGTAATCAAACAACATGAAGATCAGATTATAAAAATTAAAGAAACCTGGGTCAGCCTAGAAAAACAACTACCATTCGCTAGAGTTCATTGGGGGCAAGCCACAGCAACGAATATAGAAGAACTCGAAGACTACATGCATCGAATTACAGAGTATCTAGAGTGCTTTAACTTAGCTCTGCAATCTAACAGCACCGGCGCCCTAGTATGTAAGAAAAATCTCATCTCTATGAGCGATAGGCTGGCGCTAAAAACACCAAAATCCCAAGATTATCACGATAAATGGCTCAGAAAGTTTAACGAAGCGATTAGGCCATTCGAGACCTACATAGAGTAAACAAATCGCCTGAAGGCGGCAAAGGACGAAAACTAACATAGTAGGCAGCTAAGCCGCCGAATCATTGTGGTACATCTCTCGGGTACCGGTATCACTCATAGCCGACACAACTCCGTCGGCTTCCATCTGTTCGATCATGCGCGCGGCGCGATTTTAGCCTATTCTAAGGCCACGCTGTACTAACGATATCGCTGCACTGTTCTTCTCTCGCACGAACACCACCGCCTCTGAGTACAAAGGGTCTTCATGATCCCCGGTATTATGATCGCCGGCTATTAAATCTGGCTATTCAGGCTCTGCCGTTAGCGCTGAGTCGGTGTTACCGAATTCGTCAGGATCAGGCATTACCACCATTACTTTGCGCCCCTCACAGTTAACCAGGCCGTGTGCCCCTTCTATCCGAATTGGCACCTTAGGCGCCAGCGCTACATCGGCCCGATGCCGATGCACGGGGCAGCAGTATAGGAGGCGGCGAGAAGCCGAAACAAAAAAGGCGGCCAGACTTTGTATCTGGCCGCCTTTTTGGCGTTATCGCGCTAGCGCAGGGGTTTACCGATCCATGTGCTTCCGAATAAGCGGAATTAACTCATTTGCCAACAACTGATAACCGTATTCGTTGGGGTGGAGTAGATCGGGCATAATCTCTTCCGATAAATTGCCGTCTTTATCCAAAAACACACTGTTAAGGTCGACAAAAAACACTCGCTCATCATCGGCGAAGTTGCGTAGCCGCGCATTGGCTAACGTGTTGTTGCGTCGGGCGTAATCATCGGCGGTGGCGCCGCGTGGGAATATCGCCAGCATGAGGACTTTGGTATCGGGCAAGCGGCGCTGTAGCTCGGTAAGGATTTGCTC
Source organism: uncultured Gilvimarinus sp. (assembly GCF_963972205.1). Taxonomy (NCBI): domain Bacteria; kingdom Pseudomonadati; phylum Pseudomonadota; class Gammaproteobacteria; order Cellvibrionales; family Cellvibrionaceae; genus Gilvimarinus; species uncultured Gilvimarinus sp. Next base: position 24,502 of record NZ_CAXAUC010000009.1, on the reverse strand, counting down.
GACGCCACGGGCGATGGCGATAGGTTCATCTTGACGATGACCGGTGTTGTTGGTGCCGATCATTAGTACGACCAGCTCGGGGTCAATATCTGCCACTTCACCGTGTTGTAAACGCCATAGGACGTTCTCGGTGCGATCGCCGCTAAAGCCTAAGTTTAAACTGGGCCACTCGGCAAAGGCTTGCTGATAGACGGGCTTGCCCGACTCCTCCCAACCCTGAGTAATAGAGTCGCCGATAAACACTAACTGCGGATCGCTTGCGGACGCGACTTTTAATTTTTGCTCATGCCGCGGTATCCACCAGCTTTTGGCCCAGTGCTCCGCCAACGGCGCCGGTGTTACCGATGCGGTTTGGTAGTCGGGGCAATTAAAAACGATATCGACTTGAGGCGTGCGCGTCTCTATACGCACATCGCTCAGCGTTAGCTGGCCGGCACCACCCGTGGCAAAGCGCAACGGGGTGCGCTCGGCAAACAAGGTGTCGTTTTCGCGCACAAGGCACGACATGGGCACCGCCACCGTTTGTGGCCCCTGCTTAATGAGTGGCACGACTTGATCGGTTAACGATACTCGGCGCTCGCAACCTCCGCCACACAAACGCGCAAAATCAAAGCCGGCGTTGTCAAACTGCTCAAGGTTTAAATCAAACACATAGGCACCGTGGCGGTAAGCGGACAAATTTTTCGGCGCTGAGAATTCAATTTCAAACCCGGTCCACCAGCTATCGTGCCAGCTTACCTCGATACCAGCGGGCGACCTGTTAACGCTGATAGCGCGCGCGTCATCGCCCAACGTCAATGCGCCCGATGCCATTGTTTCGCGCTCATCGTGGGTAAATAGTGTTAGCCGCGTATCATCGCCAGATAATAAGTGCAGCGCATCCGGCTGAGTGTTTTGATTCACTGTAGAGCAGGCGGTTAAGGTCAACGTCGCCACACTTATTAGCAATGCTTTAAACATGCTGCTACCTTTTATTTAGAGCGCGGCCAACCGCTAGGGTGATGGCAAAACCGTTTGGGTTTGTTCGCCAAGCCCCGCCACACCCAAGCTAATTTTATCACCTACGTTTAAATACACTGGGGGCGTTTGCCCCAAGCCAACACCTGGCGGTGTACCGGTCGAGATAATATCACCCGGCTGCAAGCTCATAAACTGGCTCAAGTAAGACACTAACTTGGCCGGTCCAAACACCATATTTTTAGTGCTGGAGTTTTGATACATCTTACCGTTAACACTGAGCCAAATCCCTAAATCCAATGGATTTTCGAGTTCATCAGCGGTGACTAAATAAGGGCCGATAGGCCCAAAGGTATCGCAGCCTTTGCCTTTGTCCCACTGGCCACCACGCTCTAACTGAAAGCTGCGTTCGGACACATCGTGCACTACACAGTAACCGGCGATATACTCAGCCGCATCGGCTTCGTCCACGTAACTGGCCTCGCGGCCAATCACGATACCCATCTCCACTTCCCAATCGAGCTTATCTGAGCCACGCGGTTTTACCACGCCATCGTTGGGGCCGGTTATAGCGCTGGTGGCTTTCATAAAAACCACCGGCTCTGCCGGTACTGCTTGGCCGGTTTCCTCGCAGTGATCGACATAGTTCAAGCCAATACAAATAAACTTACCTACACGGTTCACACAGGCGCCGATACGCTGCGCGTTGCTTACCACGGGCAGCGTTGCAATATCACAGGCTTTAATACGGGCGATACTATCGGGCGATAAACTATCGCCATCGATATCGCTCACCACTGAGGATAAATCGCGAATTTGTTGTTGGCTATCGAGTAATCCCGGTCGCTCTTTTCCCGGCTCACCAAAACGCAATAATTTCATAATTACACCTTGCTTTATAGATAAATTTTCGCGGGCTGTTAGTTGCTCCAACCGCCGTCGATAATATTAATGGTGCCGGTGGTAAAGGCACTGTCGTCGCTCGCTAAGTATAAAGCCAGCTTGGCAATCTCCTCGGCCCGGCCCATGCGCCCCATCGGTTGGCGCGCCACAAAAGCTTGGTAGGCCGAGTCGTAATCGCCAGTGGCGGCCAGGCGCTGCTCGAGCGAAGGTGTTTGTACGGTGCCGGGGCAAATGGCGTTAGCGCGAATACCCTCGGTTATAAAATCGGCGGCGACAGCTTTAGTCAGCCCAATTACGGCCGCTTTTGTCATGCCGTAGGCGCAGCGGTTGGGCGCGCCTTTGATAGAGCTGGCGACCGATGACATATTAATAATTGAGCCGCCGCCGGCACTGCGCATGCCCGGCAAAAACGCTCGTATGGTGTAGTACATCGAGTTGATATTGATATCAATCGAGCGCTGCCATTCGCCCGGTTCGCAATCAAGAATACTACCCGAGTGTACGTAACCGGCACAGTTAAACAAAATATCTATTCCCCCAAGCTCGGTAGCCAACGCGCTTACGGCAGCGCTATCGGTCACGTCCAGCTGGTGGGTTTCGCAATCGAGGTTTGCTAACGCATCGCCGTTGATGTCGGTGGCGATCACCCGTGCGCCCTCGGCCATAAACTGCAGCGCGGTAGCGCGGCCAATACCTTGGCCGGCGGCGGTTACCAACGCGGTTTTATTGTTTAATCTCGCCATAGTTTTATCAGCCGTTGCGGTGAGAAAGTTGGCCCTTAACTGACGTGCCGTACGGGCAAGCAGCCGGGGCCAATAGGCTCAAACGATTTGTAGGTAAGGATAAATTCTTGGTGGCCAAGCGCCTCCGATACGCTGCGCTCACCGCCGGCGACCGCCAGCACGGCGCGGTAAATGTCATCGCCCACTTCATCCAGACTGGCCTCGCCGGTAAGAATACGACCGGCGTTAATGTCCATGTCATCGGCCAAGCGCTGGTAAGTTTCGGGGTTGGCGCAAATTTTTAGCACCGGTGAAATGGCCGAACCCACGACCGAACCACGGCCGGTGGTAAACAGTGTCAAATGACAACCGCAGGCGATCATTTCAACAATCTCGGCGTTGTCGGCGATATTGGGAAAACCAAAACGCGGCTCGCCATCGGGCACCACATCCAACAAATATAAACCGCCGCTGGGCGGTACATCGCCGGGCTTTATTAAACCGCTAATGGGCGACGAGCCCGATTTGGAATAGGCACCCATGGATTTTTCTTCAAGGGTGGTTAGCCCGCCATCGGCGTTACCGGGAGCAAAACTGCCAAAACCCATAGTGCGATAGTAGCGCTCGGCTTTTGCCACACATGCTTGAATCAAACCGCCAAGTTCAGGGTTAACGGCGCGCTCGGCCATAATATTTTCACAGCCAATTAGCTCGCCGGTTTCTTCAAATACGCAGGCGACGTCTCGCTCTACTAACTTATCAAAACACCGCCCCACGGCCGGGTTAGCGGTGATACCGCTGGTGCCGTCGCTACCGCCGCAAATCGTGCCGACAACCAATTCACTCAGCGCCATTGGTACCGGCTGCTGTGCGGCCAGCTGCCGGCGCATACCGTCAACCAACGCAATGCCGTTAGCAATACTCGCCCGGGTACCGCCGCGCTCTTGAATCACCAGCAGCTCCACCGGCCGACCACTGGCGGCCACGGCCGCGCGCAGCGCATCGCGATCCATGCTTTCGCACCCCAGCGAGACCAGTAACACAGCACCAACGTTGGGGTGGGTACACACAGCGCGCATCATAGCGCCAGCGTATTCGTTGGGATAACAACCGGGAAACCCGATAAGGTGCACATCTAAATCGTCAAAGTGGCTGCTAATTCGGCGGCTGACGTGGTGTGCGCACTCGACTAAATAAGCGACTACCACCACGTTGCGAATACCTTTGCGGCCATCGCTGCGCATAAAACCGTGCAGGGCGGGTTGGGATTCACTCACCGTTTGGGCTCCTGTTTGAGCTGTTGCCAGAACCGCTCTGGCGCGTATGGCTGGCCAGATAATCGCTTTGCAAGTTGTGCATATGCACCCACTCACCCGCTTTTACCGAACGCGATAACGAGCCTATCGGGGCACCGTAACGCCGTATTTTCTCGCCTGCGGGCATATCAAGCCGCGCAATTTTGTGACCGACCGCTATGGGCTCGACTATCTGATAGCGCACCCCTTCGGCGTCAACCTCGGTGCCAGCGCGCAGGCTTTGCACACTGACCAAGACGTTATCCGCCGGGTGCAATAGCAGCAGCTGTAGCTGGCCGGAGGCGTTACTCATAAATAGCGATTACCCATAAATTTTGTGACTCACAATAAGCATTAGCACCCGGTGGCGGGCAGCGGCACATCCGGGTCAAGTAAACCCCGCTCGCGCAAGCGCTGCCAAAAGGCCGCCGGAATAGCGTGAGCTAACCAACGCTTAGCGCTTGCCACCTCGGCGGCACTGGCAAGGCCGGCAATCACCGACACCACTTGCGGATGGGCCGCCGGAAACTGCAGCGCCGCCGCACTTAAGGGCACTGCAAATTCGGCGCATACCGCCTCGATGGCCCGCACCCGCGCGACAACACTTTCGGGCGCGGGCTCGTAGTTGTAATAGTGCGGCCCCTCGCCCATCACACCGCGGGCTAAAATGCCCGAATTAAAGGGGCCACCCACAACGACCGATACGCCGGCCGCCGCGCATTTATCTAATAACGGCGCCGCACTTTGCTCCAGCAAGGTGTAGCGCCCTGCGAGTAACAACACATCTAGCGTTAACTCGTTAAGCGCCCGCTCGCAAACAGCGGTTTCGTTGACGCCTAGGCCAATGGCGCCAATCCGGCCCGCCGCTTTTAACGTTTGCAAAGCGCGATAGCCACCCTCGACAAACTGCTGCCAGTAAAAATCATCGTCAGGGCCGTGGGTTAGTGCCCCTAAATCATGGGCGTAGACGATATCAATTCGCTCGCGCCGCAAACGCTCGCAAGAGCTGGCAAAAGAGGCCATCACTGCCTCATAGGTGTAATCAAATACCGGCTTTAAATCGGGTGTGTCGGCAAAGCCCTGGCGAACCTCGGCACGCTCGGCGGCGCTAATTGGCACCAGTAAGCGCCCTACCTTGCTGGACACCACGGCATCTGCACGTAAAGCTGGCCCCAAACGGCTCTCGCTTAAACCAAAGCCGTAATGTGGCGCGGTATCAAAATAGCTAAAGCCCGCCTGTTGCGCCGCCGCCAGAGCGCCTTGCACTTGCGTATCCGCCACCGCGCGGTACAAATTGCCCAGCGGTGCGGCGCCAAAACCAAATGGCGGCAAATACACATCGCTGCCAATTAGCCGAGTAGGCCTGTCAGATAAGCTCGCAGTCACAGCCATCCTTTTTTATAATTAAAAATTGAATCATAAATAAAAACACTTTGATGAGCAAGACGAACCGGTTACTCCACCATAAAAAAACGGGCAAATACCACAAGGTATTTGCCCGTTTTTGGTACCCGTCAGAGCGGTGCTACTAACTGTATTCCGACATTTGACGAGAGATTTTTTCGGCCGCCGCGCGCAAATGCTCCAGCGCTTGCTCTAACGTACAAACCTGCGGCTTCGTTTTAACGTAAGGCACAGTAATAGCAGCCAATGCCCCCCGCGAGCCCAGTACCGGGGCCGATAAATCGGTCACCCCCGCTACAAAATCGCTGGCATCGCTAACGTAACCGCGCTCTACGGTCTCATCGGCCTGTCGCACAAAAGCCTCGATACTGGCCGCGTCAAACCCCTCTAGTTTATCGAGCATTAAAGCGCGGGTCTCGGGTGACTGAAAGCCAAACAGGGGGCGCCCTGACGTCGCCTGAATTAGCGGCCGGCGATAACCTACCCGCACTGAAAAGCCTAAATCGCCTGGGCTTTCGATACGACCAATCACCACCACTTGATCGCCCGAAACCACCGCTACATGACAAGACTGACCGATTTGACGGGTCAGCTCGCTCATGACCGGCAGGGCCACTTCCAATAGGGTTTTGCTGGGTGCGCGGGCAATGCCTAAGGTAAATAGCTTATTGCTCAGGGTATAACCGTCGCGGCCATCGTCAGAGGCGACAATATAACCGCGATACTCCAGCGCCAACACCATGCGAAACAGCTCGCTCACCGAGCGACCTAGCTGAGTGGCCATTTGCGAGGTGGTTAGCGGATTACCGCTGGCGGCCAGCAGCTCTAGAATATCCAGGCCTTTTTCAAGCGCGGGCGCTTTGTATTTACGGTTGTCAGCGTCACCGGCCACATCTTGTGCTTTGTCAGTCATTTTGTGTGCTCAACTAGTCTCTTGTTGGTAGATTAACCTGTCTGGGTCTGGGGCGGCGACTGCTAGCGATAATCACATGCGTCGCTCTATAGTGCGCTTTTATTCAGCCTCACTGCGGTCTAGTTCAGTGGGGCTGCGCCTCAATATCGCCGAATTATCCGGCAAATACCAGTGCAGTGGTTATTGTATCCGGTATAGCCGCTTGGCGTTGCCTGCCAGCACCGCCGCCTCAGCCTCCGGGGCGTTAGCGTTTAACCATTGCCGGCAAAACGTCAGCCAACTGGGGTAATCGCTTTGCAAATTTAGCACCGGCCAATCGCTGCCCCACAGCAGCCGGTCGGGGCCAAATAGCCGCCACAGCGCCTCGATGTAACGACCGGTTTGTGTCAGCTCGGCTGACGTGGCCGCCTCGGTAATCAAGCCCGACAACTTGCAGCTAACATTGGCTTGCGCCGCCAGCGCGGCCAGCGGCTCGTACCAGTCGCCCCATTGGCCCTCAGCAATATTAGGCTTGGCGCCGTGATCGATAATAATATTTAGCTCGGGGTAACGCGCTGCCAGCTGGCGAATGGCCCCCAGATGGCGCGAGCTAATCAGGGCATCTAAACTCAGGCGCGCGGTAATCATTGCCTCCAGCCCCGGCGCTTGCGCCGGCTGGATGATCCAATCCGGCTCGGCAATGCACTGCAACATGGGCCGCAAACCGCGCAGTTTGCGGTGTAGGGCAAGCTGCGCGATACAACGGGGCGACTCGGGCGCGGCTAAATCGGCCCAGCCGACGACGGCGCCAACGCCAGCGTTAACCTCTGCCTGTTGTAGTAAATACTCGGTGTCGGCCGCACACGGCTGCGACTGCACCAATACCGAGCCGCTCACCCCCACGGGGCCACTAACAGCGTTAAAATCGGCCGCGCTAAAGTCGCGGTAAATAGGCGTTAAATCTGGCGTAGGCCACTGGCATTCGAGCCGGGCCAACTGCCACAGGTGCTGGTGGGCATCGATAATCTCCACCGCGTTAAGCCTCTTGCTGTGGCCAGCTTTGTCGCTCGCTGGTGCGGGCGAATAAGGCGATCACCACAAAGCAAATCAATGGCACCAACACCGCCGTGTGAATGCTGCTAATGTCAGACACCAGCCCCATCACGGCGGTAAGAATCGCCCCGCCAATAATGGCCATAATCAGCAGCGATGAGCCAGCTTTGGCCTCGGCACCCAAGCCTTTAATACCCAAGGCAAAAATGGTGGGAAACATCAGCGACATAAAAAAGCTCGTGGCCGCCAAGGCGATTAACCCGGCTTGATTTGCGCTAAACATCGCCAGCGCACACAGGCCAATATTGACCACAGCGTAAATCAGCATCAGCCGCGCGGGCTTGATATAGCCCATCAGCCAAGTCGAGACAAAGCGGCCCACCATAAACGCCACCAGGGAAAAACTCAGGTAAGTCGCCAGAGCTTTCTCCCCCGTGTCGGGCATCGCCTCTTGGCCATAGCGGATCATAAAACTCCAAATGCACACCTGCGCCCCGACGTAAAAAAACTGCGCCGTCACCGCCGCGCGGTAGTAGGGCCGCTTAAGCAGCGCGCAAAAGTCTCGCTTGCGCAATACCGGCTCGGTATCGTCGCAATCTTTGGCCGTCGCCGGAAACTTCACCCAAGCCACCAACAACGCCCAGGCAATCACCACGGCGGCAATGACCAAATAGGGGCCCTGCACCGCTTGCACCTCAGTGGTATAAAACGCGGTTTGCTGCGCGGCCGATAGCGCCGCGAGCTCATCGGGGCTGTGCTCGATACCCGACAAAATAAACTCGCGGCCAACCAATACGCCCGAAATGGTGCCAAGAGAGTTAAACGATTGGGCAAAATTAAGGCGGCGCTCGGCGGTATTTGGGTCGCCCATCGCGACAATTAAAGGGTTGGCCGAGGTTTCTAAAAACGCCAAACCACTGGCGATAATAAACAGCGCCGCCAAAAAAAACAGATACTCGTGCGCTTGTGCCGCCGGGTAAAACAGCAATGCCCCAGCGCCGTATAACAGTAACCCAACAATCACCGCCGCCTTGTAACCAAAGCGCTTCATGGCGAGCGCAGCGGGAATCGCAAACACAAAATAACCAAAGTAAAACGCCGACTGCACCAAGCCCGACTGCAAGTCGCTTAACACAAACGCTTTTTTAAATTGGGTGATCAGAATATCGTTAAGGTTATTTGCCACGCCCCACATAAAGAACAGGCTGACGATCAGAAACAACGGTAACCACAGCGCTAAGCCACCTACACGATGTGCCCGATTATTGTTATAAGGCATTGCTTCTCCTGGATACGAACCGGCCCTTAAGCCACCACGCTGGCAATTGTTATGGTGCTTTGTATACCACGACAGGCTTTACATGTAAAATATAATTTATATTTAAAATATATCGCTCGTAGGGTGTTACACTTATTGGCTGCAACTAACACCCCATAATAATACCTTGTTAACCACTTTACAGGCACCGCCCATGATACCGGCCAGCGTCAGTGATTACCGCCTACTTGCCAAAAAGCGCCTACCCCATTTTTTATTTGAATACATCGACGGCGGTGCCTTTAGTGAAACTACCCTGACGCGCAACAACCGCGACTTTCAGCAACTGGCATTGCGCCAGCGGGTACTGCGCGATGTAAGCTGCGTTAGCACCGCGAGCACCCTATTGGGCCAGCCAGTCAGTTTGCCCCTAGCGCTGGGGCCAGTGGGCATTGCCGGCTTTAACGCGCGCCGGGGCGAGGTGCAAGCCGCCCGTGCGGCCGAGCAAGCCGGTGTACCTTTTTGCCTGTCGACCGTATCGGCCTGCTCCATCGAGGAAGTTAGCGCCGGCACCCAAGCGGGTTTTTGGTTTCAACTCTACATGATGCGCGATCGCGGCTTTTTGCAAGCCACCCTCGAGCGCGCCTGGGCCGCTGGCTGTCGCACCCTAGTGTTTACCGTCGACATGCCCGTGCCCGCCACCCGTTACCGCGATATTCGCTCGGGGTTATCGGGCGGCAGCGCCTGGCAACGACAGCTGGCCCGCGTGTGTCAGGTATTGGCGCGCCCGCGCTGGGCAATGGATGTCGGCCTCATGGGGCAACCACTCTCTCTGGGTAATGTCGCCTCGGTGTTGGGCGACAAAGCCGGCATCGACGAGTTTTGGCGCTGGCTGGGCGAGAACTTCGACGCCAGCGTCACCTGGAAAAGCTTAGAAACCATTCGCCAGCACTGGCAGGGCAAGCTGGTAATCAAAGGTATTCTCGATCCGGAGGATGCCCGCGAGGCGGCCCAGCTCGGTGCCGACGGCATTGTCGTGAGTAATCACGGCGGGCGCCAGCTAGACGGTGCACTCTCGAGTATCGTCGCCCTGCCGCGGATCGTCGATGCAGTTGCCGGCGAGCTAGAAGTTTTATTGGACTCCGGTGTGCGCTCGGGGTTGGATATCGTCCGCGCCTTAGCCCTGGGGGCCAACGGCGTGATTATCGGCCGCCCTTGGGTTTACGGCCTAGCCGCCCGGGGCGGTGCTGGCGTGCGCGATATTATCGCCATTTACGAGCGCGAGGTTCGCGTAGCCATGGCGCTGACCGGCTGCAGCAGTATTGCCGAGTTAAGCCGCGAGATACTAACCACCGATACTCTTACCCTTGACTGAGCAACAACAAAAGCCACACCAAACTCAACACGCCAATAGCTGGCCCACTGGCAGCCAATAATGCGGCAAGCCCAGCGCGACGGCGTTTAAACGCCAGTGCCGACCAATACACCAGTGGCACTAGAACCATATAGATATACCTAAAATCGGTATTGCACGACAGCGGGACTTTAATGCGATACGCGAGCAGTAATAACAGCGGAAACACAATCGCCAGCAGCCACGGCAACGCCCGGTACACACAGCGCAGCCGCTGGCCGTTATTCAATACCGCATTGCTTACCGCGGTAAAATAAAACTGGCCAACCAACATCAGCAATAACAACACACCGCTTACTATGCCCCACCACTGCAATGGATTACCCGAGTAAAAAAACTCTGACGATAAGCTCGAGCGAAACACAAAGTTCCAAAAGTATTGCCGTCCGTAATGATCATCCCAAGTGCTGATAAACGGCTGCTGTAAAAAGGTCGCCAGATCAAACACCAAATAATTGGCGGGCTCGTTGCCCACTTTAAGGCCACTGTGAATCGTCGTACTGACATTAGAGAGCAACCAGTCGGACGACTCGCCCTTAAGGTAATACCAAATGTTATCGCCCAAATTTAGCGCCACCGCTACGGTAAAAAATAACGCCAAAATACCCAGCGATGCCACACTGCGCCGCCGAAGGTAGAGCCGCGCCAATGGATTGCGCCCTGAATGCAGCGTGCGCGCCCACCACAAACAACCCAATACCGCCCACAGGGCCAGCGCGTTCGATTTAGCTAACAACGCAGCTGCCGCCCAAAAAGCCGCCCACACCAACAGCTTAGTGGCGCCGGTGCGCCACCAGCGCAAGGTAAAATAAAACCCCAGCGCGTAAAACGCGTACAGCGGCACATCGTTACCAATACGAATACTGTGCACAATCCCCGACGGCCAAAAACACACGGTAAAACTGGCCAACCACAACGCCCAGCGATGCGCGCGAAAAGCCACACGCAACACCGCCAGTGACGCCCATAAAAACACCACCCACAACCATAGGGCCAACCACTGCGCCCAGCGGTCATCCGCAATCTCGGTATCGACTAGAGCACTTTTCGCCAGGGCGGCAATCGCGTAGTACAGCGGCGGCTGGTGGTACTCCCACCCCTCGGAGGCCAGCGGCAAACGGTGATGATCAACAAGGTAGTGAATATAATCGCGATGGCCGCCGCCCTCGTAGACATCAAAGGTGCGAGTGTAAGAGTCGGTCACACTCAAATATGCCACCGATGCGGCCAAACTCCCCACTAGCAATAACCCTTGCGCCCGCGACACAGGCATATGCCGCGCCAGCGCCCAGAGCAACAAGGCAAACGCCAGCAGCGCGAGCGCTATTTGCGTGGCCGTCACCGGCGCCCCCGCGCGCAAGTCAAAGCCGGCGGGATTGCTTTGGTTACGCAACGTAAAACGCACATAGTTAAGGCTATTGGGGGTTAGCTGGGGCAGCGCGATCACCACGCCTTTGTTGTAGTCGCGCAGCGCCTGCCGGTTAAAACCACTCAGCGAAACCGGAGCGCCATTAACGCTTAGGGCCAGCAGTTCATCGTCGGGGATAACGCGTAGGGATAACCTAGTATGGTTGCCTGGATTAATATCGGCGCTTACCTGATACTCGCCAATCAAATTTTGTTTTAAGGGCAACTCGGCGATGTCTGAGGTGCGGCCCTGTTGCTCTAGCTGCAGGTTGTGTACCACCAAGCGAGAGCTATTGTTGGCAAACAACAAAAGTCCAAGGCTTGCCAAGAGCAAGCAGCAGGTAAGTGTGTAGCGAGTGAGCGTTGCCATTAAAAACAGTCCGTGTCATCAATTTTGCTGGGCACACTTTAGCAGGTCGGGCACAACACAATGTTACAAACTGTAAAAACAACCGTTAAGAGTGGGTGAGGTTTTTGACCCAAATACCCCGCCCCACTCGCCAGCGGATGGGCAGCCACTTTAAAGCATCTTCGATATAGGTAAGCGCGTACAGCACCACAAACGAGTAATCCGTCCAGAACACCGCCGCCAAGTATATAGGCACGCCAAACACCCACATCACAATCACATCTACCACCAAGCAATAGTGGGTGTCACCGCCGGCGCGCAAAATACCTAAAATGCGCAGCATATTTAAGACTTTGACCCACACACCCAAACAAAACACCGCAAGGGTCTGCTCAAGCAGCGCCGTGGTTTGCGCATCGACATGAGCAAACACAGCCAACACCCAGGGCTTGGCCAACCACAAACCGCCGGCAAAACTAAACACCAGCACCAGTGTTAAGCGATTAAAAAACCGATAGAGCTGCCAAGCGCCCGGCATATCACCGCGACCTAAGGTTTGCCCCACCAGTACCGCTGCGGCATTGGCCAAACCGACAAACAGCGCAAAAAAACTACTCTCGATGGGAACCATAACCCCCATTACCGCCAATGCATCAGTGCCGGCAAACCCCGAGACTACATGATAGGCGGCGTTACCCACCGCCCAGATCACGTGATTAATAAGCAGCGGCAAGGCAAACCATAAAAAGCGTTTAAGAGGCGCCCACGCCAGCGCCCGGATAAAATCCATAGCGCGCAGCGCAAAATCGTGTTTTACCCCATAAAGCCATGCCAGGGTGGCGCCAAGTTGCACCAGCCGCGATAGCAACGTGCCCCAGGCCGCGCCGGCAACCCCAAGGGCAGGAAACCCAAAGTGGCCAAAAATAAGCACATAATTAAGGCCGATATTCAGCGCCACCGCCAGCGCGCCCATAATCAAAGGCACCGTGGTATTACCCAGCGCCCGCAAGGCCGCCTCATAAACGGTAATCCACTGAGTCAGTAGCAATACCGGTGCGCTAATCAGCAAAAAAGTCACCGCCAGTTGTACCACGGCGACATCGGGGTTAATCAGCGGTAGCCAAACACCACCCAAAGCAAACGCCAAGGTAAACGGCAGCATAAACACCGTGCCAACCACCAGCGCCATCGCCAAGGTGCGCTGGCCTTGCACGCGATTACCAGCGCCGCAGTACTGCGCCACTAAAATGGCGCAGGCAGTGGCAACCCCCATCATGGTAACCAGCATCAAAAAGTGCAGCTTGGCGGCCAAGCCCACTGCCGCGACCGCCTCGGCGCCTAGCCCGCCGACCATTATGACGTCGGCCATACCTAAAAAAGACTGCAGCAGCATTTGCACCGCCACCGGCAGTGCCAGCAGTAACACGCGGCGCCAAAGCGAGCCGGTCACCGCAGTGGTTGCGCCTGAATTACTCATAGGGCTGCTTCATAAAAGGGTGGGTTTAACAATCGCAAGCGGCAAACTATAGTACAGTGGGGCCTTTAGAGCATACTACCGGCGGAGTTTACTCCGTAAAGAATTGTTCCCGACGCGATAGGGGCGGTCGACTAACCGGCCAACCACGCTACACTTATTATTCCGGCCGCTATGGCGGCCACCGCTGTTACTGAGGTTTTTGCCATGGATGCCATACAACGTCGGCGCTGGCTGCGCTTAAGCACTAAGACTTTGCTTATTGTCTTGGTCGTGTTGTATTTTCTGTATGTGTTGCTCGGGTATTTTTACCTGCCCGGCAAGCTTAAGTCACTGGCTGAAACCCAAGGCACGCAGATGCTCGGGCGCAGCGTAAGCGCCGAGTCGTTCTCGTATAACCCCTTTACCTTTGAGCTAAAAAGTGTGGGTTTTGCCATTGCCGACGAGCCCGAGCACCCGCTGCTAAGTTGGCAGCAATTGCGCATTAATGCGGGCTTTTGGGCAACCCTGTGGAACCGCCATTTAGTTATCGAGGAAGTCGAACTTACCAAACCCGATAGTTATATTCACCAAAATGAAAAGGGCTTTAATTTTGACCCTATTATCGCGCGATTAAACGAGCGAGCCAAAAGCGAGCCTGCTCCCACAACCGACGACTCATCAAGTTTTGCGTTTACCATCGCCCTAATCACCATCGATAAGGGTGACGCGCGTTACCGCGACAGCAGCGGTGATGTAAACGCCGACCTCAATATCGCCAATCTATCGCTTACGTTTAACGATTTGTACATAGCCACAGGCGACGAACTGTTAAACCCCTTTAAAGTCAGTGCCGCGCTTGCCAATGGCGGGCAATTATCCCTGACCGGCGAGTATCGACTACAGCCACTGTTATTTGACATCGACTTGCAAGCCGAGCGTTTAAACCTAACGGCATTTGCCGATTTTTTACGCAATAAAATTAACGCTGATTTAACCAATGGCGCACTGGCTGCCAGCGCGCAAATACATATTGCCCACAACAGCGCAAACGATGGCACCACCATCAACCTCAAGCAAGGCTCGCTAACGCTGACCGATCTCGCCCTTGACGACGACGTACAAGATCCTCCTATGCTGCGCGCCGAGAAACTCGGCGCCAGCGGCATTGAGCTCGATTTACTGGCCCGCAGCCTAAGCATCGAGGCACTAGAGTATCGCGGCATGCTATTAAACCAGTGGCAGACTAAAGACGGTCAGTTTCGTTATGAATCGCTTTTAGTAAAAACCGGTACCGATAGCAACCAAAAAGCCAACGCGCCAGATGAGTCCACACCGAAAGATCAATGGTCCATTGTCGTTAACGATTTTGTGTTGGCAGACAGCACCATGAACTTTAGCGACCAACACGTAACTCCGGCGGTCAGCTGGCAACTCAGTGATATCGACATTCACGCGACGCCGCTGCATCTAACCGAAGCACACACGGCAGACCTTACCGCCAGCGCCGTAATCAACCAAAACACCAATCTATCAATGACGGGTGAGCTGATACCCGTACCATTAAAACTAGACCTGGGCATCAAGCACGGCCCGCTGCAATTAAGCGTTTTTAACCCCTACCTCGACCCCCACTTACAAGCGGCGATTACCCAAGGCACACTTGCCAGCGACAGCACACTTAAATTGACGTTAAAGCCCGAGCTAAACATCGACCTGCAAACCAATGCCCAGATGCAAGCGTTCACCTTAATAAACAGCGCCACAGAGGGCGAATTACTCAGCATCGATAACGTCGACGTCAGTCGCGTCCAACTCAATGTGCCCAGCCTTAACACCCAGATAGACGCTATCAACATACAAAAACCCGAGGTAACGCTGATAAGAGACACGCCCGCCAACTGGGACTTGCTCGCCAAAAGTTCAGAAGACACAAACGCTGCGGCGAACAACGCCAGCCAACAAGCACCTAAAACGCCGGAAACCGAAGCGACTGAATCTGCCGCTAACACACAGAAGCATTCACCCACATTTTCGCTGAACAAATTTACCCTCGAACAGGGCAAAGTTAACTTTACCGACCGCCTCCAAAACCCAGATTTTGTCTCGTCCATTAATGAGTTGTCGGTCGAGCTTTCTGAGTTAAGCACGGCCGCCACAAACCCATCGAGCATTGCCGTGAGCGCCTTATTTAACCAACACGCCCCGTTCCAGTTAAATGGCCAACTAGGGCTTAACCCCGAGCACCTAGGTGTTGATGTTAAAGGCAGCTTAAAAAACCTAGAGCTGGCGCCTATGTCGAGCTACACCGGAACTTACATTGGCTACCAAGTCGATGACGGTAAACTGAGTTACAACTTCAATTATAAAATCGACGGCAACAAGCTAAACGGTGAGAATAATATTCTGGCAAAGTCCTTTAATCTGGGCTCGTCGGTCGACAGCGATAAAGCCATTAACGCACCCATAAAATTAGGGCTGGCGCTACTGCGCGACTTGCAAGGCAATATCGATTTAGATTTAGACATCAGTGGCGACACCACCGACCCTAGCTTTAATGTTCCAGGGCTTATTGCTAAAGCCTTTGTCAATATATTGGTAAAAGCCGCCGCCTCGCCATTTACGTTGCTGGGTTCTTTGGTCGATAGCGATGACGATCTAGGAGCGATAACCTTCGCGGCCGGCTCGGGCCAGTTAAATAGCGACAACCAAGATAAGCTGCAACAGCTCATCAAAGCACTAAACAAAAAGACCAACCTTAATCTGGTTATACGCGGTAACGCCGGTAAACTAGAAGAGCGTCCGGCCATTCAAAGGCGACACTTGGCCGCACTGCTAAACGACCCCGAGGCCGATACAAATATCGCCACCTTAGCCGCTATGGATTATGACCTTGAGGCTCTTTTAGACAACGACACAATGTTACAGGCCATAGAGGATTACTATCGGCAACAAACCGACAATCAGTTCACTGATCAGCTTGATGCCATAATGCAAGAGCAATCGATCACTAAAGAGCGCGCTCGGGTATTACTTGCCGAGAAGTTATTTAAAGAAATGGCGGCAAATATTAAGATCTCCAGTGACGATATGGAGAGGCTTGCCAATGTTCGCGCGCAGGCCATCACCACCTACTTAACCGATCGGGGCTTAGCCTCGGGCCGCATCAATAGCGAGCCGGCTTACAGCGCGGCACTAACCGGCGCCACGGTAGAGCTAACCGTGGCACCCAATCAGTAGCGCGAGTCATCACGCGCTATTGCGGTAGTTGATAGTAGCCCAATAAGTCTCGGCAAATTCGCGGTCGGTAAAGGTAAAATTATTCGTATCACTCAGCAGCTTGGCCACCAACCGAGCGTTGAGCCCGTGGCCAATTTTTTTACCTTTAAAGTGTCCAATAATCTGCGCACCGGCCAGCGCCAAATCGCCGTATAAGTCCAATACTTTATGGCGCACAAATTCATCTTTGTAGTGCAATCCCTCTGGATTAATAACCTTGTCATCGTCAACCAGTATCGCGTTTGTCAAAGATGCGCCCTGCGCTAACCCCTCGGCCATTATCTTCTCTACATCGCGCTGAACGGCAAAGGTTCGGGCATCGCGTAAGCTCGCAATAAAAGTTGCCTCATCTAACGCAATACCCTTCAAACGTTGCCGGCCAATCGCCGCCGACGGAAAATCAATTTCGACATCTGCCGTGGCCTCGGGCGAGGGTAACAACCGGACGAGTTTATCACCCTCTTTCACCTCGACAGGTTTGCGCACCACAATCACCCGGCGCCTTGCTGACTGCACCCGGCGACCAGAACTTAAAATTAGATCTGAAAAAGTGCGCGCGCTTCCCTCCAGTATCGGCACCTCTGGCGCGTTTAATACGAGCCGGGCATTATCGATTCCGTGAGCCTTTAACGCTGCCAACACATGTTCAACGGTGCTCACGCTGGCGCCAAAGCGATTCCCTAATGTCGTGCTTAACTGGGTGTCCCGCACGTTAAACCAAATCGCCCGAATTGCATTTTCACCCATCGGTAAATCCCGGCGCACAAACGTCAGTCCGGTGTTTGGCTCGGCGGGTAAAACTCTCATCACCACCGCTAAACCTGTATGCAAACCTCGCCCAAAACAAACAAATGGCTCATTTAGGGTGTGCTGAAAATAATTAATATCGTGGCTCATAATGTTCTCTCCTTGCTGGTCAATCCAGATTAAGAGTTTTAGGCCATGATTTTTTTGCCACACCCGCCAATCGTTTAGCTTTGGGCGCCACTTCCGGCGCAGGGGCTACTGCCGTACAATTATCCAATAGCCAAGGAGCCTTTCATGCGCTACTCCACACTGACCAGCTGGGCCCAACTATTGTGGGAGACCCTACAGGACGAAGGCATCGAGCCGCGCTCTGTGTTTGCCCAAGCGGGGCTCAACCCGGCGCTACTCGGAGATGGCAACGCCCGTTACCCCACCGATCAAATGCACCAGTTGTGGCGCCTATCCGAGCAAGCGAACGGCAATGATTTACTGGGCTTACAAGCGGGGCAGCTCTGGCACAGCACGACGTTTAATGCCCTGGGCTTTGCTTGGCTTGCCAGTGATACACTGCACGATGCCCTGGGGCGCCTGGTGCGTTACGCGCGCTTAATAAGCAACGGCTTGCAGGTGACTATCGAACAGCGCCAAAACCTTTACTTGCTTAGCTTTGATGCCGATTTAACGCCGCAGCGATCGGCCAACCTTGCAGCGGTAGCGGCCGTCGTCACCATGTGTCGCGCCTTATTGGGGCCTAGCTTTAGCCCGGTTGCTATTCACCTAAAACACCGCTATCACGACCCAGCTAATGCGATCGGCCAGTTTTTCGGCTGCCCAATACAACCCGGTGCACTGCACTCGACCATCGCACTTGACGCGCAACAGGCCCATATCCGCCTTCCCGGTGCCAATGCGCAACTTGCACTATTAAACGAACAAGTCGCGCTGGAAAACCTCAACCGTCTGGTGCTCGACAACTTACCCGCGCGCGTCGCTGAACGGATGCTAAAACACTTGCCTAGCGGAAATATTAGTGCCGCGATAATTGCCCAAGATCTGGCAATGAGCAGCCGCAGCCTGCAACGCAAGTTACAGGCCAAAGGCACTACCTTTAATGATTTATTAGAGCGCGTTAGACAACAGCTGGCGCGGGATTATTTACCGCAATCGCAGCTGGCGTTAAGTGAAATAAGCTATTTATTAGGGTACGCCGACCAGGCCAATTTTAATCGCGCCTTTAAACGCTGGTTTAACACCACGCCGCGGCAGTACCGCCATCAGGCATTAGCAAGGGCAAACGCTGGATGATACTGAACCTCACCCGCAGGTAGAGTTTTTGTGAACGGCAGCGCCTGAAAGTATTCCCCGGTAACTCCGGGAAAGCTCAACTGAGGCAACGACTGAAACCCAAACCGCCCGTAAAAATTCGGCTCGCCCAATACCACACACCCCTCGGCATCCTGGTGCTGCAAATTCTCTAACGCACCCTCAATAAGCCGCGAGCCGACGCCGCGCCCCTGATACACCGGGGCGACTGCCACTGGACCCAGACCATACCAGTATTGGCCACCGCCACTAAAGGTAACGGGTGAAACGGCAATATAACCCACAATATTGCCCTGAATTTCGGCCACAAGAGATACCGTTAAGGCTCCAGCGTCGCGCAGTGCCATCACAATTTCGGCCTCGGTTTGATCCGAGTAAGCAATATCGCAAAATGCGGCTTCCAGCAGCGAATAAATGGCGCCTATATCATCAGGAACCTCTTGTCGTATACTGAACTTCGTCATTCTTACACCATTCATTGTTATTAGATTGTCGGTGATACCAGCAAAAAACCACTCTTACTAATACAGCATAGCAAATCAGTACACATCTCGCTTAGGCATCAAGGCCCGCCAAGAAACGCTGCCGGCAAAAAACCTCAGGTACCATCTAAAATACACATCATAACGACGCGGTACAGCCGGCCGAAAAACCAAAAACCCCCGGCCACTTGGCCGGGGGTTTTTATCTCGCTAACACTCACGTGGGGTTATTTATTTGGCGCCTGATCGACATAAATCAAATCATCTGTCGCAAAACCTAGCGCTTTAGCGCGGCGCTCAAATAGCTGAATAATATCTTCCGATACCGTGGGTTGGCGCGATAGCAACCATAAATAACCGGTATCTGGGCCAGAGACAAACGCGTATTGGTAATCATCGTCTAGCTCAAACACAATATAAGAGCCGTAAAACGGGCCAAAAAACGAAACTTTTAAAAACGCTGTGTTTTGGTCGGCAACAAACTTCGCCTTACCTTCCGCTTCGTCCCACTCGCCTTTTTCCGCCTCAAACCCCCGATTGATCACTTTAACGCTGCCATCGTCATTAAGACTGTAGCTTGCTGTTACCTGCGTTAGGCCCTCTTCAAAACTGTGGTCCAATCGGGCAATCTCGTACCACTGGCCAAGGTATTGCTCGACATTAAAATCGGTCACCGGCTCTACTCTATCGGGCTTTCCCACACACCCTATTAACGCAACCATTAGTACCAGCAACCCTATTGACGTCATTTTCATTTTCGTACTCCTGCATCCCAATAGATCACGTTAAACAATACGAATAAACTCATCAGCTGGATTACCCGCAGCCGTCCATTACCGACAAAAGGGTTCAGGCCTCAGAAAAGGTCGATACGTACAAAGCCTCTACTTTCTCTCTGGCCCAAAGCGTCTTACGTAAAAACTTTAGCGATGACTTAATAGACGGGTCACTTTTAAAACAGTTGATATTAATTCTCTCGGCCAGTCCGCTCCAGCCGTAACGCTCAACCAGTTGCGTTAACACCGCCTCTAGAGTAATGCCATGCAAAGGGTTATTGGGTTGCTCTTTATTCATAGTCGATACTCGCTTTATTCATGCCGACATATGAGAGGCATAAGCCACGGTAAAGGCCGCCTCTTGAAAAGATTTTAGTCCGGTCTCTGAAAATAGAATCGGTAGCGGGTTGTCCGATATCGCCTGTTTGATCGCCGCCGGCGAAAGCGTGTCAACCTCAATATCGGTCATAAGTTGGATGGCCGCTTCTAACTTAAAGCTCACCGCCCCTCCGGCAAACTTGCCTTTCGTCATACGCTCGCGAATAACGACTTTGTCCACTTGGTAATCTTCCATCAATTTAGCAAAAGTCGCTTGAAACTTTTGTAAGTCGTCACGAGTGTGCTCTTTAGGCAGGCTTAACTTTCGCACACGACAGTCTGGTAACATAAACTGTTGTTGCTCCAAACTAAGTAGACAGACCACGGCATCGTTTGCCGTTAGCTCAACACCACAAATCTTCATCACTATACCACTCTAGTATCTGTTAATAGTCCCATACGACGGGGCTCGTATGCATAGACGCCACCCGCCGCTCATAAGCAGTAGCGGCCAACCATACCGCATAATAGCCGTATTATAAGCAAACCGCTCAGCCCGTAAAAAGCGGTTGCCTGTTCGCAGCAAGCGTGCATAATGCAGGCACTTAATACCGCAGACAGCACCGCTAGGTGCAGGAGCACATATGGCCACAGGCAAAAAATTTGATTACCAAATCACCGAGGTTGACGGCACATGGCGCGCAGAACTGACTCGTCGCGCCAGCGCCCGCAAAACCGTTATCTCTAAGACTCAAGAGGGTTTCAACACAGAAGCCGAAGCAGTTACCTGGGCCGAGACCGAGCTAAAAGCGCTATTGGCCAATGTCCGCGCTCGCCAAGAAGCCAAAAAATAGCAATATAGCCCCTTTTTATTGCAGCCCGACGCAAACGCAAAATGTCCACACGGATGTGGCAAAGCACAGTCGGGGCAGCTAACCCAGCACAGGCAAACAACGATTAATAAACGCACTGATATCGCTAATTTGTTCGCCACATACCTCGTGCGCCATCGGGTATCGGTGAGAATCAAACTGATACCCCTGCGCCTGCAAAACAGACTCCGCCCGCACGGCCAACTCAGGCAACACCACCTCATCTTGTAAACCGTGCTGGATCGATATGGCAAGGCTCTTATTTGCGGCCGAAAAAGTACAGGTATCACTTGTAGCAAAATAGGTCGAGAGTGCCATTAAGCCCGCCAGTGGCCGCGTACAGTTAAGCGCCACATCATAGGCAACCGCCCCACCTTGAGAAAACCCCGCCATTAAAATCCGCTCACTGGTAATGCCTGCGGCGACTTGCTGCTCGATCAATTCATTTATCGCAACACTGGCCTGCGCTAAATGCTGTGCGTTAAATTTTCGATCAACATCCAAACTCTGCAGGTCGTACCATGCAGGCATTTGGTAGCCGCCATTCACGGTTACCGCCAGTTGTGGCGCTTGGGGAAACACGAAGCGAATACGTGCCCCGGCCGATAAGCTCAGCTGTGGCAGCAGGTTGGCAAAATCATTACAACTGGCTCCCAAACCGTGCAGCCAAATCACACACGCATCGCTTGGGCCGGCGTTCGGGTTCTCAAGCGTTAAGCACTCTAATGCGGCGAAGGGATTAGCAGACATATCAGGCTCTCTCGGGTAAATAGTGGTATTGCGGCATCACCGCCAACCGGGGTACGGGGCATATTAATGCAGGCGCAGGTCAGAAGCAAAACGGGGATTTAGGGTGATTAAGCCACTCTCACGCCAACGCAGAGTCGCCGTAAGCATGGTATTCGCTATACCGTGGCGGGCAAGAATACCGACACCCGATTACCGCCCGCCTTTTTTGCGCGGTACATGGCTTGATCGGCACTATGGATTAACTGCTGCTCATCGTTGCCATGTGCGGGGTAATGGGCCACCCCAATACTCGGGGCAAGCTGCAAAAAAAGGCTATCCACCTCAAACGGCTTACCGAGTTCAGCGCGAATTTTTTCGGCAATCATCTCAGCATGCTCGCACTCTGAAATCCCGTTAAGCAGCACCAAAAACTCATCGCCACCTAAGCGACCCACAGTATCCGACTCCCGCACACAACCGCTCAATCGCTGGGCGATTTTCTGCAGCAGCGTATCGCCGACCGCATGGCCATAACTGTCATTCACTTGCTTAAAGCCATCCATATCGATAAACAACAAAGACAGACACACTTGCTCACGCCGCGCGTGCGCTAACCCGGACAACAACCTATCTTGCAATAGGACCCGGTTGGGTAAATTGGTAAGCTGATCGTGCCCCGCCATATGCGTCAACCGATCTTCCATCAGCTTGCGCTCGGTAATGTCATGGGCCACGGCGATTCTCGCCTGATACTTCTCAGACCACCGCGCCGTCCACAGTACATGTACCACTCGGCCGTCTTTACGCACCCAGCGGTTCTCAAAGTGAGGGCTCGACTCCCCCTCTAGCAGGGCCTCGACTGTCCCGAGTGTCCGAGGACGATCATCTGGAAGCACCAAATCAATCATGGACTTGCCGACAACTTCATCGGGGGCGTAGCCAAAAATCTGCTCAAACGCCGCACTGACAAACACAAAGTTTCCATCCCGGTCGACCACGCAAACCGCATTTAGCATCAAATCCATTACATCGGCTAGGTCAACCAGCAAGTCGGTTTTCATTCAGCAGCCCCTCTAGCCCTTCAATATTGATAAATTGGCCGTGTACGGCTCGGACACACTCGCGCCTATAAACTACCAATATACGCCATCTAAGCAGTCCGGTACCACCGCTAACCTCATACTAGCTACTAAATAGCCTGCCTCAGAGTGAGAGGGCTACCACTATTATGGCAGCACGGGGCTGAGCACCGCCAATACAAAAAAGGCCCAGGACGTTACCACAGGGCATTGCTATAACGCGGGTTATTGAAAGAACCAGATATTCTGAATTTTATTATCCCTAACTTCATATACTGCGGTCGCAAAAAATTCTTTGCATCAACAGCGTCGGACACGAGCTCTTTATAAATAACAAAATTACCTTGAATAATTTCTTCAGCTACTTCTGCGTGAAGATCCGGATGCGCCTCAAAGTATCCAGCATAAGCCTTCTCTACAGCTTTGATCCCAGATATTTGAAGCTCATCACCTTTGCCATAGGTCTTTACGTTCGCAGCAAAAGTATTGACGAAAGCCTTAATATCGCCTTTGCTGTAAGCGGCAACCTGTCTACCAACAACCTCTTTCAGAGAGATCGCCAACGGCGTCAAACCCTCACCTTCATCTGCAAAGCAAGACAAGAAAAAATCATTAGCATCAGTGATGTCATAATAAATTTTACTCGGATTAACACTTTATGTCTGAGATAACCGGAGGTTTTAAACAGAAATAATTTTTTAGAGGATTACTCCGATATCGCTGCCTCGTACTCGACTACCTCGCTATTTATTGCTCGATAAAGAAGCCAGATACTACCAAGCGCGAATAGATTGATATTAAGCTGCCACAGGTGCTTCGCTTGAAATAGCAAAGCCTTAAATACGCTACCAACGAAATCTCGTGTTCAAGCTAAACGCGCTAAGACTAACGAACACGATAAAATTGAATTCACTACTAAATAGGTAAACTGCAACAGGGCCCAAAAATACTGGAAGTTGAAAACACCAAAACGTAAACAAACCTCGACTGGGCAGTAACCTACTCTGTAATAGCCAACACACCTCTGGTTCTACGTTGGTACGTTTTTTTGATTATCCTAACGCCCGCCATAAACGGCCGAGTGAAAAGAGGTCCGGCGCCCGGAGGGAGCGTATTTAATGGCTTGGTTATGCGGCGTCGAGTTCAATTTTTTGCACCTTGTCGAGCTTAACGCTTTTGCCTGCTACCCAGAGATCATACATGTCTTGCATCGCCAGCCAGCTTTCAGGCGTCCGGCCCAATGCCTTGGAAAGACGAAGCGCCATCTCCGGGCTAATACCGCTCTGCTGCTTAAGCAGACGGTTTAACGTAGACGGCGATACATCCAGCCGTCCTGCCAAATAACGGCAACTAAGGCCAAAAGGCTCCATATAGGTAGCCAGAATGAACTCGCCAGGATGAGGGGGGTTATACATTTTCATCAGTGGTAATCCTCATAATTGAGTACATAGGCATTACCGTCGGAGAATTCAAACGTCAGCCTCCAGTTCCCATTAACGGTAATTGCCCAGACACCCTTTCTATCACCTTTAAGAGGGTGAAGTTTGTAGCCAGGAATATCTAAGTCATTGCTTTCCTTGGCGGTATCCAGTGCTGCTAGTTGCATTCTAAGACGCTTCTCATGCTTGGCCTGGATGCCCCGAGCGCTACCTGTCTCGTAAAAGCGCCTTAATCCTTTGTGTTTGAATGACTTGATCATGGAGTTATTGTAGCGCGTTGCGCAACAGTGTCAAGCCACATAACGCCCGCAGCACGCGTGGCTTTGTAGTGAAGGCGAAGCCGCAACGAAA
>NZ_CAXAUC010000008.1:0-185138 GCF_963972205.1 uncultured Gilvimarinus sp. | reverse complement strand
TGTTAAGCGAATGTGGTTGAATGATGATCAAACAAAAATCAAAGAAGACGGCTGTAGTGTATGTTTGTGAAAAATGTATTTCTACGGTCTCGTTAGGTGGGCCAGCGGCAATATTGCTATCTACGGCGGTCCAGCCCAAGTTGGCGCTGACAAACGGGGTAAAAGGCCCTTCTAAAAAGTAGTAGTCACCGACTAAACTGGCGCTAAAAGAGTCAAACACGCCGCCAAAGGGTTCGACGGTGTTGTTGCCATCATCCAAAACACGTGCGGCGTCGTAGCTGGTGGAGTTCCAGGTAAAGCTGCCCCGTAGGTTTACATTGTCTGAATAGTTGTAGCCGGCGCTAAAGCCAAAACCGGCGTCCGAATTCACCTTGACGCTGGCGCCGCCGTCAAAGTCGATACTCTCGTCATACAGGTAGGGCACCTGTAATGAAAACTCATACTTATTACCGCGGTCAGCCGTCGCCATTGTTGAGCTAAGTGCCAAAACACTCGCTACCGCTGCGGTTACTGTTCCTTTTATTACGATCATCGCTCGTCCTCTAAGTCCACGTAAGTGCGTAGTATCTATATGTTCCGGAACCGTTAGCCAGCACCAGCCCATAGCATTATATTAGCACCGTAATCCGAGTGGTGAGCTGAGCATTGAACTTTATTGTGCAGCCATAAAAAAGGGGCCTGGATCAGGCCCCACATAGTATCGGTGAGGATACAGCTTGGTTGAGAGGGGTTACCAGCTGCCAAATTGCAGGTCAAAACTGGTGGGTGCTTGTTTAACGTAAACATAGAGGTTGCAGTGGTTAGTGCCGGTGGCGACAGCGCTAAAACCATTTTGCACTTGGGCGACATCGGCAATCACTTGACCGTTGCAGTTGATGACATCGTAGGTTGTGCCCGCCGCGGCGCTCCAGCTGCCCAGCTGCAAGCTGCCCCAGGTGTGTTCATAGCGAATGCACTGTCCCTCGGACACCGTGATGGTATTGCCTGTGATAGACGTAGCGTTGGCGGTGTTACAGCCAGACGCGCTGCTGGACGACGAACTACTGGAAGATGAGCTGCTAGAGGAGGAGCTGCTCGAAGAGCTAGAGCCGCCGGCAGGTTCGATTTTGATCCAGTTAAGGTTCCAGCCGCCACTGACAACAGCGATGGCTAGATCTTGGTCGCCGGCGGGTAGGTCAACCTCGTGCGAAATGGTTTGCCACGATTGCCAGCCTCCGGTAACCGGTGTGGTAATACTGCCATAAGTGGGAAAACCGCCAGCGGCTTCAAGCTGTAGCATGCCGCTATTTTGTGCGGCCGCGACGCGATAGCTGACTTTATAGCGGCCCGCTGCCGGGACATTAACCTCGTAGCTCGTCCAATCGCCCGCGTCAGTCCAGCCGACGTTTAAGCCGCCACCGGTATCGGTGGTGGATTCGGTTTGAATGCCGTCCATATCACAGAACGATTCCGCCTCAATAGTGCCGGGCACGTTAATGCGGGTGCAGGTTGGGTCCGGATCAACCGGGTCGCCGTCAGACCAATCGCGGACAATATCGCGCACAAACGTACCCGATGCGGTGTATTGGTTGTCGGCCCAATTGCCGCTGGGGTTGGCGCCAGTGACCAGTGCAGATGACCCCTCAGCCTTGTCGTTTAACGCCCAGTTGGCATGGCTGATGTTGTTGGCCTTTAAAAAGTCCATCCAAGTATTGGTTTCGTTGTAGGCCACGCCGCCGTCCCCGTTGGCGTTGACGGTGCCCCACTCGGTAACAAATAGCGGAATACCCATATCCAGCGCATATTGGGCTTTATCGCGTAGGTATTGGGTGTGGGTGCCGGCGTAAAAGTGCAGGGTATAGGCAATGTTGTTGTAGTTGGTGATAGGGTCATTCGCGGCGGCGTCTACGTCTTGAGACCAAGTAGGGGTACCCACCACAATAAGGTTATCCGGGTCGACGGCGCGAATAGCGCCGATGACTTGCTCGGCGTAAGGCTTAATGGTGTTGCTCCAGGATACGCTGAGCGGCTCGTTGTAAATTTCGTAAATAACGTTGTCGTGCTGACCGTATTCGGACGCCATTTGTTGAAAGAAGCTTACCGCTGCCTGGGTATAGCTCTCGGCATGGTGGCTGTGCCAATCGATGATGACATACATATCGTTGGCAATCGCGGCATCGACCACGGCGCGCACCCGGTTGAGGTTGGCGGAGGCGTCTTCTAGATAGCCGCCTGGTTCATCGACCCCCATGGCGGCTCGGATAATCTCGGCGTTCCAATCTTGCTGGGCGCTGGCAACGGCACCGGCGTTGTAAAACTTTTCGCCGCCCCAGCCGTTATTGCTCCAAAACAGGCTGGGCCCGGCCACGCTGTCGACCGCGCCGCCAAACAGTAATTGGTTACCGTTGGTGGAGATAGGCGCAACGTCGGCATTAGTCATACTAGCCGATAGCGATAGGGCGGCCAGGGTTACGGGTAACAACAACCGCTGATGTAGTGAATGTTTCATAATCGCGTACCTCTGTTTGAGGGTATTATTATCGATAAGATTTTTGCCAGTGGCATTCTGGCAAAGGTTAAGTACGCTGGCATCAAACGTGACGCCAGGGCATTGGCTCTCCTAAGGGCCGACGTCATTAACCGTTATTGCGTGGGGGTTCGGCTACCCACTTTGTGCTGTGACTTAACTTGGGTGGTGGTTTCTGTGAACTTGTACCGGTGCTGTGAAGCGGGGTAACATTTTTTTGTTTTTCTGTGGTGACAATGATTGATGGGTAACAGTGTTTTTACTGGAATCAATTAGAAGCGTTTTGCCTAATTGTGTTAAAGGCTAATAGGTTTCTTGTTGCAAAAGCGCTATGGTTGTCGGGGATTAAAAAAATAAAAAGTAGTGAGGAAACCGCCCCCGGTAAACGCTAATTCAGCTGAGGTTGGTTTTATATACTAAAGAATAATGACATATGAAGTCTGTGTGGTCGGCGTTGTGACGACCTCCAGTGTTAAGTCGCCTGTGGCCTATAAAAAGAATGAAGCATTTTTTATTTAATATTCACGAAGTCGTGCTACTTATTACCGCTTTAGAATCGCTGTTTTTGGCGTCTGGAATGCTGCTTTTTCCCCGCAGCCGATTGCAGTTACATTGGTTGTTGGCGGGGTTGCTCGTGTTGATTGCCGGTATTCTCGCCGCCACATTAATTGTCTGGAACCCCTCGCTGCAGGTTGGCTACTTTTCAGATTCTGTATTAGTCACTTCATTACTGGCCTGTGGCTTGTTATTACAGGGGCCGCTGCTGTACTGGACGATGGCATCGCTCACGGGGCCGCTGGCTGTTAGCTCGTGGCGGGTAAGCTTGCACTGTGCTCCCGCGTTACTGGCAGTCGTTTTGATACTGGTGATGAAGATTACCGTGGCCGACTGGTTACCGTGGAACTGGCCTCAGCTTGCGCCGTTAAAACAGCAAATCATTCTTCTGATATGGGCCGCGTTTAAGTGTTTACCGTTGATTTACGCGGTGCTTTGTTGTGTGGCTGAGTATCGGTTACGGCACCAGTTGCGGCAACGCTATGGCAATTTACCGCTGTGGGAGTTGCGCTGGGCGGAGTTATTATTAGGCGGATTTACACTGCACTGGTTGTGGGCCTTTATAGCCTATTGGCTGTCGGGTTATGTCAGTGCAGCAGTCAACGATATGATGGGTAGTGTCAGCAATTACGTAACCGTACTGCTGATTAATGGCTTGTTTGTTTTTGCGTTGTTTAGTGGGCGTAAAGCGCTTATTTTGCCCGAGATCGGTGCGCAACGCGCCGATGCCGGAGCAATCGATCAAGCGGATGAAAAACTGGCACGTATTGCGCGGGCTATTACCGATGACAAGCTTCATCTTGATGCGCACATTAATGTAGAGCGGTTTTCTGACGTGTGCGAGCTAAAACCCAGAGAGCTTTCGGCGCTGGTCAACTCGCACTATCAAAAGAATTTTTTTGAGTTTATTAATTTTTACCGGGTCGAGGAGGTAAAACGGCTGCTGGATTCTGATGCCGATATGACGATTATGGATATGGCACTAGCGGCCGGTTTTAACAGCCAGTCGGCGTTCCAGCGTTTTTTTAAACGGTTGGTTGGGGTGACACCTTCAGAGTACCGGAGTCGCCAGCGCGCGAGTTTTTCGGATCTAAAGCCTAACGCTCGGTAAATGTCCAAGCGAGAATTCGTGTGATTTTATGGCCTTGAGTCATCGGTATTTCTTTTATATCCAGCGCCCTGTGTTGGCGTAACAGTTTTATTAAGGGTTTTACATTCTCGCCGTTAGAGACCAAGCTGGTAAACCAGCGGCATTGGCTGGCAAAGGTTTGGCTTTCTTTTATTAGCTTTTTAAGAAACAACCGTTCACCGCCTTTGCACCACAGCTCGGCTCCGTGCCCGCCAAAATTTAAAGTGGCGGTGGTAGAGGTTTGTTCCCCGCGGTTGCGCGCTAGGTTGCCGAGCTTGCGGACACTGCCTTTTAAGGCTGCTTCAGCGCTGGCATGAAACGGCGGGTTACAAACGCTGACATCGTAATACTCACCCGGTTGGATGATGCCGGCAAAAAATTGATTTTTATCAGTTTGCTGGCGCACGCTAATGAGCGCTTTTAGGGCGGGGTTGGCAGCGATAATAGTGGCGACGTTTTCGATCGATTGGGGGTTAATATCGCTGGCGACACAATGCCAGCCGTATATCTGACTGGCCAGCAGTGGGTAAATGCCGCTGGCTCCGGTGCCGATATCAAGCAAACTGATATCGCGAGCGCGTGAGCGCGTGGCCCCCGCCGAGCTTGCGAGCAACTCGGCAACATAGTGAATGTAATCGGCGCGCCCCGGAACCGGCGGGCAAAGGGCGCCGTCCGGAATATCCCATTGTTGGACCTGATAGTGATGACGCAGCAGCGCCGCGTTTAAGTGCTTGACTGCCTGCGGATCGGCAAAATCGATTCCGAGGTTACCGTGTTGGTTGCTGGCAACAAAGCGGGCCAGCTCGGGGTGCGCTTTACTGAGTGCCGTAAAATCGTAGGGCCCGTTGTGCAGGTTACGCGGGTGTAGGCCCTTGGCTTTTTGCGGGCGGGTGCGGGGAGTTGGGGGCCGGGGGGTACTCACAGAAAGGTGTCCGAGGTTGAGTTTTTAACAGTGTAACACCTGGGTGCACAACGCATTGGGCAGTCGCTTTGCGGGGTTCGCGCGGTGTATCACCCCCGCTTGTTAATCGTCGTCATCGCTGTCTGCCGCGCGTATGCGCTCTTGGCGCTCTTGCTCTTCTTCCAGCGCGGCTTTAATTTCTTCTAGCACTGAGTCGACATCGGCGCTGTCTTCTGGGTCGTCAAACTCACCGGTGAGCTGGGTGTCCGGCTGCAGCTCGCCCTCTTCGTACAGTGCCCACATCTCGTCGGCGTAACGGGTGGTGAGCAGCTCTGGGGCAAACTGGCCATAGTATTCGGTCATGTTGCGCACGTCGCGCTCAAGCATGCTTTTGGCATTGTTGTTGGCGGCGGCATCAACCGCTTGTGGCAGGTCGATAATCACTGGGCCGTATTCATCCACCAGCACGTTAAACTCCGATAAATCGCCGTGTATTAACCCGGCGCAGAGCATTTTAACCACATCTTGCATTACCACGGCGTGGTCTTCTAATGCTTGCTCGGCGGACATGCCAACGTCGTTTAGGCGCGGCGCGACGTCGCCCTCATCATCGGTAATTAACTCCATCAATAACACGCCATCGAAACAACCGTAGGGTTTGGGCACGCGCACGCCGGCTGCGGCCACTTTATACAAGGCGTCAACCTCGGCGTTTTGCCAAGTGTCCTCTTGCTGTTGCCGGCCAAACTTAGAGCCCTTTTCCATCGCGCGGGCGCGGCGGCTGTTGCGTACTTTACGGCCCTCTTGGTATTGCACGGCTTTTTTAAAGCTGCGCTTGGCGGCGTCTTTGTAGACTTTGGCACA
Source organism: uncultured Gilvimarinus sp. (assembly GCF_963972205.1). Taxonomy (NCBI): domain Bacteria; kingdom Pseudomonadati; phylum Pseudomonadota; class Gammaproteobacteria; order Cellvibrionales; family Cellvibrionaceae; genus Gilvimarinus; species uncultured Gilvimarinus sp. Next base: position 179,183 of record NZ_CAXAUC010000008.1, on the reverse strand, counting down.
GCGGATTTCGTCGCCGCAGCGCACTTTATAAACCGTTGCTTCTTTGCCGCTCATGAGCTGGCTGATAACTTCGTCAACTAAACCGTCGTCTACCAGTGGCTGAATTCTTTTGGGTGTTTTCATGTAGTGTTGGGTCGTAAATCGGTTGCGCTATGTTTGTGAATGATGGTTGTAAGTGCTGGCAAGGGTATCGATGTTGCCCAAATCAGGTCGCTATTGTGTTGTTTTAGAGGGGGATAGGCAAGTGGCCGGCACCCTGAGGTGCCGGCGAGGGGGAGTTGTGACGCGTCAGCGCGGTTAGTGGCAGGCCCTTATGAGCCTTTAGGCGACCACTCAAACTTTTTAAAGGGTTCGTCGATAGGGGTTTCGGCGATATGATTGACGTAATTACTCATGACTTTCTGCGATACCACGAGCACGACCTCCAGTAACTGGCGTTTTTCATAGCCGGCGTCAAAAAACGCTTGTACGGCTGAGTCGTCCACATTACCGCGATTGCGCACCACGTTTAAGGTGAAAGTTCGCAGCGCCTCTAGTTTCGCGTCATCCAGTGGTTTCTCATCGCGCAGAGCGTTATCAATGGCTTCATCGACGTCCATCGAGCGGGCGATACCACTGTGGGCTGGCACGCAATAGTGGCAGCCGTGTTCTACGTTAACGCTTTGCCATACGACGGTCTTCTCGTCGTTGTTAAAGCTCGACTCCAGCACTAGGCGGTGCAGTGTTTGGTAACCTTCTAGCAGCCCCGGTGCCTCAGCCATGACGGCGTGCAGATTGGGGATCATGCCAAAGCTTTTCTTTGAGCCTTCAAGCAGCGGTTTCGCCTCTTCGGAGGCTGTGTCCAGTGTGTGCAAGGTAAAGTCAGTCATAGGGTTGCTCCTAATTTGAATGATTGCTCAATAACGAGATCTACGGTAACTGTTATTAAGCTATCATTCAATATATAATTGAGCAGTCGTTCAAATTTAATGAAATTGTTAGCGGTAGGTACCTTATGCCACGAGTAGCCCAATACGATCGAAAGGCCGCGATAGACGCGGCGATAGCGCTATTTTGGCGGCGTGGTTATTACGCCACCTCACTCAAAGATATTGAGCGCGAGCTGGATATGCGTCCGGGTAGTTTGTATGCGGCATTTGGCAGTAAGCAGGGCTTGTTTTTGGAGGCGCTGGATGCCTATACCGCCGCTATGGAGCGGGATGTAGAGGAGCACATTGGTGCCACGGGCGGCGTTTTACCCGGGGTGATGGCGTATTTGCGCTGGCTACTGTTGGGGCGCGATAGCGACGCGGGCGTTACCACCCCAGCGTGTATGGTGGTAAAAACGTTGCTGGAATCGACCGACGATGAAGACCCGCTGCGGGGCAAAGCCACATTGTTATTGCGTAAAGTGGAGCAAGGTTTTACCGATGCCTTAGAGCAGGCAAAAGCCGCTGGTGAGCTGCGCGCGAATGTAGATTGCCGACGTATGGCGCGGCTGCTGCAAACCCAAGTGATGGGGGTGCGCTCATTTGCCCAAAGCGGCGCGAACGAGCAACAGCTACAGCAGTTATTAGACGATATTGACTCTATCTTTAGTCCCTATCGCGCGGTTCATTAGCGTTAACTGGCGCGGCTGACCGATGGTGTTAACCGGCCCTCATCGATAAACCTTTGTACCTCGGTCAGTGGAATATGATCACTGGTGTCGCGGCCATACCATACCTTTGCGACACGGCCATCTTCGGTTAACAAAAAATCGGCCGGGACAATTTTTACGTGAGGGTTGTTGCTGGGGCGGCCACCTTTGAAAATGCCTTTTACAATGCGCGGAAATTTAAAGAGCAGGGCCTTTAGTAATGCTGAGCCTGAGTGCTCGATACCGTAGCGGTTATACAGCTGCAACTTAGGGTCTGCGAGCATGGTAAAAGGGCGCGGATGTTTAGCGACGTAGCGGCGCACTTGCGCAGACGTGTCGCTGAATACGGCGATAACTTCAAGGTTTTGATCTTGCCAGTGTTTGTATTTGTGGGTTAGCTCATACACCCGGAGGTTACAAAATGGACAGCCGGCATCGCGAAAAAACGACAGCATGACCCGCTTTCCCTTGTAGTCACTGAGTTGGAACGGCTTGCCGTGAACGTCTTTGGTGCGAAAATTGATCCCTTGGCAGGGTGCGGAAAGGCGCATGCCGATCTCCATGGTTTATAGTTGGCTGCTTATAGTACGCAGCAGTTCGCGTGTTGGATGTGTGCGCTGTTCATCCATTTTTACGGCCGGTGAAGGCTTGCTGGCCGTGCACTGGTTAATACTGTGTCAATGAAAGTCTCTAGATGGTGCGTTCAGCTCACTGAGTAAAGAGCTTAAATCGGTGAGCTTTCCTGCAATGACATGTATTACCCGCCCTTCGCGCTCAACAATACCGTTAATTTTTAAAATCCGCGAGCTTAAAAAAGCTCGTTTCTGTGCTTGAGCGGTGGCCGCCCACACGACTACGTTTACATTGCCGGTGTGATCTTCAAGGGTGACAAAGGTAACGCCGGTTGCGGTGCCCGGACTTTGGCGGCCAGTGACGACCCCAATGACGGTGACCAAAGATTGGTGGTGCTTGTGGATTAAGTCGCGGGCGAGGGTAAAGGCGGGCAGCTGGCCATTGCTTTGCAATAGCTCGATGGGATGATGGCTTAAGCTGAGCCCGACGCTGATGTAGTCTTCAAACAGGTTTTGTACTTCTGTGGGTTTTTTAAGCTCGTTAAGGTATTGGCTGCTGGGCTTACCTTGAGTGACTAAATCTTGCTGCTGTTGCATCAGTTGCCAGCGGGCCTGGTAGCGGTGACCGGCCAGCGCACGCAACGCATCGGCGCTGGCCAGCGCTTCTAGAGCGCCGCTGCCCAGCTCGAGTTGCTTTAGCTCAGTCAATTGGCTAAACCCCGCGCCGCGTTTGGCGATTAACTGAGCGGCGGCGCTTTGGTTTAATCCTTTTACTTGGCGTAAACCTAAACGAATGGCCCAGCCGGTGCTGTTAGGCTCCAGGCAGTGGTGGTAAAAGGAGTGATTAACACACACGGGCAAAACCTCTTCGCCGCGGCGCACAGCATCTTGTACCAGTTGTGATGGCGAATAAAATCCCATGGGTTGGCTGTTGAGCAGCGCAGTGTAAAAGGCGGTGGGGTAGTAGTGCCTGAGCCAGGCCGAAGCGTACGCCAATAACGCAAAGCTTGCCGAGTGGGACTCGGGAAAGCCGTATTCACCAAAGCCACAAATTTGTTCAAACAATCGCTCGGCAAACTCCTGCTGGTAACCGCGCTCAAGCATGCCGTTAATCAACTTATCTTTAAACTTCAAAAGCTGCCCGGTTTTTTTCCAGCTGGCCATGGCGCGACGCAATTGGTCGGCCTCGCCGCCGGTAAAGCCGGCGGCCAACATGGCCAGCTGAATCACTTGCTCCTGAAAAATAGGTACGCCCAGGGTGCGCGCGAGCACTGTTTTTACATCGGCAGAGGGATACTCTACCGCCTCTAAACCATCGCGGCGTTTTAGGTATGGATGCACCATACCACCCTGAATCGGGCCGGGCCGGACAATGGCAATCTGGATGACTAAGTCGTAGTAACAGGCGGGCTTTAGCCGCGGCAGCATCGACATTTGGGCGCGCGACTCGATTTGGAAAATACCTATCGTATCGGCGTTTTGAATGTCCCGATATACCGCAGGGTCGTCCATGTGGGCGGTAATATCATAAAGCTCATGGCGTTTGCCGTAATGGTTGTGGACTAAATCCAGGCATTTGCGAATCGCGCTGAGCATGCCAAGGGCGAGCACATCCACTTTAAGCAGCCCCAAACTCTCAAGGTCATCTTTATCCCATTGGATGACGGTGCGCTCGGCCATGGCAGCATTTTCGACGGGTACTAATTCATACAAGGGGCCGCTGGAGATAACAAACCCGCCCACGTGTTGCGACAAATGCCGGGGAAACCCGATCAGGGTTTCTACCAGAGTAAAAAAATAGCGCCCGGTGTGAGAGTCCGAGTCTAAGCCAAGGTCGCACAACTGTGTTTGCCACGGCGTGTGTTGGTCGCGTCGGTTGACGTTTTTAATAAAAAAGTCCAGCTGCACATCGCTAAAGCCGAGTGCTTTGCCTACCTCGCGCACCGCGCTTTTAAAGCGGTAGCTGATCACAGTGGCGGCCAATGCGGCGCGCTCGCGGCCGTACTTTTGGTAAATGTACTGAATAACCTCTTCGCGCCTTTCGTGTTCGAAATCGACGTCAATGTCCGGCGGCTCGTTACGCTCTTTAGAGATAAACCGCTCAAACAATACTTGAATATTGCGCGGGTCAACCGCGGTTATTTCTAGGCAGTAACACACCACCGAGTTGGCCGATGAACCACGGCCTTGATACAAAATATTTTGGCTGCGGGCAAAGCGGGCGATGTCATCAATGGTCAGAAAAAAGTGTGCGTAGCCCATTTCTTCAATCAACCTGAGCTCTTTGTCGATCAGCGGGCGAATGTGCTCGGGCACCGTATCGCCAAAGCGCTTACCGCAGCCCTCTGTTACCCGTTGTCGCAGATAGCTCATGGGGGTGTGGCCGACGGGGACGACCTCGGTGGGGTACTCGTATTGCAGAGTGCCTAAATCAAATTGGCAGCGCTCTGCTATGCGTAGTGTCTCTTGCATCCAGCGCGGGTTAAACAAACGGTAAAGTTTGTCGATGCTGCGCAAGCTGCGCTCGGCATTGCTGGGTAAAACGCTGCCCGCATCGGCAACCTGAGCACCCAAACGCCGGGCACTTAGCACTTGGTGCAGCGCCAGTCGCTCGCAGTGGTGCATTAACACACCACCGCAAGCCACCAGTGGCAGTTGGTGTTGCCTGGCCAGTTGTTCGGTGTGTGCGGTTCTGTGTGATTCGTTATTGGTGAGGTGGCGCTGTACACCTAACCACAGGCGCTCTCGGTGATATTTGGCGAGCCACAACGCGTGTTCTTTATCCGCCGGGTTATGGCCGGGTAGCCATATAAGTAAGCAGTGCTTTAACGAGGCGATGTCCCACTGGGTTAATGTGTAGTGGTTTTTCTCGGCACGTCGGCGGGCGTTGGTAATAATACGGCACAGTTCGGCGTAGGCGTTGCGGTTGTTGCACAGAGCAACGAGGCTTAAACCATTGTCCACTTTTAAGTAGCTGCCCACGATCAGCTTAATAGGCAATTTGTGCTCTTTAATAACGGTGTAGGCCTTGACGACCCCAGCCACCGAACACTCATCGGTAATGGCCAGCGCTCGGTAGCCCAACTCGCAGGCGCGCAGGATAAGCTCCTCGGGGTGCGAGGCGCCCTGTAAAAACGAAAAATTACTTTGGCAAAACAACTCGGCGTAGTGCATAGCGGGGCGCGTTAACTAAAGTAGCCGTGAATGTACCAGTTGCGGTCTGAGCCGCTGCGCTGCAGTGGCCGATATACCCACAACCAGCAGCCGGCGCGGTTGCGGGCGATATAATAATCGCGCATCACTGGTGCCTGGTCCCACCAGCCTGTGGTGATGCGCTCGGGGCCGTGAATAATACTTAAAGGCTCGGCGGTGGCCTTGGGGGTGTCCAGCAATAAACTGGGCCGCTGTTGCATCGGTGTGCCAGAGTCGCCGGTTAGCCGATTGCCGGCACAGCTGGCGCGTTGCTCGGGGCGATGATCATTGTTTAAAGACGGTTGTAACAGTGCGTCAGGGCCGAGCTTGGCCTCTAATAAACTCAACAGCTCGGCGCGCTCTAACTGACCGGTCTGGGCGTTAAATAAATCCTCTACTAGCTTTGCCCGCGGGTAGCTTTGTGCCGCACTTATGCGAAAGGCGTAAACCGGTGCATCAAGGGTTAGGGATGCCAGCTTGAGCTCGATTAGCTGCTGCCAAGTGTGTGCCCGTCGCTCACCTTGGGCCGCGTTAATCTTGAGGTGGATGGCGGGCCGGTCACGCCGCAGTAGCTGCAGGGTTAGTGTGGCGGTGACGTGATCGCGGGTTTGTAAAAAATCCTCCAGTGCGTTTAGGCAGCGCGCTAAAGGTGCCATTAGTGGTGCCGTGGTGTCGGCCTCACACTCAAGCTCGCGGTAGCGTGTAAAGCGTGCTGCGGGGGTAAAAAAACGGGTGGGGTAGACCTTGCGGCCGGTAAGCTTTTGCACGTAATCAATACTGGTTTTATCCAGCCGGTCGGCCAACTCGGTAAGCGGTAAACGGACAAGCTCGCCCAAATTCGAGACACCAATGCGCTGCAATTGATTAATCGCTTTGCCGGGTAAGTCGCTGTGTGCCAGCGCTAGTGCGTGCCAGCGTGGCGGTTGTCGGTCGCCGCCGATACACTCTATACCTGCACGGGCTAGCGCTCGCGCGGCCAGAGGTTGGGTGTCAGTGGCGCCACAAGCTTGTACTCGTTCGCCCAACAGCTCGTGCTGCAGGCTTGCCCAGTAGTGCTTGAGGCCGTGGTAATAGCGCAGCATAGGGCTGGCTTTTAGCAGTAAACCATCGGGGTTAAACAGCATAATATCGGCCGATACCAAATACAGCCGCTGGGCGAGTTCTTGTAGGCGGCGCGGGGCAAAGTCGTCTTGGTATGGGTGCACCTCTAAGTTCCGGCACAAAGAGCTGGCAAGCCCCAGCCCCATGTCGAGCTGTAAGCCCTCTGCCTGAGCGGCCCGATTTATTTGCACTAGCACATGCCTGCGGTTGCAGGCGATTGCCCGCGGTTGCCCGGTGGCGGGCAGGCTGTCTAGCTGCAGGGCCGGAAAGTGCAAGTAAAGCCACAACATGGCGCAATATCCGTAGCTTACGCCCGCCGCCGCTTGGAGGGCAGCGGACGGACATTGGCGGGCAGTGGAGCAATGGTTTGTTCGGGCCAGCGCTCGCGCCAGTCTAGGGTGATCGGGGCGGTGGCCCAACCGCCTTTGCGTTTGGTTATCGTGGCTTGTATGCCAATGCTGGAGGCCTGTAGCAGCAGGCTTAAATGAAGTGGCAAAGAGATGTTTTCACGTCTGGGTGGTTGTAGCCACCATAAACTGGCGCCCCCCTCAATAGCGGCTAACTGCAATCGCTTGAGCTGACTAACCTCAAGGTTGTTTTGCCACAGGAGCACCGACAAGCAGCAACCACTTTGCAGGCACTGTTCGGCGCTCCACAGGGCCTGCTTGGTGTCAGTGGTGTGGAGTACTTGTACGTCACTCAAATCAACCCCGGCGTTATACCAAAAGTCTGGGTAGGGGCGCCCCGGTGGGTTAATAAAAACCAGTAGCTTGCCCCGGGTAGGCTCGGCCAATAAATAGGGCAGCAATAAGCGCAGCTCGCCAATGCCTGTGGGGCTTTGCAGGCGATTAACCCCCACAGCGGGAAGCCCGCCACCCAGCACGCGATCTAGGGGGGCAAAACCCGACGGGCGCACGGGTGCCGGAGGGGCTAACTGGCGCCCCCGGTATACGGTGCGCTGTTGTAATAACTCGTCGAGAGAGGGCATCTGGGTAAATCCTAACAAAAACTGTATTTATATACAGTATAGGCGCTGGTTTGAATTTGCAACAAGGTAATGAGGTTGGCGGCTTTTGTGCCGACCGCCACCTTTGCGGCGCGAGCTGAACCACGGTAGTAATACCTTGGGCACGACCTTACAATGGCGCCTTGCAGAAACTGGAGTTGAGATCTCTGTGAAAAAATTGATTAAACAACGTACCGCACAGGCTGAATTTAACAGCGACCAGCTACCGGCACTGCTGAGGCGAATATACAGCGCCCGCGGTGTGCGCGATGAGCGCGAATTGGCGCTAACGCTAAAAGAGCTACTCAAGCCCACCATGAAAGGCCTGCCCGAGGCCGCCAGCTTATTGGCCGATGCCGTGGTGGCCGATGCGCGTATTTTAATTGTCGGCGACTTTGACTGCGACGGTGCCACCAGCTCGGCTTTAGCGGTGTTGGCGCTAAAAGCGATGGGGGCTCATCAGGTTGATTTTTTAGTGCCCAACCGGTTTGAGTACGGTTATGGTTTAACGCCCGAGATTGTCGCGGTAGCGGCCGAGCGCGAGCCGGATTTAATTGTCACGGTGGATAATGGGATCTCCAGCGTAGAGGGCGTTACTGCCGCGCAAGCGCTGGGTATTGCGGTGTTGGTTACCGACCACCATTTGCCCGGTGCCGAGCTGCCAACGGCCGAGGCGATTGTTAATCCCAATCAGCCGGGCTGCGACTTCCCCAGTAAAAACTTGGCTGGCGTCGGGGTGATTTTTTATGTGCTGAATGCTCTGCGGCGCGAGTTGAGTAGTATTGGTTGGTTTGCTGAAGCGGGCATCAAAGAGCCCAATATGGCGCAGTACTTAGATCTAGTCGCACTGGGTACGGTGGCCGATGTGGTGCCGCTGGACCACAACAATCGTATTTTAGTCGAGCAAGGTTTGCAGCGCATTCGCGCCGGCGCTGCCCGGCCCGGTATTTTAGCGCTGCTTGAGGTGGCCGGCCGTGGCCGCGAGCGTTTAGTGGCGGCCGACTTAGGCTTTGCTTTGGGGCCGCGTTTAAACGCGGCCGGCCGGCTCGATGATATGAGTATCGGCATTCAGTGCTTGTTGAGTGACGATTTAATGGCCGCACGGGAGTTGGCGGTGGCGTTGGATGATTTTAACCGCGACCGCAAAGCCATCGAGAGCGGTATGCAGCGTGAGGCACTGCAAATGCTGGACGGTTTAGACGTAGACGAGGGTGGCGAGCTGCCGTGGGGTTTGTGTTTATACGATGCCCGATGGCACCAAGGGGTTATCGGAATTCTCGCCTCGCGCATTAAAGATCGCCACCACCGGCCGGTGATTGTCTTTGCCGATGCCGACGATGGCGCCAGTATTAAAGGCTCGGCGCGCTCGATACCCGGCTTGCATATTCGCGATGCGCTGGATGCCGTAGCCGCGCGCCACCCAGAGCTGTTGCATAAGTTTGGTGGTCACGCCATGGCGGCGGGCATGAGCCTTGCCAAAGAAGATTTTACCGCGTTTGCCAACGCCTTTGATGCCGAGGTGCGGCGCCAGTTAAGCGACGATGATTTGCAAGCGGTGGTGCTTAGCGACGGCACCTTAAGTGAGGCCGAGTTTGATTTGGCGCTGGCGCAGCAGTTGCGCGCCGCCGGTCCCTGGGGGCAGCACTTTCCCGAGCCTTTGTTTGACGGCGAGTTTAAACTGGTACAGCAGCGCATCGTTGGTGAAAAACATTTAAAGCTGGTGCTGGCACCGGAGGCAAACGATCAGGCGGTGATTGATGCCATTGCCTTTAATGTCGACTTAGAGGTTTGGCCCAGCTCAGCCACCACCCATGTGCGGGCCGCCTTTAAACTGGATGTGAATGAATACCGTGGCCGTCAATCGCTGCAACTGTTGCTGGATTATATTGAGCCGTTAAATTAGTCGCGCCGGGTTAGAGTATCGGCTGTAAAACCGGCCATACATTCTCAAGCAGGGTGGGCTGCGCCTCGGCGTTTGGGTGAATATCATCGCCCTGCATTAACGCTGGGTTAAGGGCCACGTCTTGCAAAAAAAACGGTACTAGCGCAACGTCAAATCGCTTGGCCAGTGCCGGGTAGGTGTCGCTAAACATTTGGGTGTAGCGCGTACCGTAATTGGGTGGTATTTGCATGCCCGCCAACAACACTTTGGCGCTAGCGGCTTGCGACTTTTTTATAATCTCGGCTAGGTTTTGGCGCATCAGCTTAACAGGCTGGCCGCGCAGGCCATCGTTGCCGCCCAGCTCGACAATAACGATCTGCGGTTGGTGAGTCGCCAACAGTTTATCCAGCCGCGCCAAAGCGCCCTGAGTGGTTTCGCCACTGACGCTCGCATTGATGATTTGATAGTGCGAGGTGGCCTTATCGGCCGCCATCCGCTCGCGCAATAGCTGTACCCAGCCCGCTTTTAAATCTATTCCGTAGCCGGCACTTAAGCTATCGCCCAGTATTATAATAGTGGGTGTTGTCTGCGCTTGGGCACAAACGCTGCTAAATAGCAGCAGGCCGATGGCTAACACTTGGCGAAATAAACGCAATACAGCGGTGGCGCGCATAGATAAACTGCCTGATCGGTGGGTCGGGTACAGCCGCTAAGCCTACCGCAGCGGATAAACGCTGGCAATTATTCCGCCGTGTCGCAGATTACGGGAACCGTGTATTCTGCCAGGTAATGATCGGGAGGTTGGCTTGCAACAATCATCAACAACACAAGTGCTGTACGACAAGTTAGTCAATGAAGAGGACGCTCGGGTATGCACCGCCATTGCCCCCGAGGCCTGCCAACAAGTGCCGGGTAACTTCTTTCGCCTTATTGTCAGCCACTTTTTGTCAAAGCTGGGCGACGCCTGCGCCAACCCCAAAATTGTATTGCCCTGGGTGCTTGAGTCGCTAAGTGCACCGGCCTATTTGTTGGGTTTTTTGGTGCCGATCCGCGAGTCGGGCTCTTTACTGCCACAGTTGGTTTTGGCCAGTTACATTAGGCGTTTGCCGATTCGTAAATACGCTTGGTCGTTAGGCGCGCTAGTGCAAGGCTTATGTGTGCTGGGCATGGCCGCAGTGGCCATGCTGTTAAGCGGCGCCTTGGCCGGTTTTAGTATTGTTGGGCTGCTGGTGCTGTTTTCTTTGGCGCGGGGGTTATCGTCTGTCGCAGCTAAAGATGTACTGGGTAAAACCATCCCCAAAACCCGTCGCGGCAGGGTGACCGGTTGGTCGGCCAGCGCGGCGGGCTCGGTTACTGTGGCGCTGGCTACCGGCGTTATTGTGTATCAGCCAGCCGATAACGTATTGGGCGCGGCTACGGTATTACTGTTGCTGGCCGGTGTGTTTTGGCCGCTAGCGGCGCTGTGTTTTATGGGGATTAAAGAGTACCCGGGTGAAGTCAGCGGTGGTGCTAACGCCTTAACCGAGGCCTGGCAGCGGCTGTCGATTTTAACCCGTGATGCGCCGTTTCGGCGCTTTGTCATCACTCGCGCATTGCTGTTGTGTTCGGCCTTAACGGCGCCTTATTACGTCGCGCTCGCCCAGCAGTACCTCGGGGCCCAAAGCAGTTTGTTGGGGTTTTTTATGCTGGCCAGCGGTTTGGCAAGTTTGTTGTCGGCGCCTTTTTGGGGGCGTTTTGCCGATGTGTCGAGCCGCCGGGTTATGATGTTTGCCGCTAGTATGAGTGCGGCGCTGGGGCTGGTGGTGTTTGCGTTAGACTATAGCAACATCGGGTTATCGCAGTTGTTTACTCTGCCGCTGCTTTACTTCTTACTGACTATCTCCCATCAAGGCGTTCGTGTGGGGCGTAAAACCTATGTGGTTGATCTGGCCGAGGGCAACCGCCGTACCGACTACGTGGCCGTGAGTAACAGCGTGATTGGCTTAGTGCTGTTGTTAATGGGCGCCAGTGGCGCATTGGCCAGTGCGTTTGGCTATGGTGTGGCTATTTTAGGGCTATCGTTGGCGGGAGTAGCCGGTGCTTTTATGGCTTTTCGTTTGCCAGAGGCCGGACAATAAACGTCGACTCATTCTTACCAAGAGAACAATCTATGCAAGACATTATCAGCGCCCAAGGGTTAAGCAAAACCGTGACTACGGCGGCCGGCGAGTTGACGATTTTACAGGATATTTCCCTCGCGGTAGCCCCCGGCGAGTCGCTGGCCATTACCGGTGCCTCGGGCTCGGGCAAGTCTACTTTGCTGGGGTTGTTGGCCGGCTTAGATGTGCCGAGTGCCGGCGTGGTGACCTTAGCGGGTAATAATTTGCCGGCGCTGGATGAAGAGGGCCGCGCCGCCGTGCGCGCGCGCCATGTGGGTTTTGTGTTTCAGTCGTTTCAGCTATTGCCGGGGCTAACCGCGCTTGAAAACGTCATGTTGCCATTAGAGTTGCGCGGCCAAAAGGGCGCCGAGGCGTCGGCTCGTGAATACCTTAAGCGGGTTGGTTTGGCGGAGCGCTTGGGGCATTACCCACCGCAACTGTCGGGCGGCGAGCAGCAGCGGGTAGCGATCGCGCGGGCCTTTGCCTGCGAGCCTGAGATTTTATTTGCCGATGAACCAACCGGCAACCTCGACAGTGCCACCGGCCAAACCATCAACGATTTACTGTTTGGTTTAAACGCCGATGCGGGCACCACCTTGGTGTTAATTACCCATGAGCAACGCCTGGCCGAGCGCTGCCAACGCCATATACAAATGGCCGGTGGCAAGCTGGTGAATGCCGCCGATACAGAGGTGGCATCGTGTTAGCTCTGCGGTTGTTGTGGCGCAATTGGCGCGCCGGTGAAATTAAATTATTGGCAACGGCTATTATGTTATCGGTGGCGGTGGTCAGTACCATCGCCATTTTTACCGATCGTTTGGAGTCGACTTTATTAGAGCAAAGCAATTCACTGCTGGGGGCCGATAAAATTGTCGCCAGTAACCAGTTGCCGCAACCTGCATGGCAGGCACAGGCAACAGCGGATGATATACAGCAAACCCGCGTCGCACATTTTGCCTCCATGGTGTTTGCTGGTGATGAAATGCATTTGGCCTCGATTAAAGCGGTTGAGCCGAACTACCCCCTGCGCGGTTACATCGACGTCAGCGGTACCGCCTTTGCTCTTGCCAGCCGCAATATTGAGCGCGCCACTGGTGTGCCCGCCGCCGGTGAGGTTTGGGTCGATTCGCGTTTGCTACCCCTGCTGGGCATTGAGCTAGGCGATACGTTGCAAGTGGGCGAGCGCTCGCTGCAAGCCACCCGCGTGATTATTGATGAGCCCGACGGCAGTGGGCCGTTTAGCTTGATGGGCGCGCGGGTCATGATGAACTGGGCCGATCTTGCCAGTACACAGGTGATTCAGCCCGGCAGCCGGGTCGAGTACCAATGGTTATTGGCTGCCGCCCCGGCGCAGCTGAGCGGTTTTATGGATTGGCTTGAGCCCGAACTGTCCGAGCACGAAGAGGTGATGGACATCGAAAATGCTCAACGCCGCCTGCAGGGGACGCTGCAAACCGGGCGGCGCTTTTTGGTGTTGGCGGCTATTATGGGGGTGTTGTTAGCGGGCGTCGCTATTGCGTTAGCGGCGCGGCAGTTTGCCGAGCGGCACATCGCACCGGTCGCGTTGCTAAAAAGCTTAGGCTCGTCAAGCGGACAGATACGTTATTTGTATATAGCTCAACTAGTGGTGCTGTCTCTTGTGGCCTCGTTAATCGGGTTGTTGTTGGGCGGTGTTTTGCAAGCGCTGGTTGCCGAGGCGGTAGTGCGCCTGTACCAAGTGGCGATGGCTCCGGCCGGTATTGCTAGTTATTTACTGAGCTTTGCCAGCGGTCCGTTAGCGCTGTTGGGCTTTGCCTTGCCGGCTTTGTGGTTTTTGCCCACGGTGCCGCCGGTAAAAGTATTGCGCTCGGAGTTAGTGGTAAAAACCAGCGCGGTTGTCTGGCAAGTGTTGGCCGCCAGTGCTGTGTTGGTTGTTTTAATTGCGGTGTTTAGTCGCAACCTTATTTTGGCGTTAACGGTGATTGCCGCACTCGCGGTGGTGGCCTTGTTGGCCGTGGCGCTGGCTTACGGATTGCTGATCGGAGGGCGTAAATTAGGTTCTCAGGCCGGTAGTTATTGGCGTTTGGCGTGGGCCAGCATTCAGCGCCGGCGTGCCGCTAGTGTGTTGCAAGTGGTAGTGTTTGCCACCGCCATGATGCTGCTTTTAACTTTAACGGTAGTGCGCACCTCACTCATTGATGAGTGGCAAGTAAAAGTGCCCGACAATGCGCCCAATCATTTTTTACTGAATATCGCTCCGTCCGAGGTGGATGTGTTTAAGCAGTTGCTTACCGATAATCAACTGGCGGTCGAGCAGCTCTACCCTATGGTACGGGGGCGGCTGAGCGAGATTGACGGCGAGCCCAAGTCGCAAGATGCGCTTAACCGCGAGGCTCAGCTCACTTGGAGCGCCAACATGGCCGAGAACAACGAGCTGGTGGCAGGGCAGTGGTGGGACACCTGGCAGCGCTCGTCAGCGGATTTGCCCGGCGTCTCGGTCGAGGTGGAGGTGGCCGAGCGTTTAGGTATCGAACTGGGCGACCGATTAACCTTTTCTATTGGCGGGCTCGTAGCTGAGGCGCAAGTGGCAAGCTTGCGTTCGTTGCAGTGGGAGTCACTCCAGCCCAACTTTTATTTTATCTTTGAGCCGGGCGCACTGGACGATTACTCGCCCATGTATATGACCAGCGTGTATTTATCGCCCGATAAAAAACGCTTTATTAATACCTTACTCACAAATTACCCGACAGTGGTGGTGATTGAGTTAGACCGTATTATTAATCAGATTAAAACCATCATCGCCCAAGTGAGTGACGGCGTACAAATGGTGTTGATTATGGTTTTACTGGGGGGTTGTTTGGTGCTAATGGCCGCCGTAAGCGGCAGCCTTGAGGCGCGCAAACAAGAGGTGGGCTTGCTGCGCACCTTGGGCGCCAGCCGCCGCTTAATGCTGGGTGGGGTACTCGTGGAGTTTGGTTTGCTTGGCTTGGCCGCTGGCACCATCGCCGTGCTCGCCTCCGAGGTATTGTTGCTGGGGCTACAAGTGTTTGTGTTTGAGGTGCCCGTGCAGCCGCATTACGGGTATTGGTTAATCTCGCCGTTAGCCGGTGCCGCCTTGGTCGGCGCGCTGGGCGCTTTTAGTTGCCGACGGGCGCTGGTCACACCGCCGGCGATTATTTTGCGCGAAGCTCAGTAAGACTCCTTTATGTTTTGTCGCTGATTTTTGTGGCGATACCGGTTTATCGAGACTACCCTCTGTTTAGAGGGTGGTTTTAGGCCAAGGCTGTAGATTAAGCTCCATTCGGTTTATTTAACGTTATAACAATAATTCTTTAAGTTGGTTTTGTTCTTTCTGGCTTTGTTTCAACTGCCTAATTATTGGCTGAACAGTATTTTCCGATTTTTTGTGTTTATTCGGTTAAATTTAAAGGGCACGTGAACTTCATCGGTCTTATTTAAATCGTCTCTCTCCTTTGTAATGGCGTGTAATTCATTTGTTTTTTGCTTTCGGGTACTGTTAGCCAATTGCTTTACGTGCGGGTCTGAGTGAGCCTAAGTCGTCGAGGCAAGGAATCTACTCTTAAACAAGGAAAAGATCTTCATGACTATAGTAAAAGCCAGTCAACGCTTTATTGGTATCTCTGCGACTTTTTTACTTACAGCGGGAAGCTCCTCTTTATTACAAGCCCAAACCTACTTTCCCAGTGATGTCGATACGTCGCTATGCAGCCTCACTTCAAGTGAATTTAGCAACTGGGTTACCCTAACCCTTCCGCCATTCGCGCCTAACTCGGCTATCGGCCCTGTGTTCGATAAAGATAGCGGCATGCCCTATATCTTTCCGCCTGCCGGGCCATATTTTCCAAAGGATCGTCCCGATGCCAGCCACGCGCAGCCTACTGATTGTGATTTCTACAAATGGGGCTCGCAGATGTTCTTGTGGTTAACCTCTACGATTAATGATGGCACAAAACCGAGCGGGGCTCCTAACTATAGCGCTGAGCTTCCCTTTGTTTTTAATAGTGAGTTTTTCTATCGCCTCTCAGGGGACCAAACGGCGCTTTTACCACAGGGCTCAGAAGCAAGTTCCAAAAGCGATACCCTAAAAGTCAAACTCAGAACCGCGAAGGGAGATGAGTCCATCGGCCAAGCCGGGGGGAACGGTGTGTTGCTCTCACAAGACAAATCGCTGACTTACTACGGTATTCACGTTAACAGACTTTATGGCTACTTTTACAGTGATTATCGTGAGGAAAAAGCCGACGGGAAGAAACCTGCCAAGCAATTTCCAACAACAGCTACAGACGCCTGTAGAAACATAAATTATGCGATGCACAATGGTTACGCGGACGACGGCCTCGTCCCCAAAACGCTTTATGATCTTTATTGTAGTGGTGCTGATTTAGCTCAATCGCCAGAAGAAAGCGCAGATGCAGGCCCCTCTAACGTTGCCGCTACTAGCGCGCTCACGATTCCTCAGCTGGAGCCCGCTGTTGATTTTCTTTCTATGGCCGTAGAGGTAAAAACCTCTTGGGTAGATGCGAGCACAGTTTGCCACGATGAGAACGCAGCTTGCTCTAAAGAGGACTATATCCGTCAGAATCTAAATGTACCGGTTTACGATCGGTCGGACGATACCCGTTGGGCGCAGACTACCTCAGAAGTTAAAGAGTTGGCGCTGGTAGGGATGCATATCGTGGGCACAGTCAAAGGCCATCCCGAAAGTATATGGGCGACTATCGAGCACAAACATAATGCGCCTAACGGAACGTATTATTATTACACAAATAAGAAGGATTCTGAGAGTCAAAAACCTGTTGTCAAGAAAGTGTCAAGCCCGCAGCCTAACGCTAAATGGACTTTTTCAGACGGTTCATTGGTTACAGACGTTAAAGAGCAAGCTGTAGGTTGCACGAATACACCAATGCCAAAGGGTTGCCAAAAACCGAGCGATATTGTCAGTAGTGAAAGTACTTCGAAAATTAAGCCGACCAATGTCACTCGTATACATCCGTGGGGTAATAAACAGAGCGAAAGCGATGATTTTGCTATCTCTCAAAATACCCAGCTTATCGCGCTGAATCGCGACGTTAATAAACAGGTGGGAAAATGGCTGTCGAGCGACCCACGACAAAACTACTTTATTAGCGGCGCCGTATGGACGAACAACGGAGGCATACCAACCGGCGATGACTACGCCCACAATACTGGCTCAAAAACCCTTGCCAACACGACAATGGAAACATTTCAACAAGCTAAAGGGTGCTTTGGTTGCCATAACAGTCCAGATGCGTCAAATGGACTGAATGTGAGCCACGTCTTTTTAGGGCTTACGGCCCCATTACCAAGAGCAACCGTGGACGTAATAAAGCAAAAAGCGAACCCAACCAAAGAGCAGTAATTCACTTTTGAGTCTGGCGTGCAGCATACAAATAGTATTTTTACATGCTGCGCGCTATTTATACGGCCTATTAATAGCAGTATAAGTGCAGTACTGAATGCATATGGCGATGGAGGTTATGGCGCCTAAGAAAAGAGCGCGTAAGTGGTTTTATGAGAATGGTTAATATGCGGCACTTTGCGCTAGCGCATTGGTAATGCAAGGCATCAAGTCAGCTATATGAATATTGTAAAAATCCGGTCGAGCGTGGTCGTCGGGCCTAGGGTGTAGCTCTGCATGCTTGTAAGGCACGAAATCCTTTTGTGTCTTAGTGAATGCAGCGCCTATTTATTGTTGGCAATGGATTTTTATTGGGTTATTCTTTAATTAGAAAATCATAACCTTTAGAGCTGGGTGCTACGCTCTTTGAGGGCAATTAAAGTTTTAAGATGATCAGGCTTTTTTCATCTTATGTTAGTGCCTTTAAATTGGTTTAAAGTGAATTTCAGCTGAAACCCGCCAATAAGTATTATAATTAATGCGATTAGCTTGCTGGGCAGGTTAGGTTTTTTATAGTCAAAGATGACAGGGCATGTCATGGGTAAATAACGGTTTATCTTCCGCTCCCCCTTTTCCCTACTGGCTGGCTGCGTAATCGTCTGTAATTCCGTTGTTTTTCAATTTAGGGCACAGTGCAAGCTGTGTTGGATTACGGTAACGAGGCCGCAATATACTATATTGCCTACTCATTGCTCTTGGCCAGCGCTGTTTTTAGGGGCTGTTTTGTTGAGGCTGGGCCGGTGGTGAACTCATCGCCGCCAAATAGGTGCATATGTGGAGCATGGGTTAGCGTTTATTTGTTTGTGCTATAACAAGCTAAAGTAATGTCCGTTGTGGCCGATGCCACGGTTATAGTTTAAACAATGACTCTATGCTCGCGCGTGGAAAATCAGCAAGGCTGACTTAAAAAACAATAATATCTTTCCGTTAAACCGATATCTAAACAACGTGAGTTAGGGAGAACAATATGAGTGAACCATTTTTAGGTGAGATCCGCATGGTAGGTTTTGATTACGCGCCGCGTGGTTGGGCGTTTTGTGATGGTACATTACTACCTGTTTCCTCTAATACTGCACTATTTTCATTGCTCGGCACCACATACGGCGGCGATGGTCGCACCACGTTTGGCCTTCCCGATTACCAGAGCCGCAGCCCGGTGGGTAAAGGGCGCGGCCCGGGCTTGTCGGCGATCAGGCAAGGTGAAGCTGGAGGTGTCGAGCAGGTAACGATTACCTCAGTGCATATGGCGACGCATACACATACCGCATCGCAGCTTAAGGCCGCGGTTGCCATTCCGGGTGTAACCTCGAGCACCAATGTTTCGGATGCGCCTACTGTTAGCAGTATTTTAGGCCCTGTTACCGCGAACAATCGTGCCGGCGCTATTTACAGTACCGATGCGGCGGATGTCACGTTAAGACCGTTTGATGCGCATGTTACAGGCCAAACTGATAACGCAGGGGGCGGCCAACCTTTACCGATTCGTAATCCTTTTTTGGGCAGCAATTTTATTATCGCCCTAGAAGGGATATTTCCGTCGAGAAGTTGATGCTTTACTTGCCTTTAGGTTAGAAAAAAGCGAGGCCTGAATCCGGATTTTCCGGATTCAGGCGCGCGGGTTTATGCTCTGCGCAATTTATTTAAATTAACTCAAAATTACGCGTAACGGTTACGGGGAAAAATCATGTTGCCAATCGAAGTTATAAAAACCAACTCTTCCAAAAATCTAGTAACTTATATCTGGAGGCTGTTCGGGAAATTACTCTTTTTGGCGATAATGACCCTGTCAACCCAGAACACTTGGGCTGCTGCCTTTAACGACAGCTTTGATACAGATTCTGGCCTCACTACAAGTTTTTCCCGCTCATTGGCTGGTGTCTCGTTTACGTATACCTTTACCGCTCAAGGTGATGGCGGGGATATGGTATGGCAAAATCAATACGGGGAGGGTAATAGCGCCTCAATTAATTTGCAGTCGGGAAGTGCTAACTTAGGTACTACGGAGCTGTTTACGATCGCTCGTACCGATGCGGCCGACTTCACCTTTACCAGTCTCTTTATAAATAATACAGCTGCAGAGCTTATGACCGTTGGCGGTTATCTCGACAATGCTTTGGTCGGTAGTGCTCAAACGGTAGCTACTGGCACTCAAGCAACTCTTAGCTTTGGTGGTATCGTCGTTGATGAAGTTCGTGTCTCATCGACCGACATGGTCAGCATCAATCTTGACTCGTTCGTTGGAGACACGGCAGCGGCTAATAGCGATGGTACGTTAACGGCGGCGGCAGGGGTAACTGAGCCAGTAGGTCTAAATTCTACCGTGGACACCGTTGGCGAAGCGGTTGATGTATTTGACTTTACCTTAACCGATGGCAATGGCGGTGATGGCTTAGCCATGACCGTGAGTGAAATTAGAGTGAATGTTAGTGGCACCTCAACCGATGCCGAGCGCGCTAAGGTAACCTGGCGCTTAAACGGTAACGACGCCACCGATGTGACCGGTACTTATAATCCCGGTAGCGATACGATTACCTTCGCGGGCTTGCCAATATCGGTTGCTCATGGCGCCAGTGAAACCTACACCATTAACGCCTACTACAACGACAACACAGGTTTGGTTGAAGACCGCACGTTTGTGCTTAGCGTCGATGGCGATACCGACGTAACCGTTGGCAGCGCCGGTACACAAATGGGAACTACCACCCCTGTGACTAACGGCGCCGGTGGTACGTGGGATGTGGATGCCACTAAGCTCAGTATACAGACACCACCTTCAAGCCCTATTTCGGGGATTCCCCTTACCACCCAGCCGGTTATTTATGCAGAAGACGCCTTTGGCAATATTGATGTGGACTACAACGAGGTTGTCACCGCCGTTTATACCGGCATTAACCCGGGGCCGGTTTACAGTGACGCGGGTGTTACCGCTTCGGCCGGCGTAGCCACCTATACTAACTTAACGGCCACAACACCTAATGACGGCCAAGGTATTATTTTTGAATTTACCGATGCGGCTGGAGGCCTCAGTTTATCCCAAGTAAATTCTAACTTCCTTTTCATTGATGTTGTGGCCACGCGGTTAGTTTTTTCTGAGGAGCCTGCCCCTTTGACTATACCAGCTGGCAGTGCGACTAACTTTACCACGGTGCCTGTGGTGCGTGCGGTGGACGCCAATGGAGACTTGGATACCGGTTACAGTACAGGCATTACTCTGGCAGAGACAAATGGGGCTGGTAATATTACCCTTATAGGAACTGGCGATACAGATGGCAACGCCTCTACAGTGACATTAACGCCGACTTCAGGGGCGGCTACGTTTAGCAGCCTGCAAATCAATTACACCTTAAGTGGGGTAGGCCCCGAGACGTTTAATCTGCAGGCAACGTCTGGTGCGTTAACCGCAACTAATAGCGCACAATTAACCGCCGTGGATAATGTCCCCCCGAGTGTCAGCAGTATTACGCCGAGTGGTTCGCCAGCGACGAATGCCAGCTCGGTTAGTTACAGCGTGAGCTTTGATAAGGTGGCCAGTAATATTAGCACGGATGACTTCACGCTTATTGCTACTGGCACCGCGAGCGGCAACATTGCCAGCGTATCGGCCGCGAGTGGCAGCTCGGTGACGGTTACCGTAAATACCATCAGTGGCGAAGGCAGCCTGCGGTTAGACCTTAAAAGTGGCACCAATATTGTAGACGCCAGTGGTAACGGCAATGGCAATAATGGTTATGTTGCCGCCTTTACCAGTGGCAGTGCCCATACCGTCGATACGCTCGCTCCCACGGTGTCGAGCGTCACCGCCACTAGCGCCGATGGCTCTTATAAAGTCGGCAATGTCATCACCTTGTCGGTAAACTTTACTGAAGCGGTCACCGTTACCGGCATACCGACCATTACCCTAGAAACTGGTGCTACCGATCGTGTGGTGAATTACGTTAGTGGCTCGGGCGGCAACACCCTGTTGTTTAATTACACCGTGCAGGCAGGCGATGCCGCGACGGATTTGGATTACGTTAGCACCTCAGCGTTTGCCTTAAACGGCGGTACCGTTAATGACGCCGCCGGCAACGCCGCCACTTTAACCTTGGCCGCGCCTGGGGCCGCGGGCTCGTTAGGTGCTAATAAAAATATCGTGATTGATACGGCTGCCCCGTCTTTAACTTCCAGCCAACCGGCCGATGACTCCACAAACTTCGGTCACGATGACGACTTGGTGTTTACTTTCTCGGAAGCCATTGTGGCCGGCACCAGTGGCGCCAACGCTATTACGGTGTTCGACGCCTCTGACGATTCCACCGTCGCCAGTCTCGCCGCTAATAACGCTGCCGTAAGTGTGGCAAGCACTACCGCGACGGTTGAGCTACCCAGCAATTTAGCCCCCACCAAAAGCTACTATGTACAAATAGGCGCGGCTGCCTTTACTGATGCCGGTGGCAACCCCTATGCCGGCATCAGCGATAAAACCACGCTGAACTTTACCGTTGCCAATAGCGCACCGGTGGCCGGCAACGATACTACCTCGACCAATGAGGATACTGATGTTGCGATCTCGGTATTGAGTAACGATACTGACAGCGACAGTGGCCTTAACCTTGCCAGTGTCATGATCGGAACCGCACCGGCCAACGGTAGTACCAGTATTAATACCGGCACCGGGGTGATTACTTATACCCCTAATGCTGACTTTGAAGGCTCAGACAGTTTCACCTACACCGTTGAAGACGTGTGGGGGGAGGCGTCTAACCTTGCCACGGTAACCATTACGGTTAACCCGATTAACGATGCCCCGGTTGCGGCGAATGATGTGATTGCCACCAATGAAGACACGTTGGTTAGCATCAATGTGGCGGCCAACGATACTGATGTGGACGCGGGCGATAGCCCTGACACTACCACCTTGGCTCTTGGGACCGCACCTACTAACGGTACGGCGGTGGTCAATAATGGTTTGATCGATTACACCCCGGATGCTGATTACGCGGGCTCGGATAGCTTTACCTATACCATCGAAGACAGCAGCGGCGCGGTGTCTAACGCGGCGACGGTAACGGTTAGCGTTATTGGTGTGAACGACGTGCCCGTTGCCGTCGCCGACCCCGCTAGTGTCGATGAAGACGACTCTGTCGAGGTTGATGTGCTGGCAAACGACAGCGATATTGATGGCACTCTCGATGTCACCACAGTGGCGATTGTAAACAATGGTGCTAACGGCACAGCGGTTGTTAACAGTACCACCGGGGCCATCACCTACACCCCCGACGCCGATTTTAACGGCTCCGATAGTTTTACTTATCAAGTGGATGACAATCTTGGCGGTACCTCTAACGAGGCGACTGTCAGCGTCACCGTTAATAGCATCAATGACGCGCCTGTGGCCGCCAACGATACCGTTACCGCGTTACTGGAAGACACCCCGCATAATATTAATGTGTTGGGTAACGACAGTGACATTGATGGCGCCCTGAATGTGGCCAGCGTCGAGGTGGTGAGCGCACCGACGAACGGTGCCACCAGCGTCAATACCGGCACCGGAATGGTGACCTACACCCCGAGCGAGAACTACTTTGGCAGCGACAGCTTTAGCTACCGAGTGATGGATGATTTAGGTGAGTGGTCCAATACCGCCACGGTGACCTTAACCATCGATAGCGTCAACGACCTACCTGCGGCGGGCGATGACAGCGCCGTAACCGATGAAGACAGTTCCGTGTTGATCTCGCTGCTGGATAACGACAGCGACATTGATGGTACGGTTGACCTTACCACCGTCGTGATTGCCAGCGCCGCCAGTAACGGCAGCGTGGATAACCACGGCGACGGTACTGTCACCTACACGCCCAGTGCCGACTTTAACGGTACCGACACTTTTGGTTACACCGTGATGGACGACGCAGGGGACGCCTCAGGTATGGCTACCGTTAGCATCACCGTCAACCCGGTCAACGACGCACCGAGCATCAGTGGTAGCGCGGCGGCTTCGGCTCAGCTGGGAAGCAACTACAGTTTTGTCCCGACTGTCAATGATGTCGATGGCGATACCTTAAGCTTCTCGATCACGGGTAAACCCTCTTGGCTCAACCTCAATACCAGCACCGGGCGTTTGAGCGGAACCCCCACTCAAGTGGGTACTTTCAGCGGTATTAATCTGTCGGTCAGCGATGGCAGCAGCAGCGCCTCGCTGCCTGCGTTTAGCATTGAGGTGATCGACCCCAATGCCAACGAAGTACCCACCATTAGTGGCACCCCAGTGGCTACCATTACTGTGGGCCAGCTGTATCGCTTTGCTCCCACTGTGGCCGACAGCGATGGCGACCCCCTGAGCTTTAGCACCTCGGGCGCGCCAGACTGGTTAGTGCTGGACGCCAACACCGGTGTGCTTAGTGGTATTGCCGGTGACGCCCAAGTGGGTCGCTACGAGGATATCGTCATCACCGTCAGTGACGGCCGCGAGAGTGTTGCCTTGGCACCGTTCTCGGTTGAGGTCACCCGTGCGGTGGACAGTGATGGCGACGGTGTCAGCGATTACCAAGAGGGCGTCGATGATACCGACGCCAGCGACATCAATGATTATCTTGACTTAATGCCGCCGATGCTAACGCCGCCCACAGCCGTTAGCGTTAGCGCCAGTGCTTTGTATACGCCGATTAGCCTGCGGCAGTTGTTAGGCCTAGCCGAGAACGCCAGCGACGCGGAACTGGACAGCGCCCTGAAAGCGTTGGCCCACGACCGCATCGACGCTGAGTGTTGCAGTATCTCGGTGCAAGACATGGAGAACGGCACGCTCTACCTCGCGCCGGGACGTCACACCGTTGAGTGGTGGGCCGAAGACCGCGCGGGCAACACCGTACGCGAGTCGCAACAAGTCGACATTGCGCCACTGGTGTCTATGAGCCGTGATCAAACCGTCGCTGAGGGCAGTGTGGCGAGCTTCCGGGTGCTGTTAAATGGCCCTGCCCCAGAGTACCCGCTGAGCGTACCTTATGTGATCGACAGCGACAGTACCGCTAGCAGCGATGACTACAGCTTGACCGGTAACCAAGTGACGTTTAACGAGGGTGAACTTGAAGCCCCGGTTGAGCTAATGATTGCCCCCGATGCTGACACCGAATCGGACGAGACACTGATTATCCGGCTCGACCATCGTATGGGTGAGCCGGCCGACAGCCTGTACGCCTTTAACCCCGGTGTTAAAGCCGAGCATCAGCTTACTATTACCGAGAGCAATGTTCCGGCTATGGTGAGTTTGCAGCTCAGCCAAGCTGACGAGCCCCGCTCGCTGTTGGCGCGCGATGGCGGCGAGGTGCAACTCACCGCCATGATCCATGATCCGGAAGGTGAGGCGTATCAGCTCAGCTGGTCGGGTATTGCCGAGCTTGACGACGCATTCGCTGGCGCCGGCGAAACTCTCAGCTTTAGCGCTGATTTGCTACCCGCTGGGCTCTACCGAGTGGCGCTGAGTGTTACCGATGGCTCGGGCGCGGTTACCGACAAAAGCCTACCCTTTGTTGTGGTTAACTCGTTGCCCACACTTGCTGCCGATACGGATCAAGACGGTGATGGCGTGAGTGATGCACAAGAAGGCTATGCCGATACCGATGGTGACGGCTTGCCCGACTATGTCGACGCTCATCGCGCCAGCAACATTATGATTACCAGCTTAGCGCACAATAACCGTTACTTGGTCGAGTGTGAGCCGGGTGTGCGTTGTTTGCTTGGTGGTGAAGCCGTGCTTGCCGGGGCCGATGGCGCGCGCTTAGGCGAAGACGAGCTTCCCGCCGATGATGAGTACGTTAACGTGGGCGGCTACGTTGACTTTGAGGCGGTCGAGTTGCTGCAAAACGGTACTCGGGCCCAAGTGGTGGTACCGCTGACTGAGGCGATCCCTGCCGAGGCGGTGTATCGCAAATGGCAAGCGGGCGAGTGGATGAGCTTTATCGAGGATGCCAACAACGCGCTTTACTCCAGCGCTGGCGCAGAGGGTTACTGCCCGCCACCGGGCAGCACCGAGTGGCAAAGCGGGTTAACCGAAGGCCATTGGTGTGTTCAGCTCACTCTGGAAGATGGTGGCCCGAATGACGCCGACGGCGTTGCCAATGGCGCGATTCTCGATCCGGGCGGTGTGGCTAAACCGGTATCCGACACGGGTAACGGCGATGGCAACGGAGAGGGTGATGGCGACGGTGAAACGCCTAACCCGCCGCCGTCACCAGACAACGGTGGTAGCCATGGCGGCGGTGGTGGCGGTGCAACCGGCCCTTGGGGTATTCTGCTACTGTTGGCCGCGGCGCTGACCTCACGTCGGCGACTGCAGCGCTTAACGCGCCGCGAGGAGCCTTAATGTAATAGCCTAATACACTTGCCGGTCAGGATGGCCGGCAAGCTGACAGGGACGTTGGTATGTTAATTATTCCGATTCAGGACAAGCCCGATTGGTCGCGTCCACCGCTTATTACCTTGGTGTTAATCGCGCTCAATGTGTTTGTTTTTTTGTTTTATCAAGGTAATGACGACGCCAAGTTAGCGTTGGCCGCCGACACGTACCACAGCCACCAGCTCGATGATATCGAGCGCCCTTATTACCGCGATTACCTGCAAGCTTATCACCCCGAGGACGTAGCTCACTGGGATGCCCAGCATCGCAATGGCTCGCCTTTAACTCACGCCATGTTTGATTTGCAATTTGACCACTACCTACGCGAGGTGTGGGTCGACCAAAGCTCGCGTATTCCAAACCTTAATCAGTGGCGCGATGGGCGCCGCACCTTTGAGCAGCAGCGCGACCGCATCAGCAGCCTACAGGCGGGTTTGATTCCCGCTCAAGCACGACCATTCACGTTTATTTTCAGTATGTTTTTGCATGGTGGCTGGGGGCACTTGCTGGGCAATATGGTGTTTTTATTTTTGTTTGGCTTTACCCTGGAGCGTGCTCTTGGGACCGTTCGCTACCTGGCGGGATACCTGCTTAGCGGGATTGCCGCCGATGCTTTGTTTATTGCGATTAGCCCTGACTCACTGGTGCCGTTGGTCGGTGCGTCGGGGGCGATATCGGGTTTAATGGGCATGTATTTGGCGCTGTATCGGCTGCGTAAAATTCGTTTTTTTTACAGTGCGCTGTTTTATTTTGGCGAGTTTGTCGCGCCGGCACTGTGGGTGTTTCCGGTGTGGATTGCCAAAGAGCTATACGGCCACTTTTTTGTCGACTCTAACACTGCCTACTGGGCTCACATTGGTGGCCTACTGGCGGGTTTTGCCGTGATGTTGGCGCTGCCGGTGAGTCGGCGCGAGTTTGCCAAAAAAGAGCAGCAGGCGGATCAGGGGGCACGTTTGGAGCAGCAGCTTTTGCAAGTGCAGGCCCTGGCGGCCAATCTTGATTTTAACCGAGCGCGCTCGCGGGTGCGGGTGTTGTGCGAGCACTATGGTAATGATCCACGGCCCTGGCACTTGCAGTTTAACCTCTACAAAAATCAACCCTCGGAGCGGGTATTTCACGAGGTGACGTTCGCCGCACTTAAACAGTTTGTGCAATTGCCCCGTGTCGATATGAGCTGGGCAACAACGGTTGATGAGATGGTAACGCAGTACCGCATCTTAGCGCCTAAAGCGCCAGCATTGACCGGCAAACTTTGCCTGGCATTGGCGCAACGGTTTTTGCAGCTCAATCAGAAAAAGCAGGCCACTACCTACGCTGCGTGGGCACAACAAAAAGAAGTGCGGCTAACCGAACCCTTGATTGAGCTTGTTAATAGTGCTCAGACTAAAACGCAGACGCTAGCTTGAATACATGACGCGGCAGGCCATTAAACACTTATGTTAAGTAGTTTCTCTAGCGCGATATGCTCTTTGCAGTTGGGGTGCTTTTTTAGCGTGTAGCGAGCGATATTGCGGCCGGTTTTGTCATCGCCCAAGTGCTCTATCAATGTTGTAGCGGCCAATAGATATGCGGCGGGTAAATGCCGATCGTTGGGGTACTGGGCGTGAAAATTGTGCAGCAACCGAATCCCATTGCGGTAGTAACCTTGCTCTACCATTAATTGCGCCAGGGCCAGAGCGGTACTGCTTTTGCCAAGCTTAAAACTCGCAAGCCGGGTCTGCACGTCCAACACGACGCCGACTGCCCGCGCGGTTTGGTGCTGAGCCATATGTAACTCCACTAAATAGTCGGCGTGATTGGCCAAGGCTGTGTTATCGTCGAGCAACATAAGCAGTTTGTGGTAGCGATTGTGTAACTCAAGGTCATCGTGCACTGCGTCGAGGGCGCGGCGTAAGCTTTGGCGCGCATCATTATATTTTTGATCGCTGATGAGTACCGCTACCTCGCCCAAGGCGCGGGCTTTGATAAAATCCGTTTCGCTTAGCGCTTGGTCATCTTCTATATCTGTGCGGTAGCCCAGTTCGTGTTGGTATTCAAACAATACATAGCCGAGCATGGTGTAAAGCATGATGCTGAAATAAGATATTAAAAAATTAATGAACATTAAGGTGGGCATGCCCGGCGGCGCACGGTCGGCGTTATTGCCTACAATAAAGTCGGCCAGAATATATGGTCCAATGGTAATAGCTTGCGAGCAGAGCCAAAGCAGTAAATAGGGCCAGCCGATGGTCAGCATTAATGAGATCAACGCCATTGGATTGAGTGCGCGACGTACCGACTTTTCGACTGCCAGAACCATAATGCTGGCCGGCATGGCGAGTGTTAAAAACCCCATCACGAGTAAACCAAAGCTTGGGGCAATGCCGCTGGCAAAGGTTATCGCAGCACCCATGGCAATGATTAAAACCATTTGTCGCAAAAATAAATGCTCAGAATCGCCGGTAAGAACTTGGCCAAGCGTGGGGGCTGTGCACTTACCTTGGCCGCGCTCATTGATGATGGCGAAACCATATTTTATCAAAACCGCTAGACTGAATAAGCCGGCGACTAAACCGATTAAACCGTCATTGATAAAAGTGTTGAGCAGCGTCAACAGCCCAAGCACCAGCAGGGTTTGCGATTGTAGCGGGTAGGCAAAAAAGTGGGGCAGTTGTTGCCAAAATGGTTTGGCATCGGTGGCGTTGCCTAAGTAAGTCAGAGAGTGGGTGCAGCGGATGCACGCCGGATCATGGCGACCCCAGTGTGTGCTGTGACCGGCTGGAATGCAGCGTTCCCCGTATAGTGTGCTGCACCGGGGGCAGCGCCATAGGGCAGGGGTTTCGGGAAAGAACTGACATTCCAGTTTTGCCATTACTAACACTCCATGTGGGCGCAACGGGGGCGCTGATAGGTGCGTGGCCACCGCGTTGGCTGTTACTAACTATATCTGTTACGTTGCGCTGCATCGTTATGGCCGAAAGGCTGCCATAATGACGTTGTTACTGCTGCTGTTTAGTGCTCGTCCGCCTGGTTCGATAGTCGCTCACTGATATGGTAGCGCGGGCGTTTTTTTATTTCGGTATAAAGTTTTGCCAAGTACTCGCCAATGACCCCAAGGCTCAGTAGTTGTACGCTGCCGATAAACAACAGTGGCAAAAGAATAGACGTCCAGCCAGGGATGGCGTTATCGGTTAGTAAGCGGGTGGCGAGCACCCAGAGCAACGTCATCAACGACAGCGCGCTGGCGGTAATGCCGAGTAAAGTAATAGCCCGCAGCGGTGCGGTAGAAAAGCTTGAAATACCGTGCCAAGCCAGCGATAACATTTTGCGCAGCGGGTATTTGCTTTCGCCGGCGGCGCGGCTTTGCCGGTCGTACTCAACCACAGAGGATGCAAACCCCACTTCGCGTACCATGCCCCGCAAAAATAGCTGGCTCTCGGGGTATTCCAGCAATGCGTTTAGTGCGCGGCGGCTCATTAAGCGAAAGTCGGCGTGGTTAAACACTAAGTCGACGCCGAGCTTTTTCATGACGTGGTAATAACCTTCGGCGGTCAGACGTTTAAATTTTGTGTCTGTGTCCCGTGCGGCGCGCACGCCGTAAACAACTTCGCTGCCGTTGTGATAGGCATCGACCATTTTTTCGATGTTAACCGGGTCGTCTTGCAAGTCGGCGTCGATACTGACCACCATATCCTCAGAGGTGCTGGCAAGCCCAGCCAATAGCGCATTTTGATGGCCTTTGTTGCGAGACAGACGGATCGCCACAATTCGCCCTGGGTGGGCTTTGCTGGCATCAGCCAATTGTTGCCAGGTATTGTCGCGGCTGCCGTCATCGACAAAGTACAGTCGCGAGGCTGGGCTGACTTTGTCGGCGTTAATAAGTGTATCCAGCGTTTGCAGCAGCACGGGAATACTGGTGGGCAGCATTTCTTGCTCGTTATAACAAGGCGCGACTATGGCAAGGGTTTTGTCAGACATAAGGCTATTTATAAATCCAGTATTTGTGCAGCAAAAAGTTGCTTATTAACGTAATGACTGTCGCCACGCATTGCGACAGCAAATAGTGCGGCATAACCAGTTCGGCGCAATAAAACACCAAGGTATTAATGCACAAACCGATGATTGCGGTAACTGTAAACCGACTTAATGTTTCAAGGTGGCACTTGTCGGATTGAAACGTTAGGTAATAATTGGCCAGATAGTTAAAAAGTGCCGATATCGTAAACGCCAGTGCTGAGCAGGCAACGGTGTTAAGCGGGGTCAACTCAGCTAGCAGGATCAGTAACAGGTACTGGAATCCGGTAGCCGCTGCACCAACCATCGCAAAGCGCCCAAACTGTGAGTTTAGCAACTGTCGTATTCTGCGGGGCGTGGTTTGTATGTTTATAGGTGTTTCCACCTAAACGTCTCCTAAACTGTGCAGGCAAGGCTTGGGTTTATGGTCAGACTCATTGTGCCATCAGTACGTTTTTGTATTATTGCGTCTTATTCTGGTAAAGCGTTTCTGGACGCGCTCTGTCTGTGGCAGTTATATTAGGGGTCAGTTTATACCATACCCTGCTGTTAGACGCAGGTGTGGTGTACTATTTTTTGCTAAGAGGTGATGTATGGCGCAACCAGAACCGGGCCAGCAGCTCGACCAGCTTATTGGCCGATTGCATGAATTATTTGCCGACGATCGTGAAAGTGATGCGCAAAAGCGCTTGATGAGTGAGCTGGATCGGCACACTCACGCGCGCGGTAGCGATGATGTGGCAGATCCTCGCCCGATAGAGACATTAGAGGCTATGTTGGGTGAGTATGAAGAAGAGCATCCGCAAGTTTCGGCGGTACTGGGGCAAATTGTAAATGCTCTGAAAAATATGGGGGTTTAAGGCTAATAGCGGGGCGGTGCTAAGCGGCACCGCTCGCAAAGTAGGTTTACGCCCAGCCGACGGCCGCCCGGGGGCGCTCAATATAGAAATATTCGGCACTGTTAGTCGCCGGGTGGTTGGCGTGACGCAAGTGGTGGTGGTCGGCACTAGAGCCCATGTATTCCCAGCAGTCGCTGCCGTTGATACACAGGTGGTCGCCGTCGTTCATGGGGTAGTACGCCAGCTCGTCCCACATTCTCGCCCACTCTGGGTGTGATGTATCCAAATATTCCATCGATTCTTCCCAGCTCTCAATCATTATCTCACCGTTCATTGTCAATGTTTCACGTTTGTTGTCAAGAGTGTTTCTTAACATGCTGAAAATAAATGATTTTATTGTTGTGGGTTAAGTTAAGTTCTTGTCTGCCTTGACGTTAAGTTGGGCAGTCTATACACATTTTTTAGACAATTCTGACGAGTCAATCGCAAATTGATAAGGAAAATTCTGGTTGACCTTAACCTTGGGGTAAGGTTTAAGGTGTGGTTAATCGCTTAATGGCATGCGCGGAGGTGTTACATGAATATTGGGCAAGCCGCTGAGGCTACCGGGCTTTCGACTAAATCGATTCGTTATTACGAATCCCAGGGGCTGTTGCAAGCGCAGCGCCAGGCGAATGGTTACCGCCATTATGACCGCGCCTGTATTCGGCGTCTGACACTGTTGTCGCGCGCCCGCAGTGTTGGCTTTTCACTGCAAGAGTGCGCCGAGTTGTTAGCGTTGTTTGACGACCAGAAGCGCCACAGTAAAGATGTAAAGCGCGCGGTACAGCACAAAATTGCTCAGCTGGATAAGCAACTCGATAATCTCACCCGGATGCGCAACACCCTAGAGGAGTTGGCCCACCGCTGTACCGGTGATGAAAAACCGCAATGCGCGATTTTAAGTGATTTGAGCGAGAGCGAGCGCCCGATGACTTTCACCCTGCTGGAGGATTCCCATGAGTAGCTGCTGCGGACCAGAAACACCGAAAAACGATGAGCAAAACACGGGCGATCATTGCGCCGGCGCATCCAAGCGCAAAATCGATTACTTACTGTGGGGGTCGCTGGTGTTGTGCGTGCTGTTTTATGGCGCCTATGCCCTGGGCTTTGCCGGCCCACAGTGGTTTGAGCACTTTAGCCACGGTGTCTTTGAGCTGTTAAATACCATGTGGTGGGGGGTGTTGTTTGGTATTTTATTTGTCGGGTTGCTGCACTATGTGCCGCAGCAGCTGGTTGTCTCGCTGTTGGGGCGCGGTGGTACCGTCACCGGTATTGTACGGGCTACGGCAGCGGGCGTACTGCTCGATTTATGCAGTCACGGTATCTTGATGGTGGGCATGAAGCTCTACCAAAAAGGCGCGAGTCTTGGGCAGGTGATGGCCTTTTTAATCGCCAGCCCCTGGAACTCGCTATCGCTCACTATCATTATGTTTGCTTTGATCGGCCCCAGTTGGACATTGCTGTTTATTGCCGTATCCATGGTGATTGGCGTAATTGCCGGGCTGGTGTTTGACGCTTTAGTAAAACGCCGGCGCTTAGATGAAAACCCGGCAGAGCAAGCTCAGGGCAACGAGCCTAGCGCGCCGCTTAAGTCACAGTTACGCGACTTAGGACGCAGTATTAACTGGCACCCCAGCGCTTGGGGCAGGGTACTGCTTGAGGGCGTAAAAGGCTCGCGTATGGTGGTGCGCTGGTTGCTGTTTGGTGTGCTTTTGGCCGCGGCCATAAGGGCGTTTGTCTCGGTGGATATGTTTCAGCAGTGGTTTGGCCCATCTATTGTTGGTCTGCTGCTAACCATGGTAGCGGCCACGATTATTGAGGTGTGCTCTGAGGGCTCAACCCCCATCGCCGCCGATCTAATGAACCGCGCTCGCGCACCGGGCAACAGTTTTATGTTTTTGATGGCCGGGGTGGCTACCGATTACACCGAAATTATGGTGATCAAAGACACCATGAAATCGTGGAAAACCGCGTTGTTTTTACCCCTGGTGGTACTGCCGCAAGTGTTGCTGGTGGCGGTGATTATGAACCTCTGGG
This sequence comes from uncultured Gilvimarinus sp., assembly GCF_963972205.1. Lineage (NCBI taxonomy): Bacteria > Pseudomonadati > Pseudomonadota > Gammaproteobacteria > Cellvibrionales > Cellvibrionaceae > Gilvimarinus > uncultured Gilvimarinus sp. Next base: position 146,973 of record NZ_CAXAUC010000008.1, on the reverse strand, counting down.
GCGGAGCCTAGATTCGTCCCGGCGATAGTGCGCGCGGGGTTTTTAGGGTAGAATGCGCGCCTTTTAGACAGCAATATTAGGCAGTATTTATCCATGGAAATTAATCCGCATCTCACCGCATTAAAAGACCTTAAAGCGCGTACCGACGTGCTTAGGGGGTATCTTTGACTACGACACCAAAAAAGAGCGCTTAACCGAAGTCGAGCTAGAGCTTGGCGAGCCAGACGTTTGGAACGAGCCCGAACGGGCCCAAGCGCTGGGTAAAGAGCGCTCATCCCTTGAGGCCGTGGTAAAAACCATCGACGACTTGGATGCGGGTGTCGCCGACGGTGAAGAGCTGTTGAGCATGGCCAAGGAAGAGGACGACGAGGACAGCCTGAACGAGGTGATCGAGGAGATCGAGGCGCTCGATCAGCAGCTGCAAAAGCTTGAGTTTCGCCGTATGTTCTCGGGTGAGATGGACGAAAACAGCGCGTACTTGGATATTCAGTCTGGCTCGGGCGGCACTGAGGCGCAAGATTGGGCCGAGATGGTGCTGCGCATGTACCTGCGCTGGGGCGAGGCCAAGGGCTTTAAAGTGACCTTAGAAGAGGCCTCGGCCGGCGATGTGGCGGGCATTAAAAGCGCCACCATCCGCTTTGAGGGAGAATACGCTTTTGGCTGGTTACGCACCGAGACAGGTGTACACCGTCTCGTGCGCAAATCCCCGTTCGACTCTGGCAACCGTCGCCACACGTCGTTCTGTTCGGTGTTTGTCTCGCCCGAGATCGACGACGATATCGAAATCGATATTAACCCCTCCGATGTTCGCACCGACACCTACCGCGCTTCGGGCGCCGGTGGTCAGCACATTAACAAGACCGACTCGGCGGTGCGTTTAACCCACGAGCCAACTAATGTGGTCGTGCAGTGCCAAAGCGAGCGCTCGCAACACGCCAACCGCGATAAAGCCTGGAAGATGCTGCGTGCTAAGTTGTACGAGCTAGAGATGCAAAAACGCAACGCCGATAAACAAGCGCTGGAAGACACCAAATCGGATATCGGTTGGGGCAGTCAAATTCGCTCTTATGTGTTGGATGATCAGCGCATTAAAGACTTGCGCACCAGCGTGCAAACCAGCAACTGTCAAAGTGTGTTGGACGGATCGCTGGATCAATTTATTGAGGCGAGCCTTAAGGCCGGACTTTAATCGAATTTACACCTTTATTGATGGTGCCCCTATGAGCAACGAAAACACCCAAGCAAACAGTCAGGACGAAAACAAGCTGATTACCGAGCGCCGCGCTAAACTCGCCGCCATTCGCGAGCGCGGCAATCCGTTTCCTAATAAGTTTCGCCGTACCGACAACAGTGTCGATTTACAGGCAGCATTTGGCGACAAGGGCAAAGAAGAGCTAGAAGAGCTGGACCATCAGGTCACCGTTGCCGGCCGTATTATGGCTAAGCGCGGCCCCTTTATGTTGATTCAAGACGCCGTGGGTTCGATTCAGTTTTACGCCCATAAAGACGTACAAAAAGCTATTAAAGCCAGCGATGGCCAGTGGGATGTTGGCGATATTGTCGGCGGCACCGGCCCGATACATAAATCGGGTAAAGGTGATTTGTACGTGAATTTAACCGAGTGGACGCTACTGACGAAATCATTGCGCCCGTTGCCGGAAAAATACCACGGCTTGGCTGACCAAGAGACGCGCTATCGCCAGCGTTACGTGGATTTAATTATGAATCCCGAGGTGCGCGACACCTTCCGTTTGCGCTCTAAGTGTATTAGCTTTATTCGCAACTACTTAGACGGCAAAGACTTTATGGAAGTCGAAACGCCGATGCTGCAAGTGATCCCCGGTGGGGCCACCGCACGACCGTTTGTTACTCATCACAATGCGCTGGATATTGATATGTATCTGCGCATCGCCCCCGAGCTGTACCTTAAGCGTTTGGTGGTGGGCGGCTTTGAGCGGGTTTACGAGATCAACCGCAACTTCCGCAACGAAGGTGTCTCGACCCGGCACAACCCCGAATTCACCATGCTGGAGTTTTATCAGGCCTACGCCGATTACCATGATCTGATGAACTTGACGGAAGATATGCTGCGTAAGCTGTGCCAAACCTTAATGGGCAGCACCACCGTTGTATACCAAGACAGCGAGTACGATTTTGCCAAGCCTTTTGCGCGTATGAGCGTGTTTGACTCGATCTTGAAGTACAACCCAGATTTAACCGCTGCCGATATCAGCGACTTGGAGTCGGCTCGCGCCGTGGCTAAACAGCTCAAGGTGCCACTCAAAGACAGCTATGGTTTGGGCAAAGTGCAAATCGAAATCTTTGAAGCAACCGTCGAGCATCTGCTGGATCAGCCAACGTTTATCACTGAGTACCCCACCGAGGTATCGCCCCTGGCGCGGCGCTTGGACGATGACGAGTTTGTCACCGAACGGTTTGAATTTTTTATTGGTGGCCGCGAAGTTGCCAATGGCTTTAGCGAGCTAAACGACGCCGAAGACCAAGCGGAGCGCTTCAAGGCGCAAGTGGCTGAAAAAGACGCTGGCGACATAGAGGCCATGCACTATGATGCTGATTATATTCGCGCCTTGGAATATGGCTTGCCGCCTACCGCAGGGCAGGGTATTGGTATCGATCGCCTTGTGATGTTGTTTGCTAACGCCTCCACTATTCGCGATGTGTTGTTGTTCCCGCACATGCGTCCGGAGTAGGTTATGGCACTAGGCGCCAGTGTGTATAAAGTCAATTTAAATCTGTCGGATACCGACCGACATGTTTACCTTGATACTAAATTGACTCTGGCGCGCCATCCGTCCGAGACTGAAGAGCGCATGATGATCCGCTTGTTGGCCTACTGTTTTAACGCTTCGGACGATTTAACGTTTGGCAAAGGCCTCTCGACTGACGACGAACCCGATTTGTGGGAAGTTGACCCCGCCGGGGTGATTCACCAGTGGATCGAGGTGGGTCAGCCGAGCCTCGATCGCGTTAAAAAAGGCCGCTCGCGCTCGGGCGCGCAGCAAATATTCACCAGTGGCCGTGGTCGCGATCAGTGGTGGCAAGCCAATGCCGCCGAGTTTGCTAAGTTTCAGCACTTAACGGTACGACACTTAACCGAGAGCGAAATCACCGAGTTGGTAGCTCTCGCGGCCAAAAATATGACACTGTCGGTGTGTATTTCTGAGGGCAGTGCTTTTATCAGCAGCGACCAACACTCGGTTAATGTGACGCCGCTTAGCGAGTTGTCTTAATTATTTAAACGTAAGTAAAAAACCGACTATGAATATCGTAAACGTTACCGCAGAAAACGCTCAGCAACAGGTGATTGATGCCTCGTTTAACACACTGGTTATGGTCGATTTTTGGGCCGAGTGGAGCGAGCCCTGTAAAACACTGGTGCCACTACTGGAAAAACTTGCCAGCGAGTACCCAGGCGACCTAGTGCTGGCCAAAATCAATGCCGACAATCAGCAGATGCTCGCCTCGCAGTTTGGTGTGCGCAGCGTGCCTACGGTTATGTTGATTAAAGATGGGCAACCGGTCGATGGTTTTGCTGGCGCGCAATCCGAAAGCCAGATACGCGAGATGTTGGATAAGTATTTGCCTAAAGCTTGGGAGGCCACCCTGGGCCAAGCGCGCGCTTACCTCGATGAGGCAAGCTACAAAGAAGCGCTACCACTGTTGCGTCAAGCGTTAGAGGAGTCAAACCAGTTGCCGCAAATCGCCTCGCTGACGGCGCTATGTTACGCCGAGCTAAATCGTTTAGAAGAGGCCGAGGCTTTATTAGCAAATGTTAAGCTCGCCGAGCAGGACGATATCTATCAGCAAGCGACGGCCATGCTTGAGCTGAAAAAACAATCGGCTGGCTCGCCCGAGCTGGAAAAATTAGCTGAGCAACACGAACAAAACCCCGACGATCTAAACACCGCCTATGCCTACGCCGTGCAACTTAACGCTGAGGGCCAACACCGCCAAGCGTTAGAGTTATTGCTCGATATTTTTAAACGCGATCGCAGCTTTAACGATGGCGCCGCGCGCAAAGCTATCACCGATATTCTTGCCACTTTAGGCAAAGGCGACCCGCTGGCGGTGGAGTATCAGCGTAAGCTGTTTACCTTGTTGTATTAAAGGCATTTTATCGGGATAAAATTTTACTGCCAAAATGCGGTGGTCAAACGATTTACAGTTGTGCGGTTGTTTGTTTGCCTTCAGCCGCCGGGCGAGCGCGGCCCATTTTGTAATGCGACGAAAAACGCACCTAGACGCCTCGCCCTGACGATACTTGCGCAAATGTCCTATTTGCTAACCCCTTAAAATAAACCTGCACTTGGCCGGGCGCAGGGGGGCTACTGCGTAGATGGCTGGGCATGAAGTGTATCGTGTTTATTGGCCAGTATCTTCATGCCATGTTAAAAACTGATTTAACGTCTGAGAACTTAACGATAAAGGAAGCACCATGCGCCTGTGTCCGCTTATCATCGTCGTAATTATGATTGTCGGTTGTGGTCCGGCGCCGAGTTCGGCTACATCGCCCTCCGCGGGGCAGGCCGTTACACCCCCCGATTACGTAACGCTTAGCCCTAACAGCATTAAGTTTCGCCGGGGCGACCTGACGCTCAATATTAACCCGGCCGCTGGTGGGCGTATTAGCTCATTGCGTTTTGCCGGAAAAGAGCGGCTTATTACCCAGCGCGAGGCAAAAGGCAATAATTGGGGCAGCGTGCTTTGGCCCAGTCCACAGCAATCGTGGGGCTGGCCACCGCCTGCGACGCTCGACTCTAAACCCTATCAGGTGTCGGTGACCGAGACCGGTGTGCGTTTAAGCAGTGAGATAGATCCCGAGCTTAGGGTTTCTTTTACCAAACACTACCGCTTAGGGGATATTGCCAATACCTTGGTGGCCACTTACCGCATTACCAATCACGCCGATCAAGCGGTTACTTTGGCGCCTTGGGAGATTACTCGTTTGCCGGCCGCTGGCGCGGTGTTTTTTCCCACCGGTGAGACGGAACCGGTAAAGGGGCAGTTTGCATCTTTACCGTTAACCGCCGTAGACAACATTAGTTGGTTTGATTACCCGGCAAACGGCATTGGGCCCGATAACCACAAATTGATGACCGATGGTGAAGAGGGGTGGTTGGCGTATCACAATAGCGACTGGTTGCTGGTTAAAGTGTTTGATGATGTGCCGTCACAGTTAATGGCGCCGGGCGAGGGGGAGATTGAAGTCTACGCCAACGGTGAAAACACTTATATCGAGCTGGAACAGCAAGGCTTTTTAACCACCTTAATGCCGGGGCAAGCGTTGGCCTGGCACGTGGTGTGGGTGTGCGATCGCGCCGCCCCCAATACTGACCGAACCACCTTAATTAAGCGCGCTCGCACCTTGGCCGGCCGGGCCCGGACGTTATAAGTTTATTGATCGATACCTATAAAAAAAGCCCGGTGAATATCGCCGGGCTTTTTTATAGCTGAGTACGGTAAGGTACTGGCTGTTTTGCTTACATGTCCTTGTAGAGGTTGGCGTATTTAAAACCAAAAAACATAATGTAGACATAGCACAACGCTGGCAGTAAAAACGACAGTTGAATACCGATAGTGTCGGCCAGTACACCCTGCAACAGCGGGATAATCGCCCCGCCAACAATCGCCACACACAGCAGGCCAGAGCCTTGACTGGTAAATTTACCCAGGCGGTACAACGCCATACTAAAAATGGTGGGGAACATAATGGAGTTACACAGGCCCACCGCCAAGATCGACCACATGGCAATCTTGCCCTCAAAGAATACGGCAATCAACACCAAGGTAATGGCGGCGATGCAGTTAAAGGCGAGCACTTTGCCTGGCTGCACATGGCGCATTACCACAAAACCGATAAACCGCCCAATCATCGCGCCACCCCAATAAAAGCTCACGTAGGTGGCGGCTTGGTGCTCTTTTAAGCCTGCAATATTGCTCTCGCCTAAAAAGTTGACCAAAAAACTACCGATGGCAACTTCGCCACCCACATACATAAATAGACCAACAACACCGAGCATTAGATGAGTTTTGCTAAAAATAGACTCTTTTGCGGCGGGGTGTTCCAGCGCTTGCTCGGCGTCAGCAACCTCAGGCGTTTCGTCGTCGTGGGTAATCTTGGGCAGCTTTGCGAGCTTAAAAAAGATGGCCAACGCGATTAGCGAGCCGGCTAATACTAAGTAAGGCATTTGCACGGCAGCCGCTTCTTTGGCTTTGGCGGCCGCAGACTCCATCTCGGACATGGCCGAAGGGTCCAGTGCTTCACCGGCGGCGGCTAAAATCAACAGGCCGCCCAGCGCTGGGGCAATGGTAGTGCCCAGAGAGTTAAATGCCTGGGTAAGGTTAAGGCGGCTCGATGCGGTGCGCGCCGGCCCAAGTACGGTAACGTAGGGGTTGGCGGCCACTTGCAGCACGGTAATACCGGCGGCGAGAATAAAAAACGCGATCAAAAACACCGTGTAGGTGCTCATAGAGGCTGGGTAAAACAAAAAGCAGCCAAAGCCTGCTATTACAAGACCGGTAACCGCGCCGTTTTGATAGCCAATTTTACGAATCAGTGAGCCGGCTGGGAGCGATACCACCGCATAGGCAAAAAAGAAGCAAAATTGCACCATCATCGCCTGGGTGTAACTTAGGGTATAAACATTTTTTAAGTGTGGGATTAGCACGTCGTTCATCGCTGTGAGCAAGCCCCACATAAAGAACAAAATGGTGATGATAACCAGTGGGCCGGTATAGCTCTGGTTAGTATTGCCGTTCACCGTCTTGGCGCCGACACTCTGGGGGGCAGTTGCCATAAATACACCTCAAGGAAGATTGTTATTAAGTTTGCGTACGCAGTTACCGTTATTAGGGGGAGCAGGCCCTAATTATGTGCGTCAGGTGTGCCTTTATTGTCGCTATATTTTAGTTGCGGTACTCGATTTTTAGAGCTGTTACCGTTATTAGGCGAGCCTACTATAAAACAAACTGACAGCGCTGTCAGCCGGTTTGATAACAGAGCGCGACATTGGCGCTGAAAGGGCCCCATAGGGCAGAATGGGGCGATAGGGTAGAATGCAGCTTTTACTGTGGGAGTGACTTTTGGCCAAAGCAACCATTGACGATGTCGCCGCGCTTGCCGGCGTCTCCATGAAGACTGTCTCGCGGGTGGTGAATAAAGAGCCTAACGTGCGCGGCAGCACGCGCGACAAGGTTCAGGCGGCTATTGACGAGCTGGATTATCGTCCGAGTCAGTCGGCCCGCTCGTTGGCCGCCAACCGCTCTTACGTGTTGGGGCTCTTGTACGACAACCCTAGCGCCAGTTACGTGATTGATGTTCAAGATGGTGCGTTAACCACCTGTCGCCGCTCTGGTTACGATTTACTGATTCACCCTTGTAAACGCGATGCCGCTGAGCTTTTAGCCGAGGTCCTTGGGCTGGTGCGCCAGGGGCGGGTGGATGGGTTAATACTCACGCCGCCACTGTCGGATATGGCCGAGCTGGTGCAAGCACTGGTAAACGCCGATATACCTTTTGTGCGTCTATCGCCTACTGAGCACAAAGAAGCCTGCCCCTATGTACAGACCAACGATCAAGAGGCCGCGTACGATATGACCTGCCGGCTGATCGAGCTGGGCCATCAGCACATTGGTTTTATTATCGGCCACCCCGACCACCGCGCCGTTACCCAGCGCTACGCCGGTTATGTGGCAGCGCTTAAAGAAAATGATTTAACGCTGGATAAAAGCTTGGTCGTGCAGGGCTATAACTCGTTTGATTCGGGCCGGGACTGCGCCCGGCAGCTGTTGTCATTATCCGAACGCCCCAGTGCTATTTTTGCCAGTAATGATGATATGGCCGCCGGGGTGATCATCGAGGCGCACCACCGGGGTATTGTCATGCCTGCCGAGCTGTCGGTAGCCGGTTTTGATGATACTCCTGTGGCCCACCAAATTTACCCGTCCCTTACCACAGTGCGCCAACCTATCGCCGAGATGGCGGCAAAGGCGGTAGAGCTATTGCTAAAACAGCTTAAGGGCAAGTCGGTGCAGATGCCGGCGGCGATTATGAGCTGCCGAATATTGGAGCGAGAATCGACGGGAAAGGTGAAGCCGTGATGGTTTAAGGTGGGCCGAGGGGGTAACGGGCAGCTACACGCTGCTGGTGTTTTAATGAACGCTAATCTTTACAGAGACTTTTAACGCCTGTCTCCAGGCATTAAAGGCTGCGATCAATCAGCCCGCCTTCAATACCGGTATAACATCAGCCTCGGTTGTTCGCCGTAAATCCTCTGCGCCAATACAATAATTGGCGCAGTTCAGCATTGGCAAGCTCGCGTCTTGTTATCGCTTAATCACGTGAGCGACGCCTTTCTGGGTGTGTTGCCTTTCAGCCCCCAAATAAAGCCCGGTGGGTAAAAGTGCTAACGCGCCAGTGCCGCGCCTACCAATACCCCCCACATCGCCAATAGGCAAACCACACTGGCAAAAAACGAGCGCATACGCCAGCGCACTTTGCCGCGCAGGTGTAGCGTTGCTTGGGCAATGCGGCAAGCAACGTACAGCCACGCTAGTACCAGCATTAATGTGCCGGTTAGTTGAGTCACCATGGCGGTTAAGCAAGCCGCGTAAAACAAAATCGGCATTTCCAACAGGTTGTTGTAACAGCGCTGGGTGTAGACCATCATTGCTGGCAGTTGGTCGGTGGGGGTAGCGTAAGTTCTAAAGTGTTCTATGGGTACCTGGCCGCTTTTGATGGCCGATACCCGTGCTTTAAACATACGCAGGGCGACGTAAAATGTTAGTAGTACCATGGCCGCCATTGGGTAGATCATACAACCTCCTATCGGGTTTAGGCGCCTACATCACCTGGCAGGAATCGCTGGGCTCTGTTAATCGGCGCTAAGAGCACTATAATACCCCCTTTTCAGTTGGCGCAACCAGCGGGTTGCGCAGCGGCAGGCGGCCGCTCGATACTTATACAACAGGATGCAAGTCTATGATTATCAAGCCAAAAGTTCGTGGTTTTATTTGTATTAATGCCCACCCAGAAGGCTGCGCTGCCCACGTGCAAGAGCAAATTGACTACACTCGAGCTCAAGGTGAGGTGGTAGGTGGCCCCAAAAATGTACTGGTGATCGGCTGTTCGACCGGCTACGGTTTGGCGTCGCGCATTACGGCCGCTTACGGCAGTGGCGCCAAAACCTTAGGTTTGTGCTTCGAAAAACCGCCCACCGAGCGCAAAACGGCGTCTGCGGGTTATTACAATACCGCCGCGTTTCATGCTGCCGCCGAAAAGGACGGCCTGTACGCCCGCACCATCAATGGCGATGCCTTTAGCAATGAGATCAAAGCCGAGGCCATTGCCGCCATTAAAGAAGATTTAGGAAAGGTGGATTTGGTGGTTTACTCGCTGGCATCGCCGCGCCGTACCGACCCCAACACCGGCGAGACCTACAATTCAGTGTTAAAGCCCATCGGCGAAGGCTATACCGCTAAAAACCTTAATACCGATACCATGAAGATCGGCGATGTAACCGTTGAGCCCGCAAGCGATGAAGAAATTGCCAACACGGTTAAAGTGATGGGCGGCGAAGACTGGGAAATGTGGATGGACGCCTTAGCCGAGGCCGGCGTTTTGGCCGATGGCGCCAAAACGGTTGCTTATACTTATTTGGGCGACAAACTGACGTGGCCCATCTACGGCCGTGCCACCATTGGTAAAGCTAAAGAGGATCTGGATCGCGCAGCGGCGGCGATTGCCGAGCGTTTGACGGACAAAAGTGTAAGCGCGAATGTGGCGGTGCTAAAAGCGCTGGTGACTCAGGCGGCGGCGGCAATTCCCGTTATGCCTTTGTATATGTCTATCTTGTTTAAGGTGATGAAAGAGCAGGGCACCCATGAGGGCTGTATCGAACAGTTGCAGCGCTTGTTTACCGAATGTTTATACGCCGATAGTCCTCGTTTAGATGATGGCGGCCGCTTCCGGGTCGATAACAAAGAATTGGACCCCGCCACTCAGGCCGAGGTAGAGGCCATTTGGCCCCAGGTGACCGAAGAGAACCTAATGGAGCTTACCGATTACAAAACCTATCACGAAAACTTTTTGAAGTTATTCGGTTTTGGTTTTGACGGCGTAGATTACGATGCCGAGACTTCGCCTTTGGTATCACATAATTTCTAAGTGATCGTTTGATGTCGTTTATCTCTGCGGCGCGGGGCATTTTTTCACTGTTACTGTTTGTCTTGGTGACTTTGGCCATTAGTGCCCCGCTGATTAGTTTATCGTTGCTTAAGTTGGCGGCCTACCGTAGTCGTTATCGACCGCTGCTGACGCGCTGGCTGGATAAAATAGCCAGCGCTTGGATTACGGCTAACAATCTTCATCAGCGTTGGCTGTTGCCTACCCGTATTGTCTATCAAGGCCCAGAGCACTTGACCCGGCGGCAGTGGTTTATGTTGGTGGTTAACCACCAAAGCTGGGTTGATATTTTGGTGTTACTGCGGCTGTTTAACCGCGAGGTGCCTTACTTTAAATTCTTTTTAAAGACGTCACTGATGTGGATTCCAGTGCTAGGGTTGGCTTTCTGGGCGCTGGACTTTCCGTTTATGCGTCGTCACACCAAAGCGCAAATTGCTCGCGATCCAAGCTTAGCGGGCAAAGATTTAGCCACCACGCAAAAGCAGTGTGAGCGCTATAGCAATAAACCTGTGACAATTATTAGCTACTTAGAAGGAACACGCTTTACCCCAGCGAAACACCGCGCCCAAGGGTCGCCTTACCGGCACTTGCTTATTCCTAAAGCTGGTGGCTTAGCCTTTACTTTAACCGCCATGAATGGCCGTATTAAAACGTTACTCGATGTCACCATCCACTACCCCGGCGGTAGGCCCAGTTTTGTCGAGTATATTTGTGGCCGGGTAGGGCGCATAAATGTCCACGCTCGCGAACTGGCGGTGGGTAAAGATTTACTGGGTAATTACACTGAAGATGCCGAGTTTCGCACGCACTTTCAATATTGGATCAATCAAGTGTGGCAAGAGAAAGATGAGCGCTTAGAGGCGTTAACGCAGCGCGAGTTATCACATGAGAAGTAATGGTTTATGAGTCGTACCCGTTTTAGCGCTGCATTACTTAAGCCGCGTCATTGGCTGTCTTGGTTGGGGGCAGGCTTATGGATAGTGCTGGCTCAGTTACCCTATAAATGGCAGTTGTGGGTGGCGCGTCAGCTGGCCCCTTTGTTGTATTTAAATAAAAAGCGTATTAACTATGCGCGAGTGAACCTCGAGCGCTGTTTTCCCGAAAAATCAGACGCTGAGCGTGAAGAGCTGCTAAAGAAAAATACCGAATCTATGATGACCGCTGCCTTCGAAACCGGCATAGGGTGGTTTTGGAGTGCCCGGCGTTTACGTAAATTGCACACTATTGAGGGTGTCGAGCATATCCACGAGGCGCAACGCCAAGGCAGCGGTATACTGTTGTTAACCACACATTTTAGCACGTTGGATATTGGCAGTGCGTTTCTCGGGTGTAATGTTGAGTTTGACGGCCTTTATCGCCCGCACGGCAACAAAGTGTACGATTATATCCAGCGCAAAGGCCGAGAGTCCTATTGTAAAACCGGCGAGGCAATTCCGCGCGATAACATTCGCGGTATGATTGCCAAGTTACGCCAAGGGCGGGCGGTGTGGTACGCACCCGATCGCGATTTGGGGGCTAAAAACAGCGTGTTTGTGGATTTTTTTGGCGTGCCAGCCGCGACCATCACCGCCACCAGCAAAATCGTTAAGCTCGGCAGAGCAAAAGTAATTCCGTTTACACAGGTGCGCATGGACGATGGCTCGGGTTACAAGTTAACCATCCACCCGGCGTTTGAAAACTTCCCCAGCGGGGACGATATTGCCGATACTCAGCGAGTGTCGGATTTTATGGCCGAGCAAATCGCCAAATGCCCCGAGCAGTACTTTTGGGCTCAGCCGCGCTTTAAAACCCGTCCGCCGGGTGAGTCGGATTTTTACGAGTAGCCTGATCGCTACTCGTTCACAGGGTCCGTCTCTTTTGCCGCATCTATAAAGTGGCGGGCGATAAAAATCGCCAATTCGCCAAACTCCCAGAACTCACCGACTTTGCTGTTCATGCTGATCGCGATCGACATCTGATACTCTGGGATGACCATTAGCCAGCACTGGGCGCCGCGCGAGACACCGCCGTGATTGAGGTTGGTGGCCATGTAATCGTCGCCTTTATGCAGGCGCCAGCCGAGGGCGTAGTTTTGCGGGTTGAGTTCGCCGCTGCCGAGGCGCTGGGGCTGCCAGAAGCGCTCGCGAACATCAGTGGGAATAAACCCCGTATCCAGCCAAGCCGAACCGAGCTTTACCAAATCCGAGGGCGTTGAGACAAAGCCGCCGCCGGCGAGGCGGTGGCTCAGGTCCACCTGACGCCAGAGCTTGGCCCGATCACCCCGCTTCCAGTAAAAGCGGGCCATGGGCTCGCGGTGCTCGCCCGGGTCGGCGCCGGTGGCGTTCATCTGCAAAGGTGTCATTACCCGCTCTTGCATCAACTGCTGATAAGGTTTGCCGGCGGCGCTTTGCATCACCGCGCTGAGCAGCACTGTGCCGTAGCTTGTGTACTGAAAATCACTGCCCGGTTCAAACGCCAGCGGCGTGTCATCAAAGATGGCCAGTGAGTTTTCAACGTCCTCGTAGTGGGTTTGCAGCGCCATGATGCGGTAGAGGCCGGCCCACTCAGCGGTGTGCTTATACTCCACCAGCCCGGCGGTATGGGAGGCCAGTTGCCGCGCCGTGATGTTGTGCCACTGACGGTTGGGTAGCTCGGGCAGGTAGCGGGTAATCGGCGCGTCCAGCTCAACGGTGCCATCGGCCACAAGCTGGGCCAGCGCCGTTATGGTCAATGGCTTGGATACGCTGCCAATGCGAAAGCGTGTTTGCGGTGTCACGGCCACTTTGTTTTTGATGTCCGCCCAGCCGACAGCGCCAGCCCAAACCCGTTTGCCCTGAATGGCCACGGCGGCGGATAGCGCAGGCGCTTGTATCGCCTGACGATGACGGCTTATTTCCTTCAGTGACCGGGCGGCGGCTTGGCGATAAGTGTCGTCATCCAATGTGCTTGAGCTGGGTCCTTCGGTGGGTATGGTGACATAACCCCAGGCTGGCATAGGGGCATCGCCCTTGTAGGCGAAAAACTGATAGACGGGCCAGGCAAACCACAGGCAGGCGCCCAGTGGTAAAAGTACGGCAAGGGTAATGGTAATAAGGCGTTTGTGTGGCATAGAGTCCTCCTGTGTGGGAGGACGATTGTGGTTGGCGCGCACGGCGCCTGGCTCGCCGATTTTAAAAAAATCTATGGCCGATTTTGAAATTGGCGGCGGTAGTCGCTGGGTGTGCAGCCAAAATGTGCTTTAAAGGCGCGGTTGAAGGGGCCGATTGAGCCGTAGCCCAAATCCAGCGCGATTGTGGTTATGGGTGAACGGTGGCTGCTTAACTGTTCGGCGGCTGCAGGTAAGCGATGGCGATTGAGAAAGTCGGAAAAATTGCGGTAGCCGAGCTCGCGATTGATCAGTTGGCGCAGCTGATACTCCTGACAACCGAGCTGATGTGCCAGCGAGGCAATGGTGAGGTTGGTTTGGGTATAGCCGCGCTGCGCAAGAAACGCGTCCAGTTTAACCTGCAGCGGATTGGGTTGCCTGGCTGCTTCTCGGCCCGATGGATGAGCTGCGTTTGACAGCTCGTCAGCGTTTGATTGGGCCGGACGCAGGAGTAGAGCAACCGATAAAGTACTCACCCCGAATAGCACTAAGGCGGCATTTGAAAGGCTGAACAGCCAGTGATGGCGGATGAACTCCGGCCCCAGCTCTACACAGGCGAGGTATAGAAAAAAGACGCTGGCAATCAGCGTGGCCTGGACTCTCAGGCTGCGTCTGGCGTCGATCAGATCGTCATTCATGCCATTAAGCAGGTGGATAATAATGTGTGCAACCAGTGCGATAGACAGTAGGTGATTGGCATCGTGCAGCCAGCCTATGCCCTGTAAAACGCCAAAAAAGTAGATAAACCCGAGGCCGTAGAGCGCTAGCACGCCCTTTAATGCTAGCGGCCAACGCCGCGGGGAGAAGTCGTCGCGAAAGTGCAGCATGACGGCCAGCCAGAGGGCGTAGGCAATACTGTCGGTGAGAACTAATAACAGGCCCCGCAGAGGGCCATAATGGGCATCGGCAATAGGGGCTGTGAGCGACAGATAGCCGGCGGTGCACACGGCCAGCCAGCCAAGGGTCAGGTGGGCGAGTCGCCAGGGACGACGCAAAAAGAGCAGGCACAGCAGGGCGATTTGTCCCATGGCCGCTACGCGCAGGCAGATGTCCAGCAGCTCGACCGATGGGTTAAGCATCGGGCCGGCTCCATAAATAGGCCACTACGCACACAAAGATCATCGCGCACGCCGCCAGCGCATTTTAGTGGGCCACATGATAATTAAGATGTCCGGCCACTGATGCAGCCTGAGCAGGCGCAGCAACAGGGAAATTTGTGGTTGGTTCGGTGGGGCTTGGTTCATTGGCCGCGGTAGGCTTCGGCGCCTTTATTGATGCCTTCAAACGCCCGAATACGCAGCTCGACGCTGGGGTTGTCGGCGGCGGTCGTGGCGGCAATGTGTTCGGCTAAACACTCGACGGTGGTGTCGGTATCGATGATGTAGCAGCAGCGCTTAGGCAGCTGTAAGGTAAAGGCGCCTTGCTCGGAGGTGTAAGCAAAGTCGAAATAGTCAGTGTCGTTAATGGTCGGCTCGGCGCTGATGTCCTCGCGGCTGCCGATATAAATATCGCGCCAGCGCTCGGCCCACAGAGACTCCAAGCTCGTCGATTTAACCCCGTCGGCCCAGATATCAATACGCGAGCGGTGGCCGTGGGCGATGCGTTGGCAGTTGCCGCCGTGCTTTTTCAGCCCGTGGGAATAATGATAAAAAGCGCCCTCTATTTGCTCGGTGCTAAAGCTGAGTTCGAGTTTTTCGATTTCATCGCGGAACGCACTTTTTAGCTGTTGTTCGCACCAGCGGGCAATGGTTTCGGGGGTGAGGGTTGCGGCCTCGACTAACGCAATCGCCTGACGCGGGCTGGTAGTGTGGATATGCTCGCCGTTGTCGAGGGTCCAGCGGATGTCCAGTTGATCGCCGTTACTGGTGATCTCAATATTGGGCGCTTGGGTGGGGACGGCCAAGCGGTGGTCTAACTCGGTATCGAGCCAGTCGCGGACAATTTTTTTCACCACGCCAAAGTCGCACACCATGCTTTGATCGTCCAGGTCGCCGTGCAGGCGAATATTGGCCAGCCAAGTCTCTCCCAGTAGCCCACGAGAGGCGTCGAGGTAGCTAAAATCCACATTGGTGAGGTTGTCGACAAACAGCAGCATAAGAGATGGGTCCGAGGTCGTGAATGCCTCGCATAATAGCAGATCCCGGCAGCGATCGCCGGGATAGCTTACGTCGGTAATATGTGTCGCTTACAGAGCTTTTAACGCCGCGTCGTAATTTGGCTCGTCGGCCACTTCACTGACCAGCTCCGAATAGGCCACTTTGCCATCGGCATTAATGACCACAACCGCGCGGGCGGTTAGGCCAGTCAGCGGGCCGTCGACAAATTTTACACCGTAATCTTCGGCAAAGCTTGAACGGAAGGCCGAGCCGTTTTCCACGTCATCCAGACCTTCGGCGCCGCAAAAACGTGCCTGAGCGAAGGGCAGATCTTGTGATACACAGACAACCGTGGTGTTATCCAGTTTGCTGGCTTGCTCGTTAAACGTGCGTACGGATTGGGCGCAGGTTGGGGTGTCAACGCTTGGAAAGATGTTTAATACAACATTTTTGCCCTTTAAGTCTGCCAGGCTCAGCTCAGACAAGTCAGATTTAACCAATGTAAAATCCGGTGCTGCGCTGCCGTTGGCCGGCAGGGCGCCGTTGGTGTTAATGGAATTGCCTTTTAAAGTAACTGTAGCCATATAAAACTCCGTGCGGTAATCGCGTGTAGGTGAAAGGGGCGAGAGGCTCTGTGCATCGCTCCTGTTACTGTGGTGGCAAAGCTGTAAAATTCAATGGGCGAGCCTGCAATCGACGGTTGCGTATCGCCACTAACCCCGTAAAACTGACATCGATATGACACTAACTACTGAAACTTCGCGCGCGCACCGCTGGTTAACTAGGGTTGAGCGAATCGGCAATCGCCTGCCTAACCCGGCGCTGTTATTTGTCTGGCTGGCGGCGTTTATCGCCGCCACATCATGGTTGGCAAGCCTTTTAGGTTGGCAGGCAAATTTGCCCGGTGGTGGGCCGGTGGCAGCGCGCAACCTGTTAAGCGCCGAAGGCGTGCGTTGGTTGCTTGGCTCGATGGTAGACAACTTTGTTGGTTTTGCGCCCGTGGGCGCGGTGTTGGTCACTATGCTAGGGCTCGGTGTTGCCGAGCATTCAGGGCTGTTGCGCTGTGTGCTTTTGCGCTTGGTGCGCCACGCTCGCGGAGCGATGCTAAGTGTGATGGTGGTGCTGACCGGTATTTTGTCGAACCTAGCGTTTGATGTGGGGTATGTGTTGCTGATTCCGCTCGCCGGTGTCTTGTTTCAAATGGCCGGACGGCCCCCGTTGGCGGGTATCGCGGCGGCGTTTGCCGGCGTCTCGGCCGGCTACAGCGCCAATTTGTTGCTGGGGCCCGCCGATGTGATATTGGCCGGAATCACCCAAGAGGCCGTGGCAGGTGTGGCTCCCGATTACCGCGTAAGCGTGGCTTCCAACTATTACTTTACGGTGGCTTCGACCTTTGTCTTGGCATTGGTCGGCGCTTGGGTCACCGAGCGCTGGGTCGCGCCATTCTTGGCGGACTCCGATGAGCATGAGAATGCGGGGTTAGACCGCCCGCAACAATCGCCTAACGATGCCAAAGCTCTGTGGGGCGTGGGTGTATGGACGCTGTTTTTTGCGGCGCTGGTGTTGTGGGCAAGCGTGGCAAATGGCGCACCACTGCGAGATGACGCTGGGGAGATTGAGCTAACCATACTGGTGCCGCTGATCGCGATTTACGCCGCGATGGCTGGGTTGATTTTTGGCCGTTTGAGTGGCCGCTACCAAAAGACGGGCGATATGGTCGCGGGCATGGAAGAGGCCATGATGACGCTTGCCAGTTATTTGGTGATTATGTTTTTTGCCGCCCAGTGCGTGGCGTGGTTTAACTGGACGGGCTTGGGGGCGCTAATCGCCGCCACTGGCGCCAGTTGGCTAAGCGCGCTTGAAGGGCAGGCGGTGTTATTGCTGCTGGCGTTTATCCTTGTTAGCGCACTTATTAACTTGTTTGTCGGCAGCGCTTCGGCCAAGTGGGCGCTGCTCGCTCCGGTGTTTGTGCCCATGCTGTATTTGTTGGGGGTGACGCCCGAGCAAGCACAAATGGCCTACCGCATCGGCGATAGCAGCACCAATATTATTACCCCGCTGATGCCGTATTTTGCCGTGGTGGTAGCGTTTGCGGCGCGCTATCGTAAAGACTGCGGCATGGGCACCCTGGCGGCGATGATGCTGCCTTACTCTCTGAGTTTTTTACTGGTGTGGTCGCTTATGTTCGCGCTTTGGTTGCTGATTGGGCTGCCGCTTGGGCCTCAGGCATAAAGGTTTAATGAGCATTAAAAAGCGCCCTTGCATTCGGGGTTAAAACTCAGGATAATGCGCGGCCTCGACAGACTCGCTCTGTCGCTGCAATGGTGGCCCTGTCGGTCCCCTCGCAATGGTCAACCGTGAACTCCGCCAGGCCCGGAAGGGAGCAACGGTAGCGGTGATACCATGTGCCGGGGTGTGGCTGGCGGGGTCGCCTCCATCTTCTTGCTTGCCTCTTCCTCGTCGTGCTTTGCATTGCTCTAGCCCGTATTTATTTAATTCCGGGACAGCTATAATCCCGAAGATTACGACTAACGAACCGAGGAAGGCATGAGTTATCAGGTCCTGGCCCGAAAGTGGCGCCCCCGTACATTTCGCGATTTGGTGGGGCAAGAGCATGTGCTTAAAGCGCTGGTTAATGCGCTCGACCACGATCGGCTGCACCACGCCTATTTGTTTACCGGTACTCGCGGTGTGGGTAAAACCACCATTGCCCGGATCCTCGCCAAGTGCTTAAACTGCGAAACGGGCGTTAGCTCCGAGCCCTGTGGCCAGTGCGCTGCGTGCGTCGAGATTGCCGAGAACCGCTTTGTCGACTTGATTGAGGTGGATGCCGCCAGCCGTACCAAAGTCGAAGATACCCGCGAGCTTCTCG
Source organism: uncultured Gilvimarinus sp. (assembly GCF_963972205.1). Taxonomy (NCBI): domain Bacteria; kingdom Pseudomonadati; phylum Pseudomonadota; class Gammaproteobacteria; order Cellvibrionales; family Cellvibrionaceae; genus Gilvimarinus; species uncultured Gilvimarinus sp. Next base: position 128,677 of record NZ_CAXAUC010000008.1, on the reverse strand, counting down.
AGAACGTGCAATACGCGCCGACCCGTGGCCGCTACAAAGTGTACCTGATCGATGAGGTGCACATGCTCTCGACGCATTCGTTTAACGCGTTGCTAAAAACCTTGGAAGAGCCGCCACCGCACGTTAAGTTTTTGCTGGCGACCACCGATCCGCAGCGCTTGCCCGTGACGATTTTGTCGCGCTGTCTGCAGTTTAACCTCAAAAACATGACCCCCGAGCTGGTCACCGGTCACCTGCAGCACGTGCTCGAAACCGAGATGGTGCCCTTTGAAGAGAGCGCCCTGTGGCAGCTGGGCCGCGCCGCCGACGGCAGTATGCGCGATGCCTTGAGCTTGACTGATCAGGCTATTGCGTTTGGTTCGGGTAAAGTGGTCGAGGCCGATGTTCGCGCTATGCTCGGCACCATCGACCGCAGCGCCGTTTACGATATGGTGGTGGCACTCACCGCCGGCGACGGTAAGCAAGTGCTCGATGCCGTGGCGCAAATGGCCGAGCACGCGCCAGATTTTGCCAGCGCACTGGCCGATATTTTGTCTATTTTGCACCGGGTGGCTATTGCCCAGGCACTGCCTGAGGCGGTGGATAATAGCCACGGTGATCGCGAGCAAATCCTGCAGTTAGCGCAGCAGTTACCCGCCGAAGACGTACAGCTGTTTTATCAAACCGGCCTGATTGGGCGGCGCGACTTACCCTTGGCGCCGGACCCGCGCGCCGGGCTCGAGATGGTGCTGTTGCGCATGCTGGCGTTCCGCCCTCAGGGCGTGGCTGATGTGCCTACCCGGCCTCTGGCTGCCGGCTCGCCTAACGCAGCGCATGGCGCCGGTACCCAACAACCAGTTAGTACCGCAACACCCGAGCCTACTGCAACAAGCCAGGCGCAAGCGCCTGCCACCGAGCCACCACCGGCGGCCGAGAGCACGCCCGCCCCGGTGCCAGAGCCGCCCGCTGCAGAGCCTAATCCCGCACCGGTTGATGAGTCGGCGCCGGCCGCTCAAGACGCTTCGGCTCATGCGGGTAATTCTGCTAATGAGTACAGCCCCGATTATTCTTCTGACGATGAGGGCCCTCAAGCCGCTGCAGAGTACGAGCAGATGGCCGGTCAAGCGTCCACCTACGATCAGTCGCCACCAGAGCCCGCTGCTGAACCGGCGGCAGCATCGCCGGTTGAGGTTCCGTGGCAGACCGACGAGCCCGCGCCGTCACCGCAAAGCCCGCCGCCGCCCGAGCCCGCCCCGCCAGAGGCTGCCGCACCCGTTGCGCAAGAGCCCGCTGCGGCTTCGGCGCCCGAGCTTACCTCCGCTCCCGAGCCGATTGTTATGGTCAGCCTGAGTGATACCACGCCAATGCGTTGGCCTGAGATCTACCTGGGCCTTAATGTCGGGGGGGTTATGCGCAATACGGCAGGCAATTGCGAGTTGGTGGGGCGTCAAGAAAATCAGCTGCATTTTATTTTGGATGAACACAACAGCAGCCTTTACGATGAAAGCCATCAGCAGCGCTTGGCCGATATTCTTAATGAATACTACGGCGAGCCGGTTAGTGTGGTGATTCAGCCGGGACAAATACAAACCGAAACCCCGGCGCAAATTGCCGCGCGTAAGCTGAGCGAGCGCTATGAGCAGGCGGTTGAATCGGTTAAGTCAGACCCCATTGTGCAGCAGTTGGTGGAGCACTTTGCCGCAACCCTAGACGAGGGCACCGTTGAGCCCGTCGACCCGAATTAAGTAAAACCAAGAGGTAATACCATGAAAGGCATGGGAGACATGATGCAGCAAGCTCAGCAAATGCAAGAGCGCATGCAAAAAATGCAAGAAGAGTTGGCCAACTCTGAGGTGACTGGTCAATCTGGTGCCGGTCTGGTGTCGGTTACCATGACGGGACGCCACGATGTTAAAAACGTCAATGTTGACGCCAGTTTGTTGCAAGAAGACAAAGAGATGCTAGAAGACCTATTGGCCGCTGCCGTTAACGATGCCGTGCGTCGGGTCGAAGCAAACAGTCGCGATAAAATGTCAGAAATGACCGCCGGTATGGGCATGCCCCCCGGTTTTAAAATGCCGTTTTAGGTTGGGGTTCCCCTTGCATGTTTAGTCCGCTCATTGATGAATTAATGCACGCGTTAAAAGTGCTGCCCGGCGTTGGCCCCAAAAGCGCGCAGCGCATGGCGTTACAACTGTTAGAGCACAACCGTGAAGGCGCCTCGCGCTTAGCCGATAGCTTGCAGCGTGCGGTTGCGGGCGTCGCCCGCTGTGGCCGTTGCCGCACCTTGACGGAGCAACCTCTGTGCGGCGTGTGCGCCAGCGAGCGGCGGGATAACACCTTACTTTGCGTGGTCGAAACGCCCGCCGATGTGCTCGCCATTGAGCAGGCGGGCAGTTATCAAGGAAAATATTTTGTCCTGCTGGGGCACTTGTCGCCCATCGACGGCGTCGGCCCAGAAGACATCGGTATCGACCAGTTGTTAGCCTTGTTGCAGACAGAGCCTGTGAGCGAAATTATTTTGGCTACTAATCCCACTGTTGAGGGTGAGGCCACCGCTTTTTATATTAGCGAACGCGCAAAAAAAGCAGGTATCAATGTCACTCGCATCGCTCACGGCGTGCCGCTGGGAGGCGAGCTGGAATACATTGATGGCGGTACATTGGCGCATGCATTTAGCAGCCGTCGCTCACTTTAAATTTAGCGCGCTTGCGATAGCGGTGCGTACATTTTAGTTAGGTTGTTATGGCAATTCCTACAGACCCTATTTGGGTCGACACACTCGAGGCATTAACCGAGCTCTGCCAGCGCTGGCGCACTCAGGCGGCGATCGCGGTGGATACCGAGTTTATGCGCAGCGATACGTTTTACCCCATAGCGGGGCTTATTCAAATCGGCGATGGCCACGGTTGTTATCTGATCGACCCGTTAGCGTTTGATGAGTTAACGCCACTGACTGAGCTGATGCTGGACGAGCAGGTCACTAAAGTGTTGCACGCGTGCTCGGAGGATCTAGAGGTTTTTAATACCTTGCTGGGCGCGGTGCCCGGCCCCATTTTTGATACGCAAATTGGCGCCGCCTTTGCTGGCTGCGGATTCTCATTAGGTTACGCCGCACTCGCCCGCGATTTGCTGGGGGTGGATATCCCCAAAGGTGAGACGCGCTCGGATTGGTTACAGCGCCCTTTAAGTGTGGCGCAGTTAAAATACGCCGCACTGGATGTTGCGCACTTACTTATTGTGTACGGCAAGTTACTGCAGCGCTTAAAAACCGATGATCGTTTAGCGTGGGTTAAAGCCGATTGCGCCGATCTGGTGGAGGCCGCGCGGCAGCCGGTCGATTTAGACGGGTATTACACCCGTGTGGGCTTGGGCTGGAAGTTACAGCCCAGAGGCTTGGCGGTGTTGCGGGCGTTAAGTTATTGGCGCGAAACAGAGGCCCGAGCACGCAATATTCCCCGCAATCGTTTAATGAAAGAGCCGCAGCTGTATGAGCTGGCGCGGCAAATGCCCGATAACATTAACCAGATTAAACGCATTGAGGGTATGCCCCGGCGCACGATTGCTGAGGACGGTGAGACGCTACTGGATATTATTGCCAAGGCTTTAACGCAAACGCCCGATCAGTGGCCGGAAAAATTCGATCCGCCGCTCGGCCGTGAATACGGCTCGTGGATGAAAGCGCTAAAGGCTTATGTGGCGAGCCAGGCCGAGGTGCACGAGTTGCCGCCCGAGGTGTTAATCCGTAAAAAAGAATACGAAGCCATTGTGCGCAGCGCCATTGAGGGCGAGCCACAATTGTCGGGGCGTTTAAACGGTTGGCGCTTTGATGTAATTGGCGCCGGTTTACTGCAAACCGTACAACAAGTGCGCGCCGGAGAAAATGCATGAAGATTATCTGTCAGGTGTATCGCAGTAAGCGCGAAGAGGGTATGTATTTATACTGCCGCAAAGACGAAGGTTTAGACAAAGTCCCCGAGCCTTTGCGCAAGCGGTTTGGCATTGCTGAACCCGCCATGGTGTTGGTGCTTGACGGCACTCGCAAGCTTGCCCGTGTCGATGTGAATAAAGTGATGGCCAGTTTGGATGACCCGGGGTATTACCTACAGTTGCCGCCGCGCCCCGACTTGGATGCTCAGGTAAGCACTATTCAGCAGCACAATAGCAAGTTGTCCTAATGGCGGCGCGAGTTTTCTGGCAAGAAAAAACCTTAGCCGAGATGACGCCATCCGAGTGGGAATCGATCTGCGACGGTTGCGGTAAATGTTGTCTGCATAAGCTTGAGGATGAAGACGACGGCGAAGTGTATTACACGGCGGTGGCGTGTCAGCTGCTGGATACCGATAGCTGTCGCTGCCGTGATTATCCCAATCGTAAGGCGCGGGTGCCCGATTGCTTAACTCTGACGCTGGCCGATTTGGACGAGTACGAGTGGTTGCCCAGTAGCTGTGCTTATCGGCTGCTGGCCGAGGGCGAATCGCTCCCGCCTTGGCACCCTTTGGTTAGCGGTGACCCGGATGCAATACATCGTGCCGGTATGTCGGTGTCGGGCAAAGTGGTGCCAGAGCAGCAAGTAGCACCAGACGATTTGGAAGAGTATATAATTCATTGGGTTGGATGATTTAGCCTAACCTAATCTGTCATAACGAGGAGTCGCGTTTGAGTGAGTCGATGATCGCTTGGAGTATTTACTTAGTGGGAGCGTTGTTGCTCGTGCTGTTTGGTTGGCGTATTGCCAAACCGTTAAGTCGCTACGCTCAATGGTTATTTACGGTGTCCATCGCTGTCTTGTTGTTTACCCCTTTTAGCTTAAACCTAGAAAATCATCCGGCGGCCTACGCCCCGGCATTGTTTGTGGCGGTGTTAAACAGTGTGTTTTTAGGCATAGAGGCCGGCTTAGATGCGGCCGTTACCCTCGCATTGATCTGGCTGGTAGCATTGGTGCTAACCTTAGTGTTATTGCTGCTCACCCGTAAACGTCAGCGCGGTACGCCCGCCCAGGCGGCGCGCGAACCTAGCGTGTAAAAATAAAAACATTCATCCGGCGGCTGCGCCGCCAGCGAGTGCCGTATTATGGCAAAAGCTCACTCTACAGCTCGGTTTCAGACCACTTTATGCGCGGCGCTCGTCTGTGCATGGTGGGTGCTATTAACGCTATCAGCCTCAGCGCGCGCGCAAGACCAAAGTGGAGGAGCGTCTTCGGCCGATATTCGGTTGCTGGTGGATGTCTCGGGCAGCATGAATCAATCCGATCCGCAGAATTTGCGCGCCGAGGGATTGGCGCTTTTGAGCAAAATGCTGCCCGCCGATACCCACGCCGGTTTATGGCGTTTTGCCGGTCAAGTCAGCGAGGTGGTCCCCGCCGCTGCGGTAACCAAAAGTTGGCGCCAACGCACTGCCGACTCGCTACAAACGCTGCGCTCTGATGGCCAGCTAACCGACATCGGTGCCGCTTTGGCTCGCGCGGCGCGTGCCCCAGTGCAAGCCGAGCGCGCTCATTTGTTATTACTCACCGACGGCAAAGTCGATATTGGCGACGACCCAGAACGCAACCGGCGCGAGCGCGCCAGTATTCTTACCGAGTTACTTCCCCGCTTAATTGCCCGTGGTTTTGTGATTCATACCATCGCTTTATCAAACGACGCCGATGCAGAGCTGTTGCAGTCGCTCGCGAGCGAAAGCGCCGGCGAACACCGGGTCGTCACTAACCGCGATGAGTTGGTATCGATATTTGTCGATATTCTCGATCAGGCGGTACCACCGCAGCGCTTACCGGTGAGTGGGGATGGCTTTGTGGTCGACAGCACCGTCGATGAGTTAACGGTGCTCATTTATCACCTCGATACCCAGGCGCAACGGCCGCATCTACTGGACCCGGACTTACTTCCCGTAAGCGAGGCGCGCCATGACGATGCGGTGCGTTGGCTGTCTCGCCCGCGCTACGATCTGGTGACTATCCCCAGCCCCAAAAATGGTCGCTGGCAATTGGTGGGCGGCGGCCGCGATGCACGGGTCACGGTGCTAACGGACTTGACGCTGCATGTACAACCCTTGGCGCAAACGGTATTGCCGGGCGAGCCGATGAACATTCGCTTTGTTTTGCGTGAGCGCGAGCAAGTACTGACTGACCATGAGCTGCTGGAGCATGTGAGTGCTCATGTAAGCGTCGGCGCTTTTAATGCTGACGGCGTGCTCGGTGAGCCGACCGATCAAGACATAACCTTGCGCTCGGCCGATACTGACGGGTACTTTTTACTGCGTACCAGCGCGCCGGAAACCCCCGGAGATTATCAGTTAAACCTCCGCATTGATGGCGCTACTTTTGCTCGCGAATATCAGCGCCGGTTTGAGGTTGATTCGACCTTTGCTGTGCTGCTGCAAAAACAGCCCCCCGAGCCTGCGCAGGGCCAGGCAGTTGCCTACCGGGTTGCGGTTACTGCGGCTTCGGTAATGGACGTCGAGCACACAGAGATAGTGGCCCATATAAAAAACTCTGCGGGCACTAACTCGCTGCAGGCGCTCAAGCTTATGCCCGATGGCGTATGGGAGCTAACGGTAACGCCAACGCAGCGAGCCCGTTATGTGATTGAGCTACAGGCAAAAGGCGTCGATCAATCCGGACGGCGTTTTTCACAAACGCTCGAGCCGCAGTATTTTACGTACCCGGCCGAAGGCGATCCTCAGCCGCCGCCCGCTGATGAAACGCTGAGCGCGCTTGAGCAAGCACTGGCCGACGAGCGCGCGGCACTAGCCCGCGAGTTAAACACCGCTGCCCCCGGACCACCTGCCGTTGAGCCCGAGCCAGCGGCCAGCAGTTCGTCTTCATCTGTTGCCGATGTGCCCCCCAGTACGCCCAAAAATGAAGGCACGCGCTGGTGGTTGGTGGCGCTAGTGCTGTTGTTTAACGTCGCTTTATTAGCGCTCATTTACTGGTTGTATCGTCGCTTTAGCGGCAAGTCGATGGAGTCTGAGTTAGATGAGCTGGAGCAGCAGCTAACTGATAACGACGAGGCGGATACCGGCGAGCAAGAGCCACCGGAAGGCGCTTTTGATGACGTGTTTGCGGATATGGGCGAACTGACGTCGGCCTCGGCTAGCGCGGATGTGTCCAGTTCCGCCGAGCCAGATGTAGAGGCCGATGCGATTCAGCTAGATGACGACGACCCGATGGCGGCGCTGGATGAGTTGACCGATGTGGTACCCGAGCCCCCTGATATTGAGAGCGATGAAGATCCGCCTGCCAGTGCAGAAAGCGACTCTGACAACCAAGATAAAGACCGCCCGTGATGGACTTAGCATTAACATCTGAACGAACACTGTGGATTCCGTCGGTGGCCGATTACCCGGATGTTAGCCGGCAGTTTCGGCAATGGGGGCAAAAAGTTAAATGCGGCAAAAAAGATCGGGTTTACTTGTTGCGCGATACCCAGCAACTGCTCGCGGCAGCGCGGGTACTAGAGCCGGCCGAGGGGCAGTTTTTATTGCGTAGCTTAACGGTGGCGCCAGAGTTGCGCCGCCAAGGGTTAGCGCGGGAGTTAATGCAGCATATTTTGCATGAGCCGCGGCAGTGGCGTGAGCCGGCGCTTTATTGTTATGCGCTGGGGTATTTGCGCGAGTTTTATCTCGGCCTCAATTTTTGCGAGTATCGTACCGAGCAAGTGCCAATGGCCATTGCCGAGCCTTACCGGCGCTACCGCGAGCGCGGTAAAACCTTTGTGTTGATGGGGTATGTGCAAAACGATCTAAGGTGAGGAGCTTTTAAGGTGTGTGAACTACTGGGCATGTCGGCCAACGTGCCGACAGATTTATGCTTTAGCTTTACCGGCTTGTTGCAGCGCGGCGGTGGTACCGGGCCCCATCGCGATGGCTGGGGCGTGGTGCTGTACGAGGGGCAGGGCATTCGCGCGTTTCGCGACTGGGCGCCCAGTGTTAGCTCCGAGATCGCCCAGCTGGTAAGCCGCTTACCCATGAAAAGCTGTATCGCCATTAGCCATATTCGCGAGGCCAACGTGGGGGCGGTGAACTTAGAGAATACCCACCCGTTTGTGCGTGAACTGTTTGGCCGCAACTGGACGTTTGCCCACAACGGTCAGTTGGCCGATACCCACGAGCTCGCGCTGGGCGATTTTACCCCGGTGGGCAGCACCGATAGTGAGTGGGCCTTTTGCTGGCTGCTGGCGCGGATTCGCGAGCGTTTTGCTTGCGGGGATTCACTCAATTGCGATGAGCCCGCTTATTGGCAGCAGTTGCATCAATGGTGTAATGCGCTAAGCCCGCGAGGCGTGGCCAACTTTTTGTTTAGCGATGGCCGGTACCTATTTGCTTACTGCGCCACTAAGCTCAGCTGGATTACGCGGCGTGCGCCCTTTGGTGAGGCGCGCTTGTCAGACTCTGATTTGGCAGTGGATTTTGGCGAACACACCACCGCTAACGATATCGTCACTGTGATTGCCACCAACCCGCTGACCACCAACGAGACGTGGCACGCGATGAGCGCGGGCGAGTTTATAGTGTTTGATCGGGGCGAGATAGCCTACCGCGCAGGCGATACTCAGCGCAATAATAGCCAGACGCAATAGTGGCTATTGTGCAACTTGATTATCCGCGAGCTTGAATTAGCCCCATAATGAACCCATGTTATTAGTAGCATAACGCAATTTAGCTTACCGCCCGTGCAAGCGTGTACGGGCTTTAGCAATCACTAAGGAGCACAGCATGGATATCGATATTGGTATTGATCAGGACGACCGTCGTCAACTGGCCGAAGGTTTGTCACGGGTATTGGCCGACACTTACACCCTGTACCTTAAGACCCATAATTTTCACTGGAATGTGAAAGGCCCAATGTTTCAAACGCTACACTTAATGTTTGAAACCCAGTACACCGAGCTGGCGGTGGCGGTAGACGATATTGCCGAGCGTATTCGCTCGCTGGGTTATCCGGCGCCGGGTACTTACAAACAGTACGCTGAGTTGTCGTCCATTAAAGAGCAAGAGGGCATCCCCACCGCTAAGGAGATGATCGCGCTGTTGGTAGAGGGGCAGGAGGCTGTGGTTAAAACCGCCCGCTCGCTGTACCCGTTGGTTGATAAAGCCAATGATGAAGCTACCGGCGATTTGCTCACCCAGCGTATTCAGTTGCATGAAAAAACTGCCTGGATGCTGCGCTCGCTACTCGAAGAGTAGCGCCCCCTGTGACCGGCGCCTTAGCCTTCTGGTGCTAAGGCGCTACCTCTGCCTGATACCCCCGTTCAGAAACTGGTAGAATGCGCTCCATTAAATTTTCGTTGGAGCCCTTATGACCGGTTTGCCCGCCGATATCGAAAGCGCCCTTGAGGGTGCCCTGGTAAAAGACGCCAATCGTTTGCGCCGCAAGGCGGCGGACATCGCCGCGCGTTTGGCTCAGGGTAAACCATCCGATCAAGCGCTAAGCAAATGGCATGCGGAGCTTGAGCGTTCAAGCGTGCAGTGCCAGACGCGCCGCGAGCAGGTGCCGGACAACATTGAGTTTCCCGAGCAACTCCCCGTCAGTGGCAAGCGCGATGAAATTGCCGCGCTGATTCGCGACAATCAGGTGGTGGTGCTCGCCGGTGAGACGGGCTCGGGTAAAACCACTCAGCTACCCAAAATTTGCCTAGAGTTAGGTCGCGGTGTGCGCGGCTTAATTGGCCATACACAGCCGCGGCGTATTGCCGCCAATACTGTTGCTACTCGGGTCGCCGAGGAGTTGGGCTCACCTCTGGGCGAGACGGTGGGTTATCAGGTGCGCTTTACCGAGCAAGCCTCTGACAACACCCTGATTAAAGTCATGACCGACGGTATTTTGTTGGCCGAAATCCAACAAGATCCCACCCTTGGGCGCTACGACACGCTTATTATCGATGAGGCCCACGAGCGCAGCTTAAACATCGATTTTTTGTTGGGTTACCTTAAACAGCTGCTGAAAAAACGCCCCGACCTTAAACTGATTATCACCTCGGCCACCATCGATGTAGAGCGTTTTTCCCGTCACTTTGACAATGCCCCGGTGATCGAGGTGTCGGGCCGCACCTATCCGGTGGATGTTTGGTATCGGCCACCGTTTGAGACGGCCGATAGCGACGATGGCGATCACTACCAGCCAATTTTAGACGCGGTTGATGAAATTGATCGTCACGAGCGGGCAGCGGGCAAATGCGGTGGTGATATTCTTATCTTTTTAAGTGGCGAGCGAGAAATCCGCGAGACGGCCAAGCGTTTGCGTCAGGCGGATTTACGTCACTTTGAGGTGCTCCCTTTTTACGCGCGGTTAAGTCTGGCCGAGCAAAACTTAGTCTTTTCTAACCATCGTGGTCGCCGCATTGTGCTGGCCACCAATGTTGCCGAGACCTCCATTACCGTGCCCGGTATCCGTTATGTGATTGATACGGGTGTGGCCCGCATTAGCCGTTACAGCGTGCGCACCAAAGTGCAACGTTTACCGATTGAGGCGATATCGCAAGCCAGCGCGAACCAGCGTAAAGGTCGCTGCGGTCGGGTGAGCAATGGTATCTGTATTCGTCTGTACAGCGAAGATGACTTTTTAAGCCGTCCCGAGTTTACCGACCCCGAGATTTTGCGTACCAACCTCGCGGCGGTTATTTTGCAAATGCTGCAGCTACGCATCGGCGATATTCATAAATTCCCTTTTGTAGACCCACCCGACTCGCGCCAGATTAACGACGGCTTTAAAATGCTGGAGGAGCTGCACGCGGTGGATGGCCGCAAGCGCTTGACGCAAGACGGTCGGCGCTTGGCGCAGCTGTCGGTCGATCCGCAGTTAGCCCGCATGTTGCTTGCCGCCGATAAACTCGGCTCGGTAGAAGAGGTCATGATCATCGTCAGTGCGCTATCGGTGCAAGATCCGCGCGAGCGCCCCGCCGAGAAAAAACAAGCGGCCGATCAGCAACACAAACGTTTTGCCGACGATCACTCAGACTTTGTCGCCTACGTTAATTTATGGCACTACTTTGAACAGCAGCGCCAAGCGCTTAGCCAAAACCAGTTGCGCAAGCTTTGTAAAAAAGAGTTTTTGGCGTTTATGCGGATGCGTGAATGGCGGGACATCCATCGTCAATTAAAGTTGGCTGCGAAAAAGCTAGGACTGACGTTTAATCGCGAGCCGGCCAATTACGAGGCGGTGCATCGCGCCTTGATCACCGGGCTGTTGGGCAACATTGGTTGTCACGACGAGGGGCGCGAATACCTGGGCGCGCGCAACCGTAAGTTTGCTATTTTTCCCGGCTCGTCACAGCAGAAAAAACGCCCTAAGTGGCTGGTAGCGGCGCAGTTGCTTGAGACCTCGCAGCTGTTTGCACACGATGTCGCCAAAGTGGAGCCCGAGTGGCTGCTTCAGGCGGCCGAGCATCTGGTAAAACGCAACTATTTTGAGCCCTACTACGACCCTAAAGCGGGGCAAGTAAAAGCCTACGAACGCGTGACTTTGTATGGCTTGGCGCTGGTCGAAAAAGGCCGTATTAACTACAGCAAAATTGACCCGGAGACCTGCCGCAACGTCTTTATTCGCGCCGCGTTGGTTGAGGGCCGCTATGCAAAACGCGGCCAAAAACCCGCCCCATTTTTTGCCCACAATAAGGCGCTGGTGGATGAGATTGAAGCGCTGGAGGCGAAATCCCGGCGGCGGGATATTTTGGTGGATGATGAGGCCATTTTTGCTTTTTACGACGAGCGTGTGCCCGCCGATGTGGTGAATCGCGCCGGCTTTGATGCTTGGCGCAAAAAGGCCGAGCAGGCGCAGCCCGATATTTTAAAAATCCCCCGCGAGCGTTTAGTGCTGCAGGGTGCCGGCAGTGTAAGCGAGGTGCAGTTTCCCGATACCCTTGAGTATAAAGGGGTGACCTATCCGCTCAGTTATCATTTTGCGCCTGGGCAAAAAGACGATGGTGTGAGCGTCCATGTGCCAGTGAGCTTGCTGCACGAGTTGCCCGAGTATCGGTTGCAGTGGCTGGTGCCGGGCCTGCTGCGCGATAAGTGTATTGAGTTGGTAAAAAGCCTGCCTAAAGCGCTGCGCAAACACTTTGTGCCGGTGCCCGATGTGGTGGACAAAGCGCTGGCGAGTATGGCGCCTGACAATCAGCCGTTAACCGAGGCACTCAGCTTGCAGCTAAAGCGGCAGACACTGATTGAGGTAAAGCCCGATGATTGGCAGAGCGAACGGCTCGAGGACTTTTATCGCTTTAACATTAAAGTGGTGGACGATCGTGGTAAAACCATAGCGGCCAGTCGCAATTTAACCGAATTAAAAGCCAACTACCGCGAGCGGGTGCAGGACAATATCCGCGATGCCTCCGACGACATGACCCGCGAGCACATTACCACGTGGGATTTAGAGTTACCTAAGCAAGTGGAGCTAAAGCGCCGCGGCCTGTCGATTCGGGCGTACCCGGCGCTGCTGGACAAACGCGACTCGGCCGCCATGCAGGTACTCGACAATCCGCAAGAGGCGCATCACGCATCGCTGGCCGGGGTGGCACGTTTGCTATTGCTGCAAAGCAAAGAGACCGTTAAATACTTACAAAAGCAGCTATTAAAAGGCAAAGAGTTGGGCCTAACAGTGGTGCAGATTGGCAATCGCGACCGGGTGGTTGACGATTTAATCATGGCGGCGGCGCGACATTTAGCGATGCCCGATGGTCAGTTGCCGCGCACAGAGTCAGAGTTTGCCGCGTGCCTTGCCAAGGTTAAGCCCGACTTAGTCACGCAGGCGCAAAGCTTAGAGAAAACGCTAGTCCGTTCGTTGAGCTTAGTAGTGGGCATTAAAAAACAGCTAAAACACTCTAAAAATGCGCTGGCGGTGGCCCTGGCGGCGGGGGATATTGCCCAGCAGTTGGATCGATTGTTTCAGCCTTCGCTGGTGTTTGAGACGCCGCCAGAGTGGTTTGCTGAGTATCCCCGTTACTTACAGGCAATCGAATTGCGCTTAGAGAAAGTGGTGCTAAACGCCCAGAAAGATCGTGTGCAAATGGCCGAGATAGAGCCTCACGAGGGCCGTTTGACGGATTATTTGGCCAAACATGGCGATTATCAACTGGCCGAAAACCCTGATTTGATGCGCTACCGTTGGGCTCTAGAGGAGTTTAGGGTGTCGCTGTTTGCCCAGACCCTAAAAACTAAGTTTCCGGTATCGGGTAAACGGCTCAATAAACTGTGGCAAGAGGCGACCGAGTCGTAAACGAGACTCGGAACAGGTTTTACGCGGTTTGATACAGTATGATGGTACTGAGCTTAAAAGACAGGCTCGGCAAATGGATCTGTAACAAATGCGGTGCTTGTGCATCCATAGATAACAGTTGATCTCATAGGAGTTTAGCTGCGTAACTGTTCAGGAGGCTGGGCGATGGGCGTAGCCACTGTTTTTACTAGCGAGTAATGGAGTTTACTATGAATAAGAAATTAGCATCCCCTCTGGCCGCCGCTGTAGGCGCCGCATTTATGGCTTCTGCTGTGGTAGCGCCGGTTGCCTCAGCCGCTGAAAATCCCTTTGCCGCCGAATCTTTGTCGTCGGGTTATAAACTTGCTAGCAAAGGCGCCGAAGGTAAATGCGGCGAGGGCAAGTGCGGTGAGAAGAAAGCCGAACGTGAAGGCACCTGTGGCGAGAAAAAAGCTGAGGGTGAAGGTAAATGCGGCGAAGGTAAGTGCGGTGAAGATAAAGCCCGCACAAAAGCCGAAGGTGAAGGCAAGTGCGGCGAAGGTAAGTGTGGCGAGAAAAAAGCCGAGCACGAGGGCTCTTGTGGCGCTGAGAAAAAGTCAGACGCTGAAGGCTCTTGCGGTCACTAATGACAGATCACCGTTTGAATATCGCCGGTGCGGGCCTCGGCCTGCGCCGTGCGTTGCTTAAACCCCTTGAGGGAGTGGCAACCACCGACATAAATTTTATGGAGGTGGCGCCCGAAAACTGGATAAACGTGGGCGGTAGGTTGGGGCGGCAGTTTCGAGCCTATACCGAGCGCTTTGCGTTTGTCTGTCATGGCCTGTCTTTGTCTATAGGTTCGCAAGCACCGCTCAATGTCGAGTTGCTTAAATCGGTTAGGACCTTTATGCGCGAGCACAATATTCGCGGCTACAGTGAGCACTTAAGCTACTGCAGTGACGACGGCCAATTGTACGATTTGCTGCCTATTCCGTTTACCGAGGCCGCGGTAACACACGTGGCTGAGCGAGTGCGCCAAGCGCAGGATATTTTGGGCGAGCGCATTGCGATCGAAAACGCCTCGTATTATTGCGCGCCAGGGCAAGAGATGACGGAACTCGATTTTATTAATGCCGTGGTTGAACAAGCCGATTGTAGCTTGCTATTAGATGTGAACAATCTGTACGTTAATAGCATTAATCACGGCTATGACCCGGACGCTTTCTTGGCAGGCTTGCCCTTAGAGCGAGTGGCTTACGCCCATGTGGCGGGGCACTATCACGAGGCGGAAGATTTACGCGTTGATACCCACGGCGCACCGGTAGAAGACCCGGTGTGGGCTTTGCTGGGTGAGTTCTACCAGCGGGCGGGGTCCGTGGCGACTTTGCTGGAGCGCGATTTTAATATCCCCCCGGTGCCCGAGCTGTTAACGGAGGTTGATAAAATTCGGCAACTACAAGCTGAGGCGTCGGCACCTAAACGCCGGGCGAGCCAAGCGGAGGCATCCGGGTGAGTGATACGCCGCTGGCGCAGCTGCAGCAGACGCTGACTCATCATTTGCGCAACCCCGATAAATACCCAGGCCCCGCCGGAATCGAAGATCGGCGCTTAGGGATCTATCGCAGCTTGATTTACAACAATATTGAAGGATTTATTGCCGGCGGGTTTCCGGTGTTGCGAGAAATTTTAAGTGACGCTCACTGGCACGCTTTAGTGCGGGATTTTGTCGAGCGCCACCAAAGCCAAAGCCCGTATTTTTTAGACATTAGCCAAGAGTTTTTACTTTACCTGCAAAACGAGCGGGCCACCGACACAGCTGATCCGCCGTTTATGCTTGAATTGGCGCACTACGAGTGGGTCGAGTTGGCGCTGGATGTTGCCGACGGTGAGCTGCCCCCTATGCCCACGGCGGAAAATGGCTTGCTCGATAGCTCTATCGAGGTGTCCGAGCTACTGTGGTGCCTTAATTACCAATACCCGGTGCACAGGTTGGGGCCGGATTACCAGCTCAGCGAGCCACCCTCCGAACCTACTTTTTTGTTGGTCTATCGCAACCGCGCCGACTCGGTAGAGTTTATCCATTCCAATGCCGTTACTGTGCGTTTACTGCAAAAACTGCAGGCGGCACCGACTAGCGGGCGGGCCGCTCTTACCCAGTTGGCCGAGGAGATCGCCTTTGCGGATCTGGATCGTTTTATCGCGCTGGGAGAGTCTATACTCCTAGAGTTATACGACAAGGATGTGCTCTGGCCTATCTTGCCCGCCGATACGAAAAGCGTATAAAGCTTACGGTGGGGGCCGCAGAACACTAAAAAAATTGCCCGCATGTAATATTACTGCAACAATTGCCCCGCATGATACGCGCGCTTGTCATATAACTGTCACTTAATGTTCATCCAGTGGACATCTAATTGTCATACTTAGGGATTGGGGAAATACCATGCGAATTCAATTATGGTTGGCCGCTGCTGCCGTTTTAGTGTCTGCTCAGGTGGCCGCTGACGTCACGGTTTACGGCAAGGCTAATGTGTCCTTGCAGCACGCGGATGAGGCGGGCAACCGCGAAATCGAGTTGCAGAGCAATTCGTCGCGAATTGGCCTTATGGGGCAGGAGTCTTTATCCGACAGTGTGTCGCTTTTGTATCGATTTGAATACGAAACCAGCGTGGATGACGGCGATAAAGACGGCCAGACGTTAACGCAGCGCAATATCTACCTTGGTGTGCAAACGCTCGCGGGTACTTTAATGGGCGGGGTGTTTGACACTCCCTTAAAAACCGCCGCGTCAGGCGTGGATTTGTTTAATGATCTAGAGGGTGACATTCGCAATATTTTTGCCGGTGAAAACCGCTCGAAAAACATCGTTCAGTATGTCACGCCCAAGTCTTTAGGGCCGGTAACGGCGAAGGTGGCTTACATCACCAAAGAGACTGATGGTATAGACGGCGTTTCGGCATCGGCCGCGTATCAACTGGATGCGCTGTATCTGGCCGTGGCGATGGACCAGGATGTGGAAGAAAATGTCGATAATACCGATACCTACCGGTTAGTGGCGGCGTATACCCTAGGGGCCGTACAGTTGGGCGGCGCCTATGAAAATTACCAACGCGATCTTGGGGATGGCAACGGTTACTTTGCCTCGGTTAAGTGGAAGGTGACGGATCAATGGGTGTTTAAAACCCAGTATGGTGAGTCGGATATTAAAATCGACGGGCGGCAAAGCTTTAGTATTGGTGGCGATTATATCTTCTCGAAAACCGCGAAAGCGTTTACTTACTATACACGCAACCAAGACGACGCTGGCCGCGATGATGATTATTTAGGTGTCGGTTTGGAAATGAAGTTTTAACGAACTATCTATGAGGTTAGCCGTGCCAAAGTTGTCCAGGATTATTGCTCTGTTGCTCGCTTCAACTTTGTGGAGTTCGGCCGTGCTCGCAGAGGACTGTGAACCCGCCGTCGATATGATGGAAAGCAATGATGCGGTCAACCGGATGGGGGATTGTGATTATAGTGATGAAGGGCTCAATGGTTGGTTAAGCGGACGCGCTGCAAATGAGAACCCGCCGGAGTCGGGCGCTGACGGCCCGGCGGACGCAAGCGCTTTAGCACCAGCTGGCGCCTTTACGCTTACTCAGGCGGGTATCAAAACGGCACTGGATTTACTGCAGGCGCGTTTCGACTTAGTGGCGCAAGCCGCTGAGCGCTGCGCAGAAGAGGCGGTGCTGAGTGAAGAGTCCTATATACTCGATAGCCCAGGTAGCAAAGGGCTTAATATGAAATTTTATTGTCGATAATCGCGAGTTCTATGGACTCGCGCATTGTTTCGCGTGTTGTAATTCGGTAAAATGTGAACGATCGTTCATTGGCAGGGTAGGCCAATTTTTAAGTCAGACGGAACTGGGGCATAGCCCTAACAGGAAATTACCGTGAATTCACTCGTACGCCTTTGTTTGGCCTTGATGTTATCAGGGCTCACCCCTTTGGTTAGCGCCGCCTCCGATGAGCAAGATCCGTGGGAGGAGTACAACCGAGCCATTTTTGCATTCAACGATGCGGCGGACACCTATGTTTTGCGCCCCGCTGCGCGTGGCTATCAAGCCATCACCCCGGGCCCGTTTCGCCAAGGGGTAAACAATGTTTTTGCCAATGTTCTAGAGGTTCCCAAGGTATTTAATGACCTGTTACAAGGTAAGTTTTCTCAGGCGGGAAAAGACAGCGGCCGCTTTTTGATTAACTCAACACTGGGAGTGGCGGGGGTATTTGATGTGGCGCGCCATATGGGAATGCCGCGCACCGATAGCGAAGATTTTGGGCAAACGCTGGGACGCTGGGGAGTGCCGGACGGCCCTTATTTGGTATTGCCTATTTTTGGGCCGCGTACTTTACGCGATGCCGCGGCAACCCCCGTAGACTGGGTGACAGACCCGAAAACCTATATTGGCCATGCCCGCACCAGTTACGAGGTCAAGGTACTGGAGCTGGTCGATACTCGCGCCCGGCTGCTCTCTTTGGAGCAGGATATTGGCTCCGACAAGTACACGCTGTTTCGCGACATCTACTTGCAGCGACGCGATTACCTTGTCAAAGACGGTGAGGTAGAAGACTCTTTTGGTAGTGATGTCGACGACCTAGATAGCTTTGACGACTTTTAGTGACCTCGGCTGAGGGCGCTTATTCCAATACCTGAACAATTTGCAGTCCGGTATTATAGCTATCGCCCTCGGCGATGCATCTAACCACCTTCACCATAGCTCGCAGCTGGGCGCGTTGGTCGTGCTCGGCCGCAAGGAGAAGCTCCCACTGCGAGTCCTCCGCTACCGGCTCTGGTAGCTCAAGCTGCAGTCCGCCACCACTTAGCTCATGGCACTGACCCGCGATACGACCGCTATCGCTGCTCAGGGTGCCGGTCAGTGGCAGTTCGATCTTCATGCGGATAAAGTCGCGCTTCTCGGCATAGAAATTCTCTGAATGGCTCATCACTAGATCCTCCAAAGGGTGTCGCAATTGCAGCCTTGTTGCTGTTATGTGCGGCTGAGCGTTAAGGCCTCCGTCAGTTAGAGTAGCAGCGTTTAAGGTTTAACTCCATAAGAGGCCCAGCGTGCGCTAGGTGCTTGCGCCTGTGGCACGATCGGAGTACTGTTAGGCGCCATTACGACAGGTGCCGAGCGTGCCTGCACCCGAAATGGCCGAGCGGTACCAAACCATGAATGAAAGCTGCCGAACACTACTGATTATCGACGACGATAAACCGGTAAGGCATAGTATTGCTGCGTTTTTGGAAGACAGTGGTTACAACGTCCTAGAAGCTGCCGACGGCCCTACGGGGTTGGCGTTGTTTGAGGCGCGCGATATTGAGTTGGTGATTACCGATTTGCGCATGCCCACAATGGACGGCCTGGGGGTACTGAAAAGCCTGCATGAGAAATCAACCGACACCCCAGTTATTGTGATCTCGGGCGCTGGCGTCATGAGTGATGTCGTATCTGCTTTGCGCCTTGGGGCTGCCGATTATCTGATTAAGCCGATTGTCGATATGGCGGTGCTAGAGCACTCGGTCGAGAAGGCATTAGAGCGGCGAGACTTGCTGGCGCAAAACAAAAAATACCGCGAAAAACTCGAAAAAGTGAATAAAGATCTGCGCGATAATTTGCGGGTCCTTGAGCGCGACCAGTTAGCCGGGCGTCAGGTGCAAAGGCGTCTGTTGCCGAAAGCCCTGACTACCTCTGAGGGCTACAACGCCGCGCATCATATCGCGCCTTCATTATATTTAAGCGGCGATTTTGTCGACTATGCTCATATCAAAGGTCGCTACCTGGCTTTTTATTTGGCCGATGTGTCCGGTCACGGGGCCTCCTCCGCGTTTGTCACGATTTGGCTAAAGCATATGGTGAGCCGGATGGTGCGCGAGGAAGGGCTGTTTGGTGACGAGGCATCTTTTGCCGATGGCGCCAACCATATGTTGCGCTCAATTAATCGCGAATTAAATGAAACGAGCCTGAACCACCACCTGACTTTTTTTGTGGGAGTGATTGATACTCACACTCAAGAGATGCGTTACGTGGTGGCCGGGCACTTGCCTATGCCACTGTTGGTAACTGACAAAGGTGCGGAGTTTATCGCCGGCAGTGGTAAGCCGGTGGGAATTTTTCGCGATGTAAACTGGAAGATCCACTCGCAAGTATTGCCAGAGAAATTCTCGTTGGTGTGTTTTTCAGATGGGGTGCTAGAAATCCTACCGCCTAAGACACTGCAAGAAAAAGAAGCGTATTTGCTGGAATTGCTGGCGCAAAAGGCGCAGAATCTAGAGGCAGTGTGTGACGCCGTCGGTGTGGACGAAGTGAGTGCAACGCCAGACGACATCGCTATTTTGACTATTACTCGAGGTTATTGATCATGCAGCCTGGACAGATTCTGGTTGCCGAGCACGACGGTGTTTTCGTCATTAAGATGGTGGGTGATGTACGCCTGACGTTGTGTATATCGTTCGATCAGTTTATCGATGATATGTTTGCTCACCCAGACTTTAAAGCGGTACTGTTTGATCTGTCAGATGCCGAGGCCATCGACAGCACCACGCTTGGGTTAATGGCAAAAATATCACTGCTGGGCGAGGAGCGGCTAGGCAGTTATCCGGTGATCCTCTCGACCAGCGACAGCATCAATAGAATTCTCGACACCATGGGTTTTGCAGATATATTCACTATTGTGAATGATTTGCATACCCCCGTTGAACCAACGGCGGCGTTAGAAGAGGCGGCTGCGGTAGATGATGAAGAGCAGGTGAAGAACAAAGTGATTGAGGCGCACCGCTATTTAATCCAGATGAACGACGCCAACGAGCAAACTTTTACCAACCTCATTAATATGTTAGAAAATGGCCAATAGCCTTTTCTGACTAGCCTAAAGAAATAATCTTACTCTAGCGACAGACATACTGGGTCGAGCATAAGCGCGACCCGCGTTAACCCATGCCCGCTTGTTCTCGGGCCGCGTTACGGGCGACGAGAAAGTCGGTGTGCGATAAATAGATAAGCTCGGCTACGCGCCGGATCAGATGCTCCTCGTATTTATCCAGATCGCCATCGGCCAGTGCAATCTGCCACATGGACTTCACCAGAGTAAACTTTTCCGCGTTACTGCAGTGATCGTTGATCAGCTGAGTAAATTGGAACAATGATGTCGCCTGGTCTTGTTTGTCTTGCGCGAGGTTGCAGAGCTCTTCGATGTCGTCGTTACTGATCTCGTATACCGTGGCGACGATACGTTTAAATTCAGCAAACTCCGCATCTTCGAACACGCGGTCAACCGCGGCAACTTCCATAAGAAGTGCCGCGGCAGCCAGCTGTTTTTGTGAAAACGACAGCTCTTCTTCGGCGTCATCTGCTTGCAGGTGACGCTCGAAGAATTGGGTAATACGATTAAGCATTGGCCAGCTCTTTTAACTGATCTTCCAGCTTAACTTGGTCTTTGGCAAAGTTACGGATGCCTTCGGCCAGTTTCTCGGTGGCCATGGCATCGTCGTTCATGCCAAAGCGGAAGCTGCTTTCGGTATCGTTAAGTTTGGCAATCGCATCGCCAGTGTTGTCGGCCGACAGCTTACGTTCCAGTGTGCCGCTATCTTCATCCAGCTCTTTCAGCAATTGTGGGCTAATGGTCAGGCGATCACAGCCGGCCAATGCTTCGATCTCGCCGGTGTTACGGAAGCTTGCGCCCATAACCACCGTTTTAAAATCGTGTTGCTTGTAGTAGTTGTAGATGTGGCGTACAGACAATACACCTGGGTCGGTCTCGGCGGTGTAGTCCTGGCCGGTGCTGGCTTTATACCAATCCAAAATGCGGCCTACGAAAGGCGAGATCAAAAATACACCGGCATCGGCACAGGCTGCCGCTTGGTTGAAGCCAAACAACAGAGTTAGGTTACAGTTGATGCCTTCTTTCTCCAGCTTTTCGGCCGCGCGAATACCTTCCCAGGTAGAGGCGAGCTTAATCAAAACCCGTGACTTGTCGATACCATTTTGCTGGTACAGGTCAATCAGGTGGTGCGCTTTATCGATGCTGGCGTTGGTGTCAAAGCTCAAGCGTGCGTCAACCTCGGTAGAAATACGGCCGGGCACGACTTTCAAGATCTCGCAACCAATGGCAACCGCCAAATGATCGCTGGCGTACTTAAGCTGCTGATCTGAACTGCCGCCTTCTTTTTTGGCAGCAACAATGCACTGATCCAATAAGTTTTTGTACTGTGGCAGCTGCGCCGCTTTTAGCAACAAAGATGGGTTAGTGGTGGCATCTTGCGGCTTGTACAGTTTGATGGCTTCAATGTCACCGGTATCGGCAACAACGTCGGTCATTTGCTTGAGTTGTTCGAGTTTCGTACTCACATTTGGCTCCTAAATAGATTCGTTATGCGAAATTAGACGCAGTAGGGCGATCTCTTCGATATAGCGCATTGGGTGTGGTGCGCGGCCCCCGGTTTTGTAGTCACTCTCTGCGGAGCTGGACCGGCTTGTGTTTGGCGCCGTCGAGGACGGGCCAGTTAACCTCAGGGCGCCTATTGTAAACGCTATTGGGCGACGGGCAAAGCGCTGTTACCTTGCTCGACTTGCGCCAGGGCCTCTTGGATCACCTCAACGCCAGCGCCAGGCTTGTGTGCTTGCTCGCTGATAACCCGCCTAAAGCGTCGGGCACCGGGTAAGCCTTGATAGAGCCCCAGTACATGCCGCGTCATTTGGTTTAACCGTGTGCCCTTGGACAGCTCTAGCTCGCAGTAATTCATAAACTGCGTCATCACTTCTAGTCGGCTGGGTACCTGAGCTGCACTATCAAATAAGTGCCGGTCTACCTCCGCCAAAAGGTAGGGGTTGGCGTAAATTTCGCGCCCGAGCATCACCCCATCGACGTCTTGTAGCAGGGCTTCACACTGCGGGAGGGTGGTAATGCCGCCGTTGACGATAATTTCTAGCTTGGGAAACTCGGCTTTTAATCGGGCGACGGCGCCGTAATCCAAGGGTGGCACATTGCGGTTTTCTTTTGGGCTTAGCCCCTGAAGCCACGCTTTGCGGGCGTGGACAATAAAGGTTTGGCAGCCGCTTTCGGCTACCGTGGCGACAAAATCCCGCAGACCGTTGTAATCGTCCATATCATCGATGCCGATGCGGTGCTTAACCGTCACCGGGATGTCGCAGGCGTCAATCATGGCGCTAATGCAGTCGCGGACTAAAACGGGCTTCGCCATTAAGCAGGCGCCAATACGCCCGCTTTGCACACGGTCGCTGGGGCAGCCACAGTTTAGGTTTATCTCGCTATAGCCCCATTGATGGGCAAATTGGGCGCATTGGGCGAGTGCGCTAGTGTCCGAGCCGCCCACTTGCAACGCGACCGGTAGCTCGGCAGGGTCAAATGCCAAAAAGCGCTCGCGGTCGCCGTGAATCAGCGCGCCGGTGGTTACCATCTCAGTGTAGAGCAAGGTGTTTTTGCTCAGTAGGCGCCAAAAGTACCGACAGTGTCTATCCGACCAATCCATCATCGGGGCGGCGCAAAAGCGCCTAGACGGCTCTGGCCTTGTGGGTTGTGGGCTGTGGGTGTTTCTGCTGTTTGTATGCACAGTGGTTGTTTTGCCGTATTTAAGGGTTTTTTAGGGTGTTTTGTCCCTCGGGTGCTAATATAGTGCAAATAAATTTTGTATATTTGCACCGGAGGGGGCATGGCGTCTATTCAGCGGCGCGAGCAGTCGGGGACTGTTCGCTGGGTTGTTCAAATTCGTATCAAGCGTAAAGGGCGGGTAGTTTACTCCCAGAACAAGTCTTTTATCAAAGAGCCGGTCGCGCGGGCGTGGGCGGATAAGCGAGAGGCTGAGTTGCGTGTGCCTGGTGCGCTGGAGCGTGCGCAGAGTGCCGACGTTACGATTGGGCAGGTGTTGAGGTGGTATGAGGCGGATTATGATGGGGCGACTAAGTTTGGGCGTAGCAAGTTAAGCCACATTAAATTTTTGATGGGATATGAGCCTTTGGCGAGTCGGTCGGCGGTGGATTTAACCGCGGCTGATTTAGTGGGCCATGTGCGCCAGCGGCGCAGTGAGGGCACGGGGCCGGCTACGGTTAATAATGATTTTATTTGGCTGCGCGGTGCGTTTAGGGCGGCGCGTATTGGCCGTGGGGTGGATTTAAGCGAGACGCCGATAGATGATGCGAGTTACCTGTGCCGCAAAGAGCGGTTGATTGCTAAGAGCAAGCAGCGTATGCGCAGGCCTGAGCGCTGGGAGTTGGACAAGCTGCTGGCGTGGTTTTCGCCCGGGCGGCGCAAGTCTAAGATACCGATGCAGGATATCGTGCTGTTTGCGGTGTTCTCGGGGCGCCGGCAAGAGGAAATTTGCACGATTCACTGGGCCGATTTTGACGAGCGGCGTGGTGGTGTGCTGGTGCGGGATATGAAGCACCCGCGCGATAAGGTGGATACCTGGGTGGATTTGCCTGCGCCTGCTATTGCACTGATTAAGCGACAGCCGCAGGCGGAAGGCGAGCCACGTATTTTCCCGTGTAACTCTAAAACCGTTGGCGATAAGTTTAGTAAGGCCTGTACGATGCTGGGTATTGACGATTTGCACTTTCACGATTTGCGGCACGAGTGCGCCAGCTGGTTGTTTGAGTGTGGCTGGGATATTCCGCGTGTGGCGCGGGTAACGGGGCATAAGAGCTGGGCAACGCTGCAGCGGTATACGCACCTGGGTACGGGTGAGGTGCATGACCGCTGGGCGGATTGGGAGTGGTTGCCGGGCTTAGGTGGCGAATAGTTTTGCAGTGTTGGCGATGGTGTAGCCAGTCGTTAGTATCGCCACGGATGGTATAACGGCCCAGTCCATTGCGCCGGGCTTAAAGGCTTTTGTGATGACTATCCCGGTGATGGCGATTATTCCGGCGGACATTAGTATACAGCCGGTAATCATTGCGGCGTTAGCTATCATTTTCATGCTCCATTGCGGTGTCGATTTCGGCGCGGGCTTGGTCCTGTTCGTGCTCGTCGGCGTCGTGGCCGCATAGCATGCTGTGCTCCATAAAGTAGCCGTTGCCGTTTAGTAGCCAGCGCATGCGCTTGGCGTCGGCCGTGTCGCTGCGGTCGATTTGCGGGCTTTGCTCGGCGTGCTTTTCGTAACGGTCTTCATCTTCTTTTGTGGTGAGTATTGCTTTTGTTGGCGATAGCCTCCAGTACCCGCACTGACAGTCGGTATCCCACCAGCCGCCGCGAGCGAATATCACCTCTTGGTGGCAGTTGGGGCAGATGATTTTCTCGCCGAGGCCGCCTGCGTCGCTGTGCACCACGCAGTATTCTATGTCGTGGTCTTCGACGATTTTTGTTGGTTTAGGCATTGCCCTCACCTCCTGAGCGCTTCATAAATACAAGCCAGTGGGTCATGCCGGCTTTCCCTGAAACTTGGCCGAATAGCGGTTTCTCTGGAGTGAGCGCCAGCACTTCACGTAGCTTTACCTGCGTTTCATTCCACTTAAAAACCAGAACTCCGCCGTCCTCAAGTACGCGAAAACATTCGGCAAAGCCTTTTGAAATATCAGCGCGCCAATCATCCGATAGCTTCCCGTATTTCGCCGCGAGCCAGCTTCTCGGGCCGGCACGCTCTAGGTGAGGAGGATCGAAGGCGACCAACTTAAAGCTGTTATCAGGGTAGGGAATATCCCGAAAGTCCATCAGTACATCAGGCTCAATCAGAAGCGTTCTTGTGCCGTCCACTTTGCCGTGACTACGATCAGTAACAGTAAGTGTCTCGTGCCGCTGGTCGCCAAATACCGTTAGCGGATTTTGCTTGTCGAACCACATCATTCGAGAGCCGCAACATACATCGATAATCGATTTCATCCCTACCGCTCCACCTCTGGTGGTTGGGCTCGCAATGGATCGTGCAGACCATTATCGGCGATGAACTTGCTCCACTTTTTATATTGCTCGCTGTCTCGGCCTTCTAATTTTCCAATTCGACTTACGAGCATTCGTATCGCCATTGCCAGATCTCGACTCTCACCATCCCCCACCGGTTGCGGTGCGGCGGTGAGCGCGTTATAGGCACCTCGAAGGTCACCAGTAGTCAATTTCGGGTAGTCATCAAAAAAGGTTTTGTCGCCCGGCGGATTGGGCCACGTCCACGCCTGCTCGTGGTCTTCAATTCCTGACAATACGCTGACTTGTACAAACGCCTCCAGCCAGCTCATAAACCCATCCGGCACCGCAGCCACTGGGGTAGCTGGGGTGGGGTGGGTGTAGAGCTTGTCGCCGTTTTTTAGCATATGAGCGCCATCTAATGGATAAACATATAGGTCCTCGTTATCACAAAAATCTGACTCATATCTGTCTACGATTGCTACTGGATCCCCGCCAGTGCGGGCGGCTTGCCAAAATAGCTCAAGTTTTTTGGTTGGCTCCAGCCCTAGCCGACGAGCCTGCATTTCAAAATCTTCTCTCATATCAGTCATTGGGTTGCTCCTGATTCTTATCTCAGTTCGATTCCCGCTTCGGCTAAATGTGTTATCTCGCCGTCGGGATTGTGGTTTCCATTTGCATCGCCGTTTTTTGCAATGCTCCAAATTTTATTGCGAGTTTTATTTTTCGCGAGCTTGTAGGTTTTTGAGTCTAGCCAGTGCTGCTTTGCTTTTTGCTCGCTGACGTGTCGCCCATCAACGTAAAACTTGTGCTCACTCACTGGCCTCACCCCCTTCGCCAGCGGATAGGGCGGCGTCGATGTGGCGGGTGGCGCCTTCGCCGTAGATGGCTAGCAAGAGGCGTCGGGTTTTGTGTAGGGCGCTGGTCATTTGGTTGTTGTCGTCGCGCGCTTGCTTTAGCTGGGTTTTTAGTTCGAGTATTTTTTGTGCTTGCTCGCGATGGTTGCGGGGTTGTTCATCCTGTTTTTTTTGGGGTGAAGGTTTTTTGCGTGAGGTTTGTTCGCGCTTTTTTAGACCTTCTTTTTTGGCTTTTTTTCGGATGCCGAATACGGTGCGGCCAAGGTGTTGGGCTATGTGTTTTGCGCCTAGCTGGTGGTAGTGCTGGTGCAGGTAGTCGGTGTCGGTTTTGTTCCAGGGTGCGCGGTGCATTAGCGGCCTCCGGTTTGTTGTGCGTAATGGTTGGTGTAGCCGCCAGCGGTTGGTTGTGGTACGCCGTTTTTTCTGACGCCGTCGAGCATTTGCATTTCGCTGGCGACGATTTCTGTGGTGTAGCGATCGCTGCCGTCTTGGCCCTGCCATTTACGGGTGCGTAGCGAGCCTTCGATGTAGACTTTGCTGCCTTTTTGCAGGTATTCGCCGGCGATTTCAGCTAGACGATTAAAAAATACGATGCGGTGCCATTCGGTACGCTCTTGTGGTTGGCCGGTTTGTTTGTCTTTCCATTGCTCTGAGGTAGCTACGCTGATGTTGGTAACGGCGCCGCCGCTGGGCATGTATTTTGTTTCGGGTGGTTGGCCTAAGTTGCCGACGATGATGACTTTGTTGACGCCTCTGGTGCTCATGGTTTTTCCTTATTGTTTAACGGGCATTACGGTGCCGTTGTGTATTTTTATTGAGTTGTGGGGGCCTTCCCATTCGATGGTGATGGTTTCGCTGTTTGCGGCTTCTATGGCGTCGATTAGGTATTTTGCGGCGACCAGTATGTCGCCAGGTGTGCCGGTGGTTTCGGCGTCTAGTGTGGCGGTGCAGTCGCGCCCTTCGATGTCAAAGTGGCTGCCTTTGTGGTGAAATTTTACGGCGACAAATTTGTCGCCCTCGGTGTTTGCTATGACGCTGGCGGCGCGTATTGCGGCGATTATGTCGTGCGCGCTGGCGGTAAGCGTTGCTGGGTTGTTGTGGCGTGGCAGTACGCGTTGCCAGTCGGGGTATTTGCCGTCAACTAATTGTGTGCTGTACCAGCCGGTGCGGGTGTGTATGACTAGTTGGTTGTCGGTTAGGCAGGCGCGGTTGCCGTTGGCGCGCTCGATGATGTCGGTTACTGAGTCTTGCGGGATGATGAGCGGGCGGTGTTCGCCATTGTCTAGCTCGGCGTGGGCCATGCGGTGGCCGTCGGTGGCGACTACGTGGCCGTCGCCGATGTATACGCCGTTTAAGTAGTAGCGCACGTCTTTGGTGGCGGCGGCGTATTTGACGGCGCTGACGGCTTTGGCGAGCTCGGCGGGTGTGGCGGCTAGCTCGGTTTGCTCGCTAAGCTCTGGCTGCGGAAAGCTGCTGTAATCGAGCGTTTTAAAGGTTTGGCGGTTGCGGCCTGAGCGCAGGATTAGCTCGCCATCGTCGCTGGTTAAGGTGATGCTTTCGCCGCGCGCGGTTTGCAGTGCGGCGGCGAGTGTTTTGGCGCGTACGCAGCATGGGTTTATGTCGCCATCGCACTCCAAGGCTTCGGTGGTGCAGCGCTGCATGTCGTTGGCGGTGATGTGCAGTTGGCCGCGATCGCTGCGCAGGGCGATGTATTCCAGCACGGGCAAGGTGCTGGTGCGGGCGGCGATTTTGGCGGCCTGTTTTACGGCGGCGCTAATCGCTTGTGTGTTGACGGTTAGCGTTGACATGCTTGGTAAAATTCCTGTGCGAGTTGGTTGAAGTGCGCTTGGTGGTAAAAGCGTGCGGCGCGCATCATGTCTTCGATGATTGATTCATGCGGCGTGTGCATTTTTTCGGCCGGCCGGTCGACTAGCATTTTCCCTTGGTCGGCAAGGCCAGATACGATGTCGCGAAAAGGAATGTCTACTTCTACTTCTACGGTTGTTTGATAGGTGCTCACTTGTTTTCTCCTTATATGATTCGACCGCGAGTTCCGCGGGCTTCGTTGATGGCCATTTTTTGATTTATTTTCTCTGCGATATTTATGTTGAGCCACTCCGAGAGGTCGATGGTGCGCAGGATTATGTCTGCAAGCTCTTCTCCTAGCTTTTCGGTTGGCGCTTCGCCCCTGCACTCGTTCACGGCCTCTCCGACCTCTGAGGCGATAAGTGCTAGCGCCTCTAGCGTTGTTTTGTTGTGCCAGCCCATGCGCTCAACCCATGAAAATTGCCGTACAGCGAGAACGGATATTGAGTCGTCAGGCTCCCCTTTCTGTGCGCTATTCGCTCGATCGATTGCCAAGCAAAATTCGTCCATGACTTGGGGGAAGCCATCATCTACTGGGGCCGTTGACCTTAGGCGATTTGCTTGAGTTAGCAGGCTTTTTAGTGCTTTTAATTCGTTCATTGTTGGCGTCTCCGTTGTTAAGCCGCGTGCAGTGCGGTGTGGTCTTTGGTGGCTTTGGCTATTTCTTGGTCGATGTATTTGGCTAGGTCGGCGACGTTGACTAGCCATGGGCTTTTTTGGCCGGGTGCGCGCCATACGGGGAATGGCAGTTTTTGCCGTAGGGCTTTGCGCTTGGCTGCGGCGTCGTTTATGCCGAGGTATTGCTCGCAGATGTCCTTTAGGGGGATGTCTGTTTTTTCGTGTATGGCGAGCAGGGCAAATTGGGTGTTCATGGGTTGCCTCGGTTAGTGTTTTAGGGCGCTTTGGTGGGCGCTTTTTGCTTGCTGGACGTGGTGGTTTGCTTCGTCGGCGGTTTTGTATATGCCTAGATTTTTGCCGAGGTAGACGGCGCGAAATTGTTTGCCGCCGTTGATGATGTGTACGCCGCGGTAA
Source organism: uncultured Gilvimarinus sp. (assembly GCF_963972205.1). Lineage (NCBI taxonomy): Bacteria > Pseudomonadati > Pseudomonadota > Gammaproteobacteria > Cellvibrionales > Cellvibrionaceae > Gilvimarinus > uncultured Gilvimarinus sp. Next base: position 99,892 of record NZ_CAXAUC010000008.1, on the reverse strand, counting down.
CCGCTTTTGCCGATGCGTTGGCCGTTTTTGCTGGCACTGGTGATGCGGTCGGCTTGTGGCTCGTGGCCGTTTATGCTGATGCCGACGCGCTTGCCGTAGAACGTAGTTTGGTCGGCGTTGGCGCTGTGGTCTAGCGTTTGTATGGTGCCGCCGGCGGCTAGGTAGCGCTTGATTTGCTGGGTGATTTCTTGGCGCTGGGCGGCCTTCTCGGGGCTTTGCGTTGCGGGAAGGTCGGTTGGGTTTAGGCGACGGTGGATTTCTTGTGTGAGCATTGGTGTGTGCCTCTTATTGGTTGCTTTGGTTGATGGTGAAGCCCATTTCTTGCAGGTTTTGCAGGGCGCGGCGGCGTTCGGCATCGGCGCGGTGGCGGTTAAAGTGGGTGATGGTGTTGTTGTGTGTTACGCCTGCTGGGTTTGTGGTTGCGGGCGCGATTTTGGGCGCGGGCGCCGCTGTTGCTGCAGGCGCTGGGGCGCTGGCTTTTTGGTTGGGCATGGTTTGTTTTAGTGCCTGAAAACCTTTTTGCGTGAGCAGCATGACGCGGTAGCTTTTGCCGATTTCTTTTTTGCCGCGCAGGCAGTAGCCGCGCTCTTGTGAGCACAGGTAGCCGTTGCGGGTGTAGTCTGGGTGGGGCAGGTTGTGGCTGTCGCCACCGACCATAAGCCAACCCAGCTCGCGCATGTGTTTGAGCAGGGCTTTTTTGCTCACGCCTAGCAGCTGGCGCGCGCTGTTGGCGTCGTGCATTCCTGCGGGTGTGATGGCGTGGCTCATGGTGGCTCCTTACGCGGCGCTTTGGTTTTGGTGTGCGCGTAGCGCGTCGGTGATGTATTGGTATTGGGTTTTTTCGTTGCGCCAGTGGGCGATGACGATGTCGTCTTTGTGGGGTTTGGGTGGCGCTGGCTGGTGGCGTACGTGGACCATGATGCCGCCTTGGTCGCGCACCCATTGGGCCTCTGTGCTGGTGGTGATGCCGCGCACGAGTACGCCGTTAAATAAGAAGGCGGCGTGTGCTTGGCTTTTTAATTGTTGCTGTAAAAAGTTTTGCAGTGCGTCGTGCTTTATGTGGGTGAGTGTTTCGGTAAGCATTTCGCTTAGGGTGGCGAAGTCGCAGTCGAGCGCGGTTACCCGTGTGTTGTGTTGGGCGGCTTCGACTTGTTGTTGCTCGCACCCGACGAGGGTGGCCACCATGTTGATGATGGGTTGCTTAAAGTTGGCGCAGCGAAGGTTTAGCTCGTGCGATAGGTGGGCTGCTATTTTTTGCTCGTCTTGTGTGGCGCTTAGGCCTATTAGGATGCTCATTGGGTGATGCCCTCTGGTTGAAATACGCAGTTGTCCCACGTGGTGAGTTCGGGTTTTGGGTTTATTTTTCGTAGCTCGGTGTGCGGGCTGGCTGTGACCCAGTGATGTCCTGGTGTTTCCTTTCGGTCTGTGAAGGCAACAGAGCCCGACGGCTTCAGCGCCATGATTGTTAGCTTTTGGCCGGTCAGCCAGCAGTTGGGCCCCACGACCACCACGGTGTCGCCAACAAGCAGGGCGCTGCCATCAATGTCTAGGTGTTGCGGTCTCATTGCTGGCCTCACAGTAGGTAGGTTGGGTGGTTTTCTTCGCGGCGGCGTATGCGCACGGTGGGGCGCGAGCGTGGGCGAAGGGGTTGTTGGTCGGCGTCGTGTAGGTAGGGCGCAAAGCTGGTGTGCAGGGCGACCATGATGACGGCGATGCTTTTTACGATGTTGAGGTTGCCGCGCTCAAAGGCGATGGTGATTAGGCCGACCATGTTGCTGGCGTTTAGCTTGCACAGCAGGGCGGTGGCGTTGTTGCGCACGGCGGTTGCTTTGCAGCCAAGGGCATCGGCGGCGGCTTGGCGCGATAGGCCTTTTGCGAGCAGTAGCAGGGTTTGGCTTTGGCGCGGGGGCAGGCCTACGGCCTCTAGGTTGCCAAGGCGGTAGCCGGTTTCTGTGCGTTGTATGTGGATCATTGCTGCTCGCCTTTTACGTCGGTTAGCTCTATGTGCTCGACGGGTGCTGATTGCGCTTGTTTTAGCTTGCGGTATGAGATTAGGTCGCGCTCGGCTTTGCTGGGGGAGTGCAAGTGCCAGTCGGTTGCGCTGGTGCGTTGCTCTATTAGGCTGCCGGTTTCTTCGTCGATGAAGTACCAGTTTTCAGCCCGCTCGGGCTGTACGCGCATTAGTGTCCAGGTGCCTGGTTGCACATGGGTAATTTGGTGCAGCTTGCCGCTGGGTATTTTGTTTTGGTCGCCAGCTTTGTGGGTGGCGGTTTTGTCGCCATAAAGCCGCTCGGTGTATTGGCCGCAAAGTACTAGGCTTGTGGCTGCCCATGGGTGGCTATGCAGCTGGCGGTCGCCATCGGCGGTTAAGAAGTGGTGCAGCCAGTATTGCGTACCGTGGCCTTGTTGGCCGACAAAGTACCGCTCGAGGTAGGGGTTGCCGTTGATGCTGATGGTTTTTAGCGGCATGTGGTGTGCGGCTAGTTTTAGCAGGTCGCTGACGGCGGGCGTTTCGTTGGCGGCTTTGATTTTTTCGCTAACCGCAGTTAGGTCGAAACTGATGCCGTCAAGCATGTTTATGGCGTGCGTCACTTTGTCGGCGGCAAGATCGTTTGTGAAGTGCTTGCGCTGCATTCCGTTCAGGTGTGCCGCTATTGAGTGCGCGCTGTTTAGGGCTTTTTGTAGGTTGTTTGCCGTGCTCATTTGGCTCTCCTTAGTGTGTTTTTTTGGGTAAATACTCGGCTTGCGTGGTAGCCGCGGTATGGCCCTGGTGTAAGCTGGTTGACGATGCCGACGGCACGGCAGGCGGCTTTGTAGCGGCGGCGGGCCTGTGCTTTTTGTGCGGCGCTAATAAGCGCGGCGGTGTAGGTGACGTGCTTTGGCTCTGGCGCGTCGTCAAAGGCCTCTGCTATGGCGTCAACAAAGTGCTGGATGGCTGTGATGGCCGGTTTCACGGCTTCACATAGCGCTTCGTGTGCCGCTTGCCACTGGGCAACGCTTATGCCGGTGTGTTGGTCTAGCCCTGTTAGCGGGCATGCAACAAACTCAGAGCCGTCGCGGGCGTATGGGTCGATGTGGTCATCGTGATAGTGATCGGCGGCTGAGGTGTTCATGCGGCTTGTGGCCCGTCGTTGTTTGGGTTGTTGGGGGTTTGTGCCCAGGCGCGGGCTCGCACCAGATCGCGCTCGGCGTTGCTGCCGACCAATAGGGTGCGACCAGTACGGCTGGTGACGGGCTTAAGACCTGCGTCGCGCGCGATACGGTTGATGGCGAAGCCGTTTATGAGTGCTGGGTGGATGATGACCATCGTTTTTTGCCCTTTGGTTGGCGGTTGATGGTGTTAAAATTAAGACAACTGAATTTAAGAGTCAAGCAAATAATTAAAATAACTGAATTATTTTGTGTTTTTTTGTTTGTTGGCGGTTTTGATTGGTGGGTTATACTGAGGAAAATAACGTCAAGGGAGTTGAGTGATGGCTTTGGTTGAATGTCGAGAGTGTAAGGCTGATGTGAGTGAGGATGCTTGGCGGTGTCCATCCTGCGGGGCCAAGCTGCGGCTTGGGGCGCGGAGTGCGATGTATAACGCCTTGTGGGTTGTTGGTATTTTGGTTGTTTTGGTGGCTGGCGTTGTTTTTAAGTCGCACCCGATTGTGCTTGATAGGCTTAATGGCGGGTACCCTTGGGCATTTGATGATCGAGGGGTGCATAAGGCTCTGAGTCGTCGCGCCAGCTCTATGGTGGATGACTTCTCTTACTCTGGGCTGCCCGCTAGGGTGGAGCGAGAGCCGGGTGGGTATTATGCTGTCCACAGATATCGCGTGGTTGCCGGCGATGGCGAAGTGCGCGATTATTATGTGTCCGCGCACCTTGATATAAATTATAAAGTTAAATCGGTGGGTGAGCCTGTTGAGGGCAAGATTTACTAGTTTTTAACCGCCAAAAGTTTGGCTTATGGCCGCGCCGAGCACTGCGATGATCATTATCAGTCCGCAGCCAAGGCGGCCGTAGTGGGGTGGCCGCTGGTTTTTAAATACCTTGCCGCAGTGGGGGCATATTTCGGCGCCTGTTGAGATTTTGTTGTTGCATTCAGGGCAGTTGACTAGGGGCACAATAAGATATCCTTCTGTAGTGATCACTCGCTATAGGTCAAACTCTACTTTTAGCGCCACACCTACGATGGTGCAGTTGCCGTTAACGGGTATGGCCTTGTATTCGGGGTTTAGCGGTTTTAGGTAGGTGTTGGGGCCATCCATTATTAACCGCTTTATTGTGGCCTCCTGGCTGTCCGTAAGCTTGGCTACGACGATTTTGCCGCTGGTGGCTTCAATGTTAGGGTCAACAATAACAATGGCGCCCTCGGGTATGCTGGGGCTGCCATAGGGGTTCGTCATGCTGTCGCCCTTAACGCGCAACGCAAAGGCTTGCTTGCTGACCCTTGCGCTGGTGTTGATCCACTCATCAGCGTCGCCCGGCTGAAAGTTATCGATAACCTCGCCCCAGCTGCCAGCGTCTATGCTTGATATTAGGGGCACTTTTCTTACTTCCATTTGGTATAGGGCTCCGCCCTCTCTGATGCCAGCATCTTCGCCGTACAGTATGTATTCCGTTGTCGTGCTCAAAACTCTCGCCAGCTTCTGCAGGTTTTCGCTGTCGGGCGTGTGTTCTCCGTTTTTCCATTGCGTGATCGATGACTCGCGCGCACCTATAGCTGCCGCGACCGCTTTTTGGGTCATGGGGCTGTTTTTTAGCAGATATTTGATTCGTTCGGCGATTGTTTTCATTAAGTTATCTTAATTTACTTGATCTTAAGTGTGTTGAAGTGGCACTCTTAAGTATTCTGAATTAAATAGGCTTATGGAGAGGGTGCGATGTGACTAAAACTGAGGTGCTAGCTCATTACAAAACCGGCAAGGCGGTTGCTGAGGCGCTTGGCTTGTCTGAGTCGGCGGTTTCTCAGTGGCCGGAGGTTATACCTCGGCTGCGAGCCTTTGAGCTTGAGCGCATAACGCAGGGGGCGCTTAAAGTTGGCGGCGTGTCAGCTGATCGCGCTGCGGCGTAGGTGTTTGTGTTGATTTTCATTTTGGCTGCCTTGGCTGGCTGATTTTGTAGGGTTTATTGTGCCCCGTTTGTGCCGGCCGGTTAAGGTTTCTTAATAACTGTATGTTTGCCCAGTGGTTGCCCGACTTTGTGGGGTAGGGGCTTGTTACGCTTTTTTTGGGGGTTTTTGCGGTTATGAGTATGAAGTTAACGGCGCTGGCTATGGATGTGAAGGTGGGTAACCCGCTGCGCAAGCTTGTGCTTTTGAAGCTGTGCGATAACGCGAATGATCAGGGGCAGTGTTGGCCGTCTATGCAGCACATTGCGGATCAGTGCGAGATATCGCGGCGAAGTGTGGCAACGCATGTTAATGCGCTTGTGGATGCCGGCTTTTTGGTGGTGGTTAACCGAGGCAAGGAGGGTAAAAAAAGCTCTAATTTATACGTTGTTAATTTGTCGCCTAACCCGCCTGAAAAACCGATTAGTAGTGCAGGAGTTGCACATCTTAGTAGTGCAGGAGATGCACATGCATGTGCAGGAGCTGCACATCTTAGTAGTGCAGGAGCTGCACATAGAACCAGTCACTCTCTTGAACCAGTCATAGAACCTAAAAAAAATACTATAAAAAAAAGTGAGCCGGTGTTTGTTGGCTGGCCGTCAATCCCGTCGCCCGATGTGTGGGCTGATTACAAAAAACTCAGGCAGGCGAAAAAGGCGCCGGTGACCGATACGGTGCTGGCGGCAATGGCTGGCGAGCTGAAAAAGTTGGCCGCCCATCGGGTTGGTGTTGATCAGGCGTTGCGGGTTTGTTGTGAGCGTGGCTGGCAGGGCTTGAAGTGCGAGTGGGTGTTAAATCATTTGGGTTTGGCTGGTGCAGGTGGTGGCCAGCGACCGGGGCAGTTTGTGAGTGCCCGTGAGCGCGATGCACAGCATTTTGCGGATGCGCTGGATTACGACAAGGCGACGAAATTTTAAACCGGAGGGGTGAGCTATGCGGCATGTGAGCGAGGTTGTTGGTGGTGAGGTTGGCGCGGTTGGGCCGGCGCCGCTGACTGAGCAGGAGCGGGATTCGGTAGCGTATTTTTTTGCGAAGTTTGCGGTGGTGGATTTTGCGAGTTTTAAGCAGTTGATGCCTGATGCGGCGGCGAAAGAGGCGGTGCAGCGTGAATTTGCGAATATGCTGAGGGGCTTTAGTCGTAAGCAAATTGATTTGGGTTTTGCGGGGCTTAAGCGGGCGCAGGCGATAGGCCACAAGGATTATAAATTTTTGAAGGTGGCGCAGGTGATTGGGCTGGTTGAGTCGGGCGGCAAGTTGCCTGATGGGGCGGGTGATTATGCTCGTGCGGGTATTTATGCGATCTCTGAGCCGAGCCGCTTGCTTGAGGACAGTGCGGCCAAGGAGCGCCGCCGTGAGGTGGGTTTGCGTGAGTGTGGCAAGCTGCTGAAGCTGTTTGATGGTGGCGGGGAGGCGGCGTGATGGAGCATACAAAATTGTTGTTGGCAGAGTGGGGCAAGTGGGCGCGCCAGTGGGGTTTTAATTTGGGTTACCCGTCGGCCTCGGCTGGGTTTGGTGGTGTAGGTGGCCATGCTGAGACGGTGTTGTATTCAGATGATGTGATGGAGTGCGTTGGGCGTGCAGTGCACGCGTTGCGCAAGGTGGATGCGGAGCTTTACGAATTAATTAACGATTATTTTAAGAGTAAATTAAGTGAGAGAATGTTGGCGACTAAGTACCGTGTTTCTCGCCGGCAGGTGCGGTCGTTGTTGGCTTCGGCGGTGGTTAAGGTTGACCGTGAGTTGGGCGCCTTGGCGCAGGCGGCGTAATTAATTTGAAAAAAGTGTTGCAAAAGCGGACCAGAGAGGGCATCTTTTCAGGCATAGTGAGGCAGCGCTGCGCAAGAAGGGTCGGTTATTAATTTAACCGGCCCTTTTTTGTGGTCGTTTGTTTTGCTCCTTGGCACATGACCGATTGCCCGCTTCCCCCAGCGGGCTTTTTTATTTTTGGATTTCGAGGCTTCGATGGGTTTGAGTAATCAAATTTCGCAACATGCCGAGCAGTTGCTGATTAGTGTTGGCAATAAGTCGGTGATCGCTGGCGCCAGTACTACGGGTGCAAGTGCGGTTGCGGCAAAGACTCAGGTTATGGGTTTTTTGTCTATGGAGGGGCCGGAGATTCTAAATGCGTGCGCGATACTGGGTGCTGTTGTTGCGGTGGCCGGTTTTGGTGTGAGTACGTATTTTCAGTGGCGCCGCGATAAGTATTTGCGTACTGGTCAGTATCCGGTTGTCAAGGCGGTGCGTGATGAATAACGCGGCTAAAGGTTTTGCTGGTTTATCGGCGGCGGCGGTTTTGGCTATCACGCTTATCATCAAGCCGTTTGAGGGTCGCGAGGATAGTTATGTTGACCCTGTTGGTGTTTGGACGAGTTGTTACGGCCATACCGGCGAGGGTGTTGTGCCCGGTCGCGAGTACTCGGATGCTGAGTGTGAGGCGTTGCTGCGCTTGGATACGCTAGAGCGCGAGGCGCAGTTGTTGCGTTATGTGCGTGTGCCTATCTCTGATGAGATTCGGGCTTCGCTGATTTCATTTGTGTACAACGTGGGCGTTGGTAATTTCCGGTCGTCTACGTTGCTTAAGAAGTTAAACGCTGGCGATTACGTGGGTGCGTGCAATGAGTTGACGCGCTGGACGTATGCCGGTGGTGAGCGTTTGGCTGGCTTGGTTAGGCGGCGTGAGGCTGAGCGCCAGTTGTGTTTGCGTGGTGCGCGGCCATGATTCGTTTGTGCATTGTGGTTGCGGTTGTTTCGTTGCTGGCTGGCTATGGTGCCGGTTGGTATGTGAATGGCTTGCGCTGGGAAAAAGATTGGCTGAGCGCCGATAAGGTGGCGCGTGAGTTGGCCGCTGATAAGGCTGGCCTTGAGGCAAAGATTAGGAGCGAGCGCGAGGGCCGATTGGCTGCAGTCGATAAGGCGGCGGTGCTTGAGCGTGCCTTGGCTGATGCCGAGGGTGAGGTAATTATTAAAGAGGTTTTGCGTTATGTGCAAAGCGATACTGCTGGCGATTGTAGCCTGCCTGATGATTGGGTGCGCATTCACAACGCCGCCGCCGGAGTGCCCCGAGTACCCGACGCCCCCGCCGTGGATGCTCGAGAAGCCGAAACCGCTAGAACCGATAGCGATGCTTTACCTGTCATCGCCTCTAATTACCGACGGTGCCGTGAGGCTATGACGCGCCTAGAGGGTTTGCAGGCGTGGACGGCTCAAGCGGCGAAGTTTAAGTAATGGCGTGCGCTGGTTGTGAGGCGCGCCGCAAGTGGCTAAAGCACTGGATGGGTATTGCGAATGAGCGAGCAAGAGCAGTTATTGCAAAAGCTGGACAGCCTAACCGAGACGCTGCAAAGCCAAGCGCTAATGATCGGGAAGCTGATCGAAAGTAACGCGGCTTTGATGTCAGTCTTGGTTGAATATATGGCTGACGACGTTGATTCGGATGAAGGCCAGCCCGGTGTTACTTATCTGAGTGATTTGCCTAGTGGCGGTTAAGCCTAGCCGCTGGTGCCCCAAGTGCCGATCTGTGCACATCGATAAATGCCCCAATGCGGTGGCTTGGGAAAGGCCAGTTTTTAAAAAGTCTGGTCGAGGTGGTAGGCCTTGGCGAGCCAAGCGCCATAGTGTGTTTGAGCGCGACGGCTATCAATGCTGTGAATGTCGCAGGGTTGTTACGCTGCACGGCGCCCTTGCTGGAATATGTGATCACATTATTCCAAAGGCTGAGGGCGGTACGGATGATCAAGACAACCTTCAAACGCTGTGCAGTATGTGCAGCGACCTAAAAACGCAGCAAGAATCACTGCGGGGGAGGGGTGGGTTCAAACCTTAGAGCGATCTAAGCGGACACCGCCCCTTCAGTCACTTTTTTACGTGCTTTGAATTGAAAAGAGATTCACCACTCGAGGGTGGTGGGGATGGTGAGTTATGGCTGGTCGTTATAAAGGTGAGAGCAACATTGCTACGCATCCTGCATTCGATCAGGGCGCAGCTGCGTCTGCTGAAAATGACGAGTACCACGCTGGTCGCGCTAAAGATTTAATGCCCAAAAAAATGGCAACTGCCGAGCGCGCTGTTTGGCGCCGCATCGCGCCAGAGCTTAGTAAGCTGGGGAGGCTTAAGCCACACTTCGTTGACTTTGTTCAAGAGTACTGCATTGTTAAAGTTCGCATGGATGAGACGCGGTGCAGCTTAGATAAGAATGATTGGACGTATGTCACGGTTGGCCGCCATGGGGCGCAGCACAAGTCTCGCCCAGAGGTTGCCCAGCTTAACGACGATTGGCGAAAGTGGAATTCGCTTGTGGCTCAACTGGGTTTATCGCCAGCTACCGAGCTGCGCTTTAACGACAAACAGGGCAGCCTGTTTGATGATGGTTTTGGCGATGTATGACCGACCACATAAAAGATGTCGACGCGTATTGCTACGCGGTGATGTCGGGAGAGCGGCCAGCCTGCAAATGGGAGCGGCTTTGTGTTGAGCGCCATCTAAATGACCTGCAGCGCCAAAACACAAAAGGCTTTCCGTACATTTTTGATGCTGAGCTTGGCACGCGCATTATCCGTTTTGCTGAGCACTTCCCGCACGTTAAAGGCAAGTGGGCTGCGCGCATCGGCAAAGAAAACCGCATTAAGCTAGAGCCTTGGCAAAAGTTTATATTGATCTGCCTGTTTGGGTGGATTAACCAAAACACACGGCTGCGCAAATACCGCATTGCTTATGTGTGCGTGCCGCGCAAAAACGGCAAGTCGGTTATCGCTGCGGTGATCGGCTTGTTTATGCTCGTTGAGGATGGCGAGTATGGCGCCGAGGTTTACTGTGGTGCCACCAGCGAGAAACAAGCGTGGGAGGTGTTCAGGCCGGCAAAAAAAATGGCCGAAAAGCACCCGGCCTTTCGCCCGTCTTATGGTGTAACCAGCCACGCTAAAAAACTAGAGGCCGACATGCCAGGCCGCAAGCCGCTGCCCGATGGCCGGCGCCGCATGCCTGATGGTGGCCGCTTTGAGCCGGTGATTGGTAAGCCCGGTGATGGTGCCAGCCCTAGTTGCGCAATACTCGATGAGGTTCACGAGCACCCAGACGACACGCTTTACGACACCATGCTAACCGGCATGGGTGCGCGTGAGCAGCCTATGCTGTTGGGCATTACCACCGCTGGCTCTAATATCGCTGGCCCATGCTACGCGCTGCAAAAAGAAGTTGAGCAAGTGCTTGATTGCGTTGGCAACAAAAAGCGCGGCGGCAATGAAGAATTATTTGGCATCATCTATACCGTTGATGACAAAGAGCAAGAGTGGCGCACAGAGCAAGGCTTGATTAAAGCCAACCCCAATATTGGGGTATCGGTTGGCCTAGACTTTTTGCGGGCTCGCGTTCGCGATGCCGAGCAAAGCCCGCGTAAGCGCAGCACCGTTTTAACAAAGCATTTTAACATTTGGGTAACCGCCAAAAACGCCTGGCTAAACATGCTGGAGTGGGAGCGAGCGGCTGACCCAACATTAAGCCCTGACGATTTTATTGGCGAGACGGCAAAGCTTGGGCTTGATCTGTCAGAGTCCGACGACCTAACCGCCGCGGTTAAATGCTTTAGGCGCAACATCGGCGGCGTAGATCACTACTACTTTTTTGGTGATTACTACACCACCGAGGCAAAAGCCCAAGAGCATGACCACTACGACGGCTGGATAAACGAGGGCTGCCTTTACGCCTGCGATGGCAACGTTATCGACACACAAGACGTTGAAGACAAGATTATTGCCGATGCCGAGCTGTTTAAAATACCCGACGTATTTTACGACCAGCACGGCGCCGCCGACATGGCCCTACGCCTGCAAAAATACCACGACATGGAGGCCGTAAAGGTTGGGCAAACATTTACCAACTTCTCGGCGCCCATGCGCGACTTTGAGCGGTTGCTAAAGGCGGGCCGCATTCACCACGACGGCAACCCCTGCTTAACGTGGATGTTTGGCAACGTCGTCGCCAAAGAGACGCAAGATGGCAAAATGATGCGCCCCATTAAAGAGGGCAAAGACAACAAAATTGACGGTGCCGTTGCGGCGCTTATGGCCTTCATCGCGGCATACCAGCCGGAAGACGATGATGGCGACCTGGATGACTTTCTACTGGACCCGATAATCGTATGATTAAAAATGTCAAAAAGCCGGGTCGCGTTAAATCTGCGTTAATCAACTGGCTCGGGCTGCCGATTGAGCTAACCGATGATGCGTTTTGGCGCGCCTTTACGGCTAATCAAAATGCGGCGGGCCAGACTGTTAACGACAAAACCGTATTATCTTTGTCGGCCGCGTGGGCCTGCACTCGCTTAATTGCAGAAACCGCATCCACGTTGCCGTTAAAGCTGTACGAGCGTACCAGCACTGGCCGTGTTGAGGCAACCGGCCACTCATTGCACGGCATATTGCATGCTCGGCCCAACTCGCAGTCAACACCATCCACCTACTGGGAGGCGAGCGTGGCTGCCATGCTGCTGCGCGGCAATAGCTTTTCAGAAAAGCGATACGTAGGTGACCGGCTTGTATCGCTGCAGTATCTGCAATACGGGCGGTTGGCTCCAAAAAATCGCGACGCAACCGTATGGGTTTATACCGAGTGTGATGGCAAAACTCGCGACATACCGGCAAGCCGGCTCTTTCATGTGCCTGGCTTCTCGGTCGATGGCCGCTGGGGTTTGTCGGCCATTAGTTATGGCGCCTCCGTGTTTGGCTCTGCGCTCGCATCATCCAACGCGGCCAACAGCACGTTTGAAAAGGGCCTGATGCCGACGGTCGCGTTTACGCTTGATCGAATTCTTAAAAAAGAACAGCGAGCCGACTTTAGAGAAAGTTTAGAGTCCATGCGTGGCGCCCTAAACGCTGGCGACTCGCCCTTGCTTGAAGGCGGTATGGACGCCAAGCAAATAGGCATTAGCCCGGCCGATGCCCAGCTGCTGGAGTCTCGCGCATTTAGTGTTGAGGAGGTGTGCCGCTGGTTTCGGGTCGACCCTTCGATGGTTGGCCACGGCGGTAAAGATTCCAACTGGGGTACTGGGCTCGAGCAAAAAGTACTCGCATTTTTAACGTTTACCTTGCGCCCTTGGCTTACGCGTATAGAGCAATCGATTAACAAAAATCTACTAACCCCTGCAGAGCAAACCCGCTACTACGCCGAGTTTAGTATCGAAGGGTTGTTGCGTGCCGACAGCGCCGCCCGTGCCGCCTTTTACAGTGTGCTGGTTAACAACGGCATCATCACGCGCGATGAAGTGCGCATTAAAGAGAACATGGCCCCGCGTGGTGGCAATGCCGACGTGCTCACCGTGCAGTCGGCCATGACGCCGCTCGACTCGCTGGGCCAGCAAACCGATGGCAACGCCGCCCGCAATGCGCTGGCTAACTGGCTAAACAAAGAGGACGCCCAATGAACATTGCCGCGCTTATGAAGCAAAAAGCCAGCTTACCCTCTGGCTTAAAAATGGATATCGCACCGCGTGCCCTCGAGTTGTGGGATACCGGCGTAAAAGCCGCCGCCGATGATGCCGAAGGCACCATAAGCATCTTGGATGTGATTGGTGCCGACATGTGGGGCGAGGGCGTAACAGCCCGCCGTATTGCCGGCGCCCTGCGCAACATTGGCGCAGCCAACCCCGTTACCGTTTATATCAACTCCCCGGGTGGTGATGTGTTTGAAGGTCTGGCTATTCATAGCCTGCTAAAAGAGCACAGCGGCAAAGTCACCGTAAAAGTGCTTGGCCTTGCCGCCAGTGCGGCCAGTGTTATCGCCATGGCCGCCGATGAAATACAAATCGCTCGCGCCGGCTTTTTTATGATCCACAACGCTTGGACGTGCGCGTGCGGCAACCGCCACGACATGCGCGAAGTGGCCGACTTTTTAGAGCCATTTGACCGCGCCATGGCCGACCTATACCAAGACCGTACCGGCATCGATAACGCTATCGAGCTAATGGATGCCGAGACGTGGCTGGGCGGTGCTGACGCCCTAGAGCAAGGTTTTGCCGACGCCATTATGCACAGTGATGAGCTAAGCGCTGATGCCAGCGCAGGCGGCCACGCCAACGCCGTGCGCAAGCTCGATATCGCTTTGGCCAAATCTGGCCTAACCCGTGCCGAGCGGCGCAAACTTATTAACGATTTCAAGTCCGGCACGCAAGACGCTGCCGGCAACGGTACGCCTGGTGCTACCGAATCCGACACGCAAACCGCTGTCGGTCTGAGTTTAGAGCTTGGCGCTCTTGGCTCGCTCTCTAGCAACTTACTCGCAACTTTAAACTGAGGTAGTACCGATGAAAAAATTAAAACTTAGCCCCATTGTAATGATGGTTGTATTGGCGCTGGCGGCATTTATGCCCATGACGTTTGGCTTTACCGCCGAGGCTTTGGGTGCGGCTGTCGCCATTCCTATTATTGCATCCCTGTTAATTGAGCCGGGCTGCAACACCAAGGCGCAGGCTTTTGGCCAGTGCGGTGAAGTGGGTGAAGACCTGCGCAACGTCGAGAAAGAATACAAGGCCACGCAAGCCAGCCTTAAAGATGTTGGTGACCAGCTGAAGGCTCACGCCGAATCGACACAGGCGGCCATTAAAAAAGGCGCCGATATGAGTGCCGAAACAAAAGCCACGGTCGATAAACTGCTGACCACCCAAGGTGAGCTTAATGCCCGCCTGCAGGCGGCCGAGCAAGCGCTTGTTGATGGCGCTGGCAACAACGGCGGCAACGATGCGCCCCGCTCAATGGGCCGCACCGTGGTAATGAGCGATGAGTTTAAGGCCAGTGCGCAAAAGCTAATCAGCGCCAAAGGCTCGTTCTCGGTGCCTGTGCAAAACGCCATCACCACCACTCAAGCCGACGATGCGGACGGTTACCCCGTTGAGCCGCACCGCGTGCCCGGCGTGGTTGCTGAGCCAGAGCAGCGTCTAACCATTCGCGACCTTTTAAGCTGGGGGCGCACCACCTCTAACTCTATCGAGTACGTGCGCGAAACCGGCTTTACCAACAATGCTGATGTTGTCTCAGAGAATCCGACGGCCAACAAACCAGAGTCGGATATCGCTTTTGAGTTAGATTCTGCAAACGTGGCCACCATTGCCCACTGGATTCACGCCTCTAAGCAAGTTTTGTCTGATGCGGGCATGTTGCAAGCCTACATCGATGGGCGCTTGCGCTACGGCTTAAAGCTAAAAGAAGAGGCGCAGCTGCTTAAGGGCTCCGGCGTGGGTTTAAATATCGAGGGCATTTACACGCAGGCAGAGGCTTACAGCAACCCTGGCGCCGTTGCCACTAACGCCACCGTGATCGATCGCCTGCGCATTGCCATGCTGCAAGTGCAATTGGCCGAATACGCCGCCGATGGCTTTGTGCTTAACCCAATCGATTGGGCCACTATCGAGCTAACCAAAGACGACAACGGCAAGTACATTTTTGCCAACCCAACCGGCATTGCCGGCCCCGCTTTGTGGGGCTTGCCTGTGGTTACTTCGCAGTCTATGGATCAAGACGACTTCTTAACCGGTGCCTTTAAAATGGGTGCGCAAGGCTGGGATCGCGAAGACGCGAGCGTGGTTATCTCTACTGAAGATCGCGACAACTTTGTTAAAAACATGGTTACCATTTTGGCGGAGGAGCGCGTTGCGCTTACCGTGTATCGGCCAGAGGCCTTTGTTAAGGGCAGCTTAACCATTGGTTCTGGCGGCGTTTAATCGGCCGCTAAGCTAAGCAAAAAGCACGTAATAAAAGCGGCCTGCGGGCCGCTTTTTTATTGTCAAATCATTGGGTGTAACCATGCCTCCATTAGTAACTGCAATTTCAAGTTTTGATCACAACGGCAATCGCAAAGTTGGCGACTCTTTTGAGGTCTCCGACCGCGTTGCGAGCCAGCTCATTAATAAGCGTTTGGCAGTGCCGGGCGCATCGGTTGAGGTTAATGCCGACCCCTTGCCGCCTGCTGGCACACAGTCGTCTGCATCGCCAGCGGGCCAAGCCTTACCGACGCAGACTGCGAACGAGTCCGGCAGTGGCGATACCGGTCAGGTGGCTCAAGCTGCGCTTCTGACTCCGACAGAGCCAGCAGAGCCGACAGAGCCAACAGAGCCGACAGAGCCAACGGAGCCAACGGAGCCAACGGAGCTGCCGGCCAAGTCGGGCCGCAAGGCGAACAAAGCCGCGCCGTAATTGTTGTAAATACCACCTACCAGCGCTGCCCTTGGGCTGATGTGTTGTACGCGATGGATCGCGCCTGGTGGGATAAATACATACGCAGCGCTGCCGCCGAGTTTAGCGGCCACCTGTATACCTGCTCTGATGGCGTGTACGGCTTGCCCTCTACGGGCGCCCACCACTACCAAAACAGCGGCGCCGGTGCCATTGCCTTTGCTGCAAGGCGGGGTGCTAAGCGTATTATTTTGCTGGGGTACGACTGTCGCCACACCGGCGGCAAAACCCATTGGCACGGCGATCATCCGCCCGAGCTGGCCAACGCCGGCTTGGTGGGTGAGTGGCCCGAGCATTTTGCAAAACTTGACCGGTTTTTAAAAATGAACAAAGGCCCCGAAATTATCAACGCAACGCCCAATAGCCGTTTGTCGTTGTGGCAAAAACGTTCGTTAAGTGAGGCTTTATGCGCGCCGTAATTGTCGCCAGCGGGCCAAGCGCTAGCGGCTTTGTGCCGCCAAAGGGCGTTGCGGTGTTTGCGGTTAATGGCGCTATTGACTGGCTAAGCAAGGCTGACCACTGGTTTACGTTAGACCCTTCTGACGCAAACATGCGCCGCCTGTGCAGCCCCCGCCGTGGGGTTGTTTACCATGCGGCGCTGCCGCGCAACTTTGTGTTGGGCGCTGCCCACGTTAGGCGCTATGAGCGTGTGTCCGCCCGTGGGCCAGAGCCTAGCCCAAAGCATACGCCGCAATGGTGGTTGTGGCGCTGGAGCGCCGTGTGCGGGCTAAGCCATAAAGTTGGCCGCATTAACACCGGCAATAGTGCCTGGGGCGCTTTGCAGCTTGCCTACCAAATGGGCTTTAAAAAAATACTGCTGGTGGGTGTTGATGCCTCTACCGCGCTCCGTGTTGATGGCGGTGCGCCAAGCAACTTAAGCCATCTGCCGCTGCTGTTTGAAAGCGCCATGGGGCAAATAGATATCGTAAACGCCGGCGGCATGCAAAGTCGCCTGCCTAACATGACAATCGATAAGGGTGTGCAGTGGCTAAAAAGTTAGTTAACCATTTTGAATTGTTTGCCTTGCTGCCTGAGCACCAACTGGTTATTTGTATAACCCCAAAGGCGGCCAGCATGTCTATTATTCAGGCGCTGGCAAGCCATTACGGCACCGCCGTAAAACGGCCTAGCCATAAATACTCTGTGTTTCGTTGGTACACGTTAGAGCAAGTGCAGGCTGTGGTGCCCAATTGGCGGCGCGCCATGTTCGTGCGCCACCCGCTAGAGCGACTTTGCTCTGTGTACGACTACCACATAACCAAGCACAACTTAGAGCGCTCTAAAAACCTGCGTGACCGCTTTAATGCTGGCATGAGTTTTACCCAGTTTGCGGGCAAGGTAATCGAGCGCCCCGATTGGGACTCTCACTTTGTGCCGCAAAGCTGGATGAGTGACCGCGCCGATTTTGTGGGCAAGTTTGAAAACATGGCCACCGATTGGCAGCGATTTAAAGAGTGGGCGGGTGTAGATTTGCCCGCGCTGCCCCATGTAAACAGCAATCCAAAATCGGGCGGCTGCTCTTTTAATCAGTTGAGCGGGGTGCAGCAAAAAAGCCTGCGGTCTATTTACGCTGGCGATATTAAAAACTGGTACTCGTGATGCAAATTGCATGCGTGCTAAAGCAGGGCCCCGAGTATAAGCCGTGCCACGTATACGCCTTGGCCGACTCAATTTTGCGCCATAACCCCGGTGCGCAAATCGGCTGCCTAACCGATGTGGCGTTGTCGCACCCGGCAATAACCGCGCTGCCATTGCGCCACGGCTGGCAAGGCTGGTGGAGTAAGCTAGAGCTGTTTAGGCCCGGCCTGTTTGATGGCCCGACGCTGTACCTAGATTTAGACACCGTGGTAACCGGCAAGCTGCCGCCCATTGGGCCGCGCTTTACCATGCTGCCCAATGTATATCGGCAAGGCGACTACGGCAGCGGCGTAATGAGTTGGCAGCGTGCCCCTGTGCACTTGTACCAGCGCTTTGCCGAGGCGCCTGCGCAGTTTATGCGGCAATACAAAACCGCCGCCCAGTGGGGCGATCAGGCGTTTGTACGCGACCACCTTGGCAACACGCCAGACACTTTTGGCCCCGAGTACCGATCTTACAAAGTGCACTGCAAGCCTCGCGTACCGTCGGGCACTCGCGTGGTGTACTTTCACGGCAACCCGCGCCCATGGCAGGTAAGTTTATGTCTGTAATTTTGTTGGCCGATGCCAAAAAATACCTCGACGTTATACACAGCTATGACGACGACAAAATACAAATGCTGCTCGACAGCGCAGAAGATGAAGCCCTGCAGTTTATGGATCGCGCCAACCTTACCGATTGGGGCGATTGTTGCGAGCCTGTGAGTGAGCCCGTGAGCGAGCAGCCATTACCTGGCAGTGTACGCCTTGGCATTTATATTATGCTGCAAGCCGCTTACCAAGCATCGCCAGCCGATGCTGAGCAGCTGCGCGACGTTGCCGAGGTAAAGCTAATGCCTTACCGCTGCAACCTGGGTATTTAAACATGCTTGCGTGCCAATACCGCCACCGCGTAACCCTGCAGCAAAAGGTCAAATCGCAAAACGCAAACACCGGCGCCGTAACCTACGTATGGCAAACCGCTGTGCTGGGCGATGGCACCGTGCTTGATGCCGTACCTGCGCGAGTGCTAACCGGCGCCGGGCGCGAGCTAATAGCCGCCGATGCTGTGCAGGCCCAAGTAGACGCCCGCATTAATGTGCGCTGGTTTCCGGTGGCTGATACCGAACTCGCCAACTGGCGTTGCCTATGGGATGGCCGCATTTTTGATATCAACGGCGTCACCACCGACGAAACCGCCCGCCGCGAATGGCGGCTAACCGCAAAGCATGGGGTTAATGATGGGTAGTTCTATTTCCGCTGCGCCAGCTCGCGTCGTCTGTAAGGTTCATTGCGAGCGCATGATCTCGCTATCGTCAAATGATGACGACATGCCGCGCATTGGTGTGTGCCATCGCTTGGGTAATAGCGTGGCGTTTGTGGTCTCGCCCGAGCCTGAGCCAAGCGATGCGGTGGCGCGAGTAAGGTTTGGGTGTGGATGCATAGCCCCCGTTAATGACCGGCAGGCCGCGTTGATATTTGAGCAAATCGAATGGCACCACGAGTTGATTCGTAAAAGAGTCAGCTCGTCGCGCCCTGTGCGGGTTTCTGAGTATGTCTAGCAAACAGACCTACCGCCCACGCGATAACAGCCATATTCACGAGGTGGGCGATAACCGTGGGTTGCGTAAAATTTATTTAAACGGCGGTCTTATTGATTGGGCGTTTTATGCGGACACGCGCAAAGGCTTTGTTGGCTATTATCCAGCCCCAGTCAGGCTTAACAAGCGCCGAGGTGATCGCGCACTGTCCCGCCGCAAGCGCGGCAAGGTGGTGATTAAGTGGCACAGGACGACATAAGCTTTAGCATCCTTGGCCTTAAAGAGCTCAACAACACGCTCGGCCAGTTGGGGCCTGCGTACAAATACAAGGGGGCGCGCTTTGCATTGCGCAAGGCGGCTAACTTGGTGCGCGATGCAGCCAAGCAAAATGCCCTGCGGTTAGATGACCCTGAAACCGCAAGCGCCATTGCCGAGAATATCGCGGTGCGATTTTCTAGCCGGCGCTTTAAAAATACGGGCGATGTCATGTTTCGCGTGGGTGTGCGCGGTGGCGCCAAGCAAGAGAAAAACCAGAGTGTCGACCCCGGCTTGCCCGGTGGGGGTACTCAGCATTGGCGATTTCCCGAGTTTGGCTACATTCATAAAAAATCGGGTGAGCATGTTCCGCCCACGCCTTTTATGCGGCCAGCGCTAGAGGAGAATATCGACAAAGCGGTTGGCGAGTTTGTAGATCAGCTGGATAAATGGACGGCTCGCAACCTTAAAAAACTGCAAAAACAAGGCGCTATTAAATAACTGTATTGCGATGGGGTTGGGAGTGCCTGGCCGCGCAATGGCGACACCTGCATTGAAACCGTGTTGATCAGCGGAAGTAAAAAGTGGTGCGACGGCGCTTAGGCGCTTCCGGGCGAGAGGGCCCGGCAACAAATTCATAAAGCCCTTACCGGCATCGGTAGGGGCTTTTTTTATGGGGCAAGAAAAGTGATTCCACCCGTATTTCCTATTTGCGCAGCGTCTGTTTCGGTCACCGATTTAATCGGCACCGATATGGGCGCGCCGCAACAGGTGGTGCGTTTGTACCCCTGTGGTGAGGCGCCGCAAGGTGTGGTTAGCCCTTACGCCACCTGGGTGGTTATTAGTGGCTCGCCTGGAAATTATTTAGGCGACCGCCCCGATGTTGACGGCTACACCGTGCAAATAGACGTGTGGGGCGATACCGACGCCAGCGTTACCGATGTTGCTCGCGCCCTGCGCGATGCGCTAGAGCCTGCCGCCTACGTGGTTAGCTGGCGTGGCACCGGCCGCGATAAAGAAACCAAGCGTTACCGATTTAGTTTTGACGTGGCTTTTACTGAGCTGCGTTAACCGAAAGTCGCGCCTAGCCCCGCCGTGAGGCGCCGCGAAAGCGCGCATTTTAACCGCCTGTTTTTACGCAGGCTTTTCTCTCGCTGTGAAGCGACACGGGCCCAAAGAGATATTGGGAGCATAGCTATGGCTGTAAAAACACAGGGTACAAATTTGTACTTTATCGACCCCGCAGGCAACACCGTAAAAACTGTTGGCTGCACAACCTCAATCAGCGGCATTAGCGCCAGCCGCGCGCAAATTGATGTTACCTGTTTGGAGTCTCTCGGCATGGAATACGATGCCGGCATGCCTGACCCCGGCACCGCCACTTTTGGCGTTAACTTTGACCCACAAGACCCTTCGCACTTGCGCCTACACCAGCTGTTTACCGCTGGTACTAAGGTCCAGTGGGCGTTGGGTTGGGGTGATGGTGTTGCCGAGCCTGTGGGCGTTAACTCCGATGGTAACTTTAACTTGCCTACAACTCGCACTTGGATTACTGCGTACGGTTACCCGTCCGACGTACCTTTTGATTTCTCGCTTAACAGCGTGGTTAAAAGCTCTGTGTCGGTGCAGTTGTCTGGTTTGCCTGTGCTGGTGCCACGCGCCGCATCATCGTAAGGATGTAAACCATGTTAAATATCGCGCAACTTCAGTCTCACGCTCACGATGTTGAAAAAGTAAAGCTTAGCTTTGAGTGGCAAGAGGGTGTTGGCAAAAGTAAAAAAACCGTGTCAGGCGAGTGTTGGTTGCTAACCGATAAAAGCCTGAGTTTTGCGGCAAAGCAACGCGCCACCACCGCCACCGCAAGGCAAGATTTGCTTGAGCTTAACCTGTGCCTTTTGGTTGATCGTATCCGTTTTGGTGATGACGGTAGCGAGAAGTTAAACAGCGCTACCGCGCGCCAAATGGTAGAGCAGCCTAACGAATTGTTTAGCGCCTTAATTGATGCGGCTTACGTAAAAATTAAAGCGCTACGCGATGAGCAAGGCGAGGCCGAAGAAGCAAAAAACTAACCCCCACCGATGCCTTTTTTTGCGAGCTAGCATTAGCGGGCATCGGTGGCAACACCGTTGCACAAGTTAAAGAGGCCTTGCCGCAGGATGAAATCGACCTGTGGCTGGCTTACCGCCGAAAACACGGCCCGTTAACCGACGGCGCCCGTATCGATCGCGGCTTTGCCCTGCTCGCGCATTTAGTGTCTAGCGCGTGCGGCGACAAACAATCCAGCATTGAAAAGTTTATGCCCAAATACGCGCCCGAGCCAGAATCTGACCCGGACAAAGTGGGCAGCCTTGACGACGTGCTGCAAATACTGGGAGTAAAAGCTTAATGGCAAAGCGCAGCCTCGGCACCCTAACCCTTGACCTAATCGCCCAAATTGGCGGCTTTGAAAAGGGCATGGACAAGGCCAACCGCAAGTCAAAATCCACCATGGGTAGCATGCAAAAGCACGCCAAGGCGGCGGCTAAAGCGGTAGCCGGTATTGGTATTGCGGCGGTGGGTGCTACGGCGGCGCTGGTTAAAAGCCAAGCCAATGCGGCTGACGAGCTAATGAAAACCAGCCGTGCCGTTGGCGTAGAGGTAGAAACGCTATCGGCCCTTAAATACCAAGCTGAGTTAAGCGGTGTGCAGTTTAATAACCTGGCCACCGGCCTGCGCACGTTTAGCAAAAACGCCCGCGATGCCAGCGAGGGTACAGGTGAGGCTGTTGATACATTTGATGCGCTGGGTATATCGCTGTACGACTCTGAGGGGCGCTTAAAAAGCACCGAGGTATTGTTGGGCGATGTAGCCAACTCTTTTTCCGACATGGAAGACGGCATGCTAAAAACCGCCGCCGCGCAAGATTTAATGGGCCGTAGCGGCGGGCAGATGATCAACCTGTTAAACGGTGGCGCCGATGGTATTGCGGACATGCGCAGGGAGGCTGAGGCCCTTGGCGTGGTGCTGGATGCCGAGACCGGTAAAGCGGCAGAGGACTTTAACGACGCCTTAACCAAACTGAATAAATCACTCACGGGTAACTATGATTTGCTGGGTGCTGCCACCCCGGCTATGAAAGATTTTACCGAGCTGATGAATGACCCGGACACGCTAAAAGGCATTCAAAGCATTGTGGGTGGTGTGGGTGATTTGATTGTTGGTTTTGTGGATTTATCTGCAGAGGTGGCAAATTTTGTAGAGAACATGGCGGAGGGCGTTGCCCGTATTGTTCACGGTACGGCTTTTGATGATCTTGACGGGCAGATTAAAGATGCCGAGGAGCTAGAGCGCAAGCTGGCTAAATTGAGGCAGCCTACGTCGGCGCCAAACACGGGTATGGGTGGCGGCGGGTTTGCGATTGTTGATAAGGGCAGCGCCGAAGAAATTGCCGAAGTCGAGCGAAAGCTTGTGGCTATTAGGGCTCACATTGCGGAGCTGACTCTTGGGGAGCTCACCGCCGGTGCTGTTGATCTTTCGTACGTTCTCGGGGATGTCGCTGACTCGGCTGGAGATGTTGCGGGTACCGCAGGTGGTGTAAAAAAACTAGCCGAAGAAATTACCCGCGTATCTGATTTGCTATCGGTTGATGAGTTTGGTTTTCAGGGTAACGAAAACCCGCTTGACCCTAGCACATGGAATGAGGCTGGTGATGCTGTAAAGGAATACGGCGATGAGATTGTTCGCGTATCCGACTTAATGAAGGTTGATGAGTTTGGCTTTTCGGGTAATGAAGATCCGTTTAACAGTGCCACTTGGATACAGCAAGCCGACGACGTTGCCTTTAGTTGGACGCGGGCTTTTGATGCTATGGAGCGCGGCATTGGCTCTGTGCGTAACACCATGGATGATAGCTCGAGCGCGGCAAAAAGCCTAGGGCAAGCCATGCAAGTGCTGCAAGTGGCGCAAGGCGTTAGTGCCATTTTAAACCAAGGCATGGGCGACCCTTACACGGCGGCCTTTCGCATGATGCAAATGGCCGCCTCGGTTAGCTCTTTGATCGGCTCTGTGGGCTTTGCTGGCGAGGGCAGTACCGCTGCCGCTGATTCCCAGGCGGTGCAGGGTACGGGCAGTGTGTTTGGCGATGCCAGTGCCGACTCGGAATCTATTTTAAATTCATCGGAGTTGACCGCCAAAGCTACCTCAAATTTGGTGGATATTAACCGCGATATGCTAACGGCGCTGCAGGCTATGCAGGCCGGTATTAGTAGTGCCACCGGCAATATTTTGCGTGGCGGTGTGGGCCAGCCTACGCAAGGCTTTAGCCAGTGGAGCCTAACCGACCAGTTGGGAGATACTGCTAGCCGTGCACTGCTTGGCCCCGGCTTTGAAACGCTGGGCATGGATTTTATTACCGACTGGCTAAACGACGCGTTGGGTGGCTCTAGCGATGTAATCAACAGCGGTATCGAAATTGCGGGTGGCCGCATTACGGATTTGATTGACAATACCGTTGTTAGCGCCTTTCAGGATGTAGAAGAAAAGAAACATATTTTTGATGACAAAGACGTACGCCGCTTTAGTGAGCAGCTTGGCGCCGATGTATCCGACCAATTTAGTTTGGTGTTTGGCAGCATGGTGGGTGCCGTGGGCGCGGCTGCCGAGGTGCTGGGTGTAACGCAAGGCGAGATCGATAACCGTATTGCGCAGTTCCGCGTAGCGGCTACTGAGATAAGCCTAAAAGATTTAGACGGTGCCGACCAGCAGGCCGAGCTTGAAGCGGTATTTAGCAAAATATTTGATGGCCTTGCCGGTTCTGTTATCCCTTACGCTCGCGATTTTCAGCAGATGGGCGAAGGCATGGCCGAAACCCTTGTGCGTGTGGCAACGCAGGTGCAGGTGGCTGACTCTTACATGGGTCAGCTTGGCAGTACGTTGCTTGATGGCTTAAGTGGGCAAGCGCTGGCGCAAATGTCTGACGCCTTGGTGAGTGCGGCTGGCGGCGTTGAAAACTTTATGTCGGTAATGGGTAATTTTGTTGATGCGTTTGCCACCGATGAGCAAAAGTTAAGCATCGCCACCAGCTCTATTAATAGTGCTTTTGAGCAAATGGGTTTGTCGGTGCCGGCTACGCAAGAGGGCGTGTGGGCGTTAATGCAGACGCTAACCGACCCAGACCAAATTTACCGCCTGGCGGAGCTAACTGGCGCGCTTGAAACCTATTACGGTGCGCTAGAAAAAATTGATGACCAGCGCCAGGGGTTAACCATTGAGCTGCTAAAGGCGCAAGGTGATGCCGAGGCGGCGTTAAACCTTGAGCGTGAGGCGGCGCTGCTGGCGCTGGATGAAAGTAACCGCGCCTTGCAGCAACAAATTTGGGCGCTTAACGATCAGGCGGCAGCGGCTGAGTCGGCGGCAGCTGCCGCGCAAGCGCTAAGCGACTTTCAGGAGTCGGTTGCCAGCCAGCTGCTTAGCATTATAAGCCCCGCTCATGCCGAGCTTAACGAGTTAAACAAAGCCATGGCCGCGCAAATAGCCGCGGCTAGTGAATTGGGCGTAAGCGAGCAGCGGCTGCACAACATGCGCCAGCTGCACCAGTTGCAATTGTTAGAGTTTGCGGCCGGGCTTGAGGACTCTATCGCCAGCCTAAACGACCAGCTGTTTGGCAGTGTTGATAGTGGGATGCAAAGCACGGTTGATGCCGTTGATTACGGCATGGCTCAAATACGCGAATCAATGATTGGCGCTATTGAGGGTGTTAACGACTGGCTGAATGGCTCGCTGTTATCCGATGTGTCGCCGTTGACGCCTCAAGAGCGGCTAGAAGAATCGCGTGCGCAGTTTAGTGCTCAGGCGGCATTGGCTTTGGGTGGCGACGTAGATGCGTTGTCCGGCATGCGTGAACTTGCCGATCAATTCCTTAGCGAGTCGAACAGTTTTAATGGCGGAAGCACGCAAGAGTTTAATGACGATTGGATGTTTGCTCGCGATTTAATGCAGCAAATCGCGGGCATCGCCGTGCCCGACGCGCAGCCAACATACGATCAGCAAGCCTCTATTGTATCGGCCACCGAGTCTACCGCGCTAAGCGCTTATGAGCAGTTAGGTTTGGCTAGCGACATGGTCGGCCACGTTGCCGCGTATAGCCGGCTAACCGGAGAGCTGCCCGCTGACATTGCTGACCGTTTGGGTGTGCCCATGGGCAAGCTAATCGACATTATGGGTTTTGTGCCAGAGGATTTATCGCTAGCGCTTGATGACCAGTTTGACGGAATGGTCACGGGGTTTGATATGACTATCGACCCGTTACTGTCTGTGCAGCAACAGCAGCTTGATACTAACAATCGTATGGCCGACACGCTGGACAAGCTCGACCTACGCCTCGAGCGGCTAGAAGAAATAACCGAGCAAGGCGTGGGCTATCAAGCCGTAACCGCCGGCAACACTGGCAAACAAGCCGCCAGCAGTCAAGAACTGGTGGCCAGTCAACGTTTGGACTCTAGCTCACCCCGCCCCGCCGCGAGAATTAGCTAATGCATCAAAAACGAATCATCACCGCGATACTTGCCAAAGTCTCTAGCGCCACTCAAGTTTTTACGTACTTGCTAACCGACCAGCCGTACACCGAGCACGGTTTAGACAGTCAAATTGTGCGCGGCTGCGCGCAAGTAGTTTTACCCGAGGGCATCGGTGGCGGCATACGCGAGCGAATTTATTTTCAACCGCAAGGCGGTACCAGCGGCGTGAGTATTGGCAGCATAAATATTATTAACGATGGCCGTTTTGATGCGTGGCTTGGCTACAACTTTGCGGGCATGGAGTGGACAGTAAAGCGGCTTTATGAAGATGAAGCATGGGGCGCGCGCGAGCCGATTTTTGCGGGTGTGGGTGCCGGCAAGCCCAGCATAGAGCCGGGCCAAATTATCGTTACTATTCAGCATAAATTTGGCAAATTGAGTGAGCCGATCGCGCAAGCTGTTTTTGATGCAAGCACGGCTAACGAATCGCTTATAAACACAACGGCGCCGATGGTTTTTGGCGAAGCGTATCAAGTTCAGCCCGCGCTAGTTGAGCCAAATATTTTGGCCCATTTTAGCGCGAGTAATTTAGCGCAAACGTACAGTGTGGCGGAGGGGGGTAACACTGAAACTCCGCAATATGTAACGCTGCCCGAAGGCTTCCAATTACTCGCTCAAAACACGCGTGTAATAACGACTGACATAGCTGGGCCGCCTGCGGAGTTGCCCGACGAAAACGCGGACGTGCTAGATGGTGCTGGGCAGTTTTCAGATTGGGATAGCTCGGGAGATTTGCAGTACCCCGGATTAGTTGTGTCGACGACCGATGACGCGACACTGACGGAGGGGGCGAACAGTGACACAGGTGTGCTCAGTATTGATGCGCCTCTTAGTCTTGATACGGGTTGGGTTTCGGGTGCCGTGGTTAGTCAAGTTGATCCTCGCGGAGAGCGTTACCCGTCAGACTGGAGCGGCGCGACGGCTACCGCTCTGGCGAATGAGGGTGGCGATTTTGCCGAGGTTAGCACTCAGAGTTACACGGCTCTAATAGTTGCAAAGGGATTTGGGTTAAGCGTGCCGGCGGGCGCCTCAATAACGGGGATTGAAATATTAGCGCGACTTAAAACGACGGAGTCTGCAAACGAGGGCGTCGCGATAAGCACGCTTGGCGTGCGCCTCGCGGGTGGCGTTTTTTTTGGGCTTAGCGCGCAAGAATATTTTGGCAGCACCCCGGCGTTTACCGACTTTACCTTTGGTGGGGAGTCTGACGATTTTGGGGCTAATGGGTACCTGACGGCTGAGATGGTGAACGACCCGCAATTTTCTGTGATGTTTGGCGTTCGGCAAATAGATGTGGGCAGCTCTACAAATTACCTTGACCAATTAAACGTTAAAATACACTACACAACTGCGGAGCGTTACGTGCGTTTTTTGTGGGCGGGCGTGATGGATGTTGGCGAGCGATACACAGTTACAATTAGCGCAGTAGGCGAAAGCGGCAGCTTAAGCGCTGACTGGTCAAGCTCAGTAGATGATGAAGATCCGCAAAGCGGTCGAGTTGCGCGGGTCGACGGCGCCGCGCAGGTTAGTTATGTTTTTACTGCTGGCCAGCCCTATTTTGATTTATATTTTCGGCGCGGCGATAACGGCGATCAGGAAATTTCTTCGATCACGTTGAGCAAAGGCAGCACATCGATAAACCGCTACCACAACTTAATGCGCTACATAATCTCAACAGCTGGTTACGACCCTGACGCTGTGTGCGATAACGAAAGTTTAGCGCTTGTGCAAGCGCAAGCCGACAACCCGCGGCTCGGACATTACATAACAGATCAAACCACACGCGAGCAACTCGCAATTTATTTAAGTCACAGCTTGGCCGCGACATGCTGGGGTGGGCTTGACGGAAAATACCGCGCCGCACAATTGCGAATACCGCAACAGCCGGCGGGGCCTTACCTAAAATTTAATCGCTTGATCGGCGGTGCCCGCGCCGTGCCCGACGGCGGCGAAGACTTGCGCGACCGCGCGCACGCCGCTCGCAATTTTTACCCGATTCCTGAGTCCGAGGCGGCGGGTGTAACGAGCAACTGGACGCGCAATCAGCGCGAACAAATATTGGCGGACTGGCGCATTACCGAGCGCGCCGATTTTGAAAATTTAATTGATTACGATTATGACGGCGCGGCGTTTTCTGTCGACTCTATAGACCCCGCAACCGGGTCGGGTGCGGGCGGCACAGCGGTAGCGATTTACGGCAGAGGTTTTGCGTCCGGCGCGGCGGTAACTATCGGCGGCACTGCTGCAACATCGGTTGTTGTTGTCGATAGCGCAACAATTACAGC
Source organism: uncultured Gilvimarinus sp. (assembly GCF_963972205.1). NCBI lineage: Bacteria > Pseudomonadati > Pseudomonadota > Gammaproteobacteria > Cellvibrionales > Cellvibrionaceae > Gilvimarinus > uncultured Gilvimarinus sp. The sequence continues at coordinate 72,330 of NZ_CAXAUC010000008.1, read as the reverse complement.
GGTAACGCCGGCGGGTACGGCGGGCGCCGTCGATGTAGTTGTGACGGTTGACGGGGATAGCGCGACGCTCGTGAACGGGTTTGAGTACTCGGTTGAGTACCGGGCGCTGATTCTGTCGGACAGCCCCGTAAACTACTGGACCCTGGATGACTCGGTTGGCTCGCCCACGGTCTCCGACTCCGTCCCGTCAGGGGCCGATGGGACCGTAGAAGCTGGCGTAACTCTGGGCGAGCCGCCCGCAATTTCGACGGGCTTCTCTGCGAGTTTTACGGCGGCAGGGTACATAGATTGCGGCGACATAACGGGCGGTGCAGGATTTACGGAGCTTAGCGTTGAGGCATGGATTAAAACGACTCAGTCAGGGTCATATTTCATAAGTAAAGATGGCTCCGGACAAAACACAGGCGACGCTTCTTTTCGAGTTATTTCAGGAAAGCTGGCGTGGTCGGGGGTTGTCGGAACTGCGATTGTTACAGGGTCGTCCGATGTAGATGACGGCGAATGGCATCACGTCGTGATGAGTTACGACGGCTCAAACTATCGCCTATATGTAGATGGCGCGCTGGACGGTTCTGCGGCTGTGTCATCTGACACTATATGGGATGGAACGCAACCGTTCTTTATAGGCGGCGTGCTGGGTACGTCGAGTTTTTCGTTTTCCGGGGGTATCGATGAGGTGGCGGTTTACGATTATGGGCTGAGTCCCACCCAGGTTTTAGAGCACTATAACGTGGGTACGTCCTGATGCCCGCTTTTGCGATTTACGATTTAACCGGTGCCGAGGCGGGCAGCCGCTTTGAGGGTATAACGGGCGACACCGTGGCAACCACCCGCGTGGGCCGCGTCGCGGATTTGTCGGGCAATGGGCTAGACGTTGCCGGGTCGATGCTGAGCGATTTACTGCCGATAGCGGATATTCTAGCGCGGGGTCGTCGCCAGACCAGAGGGTCTACGCACCGCCCTCTGATTTTTCTGGCGATGTATACGTGTGCTTGCGGGTGCAGCAGGTTGGCACAGGCGGCTTTGTCTCCGTCGGATATTGATGATGCTGAGACGTATCTCTCAGAAAAGTGGGGGTAACGATTTAATGCCAGATTTGATTGCAGAGGGCCTTATGTATGAGGGGCTTGATTACGACGTAAGCGGCGTTCTGTCTAGCCCGCGTGATGTCGAATGGGATGGTTCGAGTTTTTGGGCCATTAATGATTCTGCGGGGGATAATGCCGTCTACAAGTTTGACTCCGGGTGGGGTTACGCTTTTGAGAGTCATGATCTTTCATCTCAAAACTTGAACCCCAGAACGATCAATTATGACGGCCAGTTTTTTTTAGTCACTGGAGACGATACGCCGTCTTCAACTGTTTTTAGATTCGATAGTGGCTGGTCTAGTGTGGCGAGTATTGACGCGTCGGGTCAGGATTCTGATGTTGCTGGGTGCGTAAAAATCTCGGGTAGCTACTGGGTGATCGGCGCGACAACTTCGACGCTGTATGAGTTCAGCCCGAGCACGTTGAGCTACACGGGCCGCAGTAAGTCGCTAGCGGCGCGCCCTGACACAGGGGGGACCCCGGCGTTTACGGGGTGCACTGTCGTAAACGGGATGATTTGGGCGACGATTTCGAGTGATGATATTGTTTTCGAGATTGACGTGGATGCGGGCTACACGGGAAGGTGGTTTGTCACGGGGCAAAATTTCAGCGGCAGATCGGGGACTGGCTGGGATGGAGGTGCGTTTTTTATAGCGAATCGGGGCGCCGACCGGGTTTACTCATACGTGCCCGACCCTCCGTTTGCTGAGCCGCCTACCCCCGAAGACGTATTTCGCGCCAGTTTTGCCGACGCGAGCGGCCGCGACCCGTTGCCCACCGCACTGCTTGAGCGCTTAGATGCCCGCAAGCTGGTAGGGCATAACGTGCTGGCATACCTGTACCCGCCCTATATTGCCGAGGTTACCGTACCCGTGGAGCTGGACGACTACCCGCTGCTGGTATCTGGCAGCGTGCACTGGCTCAAAGACGAATACGATCCGCTTTTTAAAATGGGCCGCTGGGCGCTGATACAGGGTCGCGAGTTAATGCCGAACCCGCTGGAGATGCGATTGACCGTTTTTATCAGCGACAACCCTTTAACGTTCGTGGAGCCGACCGAATGAGCCGCCTTGCCTACAACAATATTTTTTTAGACCCGACGTATAGCACAGTGGTTTTTACCGATGAGGGCGCCACATTTACCGCGGCGCAACCGCTAAGCAACCTGGCGAAAATGCAGCTGCCGGACTATGCCCAGTTCACGGGCGAGACGGCAGAGCTAGACGCCGATGCCGGGGCAGAGTACGCAGTAGACGTACTGGCGCTGCTGGGCCACACGCTGACCGACGGAATGCAGGTGGAGTTTTTAGATGGCGCTACCAGCTTGGGCACTGTCACCGTCGCAAATTATCGGGGGCTAGCTCAGAATGTCATATTACTGCTCGATACGCCCGTCACCCTGCAAACGCTCACGGTAAGTATCACCGGCGGCACTTCTGAAGCGGCTTACAAAATAGGCGCGGTTTGGGCGTCAGAGTCGTATAAAAAATGTTTTGCTAAAGCCGACTACGGCCGCAACACCGCGTCACTGTCTAACGTCGCGTGGGCGAGTGCTACCGCGTACGTGGATGCGCGCGAAAGTCAGGGTGCGCAAAACTTTCGCTTTACGCCGCTGGCCCGCGCTGATGCCATCGGCCCCGCGTACCCCAATGCCGAAGCTGTGCTTCGCGAGATCAACGAAAGCCGCGTCGTGCTGGCTATACCTTACAACGCCGACCCCGCGCAAAGCATCTACGGCATAGTAGAAAGTACCGCTGGCCCCAAAGTAGATGCCGTAAGCGATCGCTGGCGCGCTTCAGTGAGTGTTACTGAGCAGCGCTAAACCTAGAGGCCGCCCCGGCCAAAACCCCCGAGGAAACCCCATGAAAATACTAATCACACTGCTATGCGTAGCGGTGCTGGCAGGCTGTGCCAGCTCGCCAGACCAAAACCAATACGACAGCTGGGCCCGCGCCGTGGAGGCGCAGCACAACTATGCGGTGCAGGCCGCCGCCGGCTGCCAAACTGATTTGTGCCGCTACGTGGTAACGCAAGAAGTGGCCGGCAACACAATACGCGCCCCGCAAAAACAGGTTAGCCCCGGCTGGCAAGTCTTAGACCGCGTGCTGTCCATTGGCCTGCCCGCTTATTTTGGCGTGCGACAATCCGAGGTTTGGGCGGGTGCGCTAACGGGCGTGACGCAATCATTCGCTGGCATGGATGGTAGCTATACTAATAACAGTGTAAGCGTGGGTGGCGACCAAATTGGCGGCAGTCGCGTAGACGATAAAAGCGTTGTGGTGGGTCGTGATCAGGTGGGTGGTGATCAGTGGCATGGCGACCGATACAATGACAGCTGCGTCGGTGATGCCTGCCGAAACCGATCGCCCGTTGATAATAGTAGCTGGGCCGACAACTCAGACGGCTCGACAACAGACAATAGTAATAACAGCGACAACAGCGATAACAGCTCAAGCCCTGCCGTACCTTAAGCCTGCCTAAAAATTGGCCGCCGCCCTGGCAAATCCATGCGTATCCCTGACAATCCAAATGTCGGTAGGGCGGCGGTCAACCAAGTGTAGTAAAGTTTTCCCCGCCTGCAAGTCTCACCTGGTGTTTTCGCCAAAGCCCTTCTAGTGCACATTTAGTGCAAACGTAATTTTTCGTTGGTTATAACCTGATGTTTTTATTTAGTTATTTTGGTTTGCCGCTCCAATCCATCATAGGTGCGGCGCTAAAGCGTCTATTTACCGTTTCGCCTGATTTTGCTGGGCTGTAGCTGTTTTTTCTGTTTGTATGCACAGTGGTTATTTTGCCGTATTTAAGGGTTTTTTAGGGTGTTTTGCGCGCTCGGTGCTAACTATAGTGCACACAAAAATGGTTTGTGTGCACCGAGGAGCTTATGGCATCTATTCAGTACAGGGAGCGCAATGGCGCTGGCCGTTGGGTTGTGCAAATCCGTATTAAGCGCAAGGGTAGGGTAGTTTACTCTCAGAGCAGGTCTTTTATCAAAGAGCCGGTTGCCCGGGCGTGGGCGGATAAGCGCGAGGCGGAGTTGCGGGTGCCCGGTGCGCTGGAGCGGGCGCAGAGTGCCGACGTTACTGTTTGCCAGGTGTTGAAGTGGTACGAGGCGGATTATGATGGGGCGACTAAGTTTGGGCGTAGTAACTTAAGCCACTTAAAATTTATGATGGGGTATGAGCCTTTGGCGAGTCGGTCGGCGGTGGATTTAATCGCGGTTGATTTGGTGGGCCATGTGCGCCAGCGGCGCAGTGAGGGCACGGGGCCGGCCACGGTTAATAATGACTTGATTTGGCTGCGCGGCGCGTATTGGCCGTGGGGTGGATTTAAGCGAGACGCCCATTGAAGATGCCAGCCAGTTACCTGTGCCGCAAAGAGCGGCTGATTGGTAAGAGTAAGCAGCGTATGCGCCGGCCTGAGCGCTGGGAGCTGGACAAGCTGCTGGCGTGGTTTTCGCCCGGGCGGCGCAAGTCTAAGATACCCATGCAGGATGTCCTGCTGTTTGCGGTGTTCTCGGGGCGCCGGCAAGAGGAAATTTGCACAATACGCTGGGATGATTTTGACGAGCGGCGCGGTGGTGTGCTGGTGCGTGATATGAAGCACCCGCGCGAGAAGGTGGATACATGGGTGGATTTGCCTGCGCCTGCTATTGCACTGATTAAGCGACAGCCGCAGGCGGAAGGTGAGCCTCGTATTTTTCCGTGTGACCCAAAAACGGTGGGCCGTAAGTTTAGTAAGGCCTGTACGATGCTGGGGGTTGATGATTTACGCTTTCACGATTTGCGGCACGAGTGTGCGAGCTGGTTGTTTGAATGCGGCTGGGATATTCCGCGAGTGGCGCGGGTAACGGGGCATAAGAGTTGGGCAACGCTGCAGCGGTATACGCACTTAAGCACGGGTGAGGTGTACGATCGCTGGGCGGATTGGGAGTGGTTGCCGGTGAAAGGATAGAGAGGGTGGCCGAAGCCACCCTCATTTGCGGCCTAGAACAAGCAGAGTTGGCCAGGAGCGCTACGGTAGTGTTGGCATACGTCTTCCCACTTGCCTAAGCGAAAGCGGATATATTGACGTACAAACACTATTTTTGGTTTGCAAGTGCGCATGGTAAAACCTCCCATACAAAAATGGGAGAGGCCGGTTCGGGAGTAAAAACCCCCGAATTGAAATGTCGCACTACAAGTGTCATACTGCCACTCGCATGGTTATGCGCGACCCACTAAAGCACAGCCTCCACGACTCCAGTGTGGGTATCGCTAGGTCGTTTTCCGAGGCCCCCTGCAAGGGGCTTTCGGAGCCCGCTTAACGGCGTTAGCGCCCGCCTTAAGATCTTCTTTCTGTCACGCTAATCCTCCAGACCGTAGAACTCGTTCAAAATAAATACAGCCATACGTACCGCTTTTTTAGCCTCATCTGGCTCAAGCTCTGCCGGAAAGTAGATAACACCGTCTTCCATGCCGCGAAGGGGTACGGTTATCCTTTCCATATTCTCTGGGACCAAGTCCGCACCTAATGCCTCATCTGCTGGCGAATCTGCCTGTGGTGCGGGGTCTTTTGCCTTCGCTCGTCGCTTCCCGCCACCATTACTTCTGGAGGGGGCTGGCGCCTTTACGTAGCTAGACACCTCAATGCCGGCATTCTCACACGCTGCAAGTAAGAAAGTTATGCACTTGGTGACGGTGCTGCCGCCCGCGCCTGCCTCTCTGATTTTCTCGGCAACCTTTTCAGTTGTTGTGTTTTTAATGTCAAACTCGGGGTCGGTTAAAAAATCATATTGCGAAATAATAATTTCGCGGAGCGTTGAGCTATAATCATTGTTGGGGTCAGTTAGTTTAAGCATGACCTCGGTAGGCTGCTCAGCGGCGTTCACTAAGCCTAGAGAGCGTAGTGTCGCGGCCATTGTCGCCTTGCCCGAATTGGATCCCGGTAGAATTGTCCTTGTGATGTGAGTGGGGACTCCATTCTCTCGCAACCCATTGATAAAGTTACTAAAACTTTTATAGGTTACATAGGGGGGAGGGGTTTTCTTCTCTGGCTTGTCCATTTAGATCACCGGCATTCAGGAGGATATAGCTATCACTATGAGGGGATATTATCATGATTGATGCGTCACGCACAACAGTTTCTGTGCGCAACACAGAAACGTCAAAAGTGGTTTCTGTGCGAACATTGGATCGCGGTATTGTCGATCGGGTCATATGGCAAGAAACTGACAGCCACGTCTATGTATGTACCGAAACAAGTTACCGAATGCTATGTCGGGGCTTGGACGCTCCGGCGCCAATTGGATTTCCTTGGTCGGATGTCGTTAGGTGCGGGTAACGGGGCATAAAAGCTGGACGTCGTTGCAGCGGTATACGCACCTAAGTACTGGCGAGGTGTGCGATCGTTGGGCGGATTGGGAATAGTTGCCGAAAATGGAGAGTAAATAGAAATGGGGATGTTTGATTGTGTAATCGCAGCTGCTTTTGCCGTCGGCTCGGTTGCAGTGGTTAATGACGCGGGTTGGCCTTGGGAGAAAGTGGGTGGTTTTGTTGTTGGTGCTGCACAAGTCATTATCGCAGTAACAGCGCTCGTGGCAATTATACACTCAAGAGCACAAAACCAAAGCATTGAGCGTCAGGACCGGCAGCTGGAGGATCAGGTAGCCTGGAATAAGAAGCATCAAATGGCTACCGTCAGGCCAGTTCTTTCATTTGATACGGCTACAAAGGTGACTGTCGATGGCGAGGTCGCGTACATTGATGTGACAAATGAGGGTTTGGGCCCGTTACGAATCCTAAGCCAAAATGCTCGTGTCCGAGGGTGTCCTGCAACTGAACACGGAGTAATCAATTTGAGTAAAATTGAAAAGCTCTTGCAGGAAAAGTTTCCTTCTGTTTCGTTCTCATCTAAATGTTTAGTATTTTCCGATGGTGAGTGGCTTGGGGTTGGGCGAACCATAAGGTTGCTTAGGCTAGAGTACCGCGGGGGCGGTGATCATGCGGCCTTATCCAGATTTTCTGATGCTCTATTGGACAATATGCGCGAGACGTATATTCGCTTTGAGTATTCTTGTGTTCACGGGAATCGTTTTTACTCGCAGTTAAATGTAATCAGAGAGGGAGGCCCGCCACGGACAGAGTACGGAGAAATGGGGCCTCTATAGGCTACATTCCTATGCCGCATTCATCGCGGCCCAATCCCGCAATGCCTTTTCGCGTTCGTCATCAATAAGCTTAGCTAGGTCCCGAACGTTCACCAGCTAGGTGATCTTTGGCCCGGGTGTGCGGAATACCGGAAACGGTAGCTGTTGCCGTAGGGCTTTACGCTTTGCCTGGTTGATGTTGAGCCCCAAGTACTTCTCGCAGATGTCCTCCAGCGGTATATCGTTGGCTTCGTACACGGCCATTAACGCTAGTTGTGTGTTCACGGGTTAACTCCTATGCACTCTGTTTCAAATTCGGTGTGGCGGTAGTGTCCGGGTGTGCCGTGGCGCATTAGGGCTTTTATTTGCTTGATGGCGGTGTCGTTTATCTCGCTGATGATGGCGAGGGCTTCAAGCTCTCGGGTACGTGTTGGCTTACGCCATTGGGGTAGTCGAACACGTCCATCATAGGCGCCGCCGAGAACCGTCGTGACCAAGCAGATTGCGCAGGGGCTGATGTTGGATTGTTTGTTCGAATGTTGCTCACCGTACTTTGCTCATATAACGCTGTCGCTGGGGGCGCTAGTTTACTCGCAATGGGTGTGGTTGCCAAAGTTGTGTTAGTCAGAGTCCCCAGTGTAAGACGGCTTAGAGGGTGCGCTAGAGGCGGCTTTGCCGGTGAGAGCAGGCTGTGTGAGTGGTTTTAGGTGTTGCTTAAGCCGGGTAAGCGCGGCCTGAAACACCGGGCCGGCCTGCAGGCTGCGGGAGGTGATGCAGTCAATCGAGCTGATCCAGCCATTGGGCTCAAAATCGACATTGAGAGCGGTAAGTTGCCCGGAGGTGAGCGCGCTTTGGGCGAGGCTTTCGGGGACGATGGCCCAGCCGACATTTTGCTGGGCGAGTTGACAGAGCATTTGGTGGGTGCTGGCGTACCACGCTTGGGTGCTGATGCCGTAACTGAACCACAGCTCCTTGCCGGTAGTAGAGCGTTGCACGATTTGTCGGTGTTGGCGCAAATCGCTGTGACTTACGCGCTCGAGCTTGGCCAGTGGGTGTTTGGGTGAGGCCACGGTGATAAAGCGCTTGTAACCCAGGGCAAAAAAATCGACATCGGTGAGTATTTGGCCGTCGGTATAGACCACGCCAATATGGGCTTGCCCCTCTCGCACCATATCTTCGGCGTCAAAAGTGGAAGCCGACAATATGTTGATGTTGGTGTTGGGGTATATCTCGGCCAGCCCGCTTAACGTGGCGAGTAAGGGTGAGTCTAATAAGCTCTCTTCGATCACTAAAATCAGCTCGTGCTCATGCAGCTGGTCGAGCGACGCTACTTTTTGTTCCAGACGTAATCGTTGGTCGAGAATGGACTGCACAATGGGTAACAGCGCTTCGCCGTCGGGGGTAAGCCGCGGGGTGTTGCGGCTGCGGTCAAATAGAGTGCGATTAAAAGCAATCTCTAGGTTCGATATGGCTTGGCTGATGCCGGATTGGGCCCTGTTTAGTTGCCGGGCGGCGCCAGAGAAAGAGCCGGCCTCGCATACGGTGACAAAGATAGTGAGCTGCTCAAGGCTGTACATAATCTGCCTCAGGTAAGGAGGGCGGAATGGCATCTGGTGAGGCTAGACTATCACATAATGTGATGGCTGCTAACTTTCGCTTGGGGTGAGCGCTTGCGATACTGATCTAGGCTTTTCAGTAAGAGGCGATAGCGTAATGTCTACCTTAGAGCGTATGAGTCATGCCGTTTTGTATGAAGTGTTGGCATTGCTGTTAACCATAGCGGGTCTGCTGATATTTACCGGTTATGAGTTAGGCGGCATTTTGGGTGCAATGGTCGCCATGTCGGTCTTGGCGGTGGTGTATAACTACTATTTTAACCTGGTGTTTGATCGGTGCTATCCAGCTCCCAGAGCGCAGCGCGGTCTTATGTTGCGCTTGTATTATGTTCTGTTGTTTGAAGGCGGCTTGTTGAGTTTGACGACGCCGCTGGTTGCCTTGATGATGGAGGTGACACTGCTTGAGGCTTTGTGGCTGGATATTGGGGTAACACTATTCGTTATGGTTTACACTCTGGTGTTTAATCTTGTCTATGATTACTTGCGGGCAGTTTTGATGCCAGCGGCTGCCGGTGCCAACGTGGCGTATGGTTAGTCGGTGGCGTGGCTGGTTGCCCGAGGTGAGGTGAAATCGCTTTGTGAACTGTGCCCGCCCGCTGTGAGTGATGCTTTTAACACTATTGCTTGTGGCAGGTTAAAGAGTTTGCAGTGCTTCTCACGGGCATGCTTTTTTACGTTTTGTGACCGCACAGCGGCTGACAGAGTGTGTAGTAGGGTGTGTATAATAATCGCCTTGTTGTATGACTGATCCACAAAAGGGGATGCTATGAAGATGTACACAACCGCCGCCGCAGGTGTTTTATTGGCCGTAGCCGCGAGCAGTAGCTTGGCGCAGGGCGAGTTAAAGCCAGAAAAAACGTGGGAAGTGTCGGCAGAGTTAGGTGCAATCAGAACCACCGGTAATACAGAAACCGAGTCGTTTAATGGCAAAATCGATGTTGTTCATCGGATGGAAAACTGGAAAAACCAGTACATTGCCAGCGCTTTGTACAAGAATGATCAGGTCGAGCAAGACGACGGTACTGAGCAGACGGAAACTACCGCTGAGAAGTATTTTGCCTCGGCTAAAAGTGCTTATTTGCTGTCCGATGAATTTAGCAACCTTTTTGTTTATGGCTCGCACACGCACGATGAGTTTGGTGCGTATCGTAAATACACCACGGTATCGGCCGGTTATGGAGCCCGATTCATCAAGCGCGAGAGCTTAACGCTGGACGCGGAGATTGGCCCAGGTTATTTTTGGGGTGATAAAGTCGAAGATGAAGATAACGATATAATCGTTAAAGAAGAAGGCTTTATGGTGCGCACGGCTGCTGAGCTAAAGTGGGCCTTTACCGACAATGCGACCTTTAACCAAAAACTTGGCGCTGAAGTGGCGGAAGATAATACCCGTTACGTGAGTGATACCTCGCTTAGCACCAAAATCAGCGATCGGATGCAAATGAAGGTGGGTTATACCGTTAATCACGATACCGATGTCGCCGATGATAAAGAAGGCACAGATACCACCACCTACATCAACCTCGTGTATAACTTTTAGTAACGCAATTCTTTATAGCGGCAGCTCAGTCAGATGATGGCTGCCTCAAAAGGGGCTGCGCACAGGGCTAAGCCGGTGCGCAGACCTCTTTGGCTCGCTGATAGGCCGGGCGTTTAGTGCATTGCGTCAGCCAGCGGTTGGTTGTCTCAAACCGTTGGAGTTCAAGAATTTGGCCCGCATCGTAAAACTGTTCCAGGCAGTCTACCCACGGGGCAATCGCCATATCCACAATGCTGTAGCTCTCGCCTAACATATAGTCGTGTCGCTGTAGGTGGTTGTCGATTACGTGCAGCAAGCGCTGTGTCTCTTTGCGGTAGCGCTCTAGTGGGTAAGGGTCTTGGCAGTCGTTTTGGGCGAACTTAAAAAAGTGCCCAAACTGCCCAAACATGGGGCCAATGTGACCGGTTTGAAAAAACAGCCATTGCTCGCAGGCACTTTTTCCGGCTTTGTCCAGCGGTGTAAACTCTCCGGTTTTTTCGGCTAAATAGCGCAAAATGGCACATGACTCCATTAAGCTAAGAGGGTGATCGTCGGGCCCCTCTGGATCGATGAGTGCGGGGATTTTGCTGTTGGGGTTGATAATGCGAAAGGCCTCGCAAAACTGCTCTCCCTCGGTAATATCAACGGTGTGGGCATCGTAGGGCAAATGCATTTCCTCCAGCGCCAGTGCGACCTTTATACCGTTTGGCGTATTCATGGAGTAAAGCTGAATTCGACCGGGATGTTGTGCCGGCCAGCGATCTTTAACCAATTGCAGGTGCATGGTGCCTCCGGGTAAGTGTTACCGAATGGGGTATGCCCCGTTAAGTGTAGAGGCTAATAATGAATTTGACACATTGCGATGAACAGGGCGCGGCGTCTATGGTGGACGTCTCGGCTAAACCCGAGACTGTGCGCGAGGCTCGCGCCGAGGCGAGAGTCTCGATGCAGGCCGCAACACTTGCGGCAATTGCGGCCAACGATCTAAAAAAAGGCGACGTGTTAAGTACCGCCCGGATAGCCGGTATTCAGGCAGCCAAAAAGTGCTCCGACTTAATTCCTTTGTGCCACCCGCTGGCGCTCAGTAAAGTAGCGGTCGATTTTCAGTTTGATCACGCCCGCGACCAACTGCGTATCGAAACCTATTGTAAACTCAGCGGTAAAACCGGCGTTGAGATGGAGGCGCTAACAGCCGCCAGTGTGGCCGCTTTAACGGTGATTGATATGGCCAAAGCGATTGACATGGCAATGGTGATTGAAGGCGTTTGTCTACTGGAGAAAAGCGGCGGCCGGCGCGGGCATTACCAGCGGGAGTCATTGTGATTCAGGTGTTATTTTTTGCTCAGTTGCGCGAATTGCTGGATTGCGACTCGATCGAGCTTCCGGCTCAGGCGGTACATGTCGCGGGCGATTTAGTGCCGGTACTGGTTACAGCACGGCCCCACTGGGCCGAGGTGCTGCAAAGTAAGCCTTGGTTGGTGAGTGTTAACCAGACCATGGCGAAGTCTACGACGGGCGTTAACGATGGTGATGAGGTGGCGCTCTTTCCTCCGGTTACGGGGGGCTGATGATGGAGCGTGACGCGTTGCAAGATCTGGTACAGGTGCAGCGGGATGACTTTTCTGTGGCAGAGCACTACCAGCGTTTGCAGCAGGCGGCGGGTAATACCGGTGCGGTGGTGTTTTTTGTCGGCACAGTGCGTGCTGAGTCGGAGACGGACCCGGTGTTGGCGTTGGAGCTGGAGCATTACCCGGCCATGACGGAAAAGTCCTTGCGCTCGCTGGTGGTTGAAGCCCGGTCTCGCTGGTCGCTGGATGCGATTACCATCGTGCACCGGGTCGGTAAGCTTGCCGTTGGTCAGCAAATTGTGCTGGTGGCGGTGAGTAGTCGTCATCGGGACGAGGCGTTTTTAAGTGCCCGTTTTTTAATGGACACCTTAAAAACTCAAGCACCTTTTTGGAAAAAAGAGCACCGACGCAGCGGCGCCTATTGGGTCGCGGCACGCGAGCAAGATGACGCGGCTGTGGCCGAGTGGCGCCAAGGTAACCGCTAAGCTTGGGGGTAGACTGCTAAAGCGTGAGGGCATAGGCGAGTAAAGGGCAAAAAAATACCGGGCTGGGCCCGGTATTGGGAACGGCGGTTTGGGCGCTAGTCCTTCATATCATCTGCGGCGTCGTCCATCGCGTCAGCGGCGTCTTCACCAGCTTCTTTAGTGGCTTCCCAGCCATCTTTGCTTACCTCTTTGGTTTTTTCCCAACCCTCTTCAGAGGCTTCTTTGGTCTCATCCCAAGCATCCGACGTGGCATCTTTGGTTTTATCCCACGCCTCTTCAGTGGCGTCGCCCGCGTCATCCGCCATTTCGGCGGCTTTGTCTTTTAGTTCTCTCGCTTTTTTGGCTGCGGCGTCAGTCGCGGATTTGGCGGTTTCTTTGGCGCTCGACATAGTGCTTTTCGCCGATTCTTCTAGGTTGCTGTCTTCGTCGTTCGGGCTGCAAGCGGCTAGTGTGGCAATCAGTGGAATGGTGCAAAGTACGGTTTTGATGTTCATTGTTAATCCCTCAAGATGGTTGGTTTCTTTCCGGTAAAAACGGCGTACTACAGGCTAGGGGTTTGATTCTTCATTGGTTTTCCCTAGTGGCGCTGCCTTTTTTAGGTTTGTTGAGGCAGCGTCATTAGTGTAAAAGACTTTTGCGTGACGCGAAAGCCTAAGCCACAGGCGCTGAGTACTGGCCGGCTCGCTTGATCTGGGCGTCGGTAGTGCGCGGCTGAGGTAACTTGGTTACAATGGCTGTCTTGCCGCGGCATCGACCGCGGTACTAGTAAATCGAGTTAAGTACGGGTGTTCTCCATGTCGTTTGAGCAGTTTGAAAACTGGTCCCTTGTGTTGGGTGTCGGTGGCTTAATTGCCTTTATGGTGTTTATCGTCTGGGACTTGGCCAAAAAATCCAAAGCGGGTCGTTTTGGTACCTTTATTTTATTCTTGGCGCTCGGTTTGGGTTTGCTAGGCTTTGTGATTAAAACCGTGCTGGTTGAGTACTATATTAACAAGTAGTCACGCGTATCAGGGACAGACCGACAACGGACTGATCCACTAAAAGACCCACGCTCTGAGCGTGAACCTCTATAAAGGCGCTTTATGTTCGAGCTTTTTACGCCGATGTCCAAGGTCCAGAAGGACCGCCAAGTAATCCACGATACCGATGCGCGAGTGGCAAAATACAGCCGCCGGGGTTTGCTGCTCAACTTTTTAGTGTTTGCGTTGAGCTTAGTGTTTGGCGACTTTTTTTATCGTGAAAACAATCTCGCTATTGTGCTTATTACCGGCTTACTGTTGGTAACCTTGCTGCGTAGCTACTACTTGTTTCGCTTTGAAGTCCTTTACTCCCGGGCGCCAAAGCGTTGGCGCACCCAGTATTTTATCGCCTCTTTCCTGGGGGCGATTTGGTGGAGCGTTATTCTCGTCAGCTTGACCTGGGTGTTGGGGATGCGAGAAGAGACGCTCATCATGTGGCTTTATACCGTGGTGTTTTACTCCTCCGTTGCCAATGTGTTTGCGCCTTATATTCGTTTTCTAAAAATCTATTTATTTATTGGGATGATTCCGGCCGCAGTAACGGCGATGGCATTGGCGACGGTCGATGGCTATTTGTATGCCGCCATTATGGTGCTGTTTTATATGATGTTGATACATCAGGCGCGGGTAACTGGCAGTGGTTATTGGCAGCGCTTAGAAGCTAACTTTGTGTTACACGAGCGCGCCCGCGGCCTGGAGAACGAACAAAAAAGCTCTCGTGCGGCGATTGAGCTTAAAAATGAATTTTTGGTCAATCTTGGGCACGAGTTCCGCACGTCACTTAACGATATTCTTGGCACCTTGGCTCTGGTGGATGACGCGGAGCTGTCAGATCGGCAGCGAGACTTGCTGGGTATGGCATCTAAGGCGGGTGAGCGGCAGTTAGATTTGGTGAATAACGTGGTGGACTTCTCTAAGATCACCACTAAAAGCCTTGAGCTTGATGAGTCGGTGTTCGACTTGCGCCGCTTGGTGGCCAAATTGGTGCGGGATTTCTCGTTAGAGGCACACCAACAAGGGGTGGAGCTAAATTATCTGCTTGATCCGGAGTTACCCAGCCGGGTGCGTGGCGATGCGGCGCGCCTGCGGCAAGTAACGGCAACTTTGTTGGGACACGCTATTAAGTTTTCTGTTACCGGCAACGTCTTTATCGAAGTGAGTTATGCGGGCTCTGAGGATGACATGGGTGAGCTGCAAGCGGTTATTAGCGACAGTCATTACCATCGTACCGACGAGGCTAAGGCGGAGGTTGATGAGTCTCGCCTGCAAGAAGCCGAGCAAACCGGCCGGGTGGGCATTGGCCTGGCGATCAGTAAAGGCCTGGCCGAGTGCATGGGTGGTAGTGTGCACTTGCTTAAAACCCCGGCGGGCGGCAACCGGCTGGTGATTAATGTGCGTTTGCAAACGATCAGTCATCAGGGCAAAACCCTGGGCGCCGACCAAAAGCTGAGAGGCAAGCGCCTCCTGCTGGTGGATTTACCAGATCGGGTGGCGCTGGACCTTGAGAGTGAGCTCAATAACTGGGGGGTGCACGCCAATACGGTCTACGGTTATGAGCAGGCGGTTACGCTCATCGACGAAGAGAGCAAAAGCGGCGAGCCCATTGATTTAGTGTTGATTTACAACCGTTTAAACAGCTTTAACGCACTGGCGTTGTCCCGCGAATTGGCCGCCACTGAGACGACCGCTGCGCTTAAGCAAGTGCTGGCGATGAGTGTTTTGCAGCGCGATACCGACGAGGTACAACAACACCTAGAGCATTACCCGCAGGTTAGTTGTTTGGAAAAGCCGGTGATGTACAAGCAACTATATGACGCGGTTTGCCAGCGGTTGTTAAGCTCGCCCAGTGCCGAGGTACCTAGCGACACGGTACTTGAGCCGGTAGCGCCAGTGTTGGATGTACCCGGAACCCGACGTATTTTGGTGGTGGAGGATCACCGGGTCAATCAAATGGTTGCCTCGGGAATGCTAAAAAAGCTTGGCTGTTATGTTCAGCTAGTGGGCAATGGCCCTGAGGCCGTGGCGATCTTAGAGAAAGAGCGTTTTGATTTGGTGTTGCTTGATAGTGAGCTGCCAGACAATGCGGCCGTCAGCGCCGTGCATAAAATCCGTGAGCATGAAAAAGCCGCTAACAGCCGCCGCGTGCCTATTGTTGGGATGATTCCGGAGTTGACCGACGAGCAGGTCAATCAGCTGTTGGCCGCGGGGTTTGATGATCAGGTGGGTAAACCGCTGCGCTATGAGGCACTGGAAGGGCGCCTGCAGCGCTGGCTGGATATTACTCCGCCACCCTTGCCGGCAGCGGAGTAAATGGGCTTATGTAAACTCGGCCCAAATAGGGCAGTGATCCGAGGGTTTTTCCATCGCCCTTAGCTGGTAATCAATACCGGCGCTAGTGCAGCGCTCGACAAGCGGTTTGGTGGCAAGAATCTGATCGATCCTAAGGCCTCGCTTGGGCTCGCGCTCAAAGCCCCGCGAGCGGTAATCAAACCAGCTATACAAGTCGTCGGCCTCGGGGTGAAGCTGGCGATAGGTATCTAGCAAGCCCCAGTCCATTAAAGTGCTAAGCCACTCGCGCTCTTCGGGTAAAAAGCTGCATTTGCCGGTGCGCAACCAGCGCTTGCGGTTATCCTCACCGATCCCAATGTCTATATCCTGATACGACACATTCACGTCCCCCATCACAATAATGGCATCGCTGGGGCTGTGGTGATCTTGCATGAGTTTGGTTAAATCAGCGTAATATTTTTCTTTGGCCGGAAATTTTAGCGGGTGGTCGCGGCTTTCTCCTTGGGGGAAATACCCGTTATATACCTGCATCTGGCCAATGTCTGGCACCTTGAAGCGCCCGCCGATAAAGCGTCGCTGTGACTCGTCGGTGTCGCCGGGAAACCCCTTAACGGTGTCGATAAACGGATGGCGAGACATTAGGGCGACACCGTAATGTGACTTTTGGCCGTGAAAAGCGACGTGATAGCCCATGTCCTCGATCATTTCTTGGGGGAACTGTTCGTCGTGGACTTTGGTTTCTTGCAGCCCGATAAAGTCAGGGTTGTAAACGTCGATGATCGCCTGAAGTTGATGCGGGCGCGAGCGAATACTGTTGATATTAAACGAGATAGCTTTCATAACGATTAACTGTATTGGTAGGGGTTAAAAAGCACTGCGGCGGCATAGAGCCGCCACAGGTTGCTGGTTGGTAAGGTGCTTAAAAATTAGCGACTTTGGTGTCGTCTTTAACGTCGTCGGCATTGTTGGTGCCGCGAATAAAATCCAACAAAATATAGCCCGCTTCAGTAAG
This sequence comes from uncultured Gilvimarinus sp., assembly GCF_963972205.1. NCBI lineage: Bacteria > Pseudomonadati > Pseudomonadota > Gammaproteobacteria > Cellvibrionales > Cellvibrionaceae > Gilvimarinus > uncultured Gilvimarinus sp. Next base: position 55,610 of record NZ_CAXAUC010000008.1, on the reverse strand, counting down.
CAGTGGGTCTTTTGCCGGGTCAATTTTTTTCGGCTCTGCCGCAGCGGCTTCTGCCTCGGCTTCTTTGTCCGGGTCGTCACCTTCTTTTATGTCGTCTTCGCTGATGTCGGCGTAGGTTTTGTACGGCTCTAGGCCGCGGGTCTTGCGCCGCTCATTCTCGATGCTTAACAGTTGTTGCTCGTAGTCTGTTTTTTCTGTCCGCCGAGTTTTCTCGTTTAGCGAGATCTCAGTGCGGTCACTGTTCTTATCAATCAGCGCTTGCTGTTTGCTCAAAAAGATAAAGTCAGGGTCGGTTTTTATGCGCTCGTCGTGACTTTTTTGTATCGCTGGCAGCAGGGCCGCAAGGTCAAAGTAATGGTCGTGTTTCACCTCGTGAATTTGATCCCACGGCAGGGCGTAGTCGTAGCTGCTTTCGCCTACATCTTCAGGGTCAATCATATCTGGCAGGGTGATGTCAGGGACGACCCCTTTGTGTTGCGTGCTGCCACCGGAGACCCGATAAAATTTTGATTCGGTGATCTTTAACTGGCCCGATTGCAGCGGTTGTAGCGATTGCACAGAGCCTTTGCCAAAGCTTTGGCTGCCGACAATAATGCCGCGGCCGTAGTCCTGAATAGCTCCGGCAAAAATCTCTGAGGCCGATGCACTCAAGCGGTTAATTAAAATCACGATGGGGCCACGAAACACCGCCTTCGAGTGCGAGCGATAGTTGCGTGAAATCAGCTGATTGGTCTGGCGGATTTGCACCACAGGCCCTTGGTCGATAAAAAGATCCGTTAAGGATGTGGCCTCGTGCAGTGAGCCGCCGCCGTTGTTGCGTAAATCGATAATAATACCGTCTACGTTCTCGGCCGCTAATTCACTGAGTAGGTTAAATACATCACGGGTGGTACTTTTGTAATTGGGGTCGCGTTTGCGGTACGCCTCAAAATCCATGTAAAAAGTCGGGACGTCGATAACGCCTAGCTTGTAGCTGTTTTCCTCTGCGTCAGAGAGTTCGAATACAGCTTTTTGCGCTGCTTGCTCTTCGAGTTTAACTTTGTCGCGCTTAATGTTGATCACGTGGGTGGCGGCCCCGGCAGCGGCTTTGCTGGGTAGAACTTCAAGCCGTACCACGCTGTCTTTTTTGCCGCGAATGAGATCGACCACTTCATCTAGGCGCCAGCCGACTACGTCAACCAGCTCGCCCTCTTTGTCTTGTCCTACGGCAACGATGCGGTCGGCGGGTTTTAGCTGCCCTTGTTTGTCGGCGGGGCCAGCGGGAATCAGTCGTACCACTTTGGTGTACTCATCTTCGCTTTGCAGCATGGCACCAATGCCTTCTAGAGAAAGGGACATATTGATGTTGAAATTCTCCAGCGTGCGCGGCGATAAGTAGTTGGTGTGCGGATCGTAGAGCATGGTGAATGCATTGATGACCGCGCTAAACGCGTCCTCACCAGTTTGCTGGCTCATCCGGCGCAGTTGATTTTTGTAGCGCTTGGTCAGCACCTCGCGGGCTTCATCAATGGTTTTGTCGGCTAACACTAAGTTAAGTAAGTCAGCTTTGGTGCGTTTACGCCACAACTCATCGGCCTCGGCGGCGGTGGCGGGCCAGGGTGCCTTTTCGCGGTCGACATTCAGGGTGTCGTTTTCGGTAAAGTCGTACTTGAGTTCATCGTCTTCAAGCTGCTTGAGTGTTTTTTCCAGGCGGGCGCTAATGCGCTCGCGGTAGCGGTCAAAAATCACAAAGCTGGTTTTAAGCTCGCCTTTTTGAAAGTCGTCGTCGAACTTGTTTTGATGCTTGTAAAACTCTTCGATGTCCGCTTTTAAGAAGTAGCTGCGACTCGGGTCGAGCGTGTCGAGGTAGTTCTTTAAGAACTTCTCAGACAGTGCATCATCGATATTTTGATCTCGATAGTGATGTTTATGCAGGGAGCTGACGATCTCGGCCGTGGTTTTACGTTGCTGATCGGTAATTTTGAGCGGTTCGAGGTCGGCCGCCGCAAGGGGCAGGGCCGTTAACAAGCTGATGCCAAGGCCTAGACACAGTGCACCAGCTTTCAAGCGGTGAGACTTACACAACATTTCCAGCATATAACGCTCTCGGTATTCTCTATAACGGATAAAAACTGACCGATAACTCACCGCTCAGATGCAGTGAGAGGGGCAGAAACATAAATATAGACAGCAACATAGCATCATTTGTTCTCTCAGCCCAGTCACTGGGCTGAGGCGGCGGCTAAGGTGGCGGCGGAGCGGCATCTTGACGTTTTATATGCGATAAAACCTCATCGCCTTGCTCGGAGCGCTCTCGGCCCCTCTGCACAAGGGCCGCCAGTTGACGGGCGCTGTGCATGTGGCGCACGAATCGGCGGCAATTGCTACAGAGCATCAAGTGCAGCCGAATTTGTAAGCTTGGCTGGCCCTTAGGGGAATCTCGTTCATCGAGGTAATCACTGGCTCGTTTGGCGACGTCACGGCAGCTTAACATTGGCCAGTCTCCTGATAGTGATCAACCACCTGCAGCAGTGTTAGGCGTGCGCGGTGCAGCAATACCCGGACATTGGCATTGCTGATGGCGAGCAAGTCGGCGATCTCGTCCAATGGGCGCTGCTCTAAATCGCGCAATAAAAAAGCCGCTTTTTGTCGATCGGGCAGTAGCGTTAAGGTTTTATCAATACAGCGCTTTAGCTGCTGCTCCTCCAGCAGCGAATCGGGCGTTTCGCTGTGCCAGCGCGAGGGTTTACTGGCCCAGTGGCCATTGGCTTTGAAGCAGTTGTCGTCAAGGGTGGGGCGCTCAAGCTCCGAGTCATCCAGCGCTACCAGCCGCGATTCACGCCGCAGCCGCGTTTTGGCCTCGTTGCTAACGATACGCGCGGCCCAGGTTTTAAAGCTTGAGCGACCTTCAAAGGTAGTCAGTGAACGGTGTATGGAGATCCAGGCCTCCTGGACGGTGTCCTCGGCGTGGGCATGACCCACAAGGGCTCGTGCCACCGCTAGCAGCAGTGTCTGGTAGCGGTTGATTAGCTCGACTAGCGCCGCCTCACTGCCTTGCTGCGCGGCCGTGACCAGTTGCTCATCCGGGGTGGAGGGATTGATGGTAGCTGTATTTATGGCACTCAAAAGACGCAATCTTTCCTTTTTATCGAGGGTCACTGCGCTGCGAGCTGGGGTGTCGCGCGCGGTGATGGCCCAGCCCCAGTGCTGCTGTAGGGCGCCATTTAGGTCGGTGATTGCGTAATATAACACGGCAATGTGCCTCGGAATCTAGCGCTGTGGTGTGGTGTGCTCTGGAGTGCTCGCAGGCGATAGCCAGCGCTTAATCCAGTAGTCGATGCTTAGGTAGCGGCCGGGGCCGTAAGCGACGAGCGCCAAAAGCATGACCAAGTAGGTGGCGGCAAACTCGATACCATTGTTGAGCACCACAAATTTACCGCTGGAGGTGAGCCAGTCGTATTTGCCGTGCTCTTGTAAAATGCTGGTGGCGCGCGCCAGTTTGGCGGCGGCCTCATCGACCCGGGCGTTGGCAAAAGGAGCGCTCTGATCGGCAATGGCCTGCCAGCCGTGATCGATATGCACTGCAAAAATGGCCACTAGCATAGTCACAATTAAAGGAATAGCGATAGCGCGAGTGGCGAGACCTAACGTAAGTAACAGGGCGCCGATCAGCTCGGCGGCCGTGGCCAGCGCCGCCAAAACGGCCGGCGCAGGCAAGCCCAGTCCCCAATCGTCATTGCCAAACCAAACGACTGTATCGCCAAAATGGTTTAATTTGCTGGTGCCTGCCATCCAAAATACAGGTGCTAAATACAGCCGCAGGGCAAGCCCTGCGATTACGTCCGTGCGCGCAAGGGCACCGTTAAACGAGTTTGTGGTGTGCAAAAATAGTTCACGTGTGGCCATGTGTCCGTCCTGTCTCTGATTAACAATGCATGCGTTACGGTTAATGACGCGTGAGCCGAGTGAATGTTACAGCGGCGGTGGCGTATTGGCGGCGGGTTTTATATACTGCCGGCCCGAATTTAGGTGGGCTTTGCCGAGCCCCGCAATAGCAACAAGTGGCCTTTGGTAGGGGTCACCACTGAGAAAGGATATAACATGCCAGTTATCACGCTTCCCGATGGTTCTACTCGCGAATTCGACCAGCCCGTTACCCTGTTGCAGGTTGCTGAAGATATTGGCCCCGGTTTGGCCAAAGCCACCGTGTGCGGCCGTATTGATGGCGAGCTGGTCGATGCCTGTGAAGTCATTGATCACGACGCCGCTATTAGCTTAATCACCGGACGCGATGACGAGGGCCTTGAGGTCATTCGTCACTCATTTGCTCACTTGGTGGGGCATGCGATTAAGCAGCTGTACCCCGAGGCCAAAATGGCCATTGGGCCGGTGATCGACAACGGCTTTTATTACGATATCGAGTACGAGCGCACCTTGACGCCAGAGGATCTGACGGCGATTGAGAAACGTATTAAAGATCTGATTAAAACCGATTACGACGTCATTAAGAAGATGACGCCGATTGCCGATGCCCGAAAAGTGTTTGACGAGCGCAACGAGAGCTACAAAGTCGAGTTGATTGACGGCCTGATTGCAGCCGGCGAGCAGGCAGTGGGCTTGTACCACCACGAAGAATATGTGGATATGTGCCGCGGCCCTCACGTGCCCAACACCCGTGTGATGCGTCATTTTAAATTGATGCGCGTGTCGGGCGCTTACTGGCGCGGTGATGCCAGCAACACTCAGCTACAGCGTGTGTACGGCACCGCCTGGAACGACAAAAAAGAGCTAAAAGCTTATTTGCACCGCCTAGAAGAGGCGGAAAAGCGCGACCACCGCAAGCTGGCGAAAAAGTTTGATTTGTTCCATATGCAAGAAGAAGCACCGGGTATGGTGTTTTGGCACCCTAAAGGCTGGTCGGTGTACACCGCGATCGAAGAGTACATGCGCAAGGTGCAGCGCGATAATGGTTACCAGGAAATCAAAACCCCCCAGGTGGTGGATCTGAGCCTGTGGAAAAAATCCGGTCACGCCGATAAATTTGGCGACGACATGTTTATGCTCAAGTCGGAAGATCGCGAATTTGCGGTTAAGCCCATGAACTGCCCCTGTCATGTGCAGGTGTTTAATCAGGGGTTGCGCAGTTACCGCGATTTGCCGCTGCGCCTTGCCGAGTTTGGTTCGTGCCACCGCAATGAGGCCTCGGGCTCGCTGCACGGTATTATGCGGGTGCGTGGTTTTACTCAGGACGACGCGCATATTTTTTGTACCGAAGCGGCGATTCAGGACGAAGTGGCAGCCTTTACTGACTTGTTGTATCAGGTTTACGCCGACTTTGGTTTTAATGAGGTGATTATTCGCCTCTCGACTCGCCCAGAGCAGCGTGTGGGCAGTGATGAAGATTGGGATCGTGCCGAGCAAGCGCTGGCCGATGCACTGGACGCCAAAGGGCTGGAGTACAAGCTGCTGCCGGGTGAGGGCGCCTTTTATGGTCCCAAGATCGAATTTTCATTAAAAGACTGCCTCGACCGGGTGTGGCAGTGCGGCACGATTCAGGTGGATTTCTCGATGCCGGGCCGGCTTGATGCCCAATATGTGGCCGAAGATGGCTCGCGTCAGGTGCCGGTTATGTTGCACCGTGCTATTCTCGGTTCCTTCGAGCGTTTTATCGGTATTTTGATCGAAAACTACGAGGGCGCGTTTCCCACTTGGTTGGCGCCGGTTCAGGTGATGATTGCCAATATTACGGACAATCAGGCCGATTATGTGCAAAAAGTCGAAAAAACCCTCGCAAATAATGGCTTTAGGGCACTTTCGGACTTGAGAAACGAGAAAATCGGCTTTAAAATCCGCGAGCACACAATACAGCGGGTTCCGTATCTCTTGGTCATCGGTGACAAAGAGGTCGAATCCAACCAAGTCGCCGTCCGTACCCGTGACGGTCAAGATTTGGGCGCAATGAGTCTGGAAGCCTTCAGTGAACACCTGAGCGCCGATATCGCGAATCGTAGTCGCGTGGCAGCATCCGACTCGCAAGATTAATCAAATAGGAGAAAGACACTATCAAACGAGATAACGCTAAAGGCAAATCCAAGAAAGCCCGTATTAACGACCAAATTGAGGCGAGCGAGGTTCGCTTAATTGGTGCCGACGGAGAGCAAGTGGGGATTGTCCCACTGGATGAGGCCTTAAAAATCGCCCAGGATGCGTCATTGGATCTGGTCGAGATAGCGGCTGATAGTACGCCAATAGTTTGTAAAATCATGGACTATGGCAAGCACCTGTTTGAGATTAAAAAGACCAAAGCGGCTGCCAAGAAGAAGCAAAAGCAGCAGCAGATTAAAGAAATGAAGTTTCGTCCAGGGACGGAAGATGGAGATTATCAGGTCAAACTACGCAACCTGATACGTTTCCTTGAAAACGGGGACAAGGCCAAGGTATCGCTTCGGTACCGCGGTCGTGAAATGGCTCACCAGGAACTCGGGATGGACGTGATGCTACGCATCGAGAAAGACCTTGAGGAACTGGCAACAGTGGAACAACGGCCTAAAATGGAAGGTCGCCAACTGATTATGGTCATGGCCCCGAGAAAGAGATAGTGGCTGGGCTTTTAGCTGCCTTAGTGACTAAATATTAATGTTATTGCAAATGCGGAGTTTATCTCATGGCAACAAAAGCTAAAGTACACAGTGGCGCCGCCAAGCGCTTTAAAAAGACTGCGGCCGGTTACAAGCACAAACACGCAAACAAGAGCCACATCCTTACCAAAATGACCACTAAGCGCAAGCGTCAACTGCGTGGCACCAGCATTATCAATGCGGTAGATGCCCCAGCAATTGATCGTATGCTTCGCGCCAAGTAATTGGTTTAATTTCGGATAATTAGGAGTTTATTATGGCCCGTGTTAAACGTGGTGTAGAGGCGCGTCGTCGTCACAAGAAAGTTTTAAAAGCAGCAAAAGGCTACTACGGTGCTCGTTCACGAGTTTTCCGTGTTGCCAAGCAAGCCGTTATCAAAGCAGGTCAGTACGCTTATCGCGACCGTCGCGTTAATAAGCGTAATTTCCGCGCTTTGTGGATCACTCGTATCAACGCTCAGTCTCGCGCTGAAGGCATGACTTACAGCCAGCTAATTGCCGGTTTGAAGAAAGCCAGCATCGCTCTGGACCGTCGTGTACTGGCTGATCTGGCGGTTTACGACAAAGCAGCTTTTGCTGCGGTAGTGGCTCAGGCTAAATCAGCTCTGGCTGCTTAAGTACCGCTTGCAGGCTCGGGCCGTTATAGCCTGAGCTGCCAAGTGCTAAAGGGGAGGGCTGTTATGGGCCTCCCCTTTTTTATCTGCGCTATTTGATGTTCGCTGTGCCTGCACACGGCGGTTCACACGCTAAATACTGGAATTTGCGATGGAAAATCTCGCTGCGCTGACTGAACAAGCGCTCAAATTAGTCGATAACGCTGAGGATCTGGCGGCGCTGGACAAAGTCCGCGTCGAGTATCTTGGCAAAAAAGGCAGCATTAGTGCTCAGGCTAAAATGTTGGGCAAGCTCTCTGCTGATGAGCGCCCCAAAGCCGGCGCCTTGATCAACGAGGCCAAGCAGCAGGTACAAGATCGTATTAATGCGGTTAAAGCTCAGTTTGAGCGGGCGGCGATTGAAGCCAAGCTCGCTGATGAGACCATTGATGTCACGCTGCCCGGCCGGGCTAACGGCCTTGGTGGTTTGCACCCAGTGACCCGCACCCTGGATCGTATCGCCGAGATCTTTGCCCAGGTGGGCTACGAAGTGGCCGAAGGCCCCGAGATCGAGGACGATCACCACAATTTTGAGGCGCTGAATATCCCCGCACATCACCCCGCGCGCGCCATGCACGACACTTTTTACGTCGATGAAAAGCCTTTTGCCACCAGCGGTGGTAGCTATGTGCTGCGCACTCATACTTCTCCAGTGCAAGTGCGGGTGATGGAAACCGACGAGCCGCCGATTCGGATTATTTGCCCAGGTCGGGTATATCGCTGCGACTCGGATTTAACCCACACACCCATGTTCCACCAGGTGGAAGGTTTGGTGGTGGACAAAAATATCAGCTTTGCCGACCTAAAAGGTACGGTGGATCAGTTTTTAAAAGCCTTTTTTGAGGTGGATGCCCCCGTGCGTTTTCGCCCGTCCTACTTCCCGTTTACCGAACCTTCGGCCGAGGTGGACATAGGTTGTACTCAGTGTAACGGCGATGGCTGCCGGGTGTGCAAGCACACCGGTTGGATTGAGATTATGGGCTGCGGCATGGTGCACCCCAATGTCTTTAAAGCCTCGGGAATTGATCCGGAGGTGTACTCGGGCTTTGCGTTTGGTATCGGCGTCGAGCGAATGGCGATGTTGCGCTACGGCGTAAACGATTTGCGTCTGTTTTTTGAAAACGACGTAAAGTTTTTACAGCAGTTTTAATCCGTCGATACGCCGCTTAAGTCATGCCCGAAATAAAATAGACAGGCCCCACAGGCCGAAAGAGATTGAACTATGAAAGTAAGTGAATCCTGGTTGCGCGAGTGGATTAACCCCGAGGTGAGTGTCGAAACACTCGTCGAGCAACTCACCATGGCCGGCATCGAGGTAGATGCTACCGAACCGGTAGCCGGTGCGTTTAGCGGTGTCGTTGTGGGTGAGATCGTCGCCATAGAGCAACACCCCGATGCCGATAAGCTGAGAGTTTGTCAGGTTGCCGGCCACCCAGACGGCGGCGACGTTCAGGTGGTGTGCGGTGCGCCCAATGCGCGCGTCGGTTTAAAAGCGCCTTTTGCCACTGTGGGTGCGCAATTACCGGGTGATTTTAAAATCAAAAAAGCCAAGCTGCGCGGTGTCGAATCCTTTGGCATGTTGTGCGGCCAGACTGAACTTGAAGCGGGCGATGACGACTCCGGCCTGTGGGAATTGGCCTCCGACGCGCCGGTCGGGCAAGATCTGCGCGATTACTTAAACCTTAACGACACGTTGATTGAGGTGGATATTACCCCTAACCGTGGCGACTGCTTGAGTGTTCGCGGACTGGCGCGCGAACTAGGTGTGATTAACCGGCAAGCGGTTAGCGCTGTGGCGGTAAAACCGGTGGCAGAGGCTATTGCCGATGCTCGTCCGGTTACCTTGCAGGCGCCTGAGTCCTGTAGCCGTTATCTGGGCCGAGTGATTCGTCGTGTAAATGTTGGTGCGCCCAGCCCTGCATGGCTGCAAGAAAAGCTGCGCCGCTCGGGTGTGCGCTCGATTGATGCTGTGGTGGATGTTACCAATTATGTATTGCTTGAGTTGGGGCAGCCCATGCACGCGTTCGACTTGGCAAAAATCAACGGTGGTATTACCGTGCGTCACGCTCACGACGGTGAAACGCTCACACTGCTCGATGAACAAGCAATAACCCTTCAGGCCGACACGTTGGTGATCGCTGACGACCAGGTGCCGCTGGCAATGGCAGGCATTATGGGTGGGCTTGACAGCTCAGTTACCGCCGCCACCCAAGATATTCTGCTTGAGAGCGCATTCTTTAATCCGCTGGCCATTGCCGGTCGGGCGCGTAATTATGGCTTGCATACAGACTCTTCTCACCGTTTTGAACGCGGCGTAGATTACCAGTTACAGCGCGACGCAATTGAGCGGGCCACTGAACTGTTGTTGGCTATTGTCGGTGGCGATGCCGGCCCAGTAGTCGAAGAGGTGGCTGCAGAGCTGCCTAGCGAGCAAGTGGTCACTTTGCGCCAAGAGCGTATTGCCAGTGGCTTGCATATTGATATGGATGCGGAGACCGTCGAAGATATTCTGTCTCGCTTAGGGTTAGAGATTGCCGAGCGCACCGATGCTGGTTGGCAGGTGCGAGTGCCCAGCTGGCGCTTTGATATCGACATCGAGGCCGACTTGCTCGAAGAGCTGGCGCGGATTTACGGTTATAACCGCTTGCCCACCCGCGTTCCCGATTCGCCAATGGCGATTAAGGCGCACACCGAGTCGCGCTTACCGCTGGCGCAATTACGCCGCCACTTGATTAGTCGTGACTACCAAGAGGTAGTTACCTACAGTTTTGTCGACCCAAGCGATAACGCCCGCTTTGATCCCGACGTTACCCCCATTGCCTTGAAAAACCCCATCAGTGCCGACATGGCGGTGATGCGAACCACCTTGCTGCCGGGCTTGGTGGCGACTTTGCGCCATAACCTGAATCGCCAGCAGAGCCGCTTGCGTTTATTCGAAAGCGGTCAGCGCTTTATTCCGGGTACTAATGGCGTCGATCAGCAGCCGACCCTTGCCGGTTTGGTGTATGGGCCACTGGCGGCCGAAAACTGGAACAATGAAACACGCAACGTTGATTTCTTTGATGCTAAGGGTGACGTTGAATCTTTGCTGGCGCAAACGGGCGATGCCGCATGTTTTAGCTTTCGCGCTGGCCGTCATCCGGCTTTACACCCTGGGCAGTGCGCCGAAGTCGTTTGTGTTGGAGAGGTTGTTGGCTATGTGGGCGCTATCCACCCAGCGCTACAGCAAGAGCTAGACATCCCCGCGGGCGTGTTTGTGTTTGAATTGGTGCTAAAACCTCTGCTTAATGCTCAGGTGCCAAGCTTTACGCCGCTGTCGCGCTTCCCGGCCAACCGGCGTGATTTAGCGTTGTTGGTAGACCGGGAGTTGCCGGTTGATCACTTGCTAAACGGCGTCCGCGAAACGGCGGGCGAGTACCTCTCAGACTTAAAGGTATTTGACTTGTATGTGGGCAAAGGCATTGATCCGCATAGAAAAAGTGTCGCTTTGGGCTTGACCTTTCAGCATCCTTCACGCACTCTTACCGATGATGAAATCAATGGATTTATCGGGCAGGTGGTTGATCATCTGCAAAACCAACATGGTGCAACCCTGAGATAGGCAACAACCTATGCCCAACGGCGCGCTGACAAAAGCGGATTTGGCAGAAAAACTCTACGAAGAACTTGGTCTCAATAAGCGTGAGGCCAAGGAGCTGGTTGAGCTGTTTTTTGAAGAAATACGCGGCTCACTTGAGGCCAATGAGCAGGTTAAATTGTCGGGGTTTGGCAACTTCGATTTGCGCGATAAAAGTCAGCGTCCAGGGCGCAACCCCAAAACCGGCGAGGAGATTCCCATCAGTGCTCGCCGGGTGGTTACCTTCAGGCCGGGACAGAAACTGAAGGCACGAGTAGAGACCTATGCTGGAACCAAGCCATAACGACGAGTTGCCGGTTATACCCGGTAAGCGTTACTTCACTATTGGTGAAGTCAGCGAGCTGTGTGCCGTAAAGCCACATGTGCTGCGCTACTGGGAGCAGGAATTCCCACAGCTTAAGCCGGTTAAACGCCGTGGGAATCGCCGCTATTATCAGCGGACCGATGTGCTCACCATTCGCCAGATTCGCGCTTTACTGTACGATCAGGGTTTTACCATTGGCGGTGCCCGCCAGCAAATGAGTGGCGAGACCGCGCAGCAAGATGCCAGCCACTTTAGCCAGTTGGTCAATCAGATGATCTCCGAGCTTGAGCAACTGCTAGACGTCTTAAACACCAAGTAAATCAAACAATTACTTACAGCCGCCGAAACATACGCGCGGTTGTGGGTCACCGGTACGGCAATGGTATTGTCTGTTGCATTCTTAAAAAAATCCGGTATTATGCCCAGCTCTCGAAGTAAGCCTATCGGCTTGTTTTGACCGTCGGAACGTAGCGCAGCCTGGTAGCGCACTACACTGGGGGTGTAGTGGTCGTGGGTTCGAATCCCGCCGTTCCGACCATTTTTCTTTTCCCGTCAGCTCTCTTGCCGTGTCGCGTTTTACTTGCAACGCCCTGCCTAGTAACTATCAGTCCCTTTCACGGGGGATCTATTTCTCGTCCTGTTAAAAATTACCCTTGTATTCTCGGCAAACGCCCCCAAAAATTAGCAATGGTCGTTATAGGGTGGCAGTGAGTGACCAAAATGCTACTATGTGCGCCTATTTTTTTGATTTTGCGAACCTGATAGGGCGCGACAATAACAACGGAGTATTCACGTGACTAAGCAGTTAATGATTTACAACAATATCCAGCCTTTAACCAGCGATAAGCACCGCACTCTGTCGGTAAGTATCGACTCTTACGACTTTATCTCGGAGATGACCTCGGCGCCTTTGCTGGCCACCGAGATACCTTTTGCTGCCGCTGAATACGCTGTTATTTTTTCGGCGCCTAACGAGCAGGGCGAGCACACCCCTTTGGCAGTGATGGGCGTCAAGCAGGGTGAAAACCTAATGCTGACCGACGATGGCCGTATTAATGCGCGCTACATCCCAGCATTTATCCGCCGTTATCCCTTTGTGTTTGCCGGTGGCAAAGATTCAGAAAACCTGACTCTGTGCATTGACGAAGACAGTAAAGCGCTGGTTGCCGATGGCAGTAAAGGGCAGCGTTTGTTTGATGACAATGGCGAGCAAACTGATCACTTGAAAGAAGTGTTGAAGTTCTTGCAGGATTACCAATACCGCGCTGAGATGACAAGAACGTTCTGTAAAACGCTAAAAGAGTTGGATTTGTTAGAGCCAATGCAGGCTAATATCGAATTTAACGGCAATGCTGATAACAATATGAGCATTAAAGGCTTTTACACCGTTAAGCGTGAAAAGCTTAAGGCGTTGAGCGATGAGCAACTGCTGGATTTGTTTAAGAAAGATGGCATGGAGCTGATCTATGCTCACTTGCAGTCGTTGAGCAACCTTAACCGTTTGGTTGAATTTAAAAACGCTAAGTTGGCCAGTTAATCGGCCAGTGTTTTAGGGTTGTAAAAAGCCGACGCAAGCGTCGGCTTTTTTGTGGGTGCGTGGTTGTGATTAGCCTGTGTAGATGGACAGCACATCTCGCTTGGCACCGTCGTGGATGCTGCTGGAGGTGGAACCTAAAAAACGCTTTAGGCCGTGCTTGCCGTGGCTTCCAGTTACGATGAGATCCGCATTTAAAGTGTTGGCGAGTTGGTGCACTTCATAGGCTGGGTCACCAAATGTAATATGGAGGTTGGCGTGCGGTATGCCGTAGCTATCAGCCAGTGCTGAAAGCTGTGGGTACACGGTTTGGCGTATCTGCATTTCATTGACGCTGTGGTTGTGGCCGGTGACGTCGCCGTATCCGGTTACCGGGTGCTCCTCTACGTGTACTAAGTGAAGCTGTGCGGCGTTTGCTATGGTTTGTGCCTTACTAAGCAGCTGTGTGGCGCCTTCCTCAAGGTCGACTGCAATCAATATGTGCTGATAGCCTGCCATGTGGGCTCCTCTCTATGACGTTAATAATCTCTATCTTACAGCTTAGTTCGCGCTTTGTGACATGGCTATTTAGCGCGCGCATTTTAGCGCTGAGTGAACCATAGTCGATGGTCTGCGTATTTAACAGCGGTGGTTACGGTTTAGTGTCTTAAAGGGAGGCGTCTATGGGGTCCATCAATGTATCGCAAAGTAGTATCTTGCTAACCGGCGGCACAGGATTTATCGGTCAGCTGTTGTGCCAGCAGCTGTGCCAAACGGGAGCAAAGGTTACGGTGCTGACACGCTCTCCAGAAAAGGCTAGGCGCAGCCTTGAACGGCTTGGAGCGTCGGCTACGGATTTTGCGGGGTTATCCCGCTATGAAGGCTTTGACGCGGTGATTAATTTGGCTGGCGCGACTGTGCTAAGTCGCTGGAGTAAGCGCCGACGCCAAACTCTGCGGGACAGTCGTGTCGCATTTACGCAAAGGCTCATGGCCCAGCTTGCGGTGCAACGTCCGCCCCAAGTGCTTGTTAGTGGTAGCGCGATAGGCTATTACGGTGATACGGGTGATGTGGTGGCCGATGAGAGCTGTTGCGCTGGCGAAGGCTTTGCGGCCGACCTGTGCCGGGATTGGGAGAAGCAGGCGCGGCTTTTTTCGGAGCGGGGCACCAGAGTTTGTTTGTTGCGAACCGGTGTCGTACTGGATCAGGGCGGCGGTGCCCTGAGTTCAATGCTGCCGGCCTTTAAAGTGGGGCTGGGCGGACCAGTTGCCAGTGGGGCGCAGTGGATGAGCTGGATTCATCGACAAGATTTGGTGTCGATGATTATCTGGTTGTTGACCCGCGATGATCTTGCCGGTCCGGTTAATGCTGTGGCGCCTAAACCTGTGCGTAATCGGGAGTTTAGTCAGCAGTTGGCCGAGGTGTTACACCGTCCGGCATTTTTCAAAGTGCCCAAATGGGTGCTAAAAGTTCTGCTGGGTCAGGCCGCTCAAGAGTTGTTGTTAAGTAATAATAAAGTGGCGCCGAAAGTGGCCGTTGAGGGTGGGTTTATTTATCGTTACCCGGAGTTAAAAGAGGCGCTAAAGGCGAGTGTGTAGCGTTAAAAAATAAAATTAGATTTATGCCTTGTAATGTAAAAAGCAGGCCTTATATATCAGTTGTACCTGCTCAAAAGAGAGGTGCAAAATCGCCTGATCCGATGGATAGGCACTTTTAAAATATTGCTCAAATTTGAGGATATCATTATGCGTAACTTTGACTTAACTCCTTTATATCGTTCTTCTATTGGTTTTGATCGCGTCGCCGGGTTGCTCGACAGCTTGTCCCGCAACGAGCAAAGTCAGCCGGGGTACCCGCCTTACAATATTGAATTGACAGGTGAGGATCATTACCGAATCTCTATGGCTGTGGCCGGCTTTGACCGCGCCGAGCTAAACATTGAAGTAAACCAAAACAACCTGACTGTATCGGGCAATAAAGGCGCCGAGGATAAATCTCGCACTTACTTGCACCAAGGAATTGCCGCGCGCAATTTCGAGCGCCGCTTTCAGCTGGCCGATCACGTTCGGGTTGAGTCGGCCGCTGTAGAAAACGGCTTGCTGCATGTTGATCTTGTGCGTGAGTTGCCAGAGGCTGTAAAACCCCGGACCATTGACATTGCCGATGGTGTCGCACGCGCCCCAGCAGAGCAAGGCGTCGATCACAAAGCGGGTGATGCATCCGAAGCTGCGTAATGTAGCCGTTAAATACGTTAGATTTCCCAGTCAGGTTTTCTAGCTAAAAGCGCCGGCTGTGTCGGCGCTTTTGTTTTGTCGCTACTTTACTTAACTAAAATTTTACCAACGGCTTGTTATGTCTCAGCTACTGCGGTGTCCGCTTTGCCATACCGATTGTCCGAGCGATGAGGCGTCGTGGTTTTATTGTGACCGGAGGCGATTTTACCTTCGCTGTCACCGCTGTTATCTTATTTTTGTCCCGTCACGGTTTTATCTTTCCCCTGCTCGAGAAAAGTCTGAGTATGACCTGCATGACAACCAAGTGGATGATCCGGGGTATCGACGTTTTTTAAATCGATTGTACGCTCCGTTAGTCGCCAGGTTGAGCCCTGTTGCTCGCGGTCTTGATTTTGGTTGTGGCCCGGGCCCGGCATTGGCCGCTATGTTGCGAGAGGGTGGCTTTACCGTTGCGCTGTACGATATTTTTTATGCGTCGGATCGATCCGTGCTTGCGACAAAGTACGATTTTATCACCGCCACTGAGGTGGTGGAGCATTTGCATAATCCATATGGAGAGCTGCAAGCCTTGTGGGGCTGTTTGGGAAAAAATGGGGTGCTCGCGATTATGACAAAGTTGGCTTTAGACGTGACGGCCTTTGCCGGTTGGCACTACAAAAATGACCCCACCCATATCTGCTTTTTTTCCCGTCAAACCTTTGAGTTTTTAGCTGACACTTTGAATGCCAGGCTTGAATTTATGGCTGACGATGTTGTGTTTTTAACCAAGCGATCGTAATACTTAATCGGTGCGAAATAGTTTGGCGCGGACCATCTCTCGGTAGGCGCTGGGGGTAGTGCCCAATTGTTGTTTGAACAACTCGGCAAAATAAGCGCTGTCCTGATAACCGGATTTTTCCGCCACCTCAACAATGCTCAGGTTGCTGGTTTTAAGCAGCTCTCGCGCAATTTTTATTCTGATCTCTCGCAGGTAGGCCAGCGGCGTTGTATCGGTTGCATTTTTAAAACGTCGGTTTAGTGTGCGGGTGCTCATGCCAAAGCGTCGCGCTAGATCGGCCACCGTAATGGGCCGCGAGTAATTATCCCGAATCCACAGCTGAATTTGAATGATGGTTTCATCTGGGTGTGGGTGGCTTGTGTCCTCGTAAAATGCTGAGCTTTCATAAGAGCGGCGAATCTCGTGAGAAAAGTGACGCTCTACATGGCTGGCAACGGTTTTTCCCATTAGCCGCTGAATAAAATAAACCGTTAAGTCGGCGAGAGAGTTGACGCTGGCGGCGCAGTATAAGTTGCCAGCTTGGGTAATAAAGTGTTGCCGCTTGAGCTGCACATTAGGGTAATTTTTTTGAAACTGATCAAAGTAGTGCCAGTGGGTGGTTGCCACCTTGTCGTCCAGCAAACCTGCCTCGGCGAGAAAACAACAACCGGTACCGACACCGCAAATAGTGGCGCCGTTGTGGTGTTGCTCTTTTAGCCATTCGATAAGTGCGCCGGCGCGGCGCAGCACAGGGCGAGGGTTGCGCCAGAGAGCGGGCAGATAAATGATGTCGTTATTGCCGGCTTCGGCTAGGGTCGCATCGGGCGCCCAGCGCATACCGGTTGGCGAGGGCAGTTGGGTGCCGGGGGCTACCGCCGTGCGCATGGCGAGGTTTACCGGCGAGGCCTGCGCCGATTGGTGCCTTGCCAGCTGGGCGGTTTGCAGCATCTCCAGCGGTAGCGTGGTGCCAGTGGTTAGCATGTGCTCGGATAACACAAAAGTAATTTGTATCGTCTGTGTTGTGTTGTCTGTCATGGTATCGGCCAAGGTTTCTCTATTTGGCCAGAATACCATAGTATTTGGCTGGTATGGCCGTGACCGTTGCTAGGCTTTGCTTCTACACTCTGCGCTTCTCAGTATCTTCCTTGTCATATTTTGGAGAACGCTATGTCGCGCTTGCCGGTTATTGTGGGGTTTGGTGGGTTTAATGCCGCCGGCCGCAGCTCGGGTCATCACGCTTTTCGGCGGATGATTATTGAGAGTTTAGACGATAACGCGCGGCGCGAGACTTTGGCGGGCTTGGCGGTGATGATGGGGTTTGTCCGTTTTGTGGCCGGGCAGTGGCAAGATCTTGACGGCGGTGTGCTGACGCTGGCAGATATCGAGTCGCGGTTTGGCGCCGATATCGTAGCGGGCAGCCTGATTCGCCGTATCAATCCGGCATTTTTTGATGTCGATAGCGTTCACTGGCAAAAATCTGCCACCCTTAATCCAGAAAACGACAACCAGCGCTTTGTTATGAAGGCGCGCGAGCTTCCCGAGCCGCTGCCCGCTAACTGGCAGGTCACTGAATTGGACGCCCGGCGAGTAACGGTTGAGGTGACCGGTGCGCTTGACGTTAAAATTGACAGTTATCGCGACTGCCCGGTGAAGTCGGCCGGACAGCTACCGCAGGGCTTTAACCCTACTGATTTATACAATGCCCGATTCCACCCCCGCGCGTTGCAGTTGGCCGTTATTTCGGCCTCCGATGCCGTGCGTTCTATCGGTATTGATTGGGCGGATATTGTCGCGCAGATTAACCCTGATCAAGTGGGGGTTTACGCCAGCAATGTGATGAGTCAGTTGGATGACGACGGCTTTGGTGGTTTGCTGCAGTCGCGTTTGCGTGGCGGCCGCGTCAGTACCAAACAGTGCCCACTGGGCCTTAACAGCATGGTCGCTGACTTTGTGAACGCCTATATTCTTGGGAGTGTTGGTCATACCAGTGCCAATGCGGGTGCCTGCGCCTCTTTTTTATACAACCTGCGCTCAGCGGTGGAAGATATCGCCAGCGGCCGCTGTCGGGTGGCTGTGGTGGGTAACGCCGAGGCGCCGATATTGCCCGAGGTGATTGACGGCTACGCGACTATGGGTGCGCTTGCCAGTGAAGATAAATTGCAAAAACTGGATGGTGATAGCGCCACCGATCCGCGCCGTTCAAGTCGTCCATTTGGTGAGAACTGCGGCTTTACCATCGCTGAGTCTGGGCAGTATATCGTTTTGATGGATGATGAGTTGGCCTTAACGCTGGGCGCTGATATCCACGGTGCGGTGAGTGATGTTTTTATTAATGCCGATGGCTATAAAAAATCTATCACGGCGCCGGGGCCGGGCAACCATATCACGTTTGCCAAAGCCGTTGCCGCGGCCCGTGCGATTGTCGGTGACGAGGCGGTACGCGAGCGCTCTATGGTGCATGCGCACGGCTCAAGCACGCCGCAAAACCGCGTTACCGAATCACAGATCTTCGATCAAGTGGCGGAGTATTTTGGCATTCAAAACTGGCCGGTGGCGGCGGTTAAAGCCTATGTGGGGCACTCATTGTCGCCCGCCAGCGCGGATCAGATGATCGCAGCTCTCGGTACGTTTAAGTATGGGGTGATTCCGGGTGTCAAAACCATTGATGCCGTGGCGGACGATGTTTATGGCGATCGTTTGCATATTCCTTTGCGCGATTTCACCCCCGAGCAGGGTATCGATGTTGCCTTTTTAAACTCCAAAGGGTTTGGTGGCAATAATGCTACCGCCAGCGTTTTGGCGCCCCGCGTGGTGGAGAAAATGTTGGCCAAACGCTATGGCGCTGAAGCTTTTGAGGCCTACTGCGAGCGCCGCCAGTCAGTGCGCGCTAATGCTGAGGCCTATGATAACGGCGCGTTACACGGTGACTTTGCGACAATCTATCGCTTTGGCGAAGGAATGATTGACGAGTCGAAAGTGGTCTTTGATGCCGAAGGCGTCCATTTACCGGGCTTTGAAAAGCCGATAATACTGGATATTGCCAATCGCTTTACGGATATGGTCTAGTGGCCAGCCAAAGACGATTCGAGCAGCCTGCGTAAAACTTGCACAATAGCGCTATACAACGGCGGTTGTTTCCCTTAGAATACGGCGCCTTTCGCGGTGGACTTGATCCGCTGATGAACCTAATTTTAAACCGAGCGTGGGCAAGCCTGCGCCAATGAAACTACAGGAAAGCTAGAATGGTAACTATTCGTCTGTCACGTGGTGGCTCTAAGAAGCGTCCTTTTTACCACCTGACTGTAACCAACAGCCGCAGTGCCCGTAATGGTCGTTTTATCGAGCGTGTAGGTTTCTTTAACCCTATCGCCCGCGGCCAAGAAGAGCGTCTGCGCGTTGATCAGGAGCGTGTTAACTACTGGGTTGGCCAAGGCGCTCAGTTGAGCGACCGCGTTGCCAAGCTGGTTAAAGACGCAGCCTGATTACTCGCCCGGTGTCAGCAGGTACTTCTAATCTGGTTAACGTCGGGCAAGTAACCGGCGTGTTTGGTGTTAAGGGGTGGATTAAGATCCGCTCTCACACTGAGCCCGCCGCCAATCTCTTTGATTACTCGCCCTGGTGGCTGAAAACAGCCCACGGCGTTAAAGCCTTTGAGATTGATGAGCATCGCGCCCACGGCAAGGGGTTTGTGGCCCACATCAAAGATGTGGATGATCGCGACCTCGCCGCCCAGTACACCAACTGTGTGATTGCGGTTGAGCGCGAACAGCTACCGCCTTTGGAAGAGGGCGAGTTTTACTGGCATCAGTTGCAGGATATGACAGTTGTTAGCCGTTTTGAGGGGGGCGAAAGCCGCTTGGGAACGGTTAAAAAACTGATTGAAACTGGCGCTAATGATGTTCTGGTTGTGGCCCCTGATGCCGACAGTATTGATGAGCGCGAGCGCTTGATCCCCTATGTGCCGGATCAGTTTGTGACTCATATCGATCGGGCGACAAGCACCATTGAGGTGGACTGGGATCCGGCTTTTTAAGTCGCTGATCGCAGCAGCCCAAGTGTTTGAGTGGCGCCAGAACCAGACAAAAAGTTGGTAAAGTCGTGAAGATAGCGGTAGTGACGTTATTTCCCGAGATGCTGGCCGCCGTGCGCGACAATGGCATTACCGGCCGCGCAGTAACGCGGGGCCAGGTGGAAATACAGTGCTGGAATCCGCGGGACTTTACCGCCGATCGACATAAAACGGTGGACGATCGTCCCTACGGTGGCGGCCCCGGGATGTTGATGAAAGTACAGCCACTGCGCGACGCGGTTGCGGCCGCAAAGCAGTGGACGGGCGATGCCCGCGTGATCTACCTCTCGCCCCAGGGGCAAGTGTTTGATCAGGCCGCGGCAGGCTCTATGGCGCAAAGCGGTAACTTGATATTGCTTGCCGGGCGCTACGAAGGCATTGACGAGCGTTTGATTCAGACGGTGGTTGATGAAGAGTGGTCGATCGGCGATTACGTCTTGTCTGGCGGTGAGCTGCCAGCGATGGTGTTGATCGATGCGGTTACCCGGTTGCTGCCGGGCGCACTGGGTGATGCTCAGTCGGCAGTGGAAGATTCATTCAGCGAAGGGCTGTTGGATCATCCCCACTACACGCGCCCCGAAGTGCTCGATGGTGTAACGGTACCGGCTATTTTATTGTCCGGTGACCATGAAAAAATTCGGCGTTGGCGCTTACAGCAAGCGCTGGGGCGAACCTGGCTCAGACGGCCAGATTTGTTGCAAAGCAAAAACTTAACTGAGGAGCAGCGGGCGCTGCTGACGGACTTTCGTCGAGACCTTGATAACGATTGATTCTAGCTGTGAAGCTACAAACTCTTTAGGAGAATTGAAATGACCAACAAAATCATTCAAGAGCTCGAAAACGAACAGCTCAAACAAGAAGTCCCTAGCTTTTCACCGGGCGACACCGTTGTCGTTCAGGTAAAAGTAACTGAAGGCAGCCGCGAGCGTCTGCAGGCTTATGAAGGTGTTGTGATTGCTAAGCGTAACCGTGGTTTGCACTCTGCCTTTACGGTGCGCAAAATCTCCCACGGCGTTGGTGTTGAGCGTACCTTCCAAACTCACAGCCGTCAGGTTGACAGCATTGCTGTTAAGCGTCGCGGTGATGTGCGTCAGGCTAAGCTTTATTACTTGCGTGACCTTACCGGTCGTGCCGCACGTATTAAAGAAAAGTTGGGCTCGTAAGCGTCTAACATCACGGAGCGCACTTTTTGTTAAGTGCGTTTTGTATAAAAAAAGCCGATGTGGGAAACTACATCGGCTTTTTTTATATCGGCCCTTTGCTAGCGGAAGTTGAGTAGTTATGGCATCTAAGCCCTTGTCGGCTGCCGATACGGCAGTGATTGATGCTTATCTCGATCGCGTATGGCTAGAGAAAGGCTTGTCAGAGAATTCGCTGGCCAGTTACCGACGTGACTTGCAGGGGTTTGCGCGATACCTGGCGAGTCAGGATAGTTCTCTCGCTGCATCGCTCGGTAGTCAGAGGGTGCTGGCGTATTTGGCCTGGCGGCACGCTAAGGGTTATACCAGCCGCTCTACCGCGCGGTTATTGTCTTGTTTGCGAGGGTTTTATCGCGATCAGGTGCGCGAGGGGCTGCAGGAGTGCGACCCGCTGGTGGGGATCGAGAGTCCTAAGCTGCCCAAGTCGCTGCCCAAACTTTTAACCGAGCGCGATGTCGAAGCCTTGCTCAAGGCCCCCGATGTGAGTGAGCCGGTGGGGTTGCGTGATCGCGCTATGTTAGAGGTTCTCTATGCCTGCGGTTTGCGGGTGTCTGAGTTAACGGGGTTAACTGTGACGCTATTGAATTTACGCCAAGGCGTGGTCAAAGTCATGGGTAAAGGCAGTAAAGAGCGGTTGGTGCCGCTGGGCGAAGAGGCAAATTACTGGCTTGAGCGTTATATCCGCGAGGCTCGACCGGTATTGGTCGGGGAGAAGCCGATCGAGGTGTTGTTTCCGAGTACTCGGAGGCAAATGATGACCCGGCAGACATTTTGGCACCGAGTTAAGCATTGGGCGTTGGTCGCTGGTATTGATAAGCCCTTGTCGCCCCATACGTTGCGCCACGCGTTTGCTACGCACTTGTTAAACCACGGCGCCGATTTACGTGTTGTGCAGTTGTTACTGGGGCATAGCGACCTGTCTACAACGCAAATTTATACCCATGTGGCCCAGGCGCGTATGCAGGGGCTACATCAGGAGCACCACCCGCGTGGCTGAGGCCTACGGCGGTGTTTGTATGGTAAACTAGCCCGCAAGAAGTAACTGGGCAAACATCCTAGCGAGTAGAGTTTATGGTTTTACGAACAGTTAAATACGGTTTGGCGCTGGGCTTATCAGCGATGTTGGCGCTGGGCGCTTATGCTGAAGAGGCCGATTCGCCTGAGGCGCTTATTAAAGAAAGCCTCGAAACGCTCACCGGTGGTGCCCAGCTGGGTGCGATTCGCCCGTCCGTGATTGACGGTTTGTACAATGTCCAAATTGTTGGCGGGCCGGCGGTTATTATCTCGGCCGATGGTAAGCACGTCATTATGGGGGACATGTTTGATGTCACGCCTGAGGGGCTATCGCCCATTCAAGACCCATACCTGGTGGATAGCCGTAAAGAGTTCGTCAGCAGTTTAGGCGAAAAAGAGAGCATTAAGTTTGCGCCGGATGGCGAGACGAAGCACGTTGCTTACGTATTTACCGATGTCGATTGTGGTTACTGTCGTCGCTTGCACAGTCAGTTGCACAGCTACAATGAAATGGGCGCCAAAAAGCCCGGTTATAACGACTTGGGCATTGAAATTCGCTATTTGGCGTACCCCCGCGCCGGCCTCAATAGCCCCTCTGCGGCTAAACTCGAAAGCGCTTGGTGCGCGGACGATCAGCAAGCGGCCCTGGATAAGTTGAAAAACCTTGAGTCAGTCAAGCCGGCTACATGCGATGCGAGCCCGGTTGAAAAGCAGTTTTTAAAAGGTGGCGAGATGGGCGTGACAGGCACTCCGGCTATTTTGCTGCCTGATGGTCGCTTGTTGGTGGGCTACCAGCCCCCAGAGCAATTATTAAAGACGATTGAGCAAAAATAATACCCTTCTTGCTGGCCGGGCACGTGCCCGGCTAGTCCCCTTTGCCAGGCAATTGACAGCAACCTTCGCTCTGAGTAAGGTTGCCGTCTTTTATTTGTGCAGAACTCCATCATAAAGAGGAATCGATGTTGAAACCGGTCAGATTAGGTATCTGCGGTCTGGGAACCGTAGGCAGTGGCACCGTTAACGTACTGGCGCGTAATCAGCGTGTCATTAATGCCCGCGCCGGTAGTGACATTATTGTCGAGCAGGTGGGCGCGCGACGCGATAACCCTCACTGTGATATGACTGCTCTGAATGTTACGCGCGATGTGTTTGATGTGGCGACCAACCCCAACGTCGATGTAGTGGTTGAGCTAATGGGGGGGGTAACCGTTGCGCGGGATTTGATCCTGACGGCGATTGATAATGGCAAGCACGTGGTTACCGCCAACAAAGCGTTAATCGCCGAGCATGGCAACGAAATTTTTGCCGCAGCCGACAAAAAAGGCGTAACCGTTGCGTTTGAAGCTGCGGTGGCCGGTGGTATCCCCATCATTAAATCTATTCGTGAGGGGCTGGCCGCCAACCGTATTGAATGGTTAGCCGGGATTATTAACGGTACGGGCAATTTTATTCTGACCGAGATGCGCGATAAGGGTCGTGATTTTGCTGAAGTACTGACCGAAGCACAAGAGCTGGGCTACGCCGAGGCCGACCCAACCTTTGATGTGGAAGGTATCGATGCCGCTCACAAGTTGGTGATCCTGGCTTCTATGTCGTTTGGCATTCCGCTGCAGTTTGAAAAAGTATTTACCGAAGGTATCAGCAAAATCGAGCCGGTGGATGTAGCCTACGCCGACGAGTTGGGCTATCGCATTAAGCACCTGGGTATTGCCCGTCGCACGCCAGATGGTATCGAGCTGCGGGTGCACCCGACCCTCATCCCAGAGAAGCGTCAATTGGCCAATGTGGATGGTGTGATGAACGCCATTATGGTGAAGGGCGACGCCGTTGGCCCGACGATGTATTACGGGGCGGGCGCTGGCGCCGAGCCTACGGCCTCATCGGTTATTGCCGATATCGTCGACGTGGCGCGCACCTTAACAGCTGATCCTGAACACCGGGTCCCGCACTTAGGCTTTCATCAAAGTAGCTTGGGTGAAGACGATATTCTGCCCATCGAAGACGTAGAGACCGCGTACTACTTGCGGATGTCCGCGCTGGATAAGCCCGGTGTTCTGTCTCAGGTGGCGACTATTCTGAGCGATTCAGGTATCAGTATTGAAGCACTGATTCAAAAAGAAGCGCCGGATGATGAAGAGATTGTGCCGCTGATTCTGTTGACCAACCGCGCGGTTGAGAAAGACTTGGCCACCGCGATCAGCAAAATTGAAGCGCTCAGCTCAATCACTGGTGCGATCACCCGTATCCGTCTTGAGCCGTTAAAATAAACGGGCGGGTAGTCCGCCTTTACTGGAAATTACGATCAGGTTACTAGCGTGAAATACATTAGCACTCGCGGCCAAGCGCCCGCATTGTCTTTTGAAGAAGTGGTTCTCACGGGCTTAGCGCCCGATGGTGGCCTGTATGTGCCCGAAAGCTTGCCCGAATTCAGCCGCGACGAAATCGCCAGTTGGGCGGGTTTATCTTATGAAGAGCTGGCGTTTAAAGTGGTGTCGCCCTTTGTTGATGGCGCGGTGCCCGATGCCGACCTGAAAAAAATTATCGCCGACTCTTACTCGACATTTCGCCACAAGGCCATCGCCCCCTTAGTGCAAACTGGTCACAACGAATTTATTTTGGAGTTGTTTCAGGGGCCAACTTTAGCGTTTAAAGATTTTGCCCTGCAGTTTTTGGGCAACTTGCTCGACTACATTTTAAAAAAGCGCGACCAAAAAGTGGTGGTGATGGGCGCGACCTCGGGTGATACCGGATCGGCTGCCATTGAAGGATGCCGTCACTGCGATAACATCGATATTTTTATTTTGCACCCGCACAACCGCGTCTCTAACGTACAGCGCCGTCAGATGACGACCGTACTGGAAGACAATGTGCACAATATCGCGCTGGATGGTAACTTTGACGATTGCCAGAATATGGTAAAAGCCAGTTTTGCCGATCAGTCCTTTTTGCCAGAAGGGCGTCAGTTGGTGGCGGTAAACTCCATTAACTGGGCGCGCATTATGGCGCAGATCGTCTATTACTTTTACGCGTCTCTGGCTCTCGGTGGTCCGGCACGCCCGGTGTCATTCTCGGTGCCTACGGGTAACTTTGGCGATATCTTTGCCGGTTATTTGGCTAAGCGCATGGGCTTGCCTATCGACCAGTTGGTGATTGCCACTAACAGCAACGATATTTTGCACCGCGCTATTAGCGCCAACGATTTAAGTAAGCAGCAGTTAGAGCACACTTTGTCGCCGAGCATGGACATTATGGTGTCGAGCAACTTTGAGCGCATGCTGTTTGATTTGTACGACCGTGATGGCGCTAAGATTGCACAAATGATGGAAGACTTTAAAACCGGCGCCATGCATTTAGACCCTAAAGCCCTGGAGCGCGCGCGAGAACTTTTTGCCAGCCACCGGGTGGACGACGAACGCATGCTCGAAGTGATTCGCGATGTGTTCGAAAACACCGAGTATCTGCTTGATCCGCACACTGCCATTGGTGTCGAGGCTGCCCGTGTAACTCGTCGCAGGCAAGACGTACCAATGGTCTGTCTCGCCACTGCCCATCCGGCTAAATTCCCCGAGGCGGTGCAAAAAGCCGGGCAAACAGAAGATCCTGCATTGCCCCATCATATGGCCGATTTGTTTGAGCGCGAAGAGCGCTACGAGGTGTTGCCCCACGATGCCGAGACCGTGCATAAATTTATGGCGGGCCATTTAGCCTGTTAATAAAACTATGTAATTGACTCCCCTCGGGTGACGGAATGCTCGCCCGAGGCTTTTCTCCTTTGTTTTAAATCCCAACCGATGAGTTTACTCAAACTTTGTAGCTCTGTTTTTTTAGTTTCTCTTTTGCGCGGCCTTTATGCGGTGGCCGAGTACCGGGTTGATCAGTGTCGCTGTGGCGATGTGATCAATGTTGTCGCAGAGGGCGCTTGAGTCCGCAGTCACCTGGCAGTCGCGTTTAGCGGTAAAAATCGGTGCAATTTAGTAGGCCCAGGTTGATAATAGGGGTTTAAGATTGTCGGGCCCTGGCCCGGCGCCGTCAAACCGTCACATGAGAGCCTCTTTTGCTAAGTTATCGTCACTCGTATCATGCCGGCAACTACGCCGATGTTATTAAGCACATCGTCTTAGTTGAAATTTTAGCGTACCTCACCAAAAAGCCTGCGCCTTTTGAGTATATCGATACCCACTCGGGGGCTGGCCTGTATAACTTGCGTTCGGAGCACGCCGTTAAACTGGGTGAGTATCGCGGTGGCATTGGCAAGTTGATGGCCAAGCCTTGGCCTTTGTTGGCACCGTACCTAGAGCAGGTGCGGCTGGCCAATCGTACCGACAAACTTTATTACTATCCGGGCTCACCGCTTATTGCTCAGCGCTTTTTACGGCCGCAGGATCGCGCCTGGCTGTATGAGCTGCACTCCAGTGATTGTAAAAAACTGGAGGACAACACCAAAACGTTTAACAATGTGCAAGTGGAATGCGCCGATGGTTTGCGCGGTTTGCTGGCGCGTGTCCCGCCCAAGTCGCGCCGGGCACTGGTGTTAATTGATCCGTCCTACGAGGTTAAGGCTGAATATGCTCAAGTCATCGATGCCGTCGTTAAAGCCCATAAAAAATTCGCTTCAGGCGTGTACGCCATTTGGTACCCGGTGGTTGATCGGGAGCAGATCGATTTTATGGAAAAGAGGCTCGTGCGCAGTGGCATAAAGAATATTCAACGCTATGAGTTAGCGCTTGAGCCTGACGCCGAAACGAAAGGCCACGGTATGACGTCTTCGGGGTTGTTTGTCATTAACCCGCCCTGGACGCTGTTTGACACTATGCAGCAATTGTTACCGCAGCTGAGTAGTGCGCTAGCAGAAAATGAAGGTTTTTATAAGTGCGATGTGTTGGTCGACGAGTAATATCGGAGCGCGACACAAATACGGCGTAAGAGGAATCAATGGGTTTGGTGTGGTGCTCGTGGGCTCTTGCAGGGCGTGGCACCCTGCAAGAGGGTAAGGCTTTAGTACTGTAGCGCTTGCGTGTTATCCACCAGCCACGCGGCGGCGCCCACCAAAGCGGCTTTGTCGTTGGTGACCATGTGGACCGGAATATCCTCAACGTAACCGCGCATAATGCCTTTGTGGACATAGCGTTTCACAAAGTCGGTTTGCGGTAAGTAATTAGCGATTTTAGGCACAATACCGCCGCCCAGGTAAATGCCGCCTAGTGCGCCCCAGCTAAGGGCTTTATCGCCTGCCACGCTGCCCAGAATATTGCAAAAAGTTTCCAGCGCCTCCTCGCAAAGAGGGTCTTGGTGGGCGAGGGCTCGTTGGCTGACATCCGACGGTTGTAAATCTTCACACTCTTTACCGTCGATGGCCGCCAGCGCTTTATAAATACGCACCAGTCCAATACCCGAAAGCAAATGTTCAATAGAGACATGGTCAAATTCGCGCCGCATATGCTGCAAAATCGCGATCTCTTTGCCGGTGGTGGGAGCAAAGCTGCAGTGGCCACCCTCGGTGGGGATAATCTTCCAGCCGCTGCGCACCGGCGCCAGCATTGCGGCGCCAAAGCCGGTGCCGGGGCCCATTACACCGATCGGTGCGTGAGAGTTGCCCTTCACGTTGTAGAGGGTTTTTTTATCGCTGGCTTGTAAGTGTGGTGCCGCGTACGCTAGCGCCGAAAAGTCGTTGAGCACATCTAGCGCTTGCATATTCAGCTCGTCGCGCAGTCGGCCAATCGAGAACTCCCAGTTAAGGTTGGTGACTTTTACATGGCCGTCCTGAATAGGCCCGGCAATCGCCAGACAGGCAAACTTGGGCATGTTGATGCCGGTTTGGTCGCAATAGGCGCGAATCATATCGGCCAGCGAATCGTGATCGGCGCTGGGTAGGCTGAGCTGCTGTACGGCGTTGTAGCCGGTATCGTGCTCGCAGGCATCGACCAAGCCAAAGCGGCCGTTGGTCCCACCAATATCGGCGACTAGAATTTTGCTCATATGGTTGTGCTCCTCGCTGTTCTGCCTTGCTGCCGCTCTTTGATATTACCAAGCTTAATGGCTTACGCCGAAGGTGCCTAGCGTAAAAAGCGCCCATGTTATCGATAAAGAAGGTTGAGAAGTGTAGGTTTCATTGACAGCGCTGTCAATAGTGGTGTAGTTTTGCCCTCGTTCCGTTAAGCTAGAGAGCTTTTACGGCTCTGTGTTGCCCGCACCGAGCCGCAAGAAGACTAAAAGAGCGCACAGCGCCACACTAAAAATGAAGCGACATACCTGACACCCTTGGAGGTTACCCCGTGCCTTGGCCCCGATTGACCCCGGCGCTTGCCGTTGACGCTACCCTTGAAGCAAAAATAGATAAAATCTTGGCGCAGATGAGCGTCGAGGAAAAAGTTGGGCAAATGATTCAGCCCGAAATCAAGCAGGTAACCGCGCAAGATATTAAAGACTACCATTTGGGCTCAGTGCTTAACGGTGGTGGCTCTGTGCCCAATAACGATCGCTACGCCAAAGCCTCTGATTGGGTGGCACTGGCCGACAGCTTTTTTGACGCCG
The DNA here is from genome assembly GCF_963972205.1 of uncultured Gilvimarinus sp. Classification (NCBI taxonomy): domain Bacteria; kingdom Pseudomonadati; phylum Pseudomonadota; class Gammaproteobacteria; order Cellvibrionales; family Cellvibrionaceae; genus Gilvimarinus; species uncultured Gilvimarinus sp. The sequence goes on along the minus strand of NZ_CAXAUC010000008.1, from coordinate 27,083 downwards.
CCGCCGACTGCAGCGATGGCAAAGTTTATGTGCCTATCATGTGGGGCACCGATGCCGTTCACGGTGTCGGCAATGTGGTGGGGGCGACGTTGTTTCCGCATAACATCGCGCTTGGTGCGACCCACAACCCCGAGCTGATTCGCGACATTGGCGAGGTTACCGCCCGCGAGATTGCCGCCATTGGCATCGATTGGGACTTCTCACCCACAGTGGCCGTGGCTCGCGATGATCGCTGGGGCCGCACCTACGAATCCTACTCCGAAGACCCAGAGATAGTGCGCGCCTATGCCGGCCAAATGGTTGAAGGTTTACAGGGCGCCGTTGACTCGGGTGAGTTCTTAAGCGAGCAGCACGTGATTGCCACCGCAAAACATTTTATTGGCGATGGCGGCACGCTAAATGGCATTGACCGTGGCGATTGCGTAGACGATGAGCAAGCCCTGTGTGATATTCACGGCGCTGGATACTTTAGCGCCATAGAGTCAGGCGTACAGAGCGTTATGGCCTCGTTTAATAGCTGGCACGATGAAAAACTCCACGGTCATCAATATCTGTTAACCACCGTATTAAAAGACAAGCTTGGTTTTGATGGCTTAGTGGTGGGCGATTGGAACGGCCACGGTTTTATTGAAGGCGCCGAAGTTTTAAATTGCCCCCAGGCGATCAATGCCGGGTTGGATATTTTTATGGTGCCCGACCCAGATTGGAAAGTGTTGTTTAACAACACCGTCGAGCAAATTAAATCGGGCGTGATTGACGCCGCGCGCGCCGACGATGCCGTACGCCGTATTTTGCGGGTTAAGCTGCGCGCCGGTTTGTTTGAACGCGGCAAGCCATCCAGCCGCCCATTAGCTGGGCGCGACGAGCTAATTGGCGCCGCCGCGCACCGTGACGTGGCCCGCCGCGCGGTGCGTGAATCGCTAGTGATGCTAAAAAACAAAAACAACTTATTACCGTTGTCGCCTAAGCAACGGGTATTGGTAACCGGTGATGGCGCCGATAATTTATCCAAACAAGCTGGCGGTTGGTCGGTCACTTGGCAAGGGACCGGCACCGATAAGCGCGACTTTCCCGGCGCTACCTCAGTGTATGACGGCTTAGCGGCCAGTGTGCAAGCCGCCGGTGGCGAGATTGAGCTGAGCGAAACCGGTGACTACAGCGTTAAACCTGATGTGGCGATTATGGTGTGGGGCGAGTCGGCCTATGCCGAGATGCAAGGCGATGTGCAAAACCTTCTGTTTAAAGAGGGCGGCGGTCGCGATTGGGCACTGTTAAAAAAATTCAAAGCCGAGGGTATTCCGGTGGTGTCGCTGTTTATCACCGGTCGCCCCATGTGGGTCAACCGCGAGATTAACGCCTCTGATGCGTTTGTGGCCATTTGGCAGCCGGGTACCGAAGGGGCCGGCGTGGCGGATGTGATTTTTACCCGCGCCGATGGCGAGCTGAACCACCCCATGAAAGGCAAGCTGACTTTCTCCTGGCCCCGCACCCCCGACCAAGTGCCGCTTAATCGGGGCGATGACGACTACAACCCGTTGTTTGCCTATGGTTATGGTCTGGCCTATGGCGAGGCCGATACCCTGGGCGATGATTTACCCGAAGAGTACGATGCCGGCGCCGACACCTTGGATGAGCTGCTGGTGTTTAACCGCCGTCCTATCGAGCCCTACCAGATTATGGTGCGCGGCCGGCAAAACGATAAACAGTTAATGCAGGGCAACCGCGTTGAGGTGTCGAGCATTTGTGTAACGGCAATTGATCGCGAGGTGCAAGAAGATGCCCGCCGCGCCCAATGGAACGGCTCCGGCGTGGGGTTGGTGGCGCTTACCACACGCGATAGACAGGTATTGGTCGATTACCTCGACAGTGACGGCGCATTAATCTTTGACGTTAAAGTCGACGCTGCGCCCAGCCAGAGCGTTACTTTGCGTTTAGGCTGCGGCCCGGACAGTAACTCTGACTTGGATATAACCGACACGGTGCAGGCGCTGGCCGGTAACGGCTGGGCGCAGGTGCGTGTGCCACTTAGGCTGTTTCCAGATGTTGGCTCCGATTTTGGCCTAGAGCTGCCGCCCGAAGAGTTTTTCCACCGCATTTTGGAGCCTTTTACATTGGTTACGGAGGGCGAGCTGGATTTGAGCTTTTCCCGCGTTGCATTGGAAAAGGGCGCCGCTACTGGGCTGGCGGGCATTGAGGTAATTTAACTTAGCGCGCAGTCGGCGTGCAGTAAGGCCCGCAAGGTGGCTAATGACCGCTTGCGGGCTTTTTGCATTTTGCTCGCGCAGGCTTTTCGACTACCATAGGCCCCGCCCGAGCGCTGGCACACAACGTGTGCAACTTTATAGCGCCTTACGAGTCCAATGGCTGTTTCAGGTACTCTCCGCACGGAACCACACGGAGCGTGGCTTACCCATTAATAACAGCCAGCAGTGTACAGTGAAGTTACTATGGTAAAAGTCCGCCAAGACCACCCCATTGCCCCTGACGGCAGTGTTGATATCGATGCCTGGTTGCAACGCTTTGCCGGTATTGAGCAGCAAACCTCTCCCACCCTGAATGAAATCAAGCGCGCTTGCGAGCTGTGCCAGCAAGCCGATGCCGCGGTTACCTGTGAGGCCCCCCACAGCTGGGGCGAGGGCACCAGCTGCTTGCGTATTGGCATGGAGATGGCCGAAATTCTCGCTGACTTGCAGCTCGATCACGACACCTTGGTGGCGGCCGTGCTCTACCGTGCAGTGCGCGAAGAAAAGCTCGCGCTCGCCGATGTCGAGGCGCAGTTTGGTGAGACGGTTGCCAAGCTGATTAAAGGCGTGTTGCGCATGGCGGCCATAAGCTATCAGCGCAACGAGCGCGAAGAGCGCGTGTTTGGCAAACAGTCTGACGAGCAAGCCGATAATATTCGCAAAATGCTGGTAGCCATGGTGGACGACGTACGGGTCGCGCTGGTTAAGCTGGCCGAGCGCACCTGTGCCATTCGGGCAGTTAAAACAGCTTCTCCAGCCCGGCGCCGGCAGGTGGCCCGCGAGGTATCCGATGTGTACGCGCCTTTGGCGCACCGCTTGGGGATCGGTCACATTAAGTGGGAGCTAGAAGATTTATCTTTCCGTTACCTAGAGCCCAGCGATTACAAACGTATTGCGTCTTTACTGGATGAGCGGCGTATTGCTCGCCAAGAGTTTATCGACGACTTGCTCTCGCGCCTGCGCGGCGAGCTGCAAAGTGCCGCTATAGATGGCGAGGTAACCGGCAGGGCGAAGCATATTTACAGTATCTGGCGAAAAATGCAGCGCAAGGGTATTGGTTTTTCTCAGGTATACGATATTCGCGCCGTGCGTATCTTGGTGCCTAGCGTGCGTGATTGCTACACCGTACTGGGTATTGTGCACAGCTTGTGGCGCAACATCCCTCACGAGTTTGATGATTATATCGCCTCGCCCAAAGAGAACGGCTATCGCTCGTTACATACCGCGGTGATCGGCCCCGAAAATAAAGTACTCGAGATCCAGATCCGCACCTTCGCTATGCACGAAGAGGCGGAGCTGGGCGTATGTGCCCACTGGCGCTACAAAGGCACCGATACCGAAGCCGGCCAAGACGGCTACGAGCAAAAAATTGCCTGGTTGCGCCAAGTGCTTGAATGGCACGATGAACTGGGCAGTAGCAGCCAGCAGTTGCAGGATGATTTAAAAGCTTTCGATCAAGATCGCATTTACGTCTTTACCCCCGAGGGCCACGTGGTGGATTTGCCTAAAACTGCCACGCCGCTAGATTTTGCCTACCGTATCCATACGGATGTAGGCCATCGTTGTCGCGGCGCCAAGGTTAACGACCGTATCGTGCCGTTAAACTACCATTTAAACACCGCCGATCAAGTCGAGATCTTAACCGGCAAGCGCGAGGCGCCGAGTCGCGATTGGCTTTCGCCCGCGCTTGGTTACGTCAATACCGCTCGCGCCCGCGCCAAAGTACAACACTGGTTTAAAGTGCAGGCGCGCGACGACAATATAGCCGAGGGTCAAGCGCTGCTCGATCGCGAGTTTAAGCGTTTAGCGCTGCTCGATTTAGAGTTTGAGACTTTGGCGCAAAAGCTCAATATGCAATCGCTGGACGATTTGTACGCGGCGGTTGGTGCCAGTGACGTCGGGGTGGGTCAAGTTATTAGCGCTGCGCAGCGGCTGATTGATAGCAAACACCCTAAAGAGCCGGTGATTCCGTTTAAGGCAAAATCGTCCAAACGCAAAAAAGACTCCGATGTATTTATTGAGGGGGTGGGTAATTTACTCACCCAAATTGCCAGTTGTTGTACGCCAGTGCCGGGCGATGCCATCACCGGTTACATCACGTTGGGGCGCGGCGTTTCGATTCACCGCGCCGACTGTAGCAATGTGCTGCAGCTGCAATCGGATGAGCCCGAGCGCATTATTAAAGTTGATTGGGGCGCGACGCCGCAAAGCAGCTACTCGGTGGATTTAATTGTCGAGGCTTACGATCGTCACGGTTTGTTAATGGATATTACCTCCTTGCTCGATCACGAGCGGATCAATATTAGTGCTATGCAAACCTTATCGGACAAACGTAAAAATACGGTTGATATGCAAATCACCGTTGAAATTCGCGGCTTTGATGAACTTAGCCGAGTGCTTACGCGCCTAAACCAGTTGCCTAATATCGCCTCGGCGCGACGCAAACACTCAAGCTAATTACAAGCACTGCTACTTATGTGGCAGTGCGCATGAATTGCCCAACGCTGTACGGCACACAAGGACACACCATGGCAGATACGCATTATACGCTTGACGATCTTGTTTACTTAATGCAGCGTCTACGCGATCCGGTGGACGGTTGCCCCTGGGATCAAAAACAAACTTACGCCACGATTGTGCCTTCCACTATTGAAGAGGCGTACGAAGTGGCCGATGCCATCGAGCGCGGCGATCTCGATCACCTGCAAGAAGAGCTGGGTGATTTATTATTCCAAGTTATTTTTTACAGTCAGTTTGGCGCCGAAGAACAACGCTTTGATTTTTATTCCGTCGTTGATACCTTGGTGGCTAAGCTGGTGCGTCGGCACCCGCATGTATTTCCCAAAAACGATTTATTACAACGCTTTGGTGATCAGCCTACCGATGAGGCCGCCATTAAACAGCGCTGGGAAGACATCAAACAAGAAGAGCGCGAGGCCAAAGGCGCACGCGGTACCCTGGATGATGTGCCGCTTAATTTACCAGCGCTGACCCGCGCGGCCAAGCTGCAAAAGCGCGCCGCGCGTACCGGCTTTGATTGGAAAGACGTCCGTGGCCCTATCGCTAAAGTACGTGAAGAGTTAGCCGAGGTAGAAGAGGCGTTAGAAAGCGGCGATATGGACGCCGTTGAAGGTGAAGTAGGCGATTTGCTGTTCGCCGTTACCAATATTAGCCGCACTTTAAAGCAAGACCCGGAGGGCTCACTGCGCCGCGCCAATCATAAATTTGAACGGCGTTTTCGCTTTATCGAGGACAATGCCCCTAAACCCATGGACGATATGACTCTGGACGAGATGGACGCCTTGTGGGATAAGGCAAAAGAGCAGGGGTTGTAAATGAATAAAGTAAAGCTCGAAGATTTTTGGCATTTTCTAGAAAGTACCTCATCTAGTGAGCGGCACTTTTTATCTGAACGAAACTTAAAGTTCTTAGATGCGCTTTACGAGTCCAGTAAAAGTAGAGTGAAAATCATACCAAAGGGAAGTGTATATTATCGTGCTCGAGTAAATCCGGCTGGAGTTAACACTCCTTACGATAAAGCCGAAATGAAGCCAATTCCCAACTTGCAAGCAGAAGGGAGAGTTAACCCTTTCAATCTCAATGTTTTATATTTAGCGAATCGGCCAGAAGTTTGTGTCGCCGAATCTAGGCCGGCAGATGACGAAAGCGTCACAGTTGCAACGTTCGAAATACTAGCGGATTTGAGGTTGGTCAACTTATTACAGGATAGGCCTGACGGATATTGGTGGTGTAATCAATATAGTCCGGACACGGATGAAGATGATGAATCATTTGCATGGACTGAGTTAAATGGATGTTTTTCTAAGCCAGTAACGTCACAAGATAGTCGCTTGAATTATATCCCGACTCAAATAGTGTCTGAGTATTTTAAAATGCAGGCTTATGACGGAGTTGTTTATCAATCACAGTTCGATATTAAGGGGGTAGAGCAAACTGTTGAAAATGGCCTGCATGAAAATATCGCGATTTTTGATCTCAATGTGGCCGACGCAAAAAGCGCACAAACGTACATAGCTAAACGTCGAGAGGTTGATGTGTCGTCGTTGCCCGGCACCGACGTTGATTATGCTGCCCCCCCCCTTAAGTGACGCTCCTCTACGTAGATGTGCCCTGTGATTAAGTAGTTAATGAAGATGTCGCTAGTTGCCGAGCCTGCCAAAACGGCTGTGTCATAAAGCGTCGCTCTTGCCCGTAAAAAAACGCTTTGTGCTTAAGGTAGTGTTGCCAAATAGCGTGAACTTGTTGTGGGTATTTTTTCTGCACCGATCCTTCCAGAATTAAATCAGCCAGCTGCATGGCGCTGGCCATGCCATTGTACATTCCTTGTGACGAGAGCGGATCAAAGCTGAGAGCGGCATCGCCAATAGCGGCCCAGCGCTCGCCGCATACTTGGTTGAGTTTGGTGGAGTTGGCAGCGGTAATACCTTGGTAGTTGAGCGTTGCAAGTGACGCCTCAAGGCACAACCCGGCAAGCGCCCTTTGCTGCAACGCGGCGCTTTTAAACGGCACTGAGTGGCGCCACTGGGCGGTGTTAAGTAACGCTTGATCACTGTGGTAGGCCAGTAGTCTCTGCTTATTGGGTAGCGGGGCAGAATACCACCAACCGTTTTCGGCGGCGGCAATACTGGCCATATTGCGCTGCATGCCTTGGGCCGCGTCTTGCTCAATTACTCCCCAGGCGGCTATTAGTGAATCATCGTTAACGCGTTCGGCTCCGAGCTTACGCGCGAACGAGGCTTTGCGCCCCGATGCATCAATCACCCAGCCGGTGTTGATAACATCGCCGCTGTCTAACGTTAATTGCCAGCCCGCCGTACAAGGCTCTACCGCTGTTACGGTCGCGGGCCGAATAAAATCTACCCCACGCGTCTGTGCGGTGCGCTGCAGCAACGATTCAAATTGTGGGCGGTGTAAATGCCAGCCATGACCATCCGGGTTGCGTAAGCTATCTTGGATCACGGCCTGATCCGCGCCCCAATAGGATTGCATGCCCAAGCAGGGTAAGTGGTCTTGTTGGGTAAACTCTTGCCATAAACCAAGTCTGCGTAGAATGCGCCCCGCCGGTGCGGGTAAACAATCGCCAGCGCGCGCGGGGATTACGGCGAGCTTATCAATAATGGTGACGCGGGCACCTGGTGCGAGCGCCAGTGCTGCGGTGGCGCCGGCAATGCCGGCGCCTAGCACCACAATATCGCTGGTGTGTTGGTTCATGGGTCTACCGCTTTAGCCTATGGGCTTTTTCGATGCTGGTTAAATCCACTTGGCGGTGCGCTCGTTGGCCGTGTAGAGACACTTTAGCGCTCGCATTGCCAGCGGCGGCGGTGCCACTGAGCAGCCTCGGTTGGTGTTGCCCTTTCTGTTCTTTAGGCGAGACGATCCCCACTTGCATATGTTCGGGTAGGGGGGGGGTGTCGGTTGCACCAGAGCGTGCTTGCACGATGGCCAGTGAATCAAAATGATCAATCATGGCGTTAATTTGCTTGGTGTAAGTCACAGGCTCGGCAATGGGTAAGTCGTCCAGCCAGGCTTGGCGAAACGCAAACGATTGCTGCCGCTCTTGCTCCGGTAGGTTTGGGTCTACCGCCTTCGCGTGCATTGATTCATTGAGAATATTGTTGGGCACGCGGGCGGGCCAAAACGTCGGCACATAAGGGTCGTATTGCGGCTCGTAACCATCGCGGCAGCTGGCGGTATCGCAGTGCCAGGGGATTGCCATCCAACGGGTGATGCCACCGGCGACTTGTCCACCCTGTAAAGGGCCTTTGGGTAGGTTGATGACGTCTGAGTTCATCAGCGGCCCGTAATAGTGACCGTTGGTGGGCATCGTATTGTCGGCGTGCTTTAACCTAAAAGCTTCTTCGTACATTTGCGGTGTGCGCATCGGCCAGGTCATCTCGCAGCCCGGGTGGAAGGCATCCGCGAGACAAAATTCCATAGCCGCTTGGGTGAGCATGTCCGGTTGCTGCGCTACGGGTAATTGATTAAGGCAGCGCACGGGGTCGGTGTCTGGTCGGTAGTCAGCGTCAAAGTCGCCCTCTACCCACTGCTCTAAAAACGCCAGCTGCAAATCGGATAAAGTCGCGTGTTGGCGCGGCGAGCCAGAGGCAGGAACACTCATGGCGTCGCCATACACCCAGGGCCACAGTTGCGGCGCCTGGCTGCCAGATACATCGTAGCGTCTAAAGTTGTTGGACAGCGTGCGACGCAGCTCGTGGTTGGCCGATGAAGGATCGCTTAAACGCGCCAGCCATTCGGGGGCGGTGTAATTAAACGGCCCTTCCCAGCCAAAGCCCGCGGCAAAGCCTGCGTTGACCCACTGTAAATCGGTCATACGCTGAAAGATTGGTAAAATATCGTGCGTAAAAGATGGCCGCGCCGGGCGATTCAGTTGACCGCATTTAATGGCAACATCACGCATTAAGTCCCACATGGTACGCACGGATTTTTGCAGTGGCGCAAAGTCGGGTGGGGCGCTAATGGCCCAGGCGGGTAGCACTCGTAACGCATTATTCTGATAGGTTACTGTGGCGGTAATTGGGCCATCGGCGATGTCGTCGTGCCAGCCTTCGTTGTTGGCAAAGGTAACCGCGATATCACCGTTAATGTTCTCCGCTTTGCCGTGACCGCCGAGCATGACCAAACGGCCTTTAGCGTCGGTACGCATCTCACCGAGGTACACTTCTTTGCCTAAAAACTCTCCGCGAAATCCGTAGCGTTTTGAGTCGCTTAAATCGCAGCCGCTGATACGTCGCTCGCCACCGTCAATAAGCAGTTGCTTACGATCGGCCACATTGTTGTTGCGCAACAGCGATGGCGGGGCGTCGACCGCCTCTGGGATATCCAATGCTAACTGAAACTCATACCACGACGACTTTTGGTTGGCTAAATGGGCGCACCATTCAATGTCGGCGTTTTCCGCGGTTAGTTCTTTAACGGCTTTGCCTGCGGCGTTGAATCCGTAGATTCTAAAGCGCGCCGCCTGGCGTTTGATGGCGCCGGTGCTATCGCGGTAGGCGTGTGGGTCGGTTTGGGGGGCAGGGTCTTTTACCTCGGGGCCGATAAAGAACTCGCTTTCGGCATTGCCGACGCGCATCACCCCAATGGGCGGGTAAATGGCGGCGTAAACAATGCAGTCGCTGTCATCGCCCTCGGTATCGCTAAAGGTGGGGTTTATAGCGTTAGGTTCACCTAGTTGCTGTCCATTAGCTTGATGACGCGCCTCAGCGCTGGCTTGATATACCACTTTACGGGCGGCGGCAATACTGCCAAGAGGCTCGTGCTCGGGCAGGGTGCGCCAGATGTTAAACGCGAGGTTCTCGCCAAACGCTTCTTGACCAATGGCGCATATGTCTTGTTGCGGGAACTGCAGCGTGGCAATACAGATATAAGGGCTTTCATCGGTGCTCCACACCGCGCGGGCGTCATCCAGGGGCATGGTATCACTGGTGCGCAGCTGGATTTCAAAGCGAAATCGGGCCGCGCCGTTGCGCAAACGCGATTGTAAATCGAGCCCTAAATAGTTGGTATCGTCAAACGGTGCACCTGGCTCCGTGCCGTCGGGTACCAAACGGTATTTAACAATCTGAGTGTCCCCCAGCTTAAAGGGCAAAATCGCCCAGTAGCTGGCCGTCAGGCAACTGGCTTCAATTTTCTCCATTGCCTGTAGTACGTCGGCAAGCTCTGGGTGTTTTTCTATATATTCCGGGTAATTGTGATCTACTACCCCGGCGGTGGTGAAAGCGCACATCTGTTTTTCATCGGTGGCAAAGAAACGGTCGATATTCTGAAAAATGAAATCGGCCGTTGGTCCTTCACCCATCAGTTTTTCGCCCTCCACACCAAATAATTTTAAGCCCACGCCCATGGTGGTGTGCAGGTCCGGGTCGGTTGGGCCAGTATCGCTTGAGAAGCGCGCGGCGCACTCGTAGCGCTCGCCGGCGAATATGCCTTGTTTAAACGCCGGGTCTATATCTGGGTTGATCACCAACTCGCCATAGGCAATACCGTGCTGTTTGCGAAACACGGCCCGGCGAGCAGGCTTGGCACCGCTGGCGATTCGGTGTTTTTGCCCCATGTCGACAAACATCTGTTTTAAACGTGCGGTGGGGTCGGTTTGGCAGTCCCAGCAGGGTACTGAGTTGGCGCTGGGTTGGTCTGAATCAAATGTACTCATAGTGTCATCCTTGTGCTCTTTCGTAGCGCAGAGTCAATCTTTGGGTTTTGTCGCCCGTTTATGATGGGTATAGCCTAGTGTCCAATGGCGCACAATCACACGCAATTACAAGCAATTACGAGTCTTCAACCGGAACAGCTTGTAATCGGCACTATGAGTCTAGTCGCGTGATTCTGGCGTTCGCGCTATTACGGTAGCCCCTGTAGTTGGTGTTCTCGTTGTTCATCACTATGCCTCTTGCTGATGACCAAAAAATGAAGGGTGGTATTGCTATTTTGCAATAAGAGGGAAGCGGCTAATGAGCAATCGAAATTTTGTTTTCTGAGGTAGGAAAGAGGCGTTGGTTTTTCTTGGTGAGCAAGTAGCGATAATTTCTGCATCGTTTGATATATAAAAATATAGAGGGCTAAGGCATTAGTATGTGTTTTCGTTTTTCTCTGTTTTTTTGCTTCGTTGTTTTTCACGAGATAATAATTTTTTTAATGGTCGGGAATAAGATCTAATTAAATAAAATTAAAAATAAATTTTAATTTTTTAGTTATCGTTAACGTTTTTTATTTATTTTTTTAAATGATTTATGTGCCGTGAGCGCCTATTTTTTGTGAGGTTCGTCTCGAAGGTGGGCGCATTAATTCGTTTTATCATTTCTTTACGTCGATATACTCGTTGCTCTGTCTGAAATCTTTCTTGTTGGCGGATTTCAGGCATTACGTTTTTTGTTGCGCACTCGCGATAGATAAATATTTTTTGGCAAATGCCCTGTCAATTTAATATTGCTGTTGTTCATCGTTTTTGAGAGCCGCTAAAAAACGTCGAAAATAACAGATAATAGATGAGGATACGCCATGTCGTTTTTAAGAGTAAAAAAGCTCGGGTGGGCCTGTGCGCTCTCTGTGGGCTTACTGTCTTCTGCTACCGCGCTCGCCCAATCCGCTAATTGTGAATACGTTATTACCAACGATTGGGGCGGCGGTGCCACAGCATTAATTGAAATCACAAATACCGGCTCTAGCGCTATTAATGGTTGGAATGTTACCTGGAGCTACAACAGTGATCAGTTAGGTAATAGCTGGAATGCGAACATCACAGGCTCGAACCCATACTCTGCCAGTAACCTAAGTTGGAATGGCGCTATTGCCCCGGGGCAAACCGTGGCCTTTGGGCTGCAGGTTAACAGCAATGGTGGCGCCGAGACGCCGCTAGTAAGTGGTGATGTGTGCGGTGGGGTCAGTAGCTCTAGCTCCTCTTCCGTTGCAAACTCTAGCAGCTCGTCAAGCTCCAGCGTTGCGTCAAGCTCTAGTGTTTCTTCTACCAGTTCTAGCTCTTCAAGCTCTGTACCAAGTGGTTTGACAGCCGTCGAGCTGACCGACGAGATGGGCGTGGGTTGGAACCTGGGTAATACCCTGGATGCCATCGGCGGTGAGACGGCGTGGGGTAATCCGTTAACCACTCAAACGCTTATTGATGCGGTTAAAGCCGCGGGTTTCGATACGATTCGGGTGCCTGTTGCGTGGAGTAAATTTTCTGATGCGCAAAACTTTGTCATAGAAAGCAGTTGGATGAACCGCGTAGAAGAGGTAGTTAATTACGCGTTAGATGCCGATATGTATGTGATTATGAATATACATTGGGACGAAGGCTGGATGCAGCCAACCTACGCCGAGCAAGAATATGTTAATGATCGTTTAGCCACGATGTGGACGCAAATCGCCAATCACTTCGAAAGCTACGATGATCGTCTATTGTTTGCCGGAACTAACGAGGTAATGGTTGATGGTGATTACGGCACTCCCACTGAAGAGTACTACACCGTTCAAAATAGCTTTAACCAAACCTTTGTCGACACAGTGCGTGCGACGGGTGGCGGTAATGCTGATCGTTACCTAGTGGTGCAAGCGTTTAATACCAATATTGATCACGGTGTTAATTTCGCCGATATCCCCACTGATACTGTCTCTGATCGGTTATTGATGGAGGTGCACTACTACGACCCTTACAACTTTACCTTAAATCAAAACAGCAATATCACCCAGTGGGGCGCTATCGCCACCGACCCGAATGTGACGGAAACATGGGCGAACGAGTCTTATGTGGATGCACAGTTTCAGCGTATGAAAAGCAACTTTGTTGATCAGGGTGTGGGTGTAATTCTGGGTGAGTACGGTGTTATTTCGCGGCCTAACGTTCAGGGCCACGAGGTGTATCGCAATTACTGGAACGAGTACATCACCGAGTCTGCGGTAGAGCACGACATGGTTCCGGTTTACTGGGATAACGGCTACGCCGGTGACGGTGGCTTTGCACTGTTTGATCGCTATAACGGCAGTGAGCTTGAGCCGGCATTGATTGATGCCATTACCGCGGCGGACGATTGATCAAGATATAGGTTGTGGCCCGATAACACGGGTCACAACATCGAATAGAAAATGTTATTCGTCATAACAGCGGTTTCAGTGTTTATTTTTATCGTTGTTTGACAGCGCTGCCAGTTGTTTTTGCGACCTGTGATGTCGCGTGGCAGCGCCCAAATTATTGCCGGCAATAAGGGTTTATCTGACGCTTAGTACTGGATAGGCGACTTCATCGGAGTGGAGTGCGGCAGTAGAAGCCCCGGCTTGTAAATGGCTAGGGCAACATTGAAAGTGCCATTAATACTAAAGCAAACGTTTAATTGGCAAATTTCTAATACTAAGGAGAGCAATGTAATGATCACTACAAAAAAACGCTGTGGCTCGGCAGTTATGCTGGGTTTAGCGATTGCAGCGATTTCTCAAGGTGCTACTGCCCAAAGCGCCAGCTGCAGCTATACCGTTAGCAACGATTGGGGGTCGGGATTTACCGGCGCCATTAACATTACTAACAACGGTAATGCCCCGATCAATGGCTGGGAAGTGAATTGGCAGTACGACAACAACGCACTGACCAATACCTGGAATGCCAACATGAGTGGCAGCAACCCCTACAGCGCCTCTAACTTAAGCTGGAACAGTACGATTCAGCCCGGCCAGACGGTCACTTTTGGTTTTCAAGGCAACACCAATGGCGGCTCGGCGGAAACTCCGGTGGTAACGGGTGATGTGTGCGGTGAGGTGAGCTCGTCCTCTAGCTCATCCAGCAGCTCGTCTAGCTCCAGTGAGTCAAGCAGCTCGTCTAGCAGTTCTTCGTCAAGCTCATCGTCTAGCTCCTCGTCCAGCACGCCCTCGGGCGACGGTACTTTCCGTGTCGATGAGACAGGTAACATTACTAAAAACGGCGATGTGTTCCCGGTGAAATGTTCCGCTTGGTTCGGGCTTGAAGGTCAGCACGAGCCACCAGATGCTGAGAACAACCCAGATGGTGCGCCTATGGAGTTGTACGTTGGCAATATGTGGTGGGTAGATTCTGGTCGCGATATTCAGCAAACCATGGATGAAATTACCGCCCAGGGTATTAACACGATTCGCCTACCAATTGCGCCGCAAACACTTGATCCAACCGACCCACAAGGTATCGGCGATATCCGTCAGGGCGGGGTGCTAAAAAATGCTGCATCGGTACGTCAAGATAACGCTCGTCAAGCGTTAGAAGATTTTATTGTGCAAGCTGACCAAAACGACATCGAAGTTATTATCGATATTCACTCGTGCTCCAACTATGTGGGTTGGCGTGCAGGTCGTTTAGATTCCACTCCTCCTTACGCCGATCGCGATCGTGAAAACTATGAGTTCACCCGCGAAGGCTACTCTTGTGGTGTAGTGGACGACAACGGCGTTGTCGTGCACGAATACAACGAGCAGCTATGGCTGGACGATTTGCGCGATATTGCCGGTCTGTCGGCTCAGTTAGGTGTCGATAACATTATGGCGATCGACATCTTTAACGAACCGTGGGATTACACCTGGGATGAGTGGAGCACCTTGGCCGAGAACGCCTACTCTGCCATTAATGAAGTCAACCAAGATGTGTTGGTGATGGTTGAAGGTATCTCATCGTCCACTAAAGACGGTACCGAAGTACCCCATGGCTCGGAAGAGACCAACCCCAACTGGGGCGAAAACCTCTATCCGTTCCAGAATGATCCGCTTAATATTCCTAAAGAGCGCTTGATTCTGTCGCCACATACTTATGGCCCGTCAGTCTTTGTCCAGAAACAATTTATGGACCCGGCGCAGCCCGAGTGTGAAGGTATGGAAGGCGATGAGGCAGGTGATGCCGATTGTAATATCGTGATCGATCCCGCGCGTCTGGAGCCAGGTTGGGACGAGCACTTTGGTTATTTGCGTGAGCAAGGTTACGCGATGATCGTGGGTGAGTTCGGTGGCCATCTGGATTGGCCCGAAGGTGCGCCAATTCGCGATCAAAACCGCTGGGGTCATATCCAACCGGGTGTGGATGAGCAGTGGCAAGGCGCTGTGGTAGATTACATGGCTGAGAACAACATTCAGGCGTGTTATTGGTCCACCAACCCAGAGTCGGGCGACACCGGCGGCTTGTATAACCACGTCTACGATCCCGTATCCAATACTGCCGCATGGGGCACATGGGACGGCTTTAATCAGCGCAAATGGAACTTGCTGGATGAGCTGTGGGGTGATAACTAAGCTGGCGAACAGTTAAACCAGTGTCGTTACACTAATATGCCGGGCCTTAGGGCCCGGCATTTTTTTGCCTTTAGATTGTGTCTTGGGCGACTGCCTGTTGGCTGGTTTATGTTGGTGCGCACGCACATCCCATTGCACCACCAGCAGGGCACCGAAGTCGTAGATGTTGCGTGATTGTCGTGCAAACGCACGCTGGCCCGCAACTTGCTCATCTCTTCGTTATCCATAACCCAATAGGAGCCTGAGATGAACAAACAAAGCATGACCGACACTATTGTAAGCGCCAAAGCTGCACGCGGCCTCACCTGGGAGGCAATAGCAAAAGATATAGACGTTTCACCCGTGTGGTTGGCATCCGCCTGCTTGGGTATGAATAGCGCGCCGGCCGCTATCGCCAAAAAGGTTACCGATCACCTATCGCTGGATGACGACGTGACCGCTGCGCTTGTGGCGTTTCCGACAAAAGTCTGGGACCAAGCCGTACCCACCGACCCACTGATTTACCGTTTGTATGAAGTGGTGGGAGTTTACGGCGATACGCTCAAAGAGGTTATTCAAGAGAAGTTCGGCGATGGAATTATGA
Source organism: uncultured Gilvimarinus sp. (assembly GCF_963972205.1). Lineage (NCBI taxonomy): Bacteria > Pseudomonadati > Pseudomonadota > Gammaproteobacteria > Cellvibrionales > Cellvibrionaceae > Gilvimarinus > uncultured Gilvimarinus sp. Next base: position 11,483 of record NZ_CAXAUC010000008.1, on the reverse strand, counting down.
GTGCGATCGATTTCTCAATGGAGGTTGATAAAATCGAAGACCCTAAAGGCGACCGGGTTTTACTCACATTAAATGGTAAGTTCTTGCCTTATAAAACTTGGTAATACTTTATTGTTTGATCTTGTTTTAAGCGCACCATAAATGGTGCGCCTGCTCCACCACCAAAGCGTGCCGCTTGGCCAGCGCTTTGCGGTCGTCATCGTAGCCGCCACCGATTACTGTGGCCACCGGAATATTATTTGCTCTGCACATGGTTAACACCAATCGCTCGCGCTCGCGAATACCTGACTCGCTCACCTGTAATAATCCCAAAGGGTCTTGGCTAAAAATATCCACGCCGGCATCGTATATAACTAAATCTGGCTGTTCGCTTTTTACTAGCTGAGCCAGGGTGTTGGAGACTACCTCAAGGTACTCGTCGTCCGCGGTGTTAGGCGCAAGGCCAATATCGTAATCGCTGCGTGCTTTGCGCGCCGGAAAGTTTTTCTCGCAGTGAATCGAGCAGGTCACAGCCCGCGGCTCGTGGGCAAGTATTGCGGCCGTACCATCGCCTTGATGCACATCACAATCAAAAATTAACAGTTTGTTAACTTTTCTCTGCGCTAACAGCGTGTTTGCAGTAACCGCCAAATCGTTAATAATGCAAAAGCCCGAGGCAAAGTCGTAGTGGGCGTGATGAGTACCACCGGCTAAGTGGCAGGCAATGCCGTTGCTTAATGCCAAGTGTGCGGTTAGCAGTGTGCCGTTGGGCGAAATAAGAGTGCGTTTTTTTAACCCCTCGCTCCAGGGCAAACCCATGCGGCGAACTTCTTGCTTCGACTGACTATTTTGGCTAAAACGCTCGATATAATCGGGGCAATGGGCGTTGTGCAGTACCGCCGCACTTGCGCTGCCCGGCCTAAAGGTATTGTTGGCCGTGAGTATACCTTGCTCGGTTAAGCACTCATTAAGTAAACCAAACTTTTCCATCGGAAACCGGTGCCGCCCCGGAAACGGAAATGAGTAGGCGGGGTGGGTGACAAGGGGTATGGACATTCGCTTACAATGGCTCTCAGGTTTTTTCGATTATAGCAGAGGTTACAATGAACAACGCTAAACGAGCCGTCGCACTGATTAACGCGGGTGATTGGGATGGCGCCCACAATCTTGTGCAAGATGGCAACGATAAAATATCGTGCCTGTTGCACGCTTATCTGCATCGCGATGAGGGCGATTTGGGCAATGCCGGTTATTGGTATCGGCGCGCCGGCGAGTCGTTCCCCGATAACACGCTTACGGAAGAGCTAGTCCGCCTCTCGCTTTTGGCCGATCAAGCGTAAGGTTTATACTCAATGGCGCTGATGTAATACACCTGCTCGGTTTCGGCGCCGTGTACCATAATTTCATCGTCCACTTGTTTTTTTAACATGGCCTGCGCCAGTGGTGAGTCCATACTAATTTTACCGGCGCTTACATCAAATTCATCGGGTCCGACTATCTGGTAGCAGCGTTCTTTGCCGTTGTCGTCTTCGAGTGTCACCCAGGCGCCAAACAGCACACGGCTCTGGTCGTCGGGCAAGCGGTCGACAATGGTGAGTGACTCTAACCGCTTGGTTAAAAAGCGCACCCGCGAGTCGATCTCCCGCAGGCGTTTTTTGCCGTAAATGTAATCGCCATTCTCCGAGCGGTCGCCGTTTTTAGCCGCCTCATGGACAACTTCGGTCACCTTAGGGCGCTCAACTTTCCACAGCTCGCGAAGCTCGTCTTTTAAGGCACGGGCGCCTGCTGCGGTAATATACGCCGAGCTTTTGGGGCGCGGTGGTCGCCAGCGTCCCACCTTTAAGCCTCTAGGCCGAGCACACGGCGGTAAAACGCCAGCTCTTTGTTAATGGCTGTTTGAATGCTGTCGGCGGCGCGAAACCCATGACCTTCGTTGGTAAAGGTGACGTACTCGTTGGCGATGCCTTTGCTGTTAAGTGCGGCGACCATAGCCTCGGCTTGCGCTGGCGGCACGACTTTGTCTTGTAAACCCTGTAAAAAAATCACCGGACAATTTAACTGCGCAATATGCTCAAGGGGCGATCGGTCCAGGTAGGTTTGTTTGGCCTCGGGGTAGGGGCCCACCAGAGTATCAAGGTAGCGCGATTCAAACTTGTGCGTGTCTTCGGCCAGAGCGGTTAAATCGCCAATGCCGTATAGGCTTGCGCCTGCACTAAAAATATCGCTAAAGGTAAGCGCGGCGAGCACCGTGTAACCCCCAGCGCTGGAGCCACGAATAATCAACTGCTCGGGGTGTGCCAGTTGTTGTTTGACTAAATATTCGGCGCCGGCGACCACATCTTGCACGTCGCTTACGCCCCAGTTGTTTTTTAGGCTATCGCGATACTCGCGGCCGTAGCCGGTGCTGCCGCGATAATTAACATCCAGCACGGCAAACCCACGAGATGTCCAAAACTGCAGTTTGTAATTTAACGCGCTGCTGGTGGCGCCCGTTGGCCCGCCATGGCACATTACAATTAACGGCGGCAAATCCCCAGCGGGGGCTTGATGGGTGGTATTGCACGGCGGGTAGTAAAAGCCGTGGCAGGTGTCGCCGTTGCCGGTGGGGTAGCTAACCGGCTGCGGGGTGGCTAAATCTTTTGGCTCGACGATATCCGCTTGCGAGCGGCGTACAATGGCTAATGGCGGCGCGGCACAGTGGCCGATCGACTGGGCTAATAAGTGATGCAATGCCGGCGCACGGGTCGAGTTAGCGCCGATAAACATTAGGTGGTCGGCGCTGGTGGCGATGTCGCTGATGTGCGTCATGGGGCTTTTAAGGGCACTAAAACGATAACCCTTTTGGGTTTTCTTGGGAGTAATCAGCCCCAGTTGCCACTGGCCGTTTTGGCTGAAGGTACATAGGATTTTATCGTCGCCGCAAAAACCGTACGTGGACATGCCAAACACCCATTGCGGCGTGGCAAATTCGGCATCCATCTCCAGTACACAAACTGCGCCGCGATCACTATGGCGGTACAAGTTCCACCAGTTGCTGCGGTCGCTGACAAAAAACAACTCGTCTGACGGACTCCAGCTGGGCTGAAATACCGACTCGTTATCGCCACCTGCAACCTTGCGCTGGTTTTTAAACTCCCCGCTATCGCTTATCTCGGCGAGCGTTAGCACAGTGCCATCCCAAGGCATATTGGGGTGGTCCCAGCTTAACCAGCAGAGTTTGTCGGCGCGGTTATTAAGGCGCGGGTTGCTGTAAAAATCGGCGCCTGTGACCAACACCTCAACGGCTAAGTTACCGCTTAAGTCGATGGCGACTATCTCGTTGGCCGGCTCGCCCGCGCCTGTGTGATCTTCGCGCACGGCGATAAGGCGCTTGCGGCTGACATCTAAACAAAAGTCGGCATAGCAAAAATCGCCCTTGGGCGTTAGGGGGGCGGGGGTAAGAGAGTGCCCCTGCTTGAGTGGTATCTGGTAAACCCGTTGGTCGTGATCAAATACGGCGTATATTGCCTCTGCGGTTGCCAAATACGCACCGCCGCCGTATTCATTGGTGCGGGTGCGCACGCTGATGCTGGCATCTAATAGTTCGCGCGGCTCGCGCCCCAGTTGTTGGCGCATCAACACATTGCGGCCGCCCTCGTCGGGGCGCGACTCTAGCCAGTAGGCAATGTCCTCGTGCAGTTGCGGCTCCGCTAAACGCACGGCGTTGGCGGTGAGGGCGCTGGCATCAATGGGTGAATCCCAGCTGCCGTACTGGGCGGTGGTGCTGACCTTGGTTTTACTCATAATGCTCATTTGTGTGATTGTCTTTTGGGGCTCAAACACTAGCGATTGTGGCGCCTAGGTGCAAGAGACGTTTTGTTACGGTCGCTTTTGCGTTTTAATGGGCAGCCAACGAGGACCCGCTATGACCCTAACTATTAACCCAGCCAGACTCGATAACCTGCAGCCAGATGCAGGCGCGTGCGGCTGGGTGGGATTTAGTGGTGGGCTCGACTCGACTGTTTTGCTGCACTGGCTACGACAAGCGCGCCCCGCTTGGCCCTTAAAAGCGGTGCACGTTAATCACGGTTTGTCGCCCAATGCAGACCAGTGGCAGCAACAATGCGAGCAATTTTGTCGTGAGCTAGGTGTCGAGCTGCACGTGGTTAAGGTGGCGCTGGATACGGCGGCAGGCAATCTCGAGGCACTGGCTCGCGACGCCCGTTACGAAGCGTTTACCCAAGTGCTTAACGAGGGAGATGTGTTGTTGCTGGCTCAGCACCAGGATGACCAAGCGGAGACCGTGCTTTACCGTTTGTTGCGCGGCGCGGGCGCGCGGGGCTTGGCGGCAATGGCAACCGAGCGACCGCTAGGCGCGGCACGCTTGTATCGCCCCTTGTTAGAGGTGAGCCGGGCCGAGCTTGAGGCCTACGCTAAGGAGCACGCGTTAAGTTGGGTAGACGATGAATCGAATACCGACGTACGGTTTGATCGCAACTATTTACGCCACCGCGTCATGCCTGCTTTGCGTGAGCGCTGGCCCGCCGCGGCACGCTCACTGGCTGACTCTGCCGAGCTAAACCGCAGCAACGATACCTTGTTAAGCGAGTACGCCGCTGCCGATTTACAAGCTCTGGCCGAGCAAACTGTCGCTATGGGATTTTGCCTTCCTGTGGCCGCGCTTGGGGCTATGTCTGCGCCGCGCCGCCATAACTTACTGCGCTATTGGCTGGAGCTACGGTTTAACCAGCTGCCGACTCGTAAAGCACTGGCCGAGATCGACAGCCAGCTAGTGCAAAGCGAAGGTCATGGCGCCGAGGTGATTGCGGGGCCGGTAAGCCTGCAGCGCTTTAATCAAAAGTTGTACGCCTTGCACCTGCCATTGCAGTGGCAGCCGGAGCAAAGCCAACCGGCCATTGAGTGGGGCGATACGGCTCAGCCACTCATGCTGCCCGGCGGCGATGCCCTGACTTTAACGCCAGTAACGGGTGCGGGTATCGCCCTTAAATGGCTAAGCGCCGGCTTGCAAGTACAGTGGCGCGTAGGAGGCGAGCGCTGCCAGCCAGCGGGCAGGGTACACTCGCAATCGCTTAAAAAACTACTGCAAGAGTACCAAATACCCACGTGGCTGCGCCCCCGTGTGCCGCTGCTGTACATCAATGGTGAATTGGCAGCCGTCGCCGATTACTGGGTTTGCCAGCGCTTTGCTGCCACAGATGGAGAGCCGGGACGGGAATGTTGTTGGCAGTGGTCAGCCGAAAAGCTATAAAGTCTTCTGCTTTTACAGTCCATCTAGCTTATGCCGAGTTTAGCGACGAAGTGCCGCTTTGAAATCCCCTGCAGCCAGCCGAGTGTAGGTCTATTTTAGGGGGGCCGTATCGACAGACAGTCCTTTGCCTGACGATACTTGCGTGAGCGTCCTGCTCACTTACCCCCTAAGTAGGCCTGAGCGAGGGGTGAGATCTAGCGCTTACAAAGTGCTGCTTTGTGCGTAATCGAACGCCAGTAAGCGGTGCTTACTGGCCGGACGCTTAGCGACGTAGGGCTGAGATGCCGGGATGGCCTTTGACGTGAATAAATTCACTAATGCAGCGAGCGCAGGATGCGCGCGAGCTGCCTTTGGGGTACTTTGATTTGGCCAAACACAGAAAAGTGCCTCGCCACGCCCGGCGACACGAGCATATAAAATAAGCCCGCCTTTGGCGGCACAAAATGTCATGTGTCACACATATTGGCGACGCTTGTGTACACGCAGCTCGGGTTGCCCTCTCTGCCGCTTCGCGGCATTCACCTTGTCCTATTTGCTTAGCTCCTAAAACAAGCCTCCGTTCGGCTGGTTGCAGGGGATTTCCAAGCGGCACTTCGTAGCCGGTTGGTGCCGCTCTTTACGGTGCAATTTTGTAAAGCGCTTTAAGCGTCTATTTTAACGCTTAGTAATTGAGCTTAAGCGCGCTTTCTGGTACTCTGGCGCCCCATCTCTAGGGCGGTTCTATACGGTTTTACTTGGCTCCTCGCAGCCGGTTTCGTACAGTTTTGGTCCCGCTTGCCGGCTTTGTGCTGGTTAACCGCATACTGATCAACCTCTACAAGGCTTTACATGACGCGATATATATTCGTTACCGGTGGTGTTGTTTCCTCGCTGGGCAAAGGCATTGCCTCGGCCTCTTTGGCGGCTATTTTGGAATCGCGCGGGCTGGCGGTCACCATCATGAAGCTCGACCCCTACATCAACGTGGACCCGGGCACCATGAGCCCATTCCAGCACGGCGAGGTGTTTGTCACCGAAGATGGTGCCGAGACGGATCTGGATTTAGGCCACTACGAGCGGTTTATTCGCAACCGCATGACCCGCCGCAATAACTTTACCACCGGCCGCGTGTACGAGACGGTGCTGCGCAAAGAGCGCCGTGGCGATTACTTGGGTGGCACCGTGCAGGTGATTCCGCACATTACCGACGAAATCAAGCGCCGTATCTTAGAGGGCGGCCGCGATGTGGACGTTGCGCTGGTCGAGATCGGCGGCACCGTGGGTGACATCGAGTCACAACCGTTTTTGGAGGCCGTGCGTCAGCTTAAAGTCGAGCTGGGCCCGCAGCACTCCATGCTGGTACACCTAACGCTGGTGCCTTACATTGCCACCGCTGGCGAAACCAAAACCAAGCCTACCCAACACTCGGTAAAAGAGTTGCGCTCCATTGGCTTGCAGCCCGAGGTATTGTTGTGCCGCTCTGAGGTGTCCATTGACGACGACTCGCGCCGCAAAATTGCCCTGTTTACCAACGTCGCCGAAAAGGCCGTGGTACCGGTGCCCGATGCCAACACCATCTACTCTATTCCGCGCCTGCTGAACGAGTTTGGCCTGGATCAAATCGTCGTCGATCAATTTGGCTTAAGCTGCGGCCCGGCCGATTTGTCCGAGTGGGATGCGGTCGTCGATGGCAAGCTTAACCCCGAGCACGAAATTACCGTGGCTATGGTGGGTAAGTACATGGAGCTGCTGGACGCCTATAAGTCGCTTAACGAAGCCTTGAGTCACGCCGGCATTCACACCCGCACCCGCGTAAAAATTGATTACATCGATGCCGAGCGCATTGAGCAGGAAGGCGTCGAGATCTTAAAAAGTGCCGATGCTATTTTGGTGCCCGGCGGCTTTGGCAACCGTGGCGTCGAAGGCAAGTTGGCCGCTGTGCGTTACGCCCGTGAAAACAAAGTGCCGTATCTGGGCATTTGCCTGGGTATGCAGTCGGTAGTCATCGAGTTTGCCCGCAACGTGGTGGGCCTTAAAGACGCCAACAGCACGGAGTTTGACCGCAACTGTAAAGACCCGGTGATCGGCTTGATTACCGAGTGGACCGACGAGAGCGGCCGCGTAGAAAAACGCGACGAGCAATCGGACTTAGGCGGCACCATGCGCCTGGGCGCACAAGAGTGTCGTTTGGTGAAAGACTCTAAAGCCCGCGAGATTTACGGCCACGATGTGATTGTCGAGCGTCACCGTCACCGCTATGAAGTCAACAACAACTACGTTGATATGCTGCAGCAAGCGGGCTTGCGCATTGGTGGCTGGTCGTCGGATGACACCTTGGTCGAGGTGGTCGAAATTGCCGATCACCCGTGGTTTGTCGCCTGTCAATTCCACCCCGAGTTTACCTCGACCCCACGGGACGGCCACCCGCTGTTTACCAGCTTTGTTGCGGCTACGCTTAAAGCCAAAGGCTAAAACACGATCATCCCGCACGCTTAGCGCGTTGCGGGATTTTACTTTAAGGAATCTCTGTGACTGATAAAACTGTTCGTATTGGCGGTACTGATGCCGGAAGTGTCAGTGTCGGCAACAACTTACCGTTTGTGTTGTTTGGCGGCATGAATGTGCTCGAATCGCGCGATTTAGCGCTGCGCACCGCCGAGGCCTATGTTGAAGCGACACAAAAGCTTGGTATTCCCTACGTCTTTAAAGCCTCGTTCGATAAGGCCAACCGCTCATCCATCCACTCGTTTCGTGGGCCGGGCATGGACGAGGGCTTAAAAATCTTTCAAGAGATCAAAAGCACCTTTAGCGTGCCGGTCATTACCGACGTGCACGAGATTTATCAGTGCCAGCCCGTGAGTGAAGTGGCCGATGTTATTCAGTTGCCGGCGTTTTTAGCGCGCCAAACGGATTTAGTGCAGGCCATGGCTGAAACCGGCAGCGTCATCAATATTAAAAAGCCGCAGTTTTTAAGCCCAGGCCAGATGAAAAACATCTGCGAGAAGTTTCGCGAGTGTGGCAACGACAACCTGATTCTGTGTGATCGCGGCAGCAACTTCGGCTACGATAACCTCGTGGTCGATATGCTTGGCTTTAGCACCATGAAAGAGGCCTCGGGCGGTGCGCCGGTGATTTTTGATGTGACCCACTCACTGCAGTGCCGCGACCCGTTTGGCGCCGCCTCCGGTGGTCGCCGTCAGCAAGTGGCCGAGTTGGGCCGCGCTGGCATGGCGCTGGGTTTAGCCGGTTTGTTTTTAGAGGCTCACCCCGACCCGGACAACGCCAAGTGCGATGGCCCCAGTGCCTTACCACTGGATAAACTAGAGCCATTTTTAGCGCAGATGCAAAGCATCGATGCGCTGGTAAAAGCCATGGCGCCGCTGGAAATTAAATAGCGGCAGCAAAACCCGATTTTGTAACATCAGCACCACGTTAACCCGTTAACCTAATTTGTATAGTTAACCGACATTACTGAAACGACAATTGGAGCCAATCCCCAATGAGCAAGATAGTAGACATTAAAGCCTTTGAAGTGCTGGACAGCCGCGGTAACCCAACCGTTAGCGCTGAAGTGATTCTTGAGTCTGGCGCCGTAGGCGCGGCCTGTGCACCATCGGGTGCCTCAACTGGCTCGCGTGAAGCACTGGAACTGCGCGATGGCGACAAGTCTCGCTACTTGGGTAAAGGCGTATTAAAAGCCGTTGCCAACATCAACGACACCATCAAGCCTTTGCTGGTGGGAATGGATGCGACCGATCAGCGCGCGCTGGATAACGCCATGCTCGAAGCCGACGGCACCGAAAACAAATCTAAGCTGGGCGCCAACGCCATTTTGGCCGTATCTTTGGCCGCTGCTAAAGCTGCTGCCATTGCTAAAGGTGTGCCTTTGTACGCGCACATTGCCGACATTAACGGTACCTCTGGCAAATACACCATGCCAGTACCGATGATGAACATTGTTAACGGTGGTGAGCACGCCGATAACAACGTCGATATTCAGGAGTTTATGGTTCAGCCTGTAGGCGCAAAAACCTTCGCCGAAGCGCTGCAAGTAGGTGCTGAAATTTTCCACGCACTGAAGAAAGTACTGAACGAAAAAGGCCTGAACACCGCCGTTGGTGACGAGGGTGGCTTTGCTCCTAACCTGCCATCTAACGAAGAAGCCTTGGCTGTTATCGGCACCGCCGTCGCCAATGCCGGTTACAAGCTGGGTGAAGATGTGACTCTGGCACTGGATTGCGCCGCCTCTGAGTTTTACAAAGATGGCGAGTACAACCTGTCTGGCGAAGGCAAAACCTTTAACGCCGAAGGTTTCAGTGACTACCTGGCTGAGCTGACCAACAAGTATCCCATCATCTCTATCGAAGATGGCCTGGACGAGAGCGATTGGGAAGGTTGGGCGTACCAAACCAAAATCCTGGGCGATAAAATCCAGCTGGTGGGCGATGACTTGTTCGTAACCAACACCAAGATCCTAAAAGAAGGCATCGATAAGAAAATCGCCAACTCAATCCTGATCAAGTTCAACCAAATCGGCTCACTGTCTGAAACCTTGGACGCGATCAAAATGGCGCAAGACGCCGGCTACACCGCCGTTATCTCGCACCGTTCAGGTGAAACCGAAGACACCACCATTGCCGATTTGGCGGTTGCCACCTCAGCCGGCCAAATTAAAACCGGTTCACTGTGCCGCTCAGACCGCGTATCTAAGTACAACCGTCTGCTGCGCATCGAAGCCGAGTTGAATGGCAGCGCGCCTTATAAAGGTCGTGCGGAATTTAAAGCCTAAGCTAGTTATAGCGAACGTTGCTTTAAATTTTTGCTAAGGCACACGTTTTAATCGTGTGCTTTTAGAAAGCCCTGCACTGAGAAATCAGTGCGGGGCTTTTTGGTTTTTGGGGTTGTCTTTATGGTTGGGGTACACGGGCAGGCCACGGGCTGGGGCCGCACCTTTTCATCGTTATTCCGGGCTTGACCCGGAATCTAGAGGCTTTTGTGCCTACGGAGCAGTGTGGGTGCCAAACGATAGCATTGGTTGCTTATCCACCTTGTGTGCCCTCAGTCGCCGGGCGGGCGAATTACTTCTTGTTATGCGACAAGAAGTAATCAAGAAACGCACCCCGGCACCTCAGCCCTTCGGGTCCCCTCGCTCCGGCCGATTTTAGCGGGCCGCATCGACACGCCTTCCGTGGCGTGGCGATACTTGCGCAAACGTCCTGCTTGCTTACCCACTAAAATAGGCCTCCGCTCGGCTGGCTGCAGGGGCCCCAAAAGCGGTGCTTCGTAGTTGGCGAACGCGCTAGTTGCATGTTTACTTACAGCGTCATACCGGCCTTGAGCCGGTATCCAGCGAGCGAAGTGCTATGGTGGCTTGCTTGATCTGGTTGTATCGTGTTATTTGGCTGGGCTGCCGCTAAAGCGGGCTTTTTTATATGCCCGTGTCACCGGGCGCGGCAAGGGGCGCGCGGTAGCTGGCTGTGAGCCTGAGTATTGGTATCGGATAATTAACGCGGCACCCAGTATTCAAGGGAAACCCTTGAGCGCTAGGTATGGAATTGCGGTGTAAGAATAATATTTTCTAAATAATTCAATAGGTTAGTAGAGCTTGCGCGGTAAGATAAAAAAGATTAAATTAAACCTTCAATAAACATTAGTCGCACTTTCCCCAGACAAGGAGCTGTCAAAACATGCCTATTTCCCCTGTACTTCCAACAGACTCCATCTCCAACTTCATCCAGTTTCTACTGGGGATAGGGTGACAGGTGAAAGTGCGACTGAGTCGCATGAATTAGCTGTTAAGTGCAACCAATTATGAGCATTAGTTTTAAATCATATATTTCTTGGGCACTATTTAGCCCTTTTATATTGGCGGCTACATTTTGGATATGGCCAACTGATAGCATATTTATGGTTTTACCTTTTGCAATTGCAATAGCGGGGATTCCCTATTGCATTTTTTGCGCAGCATTTATTTTATGGTCTAGGAAGCGTCATGAAGGAACTGTTAAGAAAGCCACATGGTTATTGCCGGTAATATTTGCTCCTATAGCAGGTATTGGGGCACTTATCGTGTCTGGTGATTCCATTTTTTCAAAAGGCAGTTTAGCCACAATGGCTGCGCTGGGTGTTTACACAATCACAATAGGCTATTTTTATGTTATCTCCTGCTGGTTAGTGTATTTCCTGCTGAATAAGGTTTTAACGGTTTTCAAGTATGGCGCTTAATCGGGTAGCCGGAGGTGTCTAGCCTCCAGCCCCCACAACACCCTGCATGCGG